>JAFSUM010000036.1 GCA_017445245.1 Bacilli bacterium | reverse complement strand
CGTGGTATCTCAGGTGTTTCATATGCTTTCCTTTCCTTTCTGTTCCCCGCCTGAAGGGCATCAAAAGGATAGCAAAGGCGAATTCGCGGGAGAAACGCGACAGGCCGCGGCCGGCTGTTGCGATTTACTTGCGAACTATCAAAAAAGCGTTGTTGAGGGAAACGGAAACGAATTAACTTAACAGGTCTTGCCGCCTTCCTTATAATAAGGAAGATATTATGGCTAAAGACAAAAGACGGATTCTCCTTGTTGGCCTCACCTATAGTGGTGACGCCCTTTTGCTTCTTCCCAAACCCGGCGGTTTCGATTTGCCCTTGATCCCCAAAAAGGGGAGGGCGAAGAAATGCCTGCTTGTTTCTCTAACGGAGCTCGGGTTCGAAGAAGTTTCCATCGTGGCGGAATTAGACCCGATCGATTATGACCTTGAGGGTGAGCCCGTCACTCTTCTCCCCTTTGTGTTCGCCTATGGCAAGATGAATCAGCCTTTCGAAACGTTCTCTTTGCAAGGAGAAGAAGAGACCGCCCCCGAGATTGCGCGCCTCTTCCTTTGGAGGGCCGACATCTATGGTCCGCTTTACCGTCAAATGGAACGCACCGTTCCCTTCCTTCCGCCTCAACGCAAGAAGGTCCAAGAAGAAATCGACTGCTTGGAATCCAATGTCCGCATCATCGGCAAGAAGACCTTAGAAGATTTCCGTCGGCTTTGCGATTCCGCCGCCTCGATGCGCCGCATCAATGAAGCCTTCACCGTGATCTGCAATACCTATCGCATCAATCCAAAACAAACCGAAGCGCATCCTGAAGGAAACAAAAAGACAAAACGATGAAATTCTTCCGCCCTGGCTATTGGCAGAAACTCATTTTGGGCCTGGTTCTTGCCATTCAGTTTTTAACTGTTTCCGCCCTTTTGATCTGGCTATATGAATCGTTAGCCGAAAACGGTCCTTGGGCCGTTTTGATCTTCATCGGTGTCGCCTTTATCGTCGATATCTTTCTTGCGGTCTATATCTTTTCTACGCCTTCCCCCGATGTTTATAAGCTTTCATGGATGTTCCTCGTCTTCCTGATTCCGATCGGCGGGGCGCTTATTTACATCTTCTTCGCGAACAAGCAGACCAGCCGTTCTCAGAGAGAGAAACTCAAGAAATACCGTAAGCCCATCGAAAAGTTCCCTAGCACGGACGGCAGTCAGCAAAGGCTAAGCGAAGTTTGCCCTACGGCCGCCTCCATTTCGGCTTACCTCGCCGAGAAAAGCGGCGGGGGCGTGCACGAGAAAACCTCGACCCAGTACTTCCCGATCGTCGACGATGCCTTCCCGGTTATCCTCGAAGAACTCCGTAAGGCCAAGCACTTCATCTTCCTCGAATTCTTCATCGTCGCCCAAGGCAAGATGTGGGATTCGATGCTCGAGATTTTGAAAGAAAAGGCTGCGGAAGGGGTCGATGTGCGTTTCATTTACGATGACGTCGGCTCGTTGACGACCGTGCCGATTCATTACGCCGAGACGTTGACCAATATGGGTATCAAGACGGTTCGTTATAACAAGTTCCGCCCGCTTCTTGATATCCGCATGAATAACCGTGACCACCGTAAGATCCTCGTCATCGATGGTCATACCTGCTTCTCCGGTGGTTTCAACTTGGCCGACGAATACATCAACGCGATCGTCCGTTTTGGCCATTGGAAAGACAATGCCATCCTCATCCGTGGCGCGGCGGTTGGTAATTTCACTTACATGTTCCTCGCCGCTTGGGCGAGTACGAAAGAAAAAGAGGGGGAGCTCATCGAGAAGAAGCTCTATGCCCCGGGCCGCTATATCGACGAGATCGGCGGTTTTCCAAAAAGCGATGGCTTCGTCCAGCCTTATGGCGACCTTCCTTTCGATAACGAAGCGGTTGGCGAGCGCGTCTATCTCGACCTCATTAACGCCGCCAGCCGTTATATCTATATCACCACGCCCTACCTCATCATCGACAAGGAAGTCGAAAACGCCCTCATCCATGCCGCGCATCGTGGCGTGGACGTGCGCATGCTGCTCCCTCATATCCCCGACAAGAAAGCCGTCTTCACGATGGCCCGTTCTTTCTATGGGCCTCTCATCCAAGCGGGCGTCCATATGTATGAATACACGCCTGGTTTCGTTCACGAGAAGACCTTTATCTGCGACGACAAGATGGCGACGGTCGGCACGATTAATCTCGACTACCGTTCTCTCTATCTTCACCTCGAATGCGGGACGTTCCTTTGCAACGCCTCCTGCATCAAGACCATGTACGATGACTATGTCGAGACTCTTCGCGTCAGCCGCGAAGTCACCTTGGAACAATGGAAGCGGTGGCGGCAACGTCAATACTGGTATTGGGCCGTCCTAAGGATCGTGGGGCCGTTCCTATAATATGAACGTTTTCGCGACGTTAGGTTGCCGTATCTTCCAAAAAGGCCTTTACCTGGCCTCGCTTTTTCTTCCTTTCCGCCTTCCCGAGGAAATCGAAGGGGCGGACGCCCTTGCCGTGAAGTTAGGCGAGATGGGATTAAGAAAACCTCTCTTGGTGACGGACCGTTCTCTTCATGCCTTAGGTATGGAAAAGAAGTTCCTCGAAGCCTTTAGGGCGCGCGGACTCGACTACGCCCTCTTCTTCGAAGTGGATCCGAATCCGACGTTTTCGATGGTCGAGAAGGGATATGCCGTTTATCGGGATGAAGGCTGCGATTGTCTGGTGGCCTTAGGTGGCGGCTCGGCGATGGATGCGGCAAAGACGTTATCTATTCGCATTGCCTATCCCCAAAAAGACCTCACCTCGTTCAAAGGCATTTTGAAGGTCCACCGTAAGTTGGTTCCGCTTTTTGCGATTCCTACGACCGCCGGCACGGGTTCGGAAACGACTCTCGCGGCGGTAATCATCAACGACGCGACCCGCGACAAATTCCAAATCGACGATCCCAAATTGATTCCCCTGGGAGCCGTGTTCGACCCAACGTTATTAGGCGGGCTTCCTCCTCATATCATCGCCTCGACCGGCATGGATGCCTTGACCCATGCCGTCGAATCGTTTATCGGGCATTCCAATTATCGCCAAACGAAAAAAGACGCGCTCGAAGCCATCCGTTTGATTCACGAGCATTTGCTTCCCTTCTATAAGACGCCTCGCGACGAAATGGAGGCGCGAGCCATGCAACGGGCCGCGTTCTTGGCCGGGGCCGCGTTTACCCGTTCTTATGTCGGGTATGTCCATGCCTTGGCTCATTCTCTAGGCGGCACCTATAACGTCCCTCATGGTTTGGCGAATGCGGTGTTATTGCCTCATGTCCTAAAAGCTTATGGGAAGAGCGTCTATAAGCGACTCGCTTACCTTTCGGATATGCTTGGTCTATTGGATAAGACGCATGCCAAAAAAGAAAGGGCCGAAGCGTTTATTCGTTATGTCGAAGAGCTAAATGCCGCGATGGGGATTCCGGAGTACTTTGAGAACCTCGTCAAAGAGGAAGATATCGTCGCCCTTGCTAGACACGCCGCCAAAGAGGGCAACCCGCTTTATCCCGTTCCGAAGACGATGAACGCGAAGGAGCTCGAAATCGTGTTGAGGTCGAGTCTGAAATGAACGCGAACCCCTCTTTGATCCATGTATGCGCCCATCCGGATTTAAGGGCGGAACTAAGTCCTTTTGGAGCGGGCTTATACCAGCTCTATTTCAAGGGGAAGAAAATGCTATATTCTGGTGAAAAGGATGAGTATTTCCACAAAAACCCCTTCTTTTTCGGTCAGACGGTCGCTCCATTTGCGGGGCGAATCCCCCAAGGGAAAATCGGCCGATTCTCTTTCCCGCTTAACGAAGGCCCCAATTGCCTTCATAGCGGGCCTTTCACGACTGCCTTCTCTCTTTTCGATTATCACGTTGAGAAAGGACAGGGGAAAACCGCGGTCATCTTTCATCACGAGCAGGACGTCGAAGGGGTTCATCTCATCACCGAAACGACCTACGAATTCTTTGAAGACGAGCCACGCTTTTCGATTCGGATCGATGTGACCTCCGACCAACCCTTCCCTCATAGCCCAACCCATCACGCCTACTGGTCGCTTGGGGCGAAGAACTTGGGGGATTTCGAAGTCCGGATGGCCGCCCATGAACGTGTCCGACTAGGCGAACACAAAGAACCGCTAGGATATATGGACTGCCGTGATGAGTTTGATGGGGATCGCCTGAAGATTCATCAAGATCTCGATTACGGTTATGTCCTCGATGAGCCTAAGGTTTGTTATTGCTGTAACGATGTCTGCTTAACTGCCGAAACGAATGCCAAAGTCGTTTGGATCTTCGCGGGCGTTGCAGGACGCGACCCTTGCCTGACCATGGAGTTTGAGCAAGCCCCGCTTAACGATGATGCGAAACTAAAAACGGGCACTTCGAGCGTGTCCGCCACATATAGATTGGAGGAAACCGCATGGAAAAAGCGTTAAAGAAACTTGTTGCCTTTGCCTGCATTCACCTGAATCTGGCCGAGGAAGACGCCCTTTACGTCTACCAAATGCTCCTAGGCCACTACAAGGGATTACCCCCGTATGAAGGTGATATCGACGAAGGGTCACTTCGGGCTTTGGACCGCCCCGACGAAATCCGCAAGGAACTCGCGGAGCACCTTTTGAAGATGGGCTATGTCGGAAAGAGGCTCGACGAGGAAATTTCCTTCCTCTTCGGCGCGGTGACCCCGCTTCCTAGCAAGGTCAACGAGCGCTTCCACGTCCTCCGCCAGACCGATCCCTTCAAGGCGACTGAATATCTCTACAACCTTGCCGTCTATTCCGATTACGTCAAAAAGAGCGCGATCGAGGCCAACGTCCATTTCGATTACATGGCGTCCTGGGGCAAACAAATCGAAGTGTCGATTAACCTTTCCAAACCAGAAAAGAAAAATTCCGATATCGCAAAGTTATTAGGTGCACCCAAGGTCAGCGAATATCCGCCCTGCGCGCTTTGTTACCAAAACCTTGGTTATTATGGCGATGATAAGCACGCCGATCGCAGCAACCTCCGCTTCGTCGAAATCGATATCGAAGGGGAGAAGTGGTATTTGCAGTTCTCGCCTTATGGCTATTTCAAACGGCATTGCATCCTTTTCGCCCGCGATCATACTCCGATGGAAATCTCGCCTCGCGTCTTCAAGGCGTTACTAGGCTTCGTCGACCTCTTCCCGCATTACTTTATCGGGTCGAACGCCGATTTGCCGATCGTGGGTGGTTCGATTCTCAATCACGAACATTTCCAAGGCGGAGAACATTTGCTTCCCCTTACCAAGGCCAATATGCGGAAGCGCCTGGTCGAGAAGGGGAGCCTTACGGTCGACGTGGTGGATTTCCCCGTCTCGACGCTTCTAGTCCGCAGTCCGAACAAAGCCGAATTGCTCCTCGCCGCGGAAAAGATCCTCTCCTGTTGGAGGGTTTATGATGACGAAGAAAACGGCATCTTTTCGCAGACGGAAGGCAAGAAACACAATACGACTTCTCTCATCTGCCGTAAGGAGGAGGGCGTCTATTTCCTTTACATGATGCTCCGTAACAACCGCTGCGACGAAACCTATCCTGATGGCATCTTCCATGCTCATCCCGACAAGTTCCACATCAAATCCGAAGGTATCGGCCTAATCGAAGCGGGAGGTTTGTTCATCCTTCCAGCCCGTTTGAAGCGCCAGATGGCCCAAGTCGCGGAGTGCGTGGAGCAAAAATATACGCTCGAAGAAGCGAAAAAACATTTCGATGACATCGAACCTTTCTGGGTCAGCGTCGAAAAGATTCGCGAAACGGGTGAATCTATAGAAGATTATCTTGGCGATGTGTGCCAAAATATTCTCAAAGACGTCGCCGTCTTCAAAGAAGATGGCGTCGGACAAGCGGGTATCGCCCGCTTTGTGGAGGCTTGTGAACTATGATTCTCAAAGACGAAGCACGTGAACTATACAAAGAAGAATTCGGCAAGGCGAAGACGCGTATCTTCTTCTCCCATGGCCGCGTTGAGGTCATCGGTAACCACACCGATCACCAAGGCGGGCTTTGCCTGGTCGGCGGCATCGATCTCGGCTTGACAGCGGCGGTGGCCCCCAACAAGGATGGGGCGATTCGCGTCGTCTCCAAAGGCTTTGCCCCGTTCCTCTTCCATCTCGATGAATTGAAGTTGAAGAAGGGCGAACTCGGAACGACGATCGGAATCCTCAAGGGCATTTTGGTCAAGTTCACCCAGCAAGGCTATAACATCGGCGGCTTTACCGCGGCCATCTGCAGTGACCTCCCCGCCGGAAGCGGATTGTCTTCTTCTGCGGCGGTTGAAGCGTTGTTCTGCCAAATTCTAAACGTCTTATATAACGACGGGAAAATCGGTGCCTTCGCGATGGCCAAGATCAGCCAGTTCGCGGAAAACGTCTACTTCGGTAAGCCCTGTGGACTACTCGATCAGATCGGTGTCTGCTATGGCGGCCTCCTCTTCCTCGATTTCAAAAACCCGGACGATATCAAAATCGAACCGGTCGAATATACCTTGCCGCTTCACATGGTCCTCGTGAATACGGGTGGTAGCCATGCAGGCCTCACCGCCTATTACGCCTCGATCCCGGCCGACATGTTCTCGGTTGCCCATAACCTGATGGGCATCGAGCAGCTCGGCGACGCGGACATGAAGACGTTCCTCCAAAACGTGTCCCAGCCTTGCTCAGGCGTCACCGATGTTGCCAAGATGCGGGCCCAGCATTTCTATGACGAGTGCCAGCGTGTCAAAGAAGCGAAGAAAGCCTTGGAAGAACGTAACTGCGATACCTTCCTCCAACAGATTCGTCTTTCCCAATATTCGAGTCAAACCTTATTGAACAACACCTTTGCCCCCGGCCATTACGATGGTTCGCCCCAACAGGCAATCGACGTGGCCAACGGCATCATTGGGCATGGTGGCTGCCGCATCGTCGGCGGTGGCTTTGCGGGCAGCATCCTCTGCTTTGTCTATCCCGATGACGAAGCCGAGTTCAAGAAGAACATGGCCAAGTATTACGGCAAGAAGAACGTCGTTAGCCTCCATCTAGATCCTGGCGGAGCAAGAGAAGTCGAATGATTCTTTTCGCGGTCCCCCACGTTCGTTATTTCGGTATCTATTATTTCGTCGCGATTTTTGGCATGGCCCTCTTGGCTACCTTGTCGGTGTTCCTTTGTAAGAAGAAAGGTCCGCGATTCGCGCATCGTTTTATCTTGGCGTTGGTCTGGGCGAATTTCGCTTTGCATTTCGTCAAACAATTCACGCTTTATTATTTTGAGCGTTGGCCCTATTCCCTATCGGCTTCGGGCGTGCCCAATCTATGCGCCTTCTTCGTGCTTTTTGGCCCGTTAATGTATCTTTCGAAGAACAAATATCTCCGCGACTATTTCTTTTATATCGGGGTGCTTTCGGGCATTTTGGTCTTCTTTTGGCCGACGACGGCCGTCGAGGCGACTTATCTCGATGGGCTGACTTACGTGCTCGAATGCATCCGTTTCTACCTCTGCCATCTTTTGATTCTCATCGCCCCGCTATGCATGGTGGCGTCGGGCCTTCACAAACTGGAATTCCGCCGTCTCTGGGCGATTCCGCTTTGCTTTGGTTTTGCCTTGTTCATCATCGCCTTGCACTGCGTTATCTGCGGACCGTTGCTCCGCCTTCCCGGCTATATCGGCGAATGGTTCGGCCCGAATGGTATCTTTGGCCGTCAGGGTTCCAACGAATCGATGCAGTTCGGCCCGCAGGCGAAATTCGATAAAACCATCCTCGGTTCCCTCTATCCGTTCTGGTTCCCGTATCTTCTTTCCTACAATATCGATGGGGTCACTTATTTCGTGCCGGTCCTATGGATGATTCCGGCCCTTTATCTAGGAACTTACATCATCGGGCCTATCATGCTCTTCCTCGCGGATCCCAAGGGAACGCGTATCGGTTGGCTCACCTACAAACAAAAGCGAAAAATGCGCCGCAACGCGCGCAAGAATAAGTGCTAAACTATTCAGGAGGTAACTTACATATGAACGAAAGATCCGCCGGAATCCTCTTATCCGTCACCGCTTTGCCTTCGCGGCATGGCATCGGAGACTTTGGCAAGAACGCGAAACGCTTCATCGACCATCTCGATGGAATGGGTTTCCGCGTCTGGCAAATCCTCCCCCTAAACCCCTTGGGCTATGGCAATTCGCCGTATCAGCCTTATTCAAGCTTTGCGATCGACGAGCAGTTCGTCGACCTCGACGGCTTGACCGAAGAAGGCCTCTTGAAGAGAGTACCCGCCTTCAATGCGCGTCAGCCCCGCGTCAACTATAACGCGGTCAAAGCCTTCAAGTTCCCGTATTTGAAGAAGGCCTTTAAAAACGACCTTCGCAAGAACGGTAGGGGAGCGATCGATGAATTCGCCTCTTCTCACCCCTGGGTTAACGATTGGGCGGTCTTCATGACCTTCAAACGCCGTTATCCTTCTTCCTGGGATCAGTGGCCGAAGGCTGCGCAGGATTGGATCAAGACCCGTCCCGCTCTCCCGAAGAAAGACCAAGAAGACGTCCTCTTCGAAATCTGGCTGCAGATGGTCCTTTACCGTCAATGGGACGCGATTCATCAATACGCGAAAGAGAAGAACATCAAGATTATCGGCGACATTCCCTTCTATGTCGGCTTCGATTCCTGCGACGTCTGGTCGAATCAGGATACCTTCCTCCTCGACCCCGAGACCCATAATCCCACCGTCGTCGCCGGCGTACCGCCCGATTATTTCTCCGCGGTCGGCCAGCGTTGGGGCAACCCGATCTACGACTGGAAGAAACTCGAGGAAAACGATTTCGGTTTCATCATCAACCGCATCCATCTGAATGCCGGTCTTTACGATATCCTCCGCCTCGACCATTTCCGCGCCTTCGATACGTATTGGGAAATCCCTGCTTCCTGCCCGACGGCCGTGGACGGCGTCTGGAAAGAACCGCCCGGATACAAATTCTTCGATTTGTTGCTCGGCAAATATCCTGACCTTGAGATCATCGCCGAAGACCTCGGCGACCTCCGCGACGAAGTCTTGGTCCTACGCGACCATTACAACTTCCCGGGCATGAACGTCATCCAATTCACTTTTGAAGACTGCGAACTCAAGCATAAGGGAGACTGGAACCGCGTCAATTCGGTCGCTTATCTCGATACGCACGATAACGACACGATGCAGTCCTATTTCTATTTGATGCCCGAATCCGAACAAGGCGCGTGGTTACACCGCCTTGGCGAAATGGGTATCGTCCTTGGCTCTGCGGTTGACCGCATGATGACATACTGCCTCCGCAAGCCGGCCAAGCTCGCCGTCTTGTCGATGCAGGATATCCTCAATCAGGATGTGTCTTACCGCACGAACGTCCCTGGCACGGTCGATGACCGTAACTGGACGTACCGCTTGCCTTCTTTCACGCCCTTCCTTGCGCGTAAGAAGTTCCTTAAGCAGTCCCTCAAGGATTCCGATCGCCTTTAACTTTTATGACCAAAGTCGGCCTCGTCTCGTTAGGTTGCGCGAAGAATCTCGTTGATTCCGAGATGATCCTGGCCATGTTCCCGCATGACCGGTTCGCGTTCACCTCCAATGCGGAAGAGGCCGATTTTATTATCGTCAACACGTGCGGTTTCATCGAATCGGCCAAACGCGAATCGATCGACAAGATCCTCGAGCTCGCCCAAAATGCGGGCAAGGTCATCGTTGTCGGTTGCCTTGCGGAGCGATATGGGGATGAATTAAAGGAATTGCTTCCCGAGGCCGATTTAATTGTTCCCATTAAGGATTACGCGCACCTGCACGAGTACCTGCGCACGCTTACGGGCGAAGATACCATTGCCCCGATGAACCCGCTTCGCCGCGTCGTTTCGACCGCGCCTTTTACGGCGTATCTACGCATCAGCGAAGGCTGCAACAATTTCTGTTCTTTCTGTGCGATCCCTTTCATTCGGGGTCGATTTGTTTCTAGGCCTTACGAAGAGATTCTTACGGAAGCGAAGAAACTAAAAGAGGACGGCGTGAAGGAAATTTCCTTAATCAGCCAGGATACGACCATCTATGGCAGCGATTTCCCTGGCAAAAAGCCTTCCATTTGCGATTTGCTTCGCGCCTTGGAGGAAATCGGTTTCTATTCGATCCGCCTTCTTTATCTCTATCCTAGCGAGATATCGGACGAACTGATCGATCTCATCGCGTCGAGTAAGATCATCGCCCATTATTTCGACATTCCCGTCCAGTGCGCTTCGGATAAGCTACTCAAACTCATGAAGCGGCATTGCGACCAAAAGGAGACAGTCGCCCTCTTCAAGAAGATCCGGGAAAAGTGCCCCGATGCCGTATTGCGGACGACGCTTATCGCCGGGTTCTCTGGCGAGACAATCGAAGACCAACGCCAGACGCTAAAGTTCCTCGAAGACATCCGCTTCGACCATATGGGGTGCTTTACCTATTCGCCCGAAGAAGGAACCTATGGGGCCACGCTTCCTCACCGCGTCCGTCCTTCTACCAAGCAGCGCCGCATGAACGAGCTGATGGCGTTGCAGCGGAAAATCTCTTATGCGAATAACAAAGCCCGTATCGGCGAAGTCATGGAAGGCCTCGTCATCGGTAGGGGGAGCAAAAAGAACGAATACCTGTTGCGTTCGTATTGGAACGCGCCCGATGATATCGACGGGAGCATTTATTTCGTTTCCGATAGGGAACTGGAACTAGGAGAAGTAGTGAAGGTCCGTATCGATAGCGCCTTCGTCTATGACCTTTACGGGACGCTTGTCGAAAGCGCGTAACATCTTGTTGGTTTTTCGTCGTCTTACTATTTAATAATTCAGGTCTTATAAGGAGTTTTCTTATGAAGAAAAATAGAACCATCTTCCTCGGTGTTGCCGCGGGTGTCATGGCATTAGCTGTCGGTGCGTTTGCCCTCAGTGCGAATTCGGGAGCTTTGGCGATCTTCGCCGAACCTGTATTGACGCCCACCCATACCATCGTTCTCGATGGAAGCAACATGCAAGTTGGTACCTATGATGAGAATTATTATGCTTATCCGCTTCACTTCCATGGTGACAAAGTCATCGGCGGTCTTTATGACTTTGATACCGCCGATTCGAAGGGCGATGATTTGCTGACTTATATTATAGGGGCAGAGGACTCCTTCTCTTTCGGTGCAAACGGCCATATCGCCGAGTTCACCTCCGCAGGGTGGGAGTGCTCGTTCATAACCTTCAAATTAGAAGACCGTGCGGTAATCGATTTTGACAAATCCGTCGTCAACTATTCTATCAACGGCGTATATCAAAACGTAAAACCTGATTATGCCCTCGCGAAAGAAGAAGGCTATATCTTCTACGAATTCTCTTTGGACTGCTATAGCAATTTTGGCGACGAAATCATCATCGATTCGATAAAAATCGTCTTCCATTGCTAACGTCTATCTTGTTTGCTTGCCCTGATGGATTTCTATTAGGGCTTTTCTTTTGGACTGTTCTTTTCTTCCCTAAAGGGAAAGGCAAAATTGTTAGGAGTGGCCGTGTTCTTTTGGCAGGGGTGGCGGCCTAACGAATTTCCTTGTTGCGTGAAGGGAGACGGATGCATATAATCTCACTTGCCGGTCGAGTTTGTAGCGAGCTCCCTGGCAATACCGCCCCTATAGTTCAGCGGTAGAACGGATCCATGGTAAGGATCAAACCTCTTTTCGACTAAGGGTGGGGGCACCAATCGATGAATCGGAGTCAGGGAAGCCTGGCTCCTTTTGCTTTGTTGACAAGCAGGGGAGAAAAAGACAAAATCTTTTCCGCTCGGAGGCGTACCCAAGCGGTTGAAGGGATCGGTCTTGAAAACCGACAGTGGGGTTATGCTCCAGCAAGAGTTCGAATCTCTTCGCCTCCGCCAAATGACTAATACGTTCTTGATACAGTACGATCAAGGACGTTTTTTCTTGGAAAACCAGCGTTGATCGGCTGTTTTTTTCTCGGTTTTTGGCCTTCCGCGAAGAAGGTCTTTTCTCTTTTTCGGGGCAGATAGAGAAAGTGGAAGCGCTGCGATGAAAGCCCCATCGCGCACGGATGCACGTTTTTCTAGAGACAAACTCATAGGAATGTTAAAGTTTGAACATCAAACAGAGTTTGCCTATGATCTATTCCGAAGGGGCAAAGACGCCAAAACCGTTTATTCCCTAACAAGGCATTATACCTCCCGGCATCTTTCATGAAGAGGGTCTCTCACCCTCTCTTAGGTAAGGCGGGAGGAGAGCCGTTCATATCCGTGAAGGGAAGGGAGACGTACTATGAACAAATTATTCAGTAAAATCGCGATCGCCTGCGCAGGCTTGGCCATCTCTGGCATAGCCGTGGCGGCTTTTGGGGTTAATAGGGAAGTGACTCCAGTCCAAGCGACGATCTCTACAAGCAATGGGGTAACCACGGTTGAGGATGAGGTTTATGACTTTAATTCCCTACAAGCAATCAGCGACTACGGTTGGTCCTCAAATGTCACGGAAGAAGGGGATGAGTGCATTCACTTCTCATGCAACGGATATAGGCGACACCTTCAATTCGACAATCTCATTCCCGATGGTTGCCGCCTTATTTCCGACTCGGTGGTAGTTAGCGTCAGTGGGGCATGTAGGGAAAAAGAGAGCTATAGCTTCCATGTCAATTTCCAGCTTCTCGACGCGGACGATGATCCGGTTGCTCGGACCACATGCATAACCGGTCCGGGCAAAAACGATCCACCGACCGAATACATTGTGCACGACGCGCATCTCACGCCCAATGCATCGGAAAAGGATGCCGTGAAAAAGCTATATATCTATATATCCGATTTAAATCCAGAGGCAGACCCAGAAGAAATATGCCGTTTGAGATACGTCAAGCTATCCTATGCCTACGAGGAGATTTACACCCAGACCGAGGGCATTGGCGAGGGAGGTAGGTTCTATCTCGTCAACCACGATTTCTCCTATGGTATGTCAAACGTCGCGGTTTCGGATGCCAATCCCGCCGGGATTGACCTATCCTCCGCCAACAACGCGTTGCTCCCCTTTGACTTGACCCTGGTTGGGCATAATACCTATGAGATTTCCACGACGATCGATGTCGGCGGAGATCCCACCAAATACATCCTCATCAACGATAGCGATGCCGCTTCTGGCTCCGATGATAGTGTAAGGATATCGACCGCCCCATCGCCAAGCGTGACCCTATCGTCCACCAATTGGAAAATCAGCAAAGTCAACGGCGGATATACGCTAGCCCAAAACACGACCGGCGATACATGGAGGTATCTATCCTTCGACTCCGATGACGCCTGCGATTTCAAAGGTTACACAAACTTCAAGACCATGGGTGAGGTGGTCGACGAGGTCATTTGCAAACAGGACTCTCACATCCAGCTTGTTCCCGAAGGGGAATACGCAAGGCAAATCGTCGACGCGATCAATAGCGAGGAGGAAGGCCATACCCTCTGCAACGGTGGCTCCATTGCCCCCAGCACCGCGCTATGGAACGACATCGCGGGTATCACGAACATCGAAAACGAATTATCAATCTTACGTGACACCACCGCCGCGGAAAGGGATGTCGATGGCCTAACCCCCTCCGGCAGCGATCAGGAGAAGGCGATGGCCAGATATGACTATATCGTTGGCAAATACGGGAAATCCACCTTTTCCGATTTCCTAGGCAGGGACCCATCCGAGTCGCTATTTGCCAAGGGCGTCTTCGAAAGCGTTCACCAATCATCCTCAAACGCCCTAGTGATTGCCATGGTTATGGTGGCAGGCCTAGTCTCCGCCGGCGGATTAATGCTGACTCTCCACAAACGCCAGAAGGCCCACGAATAAGCTCTCCAAACCATCCTCCAACCCGAGGATGGTTTTTTCCGGGGGTCATTTTTTATGCAATACCCGGCGTATCATAGTGGTGTCTAGCAGGAGGGACGTTAATACCCCTGCATCAGTCGGGCCAGAGACCTAAAACCTGTCCGCTCAGTGGTGGCGCACCTAAAAACGCCATTTTTATTTTCGCTTCATGGAAACAAAGAGTTTTAAGGAAAACGTTCTCGATTCAATTCTGGTAGGCGCGAAGTCCTATCAGAGTCTTTTGGGTTTGGATTTCATTATGAGTTCCGATAGTTTTCTTTTCCAAAAGAAGACTTGGACTTTGACTATCAAAAACATCAAAGTCTGCCACTTCATGAATCCGCTCTTGATACGTTCGTGTCAGGGGCTTTTCATGAAAACGAGAATATAAAGTCTAATAAGGCCGGATATTAGAGGTCTTGTTTTAGGATGTATTCTTCAACGAGTTTGAGGGCGGTTCCGCCATCGAAGTCTTTGAAAATCTTCGTCATGCAGCCCGTGATCATGGGGTTTAGGTCTAGACTCATCTCGACCGTGCGGGTATCGGTTTTGAAACCATAACAACGTTTTCCTAAGGTATAAGCGACGCCGAGTTCGACGCATCCGCCTTCATCCGGCGCGCGCCCATCTAGGAGCATAAATAAGATATCCGCCTTTTTGATTTCTTCGATGTCCTTTGCAAAAATCATCGCGACGAGCTCGTCTTCGCTTTTGCCCTCGAGATGGGCGGCTTCGTAGCCATCGCGGAAGGGAACAAAGACTTCATAGCCGTGGGATTCAAGCAAGTTGGCGACCTTTAGCCCATATTCCTTTTCCATGGCCGAAAACATGGGAGTGGCAAGATAGATGCGCTTTCCGTTAGGGGAGGGTAGTTTTTGCTTCATGGTTATAGCTCCTGATACATATCATCCTAGAGGCCGATGATTCATGGGTCAAACGGAGAGTTTAGTTTGCTTCTTTCTCCTTAATGTGGCGAATGCGTTGGACGAGCGTTGGGTGAGAATAACTGAGTTTGACGACGAGGGTAGGGGGATTGAGGTCCGCGAAGTTCTCTCTGGCGAGGATTTTCAAAGCCTCGATTAGTTCTTCGCCATATCCTTCGATGACGGCTTGCTCGTCCGCTCTATATTCCGCTTTGCGAGATAAGAAGGAGGAAAGAAGGCCGATGAACGTGGAAACGATGGGGAGAACTGCGTGAATCAAGAGAATGACGGCTAAACCATAACTGATATTTTCAAAACCAAAGTCGGCATGGATTTGGGGGAACTTGACTAGTAGCCAGCCCAACACGACAAAGAGGGCGATCGAAAAGAAGGAGCGAAGCGTGTTTACGAAGACGTCTTTATGTAACCCATGCCCCATCTCATGGGCGAAAACCGCGGTGATTTGACGGGTAGAGAGAACCTTGATCAAATTGTCATAGAGAACGATAGTCTTGCTTTTGCCAAACCCCGTGAAGTAGGCGTTGGATTTGGTCGTGCGCCGCGAGGCGTCCATGACTTTGATATCGCGTACATGGTAGCCATATTTTTCTAACATGGCGGTGAGGGAAGCACGGAGTTCGCCTTCCTCTAACGGAGTGAATTTATTGAAGAATTTGGAGAGGAAGGGATAAAGGAAATTGATGAACAACATGAAGGCGAATACCAAGGCCGTGAAAAGAAGTAAGGTGTAATCTCCGATGCCCTGATGGATGGCGATGAAGGCGCAGGTAAGGCCGATGGTTAAGGCGAATGAAAGAACCAGGTATTTGATTTGGTCGACGACGAAGGTTTTGATGCTGGATTTGTTAAAGCCGTATTTGCCTTCGATTTTGATGGTGTCGATATAACTTGTCGGAATGCCGGTTATGGCAGTGGCGAGCAAATAGATGGAAAGGATAACGATCGCGGAAACATAGGGGTTATCTATGGAACGCGTGAGTATGGCGAACAGGTTGGTTAAAAGAAGCACCATAACCAGAACGTATTCCACGCAGCTAGAGATGATATCGATTCGAATTTTCTCGGCGGAATACTGTTTCCATTTTAAATAAGTGTCTTTTTCGTATACGTCCGCGACTTCTTCGGGAATTGGGGCGTTGCGGTTTTTGTATTTGAGGATGGATAAGAAGAGCTGGAACGCGAAATAGAGGGTGATGAGGACGGCTGCGATAATCTTGAACATGGTAAGATCCTTTCTAGGAGGCACTTCGCATTTTAGCGAAGGCATGCGCGATTTCAACCCACCCCAGCCTCTTTTTTGAGTGATTTGAAAAGAAATTGTTTATTTACATTAACTTTCTCTTGAAACGTGGGTGGTTTCGCTTATCATATCCGTGTTCAATTAAGGGAGCTTAACAATGCCTATCTTCCTCGCCTCAACCGACTCCGAACTGACCATCACCCACGTTCATGGCCATGACGAGACGACCCGTCACTTACGTGACATGGGAATCGTCGTGGGTGCCAAAGTCCGTCTTCTTTCGAAAGAGGGCAGGTCGATCATCATGGTGTTGTCGGGTTCCCGCATCGCCCTTGATTCGAACCTCGCGAGCCGGATCATGGTCGGTTAGAAAAGGAGTGAACATGCAAAAGGAAATGAGTGCGTTTGCGATCGGTGAAACCGGCCGCATCGTAAAAGTCCTTGGTGAAGGGAAAGTTCGTCACCGTCTCTTTGACATGGGCTTGACCCCTGGCGCAGAAGTTTACCTGCGGAAAAAAGCCCCGATGGGCGATCCGCTGGAATTTACGCTTCGGGGATATGAGCTATCGCTTCGCAAAGACGAGGCGCAGTTCGTGATCTGCGAGGTGGAGGAAGCCAAATGAAGACCTTCGCTCTCGCTGGAAACCCCAATTCGGGTAAAACGACCCTCTTCAATGCGTTGACGGGCGCTACGGCATACGTTGGTAACTGGCCGGGCGTCACCGTTGAAAAGCGCGAGGGTAAATACAAAGGAAAGCATAACGGCGTCGAGGCCAAAATCGTCGACTTGCCGGGTATTTATTCGCTTTCTCCCTATACGCCGGAAGAAATTATCTCCCGTAATTTCATCCTTGATGAAAAACCGGATTTGGTCATCAACGTCGTCGACGCGACCAATCTGGAGCGCAACCTCTATTTGACGACCCAGCTACTCGAAATCGATGTTCCCGTCGTCGTTGCGCTCAACATGAACGACCTTCTCCAGAAGCAGGGCATCAGTGTCGATGTCCCCGCTTTGGAAAAGACGTTAGGCGTGCCTGTCGTTTTGGTGTCTGCATTAAGGACGCATGGCATCGACGAACTTCTCGCCAAAGCTGATAAAGCTTCTAACGTCGCCCGTAAGGGCACCTCGGTCCTTTCCAACACCGCCCACGCGGAACTCGTTGGGAAAGCGACCAAAATCATGGAAGAAAACGGCATTGCCTCGCCTGTCTTCCATGCCGTGAAGATGCTCGAATGCGACGAACTTGAAGAAAAATCGCATCCCGAGGAAGCGAAGAAAATCCACGCCATCCTCCCCGAAGACATGGAATTCGACGCGATTTCGGCCGACGAGCGTTACCAATACATCTCCGAGAAATGCTCGATTCACCGCAAAGGCGAAAAGATTGAGCGCGCCAAGGACAAATTGACCGTCTCCGACAAAATCGACCGCGTGTTGACCAATCGTTGGGCGGGCATTCCGATTTTCTTGCTGATTCTCCTTATTGTCTTCGGACTGACGTTCTCGGAAGACCTTCTCTTCCTCCATCGCTGGTTCGGCGTCCAGTTCAGCATCAACTTCGAAGGTTCCTATTTCGAAGGTCTCTTCTGGACGGACGGCGGTATTAATTCACCAGGTGTCATCCTAAGCAATCTTTGGGGTGGATTTTCCGGTTGGTTGGCCGATTTGATCAATCAGGGCCTGGCAAATGTTAATACAGCTCCATGGGCGGTCGGTTTCATCAACTCGGTCGTCGTCGATGGTGTCTTCGCGGTCATTGGCTTCTTGCCTCAGATCCTCGTCCTCTATATCTTCTTCTCGATTTTGGAGGATTCGGGCTACATGGCTCGCGTCGCCTTCATCTTCGACCGCATCTTCCGCCGTCTCGGTTTATCCGGACGCGCGTTCATCCCGATGCTCATGGGTTATGGCTGCGGCGTCCCCGCCATGGTCAATACCCGTACCCTCAACACGGATAAGGAAAAGACGCAGACCATCCGCGCGATTGCCTTCTTCCCGTGTGGTGCGAAGATGACTCTTCTCGCTGCGATTGCAGGTGTTTTAGCCGGAAATTTCCATCAAAACGCCACTCTTTTCTCCTATGGTGTTTATGTCGGCGGCCTCGTTATCGCAATCCTTGCCGTCATCCTTATGCACTGGACCACGCAGCGCGAGAAGGTTCCGCCCTTCATCATGGAACTCCCGGCTTACCATTTGCCGCAGTTCCGCGCCTTGATGATCCATATCTGGGACAAGGTCAAACACTATCTCAAGAAGGTTTCGACCATCGTCATCGTCTCGGCCATCTTCATCTGGGCCTTCACGCACCTCACTTGGAACTGGACCTATATCGAGCCGGAGGAAGTCATTAACATGACCTATAACGGCGTCGCTTTGGCCCCCGAACTCTGGGCCGATGTCGCCGATGCGGTTGCGAACGAAAACTTCGCCGCCTTGGCCGAACTCATTCCGGGCTACGTCGAAGGAACGGAAGGGGACATCCTCATCACGCTCCGCGGCTACGAAGGAACTGTTCTCCACGGTATTTCCTCCTTCGTCTCCCCGATCTTCGTCCCGATGGGTTTCGGAAACGTGCAGACGGGCCAATATGCCTGGGCTTATACCCTCTCCTCCGTTACGGGCATCGTGGCCAAGGAAGTCGTTCCCGATACGCTTATCATCGTCTCCTCTGGCGACCTTGCGGGTTTCGTCACCGCGAGCGGAATCACCGTCGGCGGCTTCTATGCCTTCGTCATGTTCAACCTCATGACCATTCCTTGCTTCGCGGCCATCTCGACCGCCAAGGCCGAACTCCCGAAAGGCAAACTCAAGTGGACGCTTCTATTCTGGATTTGCGCTTCCTATCTCATCGGTGTGTTCGTCTATCTCTCCATCGACTTCGTTTGGACGCTTGCGATCAGCCTTCCCATCCTCGTCGGTATCTATGTCGCGGCGTACTTCTATAACCGCAACAAGACGAAAAAGGAGGAAGCCCTCGCGGCTTAATCCATATGGTTGCCACGATCTTGATTCTTGCCGCAATCGTTATCTACCTCGCCGTTTTCACCTTCCTCGAAATCCGCAGGAGGGTGAAGGGCAAGGGCAGTTTCTTCACGGAAGACCATTGCGATTGCAAGGTCATGAACGGGCGTCGGCTCGTCGCTTATTACCGAAAACGGAAAAAGCTCGAGGCCAAACGGGAGGCCATGCATGGTAAAAGTGGTTCTTAGCGTCGAAGGAATGCGGTGTGGGATGTGCGAATCGCACGTCGCCGACCAAATCCGCAAGGTTCCCCTCGTTCTTAAGGCAAAGGCGAATCATCATAAAAATGAGGCCTATGCCATCGCCGGCGATGGCGTTGACACCGATGCCATCAAAGCGAACATCGAATCGCAGGGGTACGAGGTCGGCAGAATCACGATTGCCCCATACGAAAGAAAAGGCCTCTTTGGGCTATTTGGCAAATAGTTTGGGTAACGGCGTCTATCATCTCAAAAGGTAGGCGCCTTTCTTTTGTGTAAAGCGGTTTCTTTCTTTACGCGGGCAGGGGAATGGTACAATCGTGAATGTGAAAACCAAATTGACCCTTTTAGCCATTACTGCCTTATTGGCCTCTTGCTCGTTGACCCCGGCTTCGAGCTCTTCTTCTAGTATTCCTCCAAAGAGCTCGTCGGAAGAGGTTAAGACGTCTTCTTCAGCAGAAGGTTCATCCTCTCAAGGGACTTCCTCTAATGAAACAACCTCTACGGAAGAAAAGAGCGAAGAACCTTCTTCAGAGATTTCTAGTGAGATGCCTTCTTCTGAATCTTCCGAGGAGGAAGTACTTTCGTCGGCGGAGGAAACGAGCTCCGCCTCAGATTCTTCGGAAAGCGAAGAACCTTCTTTGTCCGATTCTTCGGAAGAGAGTTCTGAAAGCGAAGAGGAGTCGTCTTCATTCGAAGAATTTTCCGAATCCTTCCCGACAAGCGAGGAAAGCAATGAACCCTCTTCTGGACCTGAAGCGGAACCTTCCTCCGAACCGATGCCTTCTAGCGAAGAACCCTCTTCTGAAATCTCCTCCGAAGAACCTTCCTCTTCCTCTAAAACCTCGGATGCTCCCGCAAGCCCCGTCTCCGAAGATTTCTTGGATTTCTTCGATCCCGAAAATCATTCCGAAGTCCATATCAAGGCTAGTGACGAGGCCCTCGCCTTCGTGTCGGATTATCAGAGCTCCAAGAGCTCTCAATACGCGGATGTCTATATTCCCGCGGATGTGACGATTCGTTTTAAGGGCAAGGACTATGTCTTTGAAGAAGCGGGTATCCGCATGAAGGGAAATACGTCGCGCACCTCCTTCTTCTACGGCGGTCGGATTAGTTGCCCCGTGCATTTCAAAGTATCGTTGAAGGCCACATTCGACGAGAAAGAATATGACGATTGGAATCTCTCCTCCTTCAAACACGATTGGAGCGAGGATGCGAGCGGAAGAAAGGCGCGTAAGAATCGTAACTTCCTCGGATTAGAGAAGTTCGACGTCAAATACGTCCCAAGAAACAATAACGAGTGCATCGTGCGGGAACCTTATGCGTACCGTTGCTTCCAAAACGCTGGCCTGATGGCACCTTACACCACCTTGGTGAATTTCAGCTTAAGCGGCGATAGCGATACCTATTACGGGACCTATGAATTCGTCGAGACGATCGATAAGCAATTCCTAAAACGTCGTCTTAGCAAAGCCGAGTCTTCGGGCGATTTATATAAGTGCACTTATAATGGCATGGGCAAAGCGGATTTTTCCCGCACGGACGCGATTGATAAGAGCACGGGCAATCGAATTGCTTATGGCAAAATCGGCGTCGAGGATAGCTGGAATAACTATCACCCGATTTACGATTTAAAGACCAATGAGGACAATGGCGAGGATAGCGACTTCTCCAAGATGACGAATTTTATCCAGGTCTTATGGAATAACGTCTACGGCAGCAAGGACGCTTCGAGTTTAGAATCCGTGCTGGACGTGCAGGAGTTTTTGTCCTTCTCCGCGGTGAGTTATCTCCTAGGGAATTTCGATGACCAGCGGTATAACTACAACAATTTCTACCTCTATTTCAGACCAAGTGACGGTAAAGCGATGTTCATCCCTTATGACTGGGATTGGTGCCTTGGCCTCGATTTGGGTTTGGGCATGCAATCTTTGACCCCGCTTCAGGAATGGACACTTGATGGCGGAACCTCTAGTAACGTTTACCAAGCGGCCCTATATGGTGATGTCCTCTCTTATGCGAAGAGCGATTACCTTTCCTATGTTGCCGCCTATGCTCCCGATGTTCTGGATTCCTCCGCCTTCTCCTCTTTGGCATCCGCCTATGGCCAATATAGCGAGATTGATTCGGTCTCCGCGTATATGAACGCGAAGCGAAATGTCTTAGGATAATAGGGATATGGAACAGCACCTTCTTACTCCCGGCCCTCTTTTGGATGGCGATGGCAATCTGGCCGAAGCCGGCTATGCCTTTTCTTTGGTAAAGCGTTATGACCGTAACGCGATCGCAGTAGGCAAAAGCCGCATCAAGGAATGGGATTATTACTATATCGGCAACGAAAAGGCCGGTTTAGCCTTAACGGTGGCGGATAACGGCTACATGTCGATGGCTTCCGTCACCGTGCTCGAGTTTGGCAAATTCCCCTGCGAGACCACCAAAAGCGTCATCGAGCTCTTCTCCTTCGGCAAGTTGAAAATGCCGACGGATTCGCGCATGGGCGATGTCGTCTATGAAAGTAAAAAGAAGGGGTTTCGCATGGCTTTTCTCCATCAAGGCAACAAGCGTCGCCTTATTTGCAACATGGAGAATTTCACGAAAGACCACCGGAATTTCCGTTGCGATATCACGCTTATCGAGACCAATGGCAAATCCATGGTCATCGCGACTCCTTGGAAGAAGAAGGGCCATTTCTACTACAACCAGAAGATCAATAACCAACTCGCCGGCGGCTACTGCAAGGTTGGCGATACGATGTATGACTTCAACCAAAACTCCTATGCCGTCTTAGATTGGGGCAGGGGTGTTTGGACGTATAAGAACACGTGGTATTGGTCCTCGCTTTCTACCGAAGAAGACGGCGTCCCCATCGGCTTCAATCTTGGGTATGGCTTTGGGGATAACGACCGCGCGAGCGAGAACATGTTCTTCGTCGATAAAGAAGCCTATAAGCTCGATGACGTGAAAATGGATATCCCGATGACCGCGATGGGTGGACCGGACTTCATGAAACCATGGACCTTCCGTTCGAGCGATGGCAGCATCGACATGCGTTTCACCCCGATCATCGATCGAAGGAGCGACACGAACCTTCTTATTCTCCGTTCCAACCAACACCAGGTATTTGGCTATTTCGATGGGGTCATCCGAGCGGGCGAAAGAGAATATCCTATCAACCACAAGCTCGGGTTTGCGGAAAAAGTATTCAACCGTTGGTAAACATGAAAAGCAGGTGTATGGTTCACCTGTTTTTTCGTTTGAGCCTGCTAGCGAGATGTTTCCTTCGTCTTTTTGTTTACGCGAGCAAACGGGGGGGTAGAATAATGGGCGAAAGTTTATTTCTCGGGAAGGGTTCTTATGAATAATCGATTGTTTGTTCTTCCATTGTTGCTTCTATTGACGGCTTGTTCTTCCGGAAATTCATCGACTGCATCTTCGTCTTTGGTTTCTTCCGACGAATCTTCGCTGGTATCCTCTGAAGTAACCTCTTTGGAGCCTTCAACCGAGGCCCCGACGGTGCAAGTCATTTCTATGCCGGTAAAGGAATGGATCATAGACGAGCAACATGCCTCTTTCTTGTGGCAGTGGAATGAATTCCCCCGTATCGTCACCGATCATCTTGATATCAAGACGCTTTTCCCCGGCGATATCGTGACCTTGCGTTACGAAGGCGAGCCTGCGTTTTTCACCGATGCAGTCGGTGGTCCGATTTTCTTTGAAGGGACAACACGTTTCGTATCCGTGGATGTTACCAAGGGAACGATGGTTGAAGTCGATGTCAAAGACGGCGTCCCCCAATATGAAAAGGCTGGGCTTGATCTAAGCAGCATCGTCAGCGTGTATCGCATTACGGATTATGCCGTGACGAAAACGATGGAATACGTACCTGCTTCCACCCTAGAAAAAGTTTACGTTGGAGTAAGCGCAGAGGAACCGACGGTGCCTCTAGGCGTACTTAGTTACGCGTTCCGTTAAGACTTAGGGAATGAACCCGCGCGTCGACGCGGGTTTTATTGTGGCCGTACGAGCAGGCGATATTCGAGCGCCCCATCGTGGCCTTCAATGCGAACGATAGCTTCTTTCGGGGCCTTAGTTTCCTTTGAACGGATGTAGACGCTAGTCGCCCCGCCATAAAGGGAGACGAGATTCGGACCATAGACTTCGATCGGGCCTTCGGTTTCGATGCGGATGGGATCGCTTGCATAAGGAAGAATCGTTCCGTATTGGTCTTTCTTAACAAGGGAAAGGCGGAGGCAATCGTATGTATCCCCATGGATTAACGTATCGCGTTCGGACTTAAGTTCATAATGGAATTCGGTCGACGGGCCGCGGTGGACTTCGCCGACCTTCTTCCCGTCTTTATAGGCGATGAAGCGCCACAAGAGGGAACCTTCTCCCCAAGACTGGATGTATTTGGCATAGGTCGCATAGACATGCGAGAAGTCCATCTTGTACTTGGCCATTAGACGAACGAGGGTGACTTTATGGCCGAGTTTTAAGCGATTGAATCCGTTTTGGGCGCAGTAGTTGAAGGCTTCGACGATCTTCTTCCCGTCTTTTTCGGTGATGCCCTTTTCATTAAAAGTGGCTCCGATAATGTCATCGACGATGACGGGCGGATGGGGGAGGGAGGGGAATTCGTCTTTCGCGGGATAGAATTTGCCAATGTAGTCCTCACCTTTATGGAGTTCGACGTAATCGGCATTGGTAAAACAATAGATTTTAGGCATCAAGGCTTCGTTGAAGTCACCGGGTTGAACCAGCGATGCGACTTCGAGGAAAGGTTCCTCGCCTTGGCTTTTATAGAAGGCGGCGGCGTATTTTGGATTACGGAAGATATCGAAGACACCGTGATGGCAGATATGATCGCCAGAGCCGAAATCCTTATGGGTGTTGTAATCGAAGGCGCACCAGGCGATGCCACCGCAATAGCCGGTGTCGCTTAGGATATCGGAAAGGGTCTTCGCGTGGCGGAGGGCATGTTCAAGACGCCGGTCGGTGGCATCAAAGGATTTGGTCGGGAACATATGGCCATTGTTTTCGGTGATAAGGAGAGGCTTTCCTTCGCCGCCTTTTAGTTGCTTGGAGGGATCGGCTCCATGGGCGAGGGAATCGCCACTGAAATCGTTATAGCCGTAGATCTGTTCTAGACAATGCGAATCCTTAAAGTTGCGGACGCCTAGGCTCGCGCGGCCCGGGTCAAGTTCTTCGCGAATCTTCTGCAATGAAGAATAAAGCTCATCGTCATCCGCGGATTCGTCAATGCGAAGGCCATAGGCGACAAGGCAGGCGTGATTGCGTTCTTTTACAATCATTCTCCGCGTGAAATCACGGCAGTTCTGCCGCCATTTCTTGCTTGTTCCGATAAATTGCCAGCCGGGGATTTCGTCTAAAACAAGCAAACCGATTTGGTCGCAGCGATCCAAGAAATGCTCGCTTTGAGGGTAATGGGAAGTACGGACGACATTGATGCCCGAGGCCTTTAGGATATCCGCGTCTTCGTATTGGAGGGACTTCGGGGCGGCGGGCCCGAAGTAGGGGTAAGTCTGATGACGGTTAAGCCCAATGAGGGGGATGCGTTTGCCGTTAAGGAAGAAGCCTTCTTTTCGCCAGGCGATGTCGCGAAAACCGATAGACTTACGGACCTCATCTTCCTCGCAGGTGAACACGAATTCGTAAAGGTGAGGATCTTCAATGGACCAGGAATGGACCTTGGGAATGCAGAAGGAAGTTTCCTTTCCTTCATAAACGATTTGGTCTCCATCGAGGACTTTGATATGGACTTCCGCCTCTTCGCTTAGGGCGAGTTTAATGGAGACTTGTCCATTGGCTTTGGCCTCGACGAAAGCGTCTTTGATATGAGCTTTAGGACGGCAGAGGAGTTCGACTTCGCGGTAGATGCCGGCAAAGGTCAAATAGTCTACGACTTTGCCAAAGGGAGGGATGTCGGGGTCTTCACGTCCATCGAGATACACCGTGAGAAGATTGTTCTTAGGGCGGATAGCCTTGCTGACATCGATATCGACGGGTAGGTAACCCGAGATGAAATGGCCGAGGTTGACGCCATTGAGGAAACAATCGAATTGAAGCATCGCGCCGTTGAAGCGAAGCGTTTTGACGGGAAGGTCGCTTTTGCAGTCGAAGCGGAGTTGGTAGGTATAGTCGCCTTGGTAACTCTTTTCGGAGATGTATTGGGGAGAATAGATATCGACGCAGTGGGGGATCTCGACGATTTCAGCCCGCTTCAAAACGTCCTCTTTGGCGTCTTCGATACGCCCTCTGGCAAAGGACCAGCCGTGGTTAAGCGAATACTTCATGGCAGGGATATCTTAGCATGGCTATTCGGCCTTTAGGGGTGAATTGCCTTTTGCTAGGTCAATTTTGGGAAGACATGCACAGGTTTAGCGACATCGTGATTGATAATCACGGCCATTGACCCTATCCTTTATAGATAGAAACAAAGGGAAAAGACATGAAAGAAGACATTTTCCGCGCCAAGTTAGTCGCCGACGAGGCAATCGACGGCCTTTTCGAATCGGTTGCCGAAACGAGTTCCGAAATCGCGGGCGAGCTTAGAGGCGAGATCAGAAGTCTCAAGGCGAAGCTAGCCAAATTCGAAGCGGCCTATGAGGTTTATCATGCCTTTTCCAAAATGGGTCTCGAACTAAGGGATGACGTAGCGGACGCGACTTATAAAGCCGCGATGAAGGAAGCGAAGAAAGGCGAGAACAAGCTTGCCGTAGAGTTACTTAAAGACGCAGCGGATAACGGATGCGTTTCTGCCCGAGTCGCCTTGGCTAAAGCCAAAGTATACGGGTTATACGGAATCAAGCGTTCCCAAAAGAGTGGCTTGGCGACGTTACGGGAAATCGCTGACGAAGGCGAACCGGAAGCTTGCCTTTGCTTTACCCAAATCCATGAGGATTATCCTAAACTCGTCGGACCTGATCTGGCCCTCGAGATGTGCCAAAAAGCAGCTGCCTTGGATTACCAACCCGCGCTCGATCGGCTGGAAGAGCCTTTTGATATGTCCAATGAAACCAAACGTCTTCTTGCCCTATATAAGAAAGGGGAGAAGGGCGTGGCCTTCTGGCTTTCTACCCGCGGCGACTTGCCGGCAAGCCAGCGCGCGGATTATTTCTATGACGCCGTCAAAGAAGGCGACCCCATGGCCGAATATGAAATGGGCGCGACCTTGCTCCGCGAGAAGGACGAAAAGGGCGCGAAAGAATTCTTCGAGAAGGCGGTCGAACACGGGAATGGTCCCGCTTGCTTTGCCCTCGCGGATTTGATCCTCGATGGCAAACCCCATTATTACAAAGGTAAGAAACTGCCTGATCCGAATGATCCGGTTTACCAAGAGGAGCTCCGCTTAGTAAAGAAGGCGGCGGAACTTGGCGATAACCGTGGCTTGGTGGTCTTAGGCCGTTCGTATGTCCGCGGCTATATGGTTAGGAAGGATTATGACGCGGCTAAGCCGCTTCTAGAAAAAGCTCTTGCCCAAGGCGAAAACGATCTCGCCCCGCAGATGCTAGGAGAGATTTATCTTAATAACGAAGAAGAGGGCAGTGCGACCAAAGCGGTCGAGTATTACGAGCTCTCCGCCAACCACGGAAACATCGCTTCGATGAAAGCCCTCCTTCGCATTTATGAGAATGGTTTGAGGGAAGTCCAAAAGGATTCTGGTAAAGCCGCTTATTACGGGTTTTTAGGCAGCCACGATCGGTGGTAATAAGGCATTGATAATATGAAATAAGGCGGGTTTTGCCCGCCTTTTCGTTTTCTTTTGCTGGTTTAGCTCTTTTTTGCGTTGCGTTTGACCTGCTTCCATTTCGGCTTGGTGATGATGCCAACGAGGACGGCTAGTCCATAGAAGACCATAAATAGGGGCGAGAGGAAGATGGAACGCTTATAGCCTTTGTAGGTTTCCCAGCCGAGCTTCTTTTTGCTCATGGCCATGGCCGCGAAGGTCTGAAGGGGGTAGATGACGAGGAAGGAACCGATGACCACCGCCGCCATGACGAGGAGGTTGATGAAGGCGGCCTCGGAAACCGCAGGGGTGATGAGGATGCCATCTAAGCCAGAGAAGCCCTGCATCCAAGGCGTACCAACCCAGTTGATGAGATGGCAAAGGGCGTAGAAGACGTAGTAGGGGACGAACCAGAAGAAGGCGAGGAAGGTGAAGGGTACCATCAGCATCTGGACGAAGAGGTCGACGTGGCTCCATCTGCCCGTGGTGAAGAAGGTGCCGAGGAGTTTCCAACCCTTGCTCCAGAATACGCCATGGAGGCCATGGGCCATACGGGTGAGGCGGTTCCACGTATCCTTCATGGTGGAGGGCTGGTCTTCGTAGACGACGGCGTCAGCCACATAGTGGACGCGTTCTTTTTCGAGTAGACGCTTAAGGGTGAACTCGGAGTCGTCCGAGGTGGAAAGCGCATCCCAATAACCTGGGAGGCGTTCGACGATGGAAGTAGCGACCATCATGCCCGCGCCGGTAAGCATCGAGTCGAGATGGAAGTTCTCGCGGAAGTTGCAGGCGATGCGGGAGTCGCGGATATAGTAGGTCGCGGAGACGGCGGTCCAGGTATTCTGGGTGCCGTTGGTGGACGCTTCGAAGGGACGGGCGATCTTGACGCCGCTAGAGAAGGCGTTGTTCATCTCGCGGATATAGTCTTTGCAGCCGTGGTTATCCGCGTCGAACTTGATGAAGAAATCGTATTTCTCCCCCGATTCGATGATCTTGGCAAAACCATATTGGATGGCGTAGGAAGCGCGGTGATGGGCGGGGTCGGGGTCATTGTGGACTAAAACCTTGGCTCCCGCTTTCTCGGCGAGTTCGGCAGTGTTGTCGGTGCAGTTGTCCGCGACGACGTAAACGTCGAACTTGTCTTTGGGGTAGTTTTGGTTTTCTAGGAGATCTTTCACGGCGTCTTCGATGACGTCTTTTTCGTTACGGGCGCAGATGACGACGGCGCAGCGGTGATAGTCTTCCGAGGGTTTGAAGTGCTTTTCCTTCATCCAGAAGAAAAGAATCATGACAAACTGGAAGAAGAAGCATAGGGATGAAATACCGATGACGATCCAGTTGACGATTTCGAGGGCTTTCCAAAAGATTTCCATGGCATGAAGACTATACACGCTTCTTTGTCGATGAAAAAGAAAAAGCGTACATGATGCGCGCGCGTGTAAAGAAAAAAGTGGTTGCGCTTCGAATCAAGAGGTCCTAATATATGCAAGCCGCAAGGCAAACATATCGCGGAGTAGAGCAGCCTGGTAGCTCGTCGGGCCCATAACCCGGAGGCCGCAAGTTCAAATCTTGCCTCCGCAACCAAATGATAACTACAGTATCGATACAAATTGGTACTGTTTTTTTGTTTAATGATAGTAATTATGAAAACACGCAAGGAATTAATACCCGCTGTGAACAAAGTGATATCGGATGTGGATCCAATTGCGCTTATTGCTTTAGGTACTCCAAAAGACGAATACATTCCAGAAGCAGAGATGATTGTGGATTTGCTGATGAAAGATGACACAATCCTCTGTTCTCCTGAAATTGTTTTTGATGTCTTTTTGAAAATGTTTGAAGAAGAGATTACCAAAAAAGAATGCAAAACAATTTCTGATAAAATAAATAACATATTAAATTCGAGTTTGTTATAAATGTAGGTGGTCCAAGAAATGGCAAAGTGGCCCACATTTCTAGTAAGTGGCCCATCGTATCATTTCTGGCCACTGTAACCAAGCATTGTCACGGCATCGAGAAATCGGTGCTGTTTTTGTTTCAAAGCCAGAAAGGGAACCTAATGATGCAAGCAGTGATATCGAAATGCTTTAAATTCAGCGAATAAGGAATAGAATAAAGTAAGAAAGGTAAGAAAAGTAAGAATTATGAAAGAGACATTTGAAAAAGATCGGTTTATCGTCAGCGTCAAAGTCGGACCTAAAGGTCAGATCACGATTCCTAAGGAAGCAAGAGAGATGTTTGACATTAAAGAAGGCGAGTCGTTACTAGTCATGGGCGACAAAAACAGGGGTGGATTAGCGATTATGAAAACCGATGCCTTTTATGCCTTGATGGAAGACAACAAATAGTTATGGAAGAAATCCTGAAATTAGAGAACGTCAACAAGAACTACCCATCGTTCTCTTTAAAAGATGTTTCCTTCGCGATTAAGCCAGGGGAAATCATGGGGTTCATCGGTCGTAATGGCGCGGGGAAAACCACGACGCTCAAATGCATTATGAATTTAGTGCATTATGAAAGCGGCTCTATCCAGGCGTTTGAGAAAGACATGACCGCGAATGAACTGGAAAACAAACAACGAATCGGCTTTGCGTTAAGCGAGGTGAATTACCATCCAAACCGTACGATTAAACAACTGATGGATGTCACGAAACGCTTCTACCGGAATTTTGATGAAAAGAAGTTTGCGGAAGTGTGCAAGGTTTTTAACCTTGACATGAATAAGAAAATCGAAGAGCTATCCTCGGGCATGAAAGTCAAATACTCCGTGGCCATTGCCTTATCGCATAAAGCGGAACTCTTGATTCTAGATGAGCCGACATCAGGGTTAGATCCCGTCTCCAGAGAAGAAGTCTTGGATATTTTTCGAGAAATCGTCAAAAGCGGGGAACGCGCCATTTTATTCTCCACGCACATTACCAGCGATTTAGACAAATGCGCGAGCCATATTACCTATATCCATAATGGCCAAATCTTCTTTACGGGAAAGAAAAAAGACTTTGTCGGCTCGTATTTGTTTGTCGTCGATAAAACCAAGAAAAAAGACCTGGAGAAAGAATACATCGCTTGCAAAGAACTAGATGATCGTATTGAAGGTCTTATCAATATTGATAAGAAAGATGTCTTTGTCCAAAACGGCATCGAACCAAGAGAGCCGGATTTAGAAGAAATCATGATCTATCTAGAAAGGAGTAATAACAATGAAAGCTTTGCTTTATAAAGAGCTTCGCTTAGCGATGCATCCGATCTGCTACATGTTTATTCTTTTGTTTCCGCTTCTGATCCTTATTCCTGCCTATCCTCTAGGAGTCGGCTTCATCTACATCCTAGCCTGCTATCCAATTCTTTTCTTAGGCGCGAATAAAGGACGGCAAAGCAACGATTTGCTCTATTCCGTTTTATTGCCGGTCCGAAAGAAAGACATCGTCTTAGCCAGAATCCTGACCGTCGTGATGATGCAAGTGGCCTATATGGTTTTAATCGTTGCTTTGTATCCGCTGGCCAGACTCATTAACGATGCGATGATTCAACATAGCGAGCCGGGAAAATATGCGATCCCCGGCTTAGGGCTAAATAGCTATGTCCTTTTACTAGCCATCGGTATCATTGGCTATGCCGTCGCGGACCTAATCTTCTTCCCCATTTACTATAAAAAAGGTAGATCCATTGCCATGTCCACGTTACTTACCATCCTAGGATTTGTCATTTATATAGGGGTATTCACGATCCTTTTGCCCTATATACCGGGCTTAGAAATCATGAACAATATGCATCTAGGCATTCAATTTGCGATCCTCGGCGGCGCGATATTGCTCTCGATCCTGTTTCACTTTGTGGTCTATAAAGTGTCTTCAAGGCGACTTGAAAAAGTAGATTTCTAAACGCTCCTAAGACAGTATCGAGAAATCGGTACTGTTTTTTAAAAAAGTTTCTTTAAAAACTACAATCTGTCTTCGACTATGATAGACTTTTTGAAGGAAACATTTCTTTTGAAAGGAGGCCTTATGAACGATTCTGAATTGGTGAAATTCAAAAACGAGTCTTTGGAACTCGACGTCCAAGTCTCTCCGAGCGAAGATACGGTTTGGCTTAATAAGGAACAGATGACAAAACTGTTCGATAGAGATAGAAGTGTTATTTCAAGGCATATTAAACATATTTTCGATGAAGAAGAATTAGATGAAAAAAGCAACGTGCATTTTTTGCACATTGCAAATTCGGATAAGCCAGTCCCCTTCTATAGTTTGGATGTCATTATCTCTGTTGGCTATCGTGTCAAATCAAAAAACGGTGTTATTTTTCGTAGATGGGCCACAAAAGTCCTCAAAGAGTTTTTGATAAAAGGCTATGTTGTGTCTTCTCATAGGACATTAGTAACAAACGAAAACTATATAAATCTGATAAAGGAAGTGAACGCCCTTAAAAGCGATGTCGCGGAAATAAAACGGGTATTAGATTCCAAAAGCATGAACTCCTTTGTTTGTTATGAAGGCCAATATTATGACGGGTTTGCCTTTATCAATTCCTTAATCTGTTACGCTAAGAAACGAGTAATCATTATTGATGGGTATGCCGACAGCGGCGTCTTGGATTTCTTCTTAGGTTCGCGAAAGGGAATCGTCAAGATCGTCTTGTGCCACAAAACTGAAAGAATCGAGTCCGCTGCTTTGGAGAGGTTCATTAAAGAATATGGGGAAATTACAATAAAAGAAGACAAGACCTATCACGATAGATTTCTGATCGTCGATGACGATATTTACTTATTGGGGTCATCGTTGAATTCCCTCGGCAAGAAAACTTCAACGATAACAAAGACCGATGAATATAAAATAGAAGATTTTTACCAAGATGAATGAATTTGGCCAAAAAATAAGAAAAATAAGAAAAGATAGGGGTTTGACTCAACAAGAATTCGCGGATTCTTTAGGCTATGCCCATAAATCCACGATCAACAAGATTGAGTCTGGCAAAGAAGACATGTCTTATCAAAAGATCCTTGTGCTTCTTAAAGAATACATGTTGGAGGCCAAAACATTATTTGCCGATCCGGACGCGGAGATGGGAAAAATCGATGCGTTGATTGAAGAGTCGAAGAAACCGAGGCATGACTCTTGTCTCGTTTATATCCACGGATTGAATGGCAGCGGGTCCGAAGCTGATTTCTATTCGTTCTATACAAATAAGCACGATGTCATCGGTCTCGATTACGAAGACGGAAACCCCTGGGAAGTCAAAGACAAGATTATCCCAGCCTTCGAAGAGATCTCTCGAAAATACAAAATTGTGTATGTTGTTGCCAATTCGATTGGGGCATTTTATGCATACTGGTATTTGTCCTCTTTTCAGGTTGAAAAAGCGTTCTTTATTTCACCGTTGGTAAACATGAAACAAACGGTTGAGACGGCAATGAAGAAGAACAAAGTATCATTGGAACGCCTTAAGCGGGAGAAAGTGATAACGACGGATAACGGACAAACTCTTTCGTACGATTTCTATATGTCCCTAAACGAAAAAGATAACTGGAAGGCAAAGACGCACGTTCTATACGGTGAAAAAGATAGACTGCTGGATAAGGATTCCGTTTTTGAATTTGTAGCCCGCCATGATTCATCGCTGACAATCATGAAAAACGGAGAGCACTTGTTCCACACCCCGGGCCAAATAAAGTTCCTCAAGAAGTGGATCAATGAATATCTATAATTGCCGCATCTTATGAGAGCGCCTGCCTTTTAAAAGGTTAGCTTTCCCAATGGATAGGCTAATCAAGCTTTCGAAGAAGGGCTTCTTTGAGCCGGAGGTAACGGAGGTATTTCTCTTCCTTTTCGAAATGCGTTTCTCTTTTTTGAAGAGTGGCGTTTTGGTAATCAAGTCTTACGTTACCGAATTGCTCGCTGGTGAGATCGAAGATGATGTTACCGACTTTGTTGAAGCAGTGGAAATTGCCGTCTGGCAAGGGAACGCCATAGACTTCTCCACCGAAAATATCTTGTACGAGGAAGGCCGTGATAGAACATTGGCCGAGGGTTTTGTTTTCGCTAGACCATTCTTTCCGTAACCTTGGGGCACATGTTTCGGCGCACCATGTATGGCATAAAAGGTCATAGAGGTGATATTGATCGCGGATGCGAGCAAAGGCGGGATTATTAGGCACAAGGGGAGGGGTGGCCGACCCAAAAAAGCGATAATTCATGTTTCGATGATAGCACAGCGCTCGCCTATTATGCGGGTTTGCCCTACAATTTTGGTCGTGGATTCTTCTTCTTTCTTCGACTCGCATTATGACGTCATCATCGTCGGCGCGGCCTTGGCTGGCCTTTCGGCTGCACTCGAACTCTCAAAGGCCGGCAAGAAGATTTTGATTCTGGAGCAGCATAATCTTCCTGGTGGCGTCGCGACGAGTTACGTGAGAGGTGATACCGAAATCGAAGCCGCCCTTCATGAAATGATGTCCATCGGGGAAAAGGAATCACCCCTTCAAATTCGTGCTTTCCTCGAAGGGCATGGCGTTGATATCGATTGGGTTCGCGTCCCCGATGCGTTTCGGTATGTCGATGACGAAACGGACATCGTTATCCATTCGGGGAAAAACGGCGATATCGCAACACCCGCCAAAGACATCGCTAGAGCTTGTGGAGAGGAAACCGAAGGAGAAATTTATAAAAAGGTTTTGGAATTTCTTTCCCTCTGCCAACGGGTCGACCGTTCCTGCAAAGACCTACAGGCTAACGATCGCGGAACGGCTTATATCGCCCTTCATCATCAAGATCTCGCCTTCACCTCGGGCTATGATTCCAAGACGGTGATGGAAGCCTTCCACCTTCCGAAGAAAGCAATTGATATTCTTTCGGCCTATTGGATTTATCTAGGCACACCGGCGAGCAAGCTTCCTTTTTCCGCCTATGCCGTTGTTCTATCTGAATATTTAGGAAACGGGAGCTATATCCCCCGACACACTTCTTTTGAGATGTCATTAAAGATGGCGGAACGAGTTCGCGAGATGGGGGTTCAAATCGAATACGGGCAGCGCGTGGACAAAATCCTCACCGACAAAAAGGGAATACGTGGGGTTAGAACCGCATCTGGAGTTACCATCGAGGCGGATGTCGTTTTATGCGGCGCGTATCCGAATACCGTTTATGCTCGAATGCTAGAAGGGGATTATCCGTTGCCGAAACGCAAAATTCAGGCCACCCACGCGAAGCGGCTGGGTGTCTCGGCGTTTTCGGTTATCTTGCTTCTGGATAAGACGGCAGAAGAACTGGGTATCAATGATTACGCCACCTTCCTTTATCTTGGTGGTGACCACGATGAAGAGGCGTTTGAAAAGGGCAAGACCGAAGGACCATATTCGTACCTCGCCTGCGTTTGCCCAAACGTCATTATCGATGATGCTTCTCAAAAAGGGACGTGCCTCTATTCCATGACATATTTACCAAATGGCGAGGCTTTTGCGGGCGTAAATGAGGACAATTACGCTGAAATAACCCGAAAAAACGCCGCTCATTTCATCGAAAGCGCATCTAGATTCCTTGGGAAAAACCTACGCGACCACATCCTCGAAATCGCGACCGAGACACCAGTATCCGTCGCCCATTACACCGGTGCTTTTATGGGGACGATTTACGGCTATTCGCACAACGTGGATGCCCATATTGTCGCCCGTACCATGAACAAGAAGGACGAAGCCAATTTGCCAGGCCTATATTTCATCGGGGCCCACCATATTGATGGCGATGGCATGGCTCCCGTCATCAATTCGGGAATCCATGTCGCAAGAGAAGTGCTAAAGAAAGGAGGCCGGAAATGAAAATCAAGGGAATCCTATCTGATGCGCTTGGCGCCTTCCGCGTCTCCAAGGTCTACAAGAAAGCCATTTCAAATGCTTCGAGCGAGAACGTTTTTCCCGACCCTATCGGCGATTTGGCCAAAAAGCTTCATCCAGGGCCTTTGACCTTGCGCCTCATCGAACGGACGAAGATCGTCGAAGGCGTTTTCTTCCTGACTTTCGAGGGCGTGGATAAAGCGATTCCGTTATTTAGGCCAGGTCAGTTCATGACCTTATCCAAACGCATTGGCACTTCGGTATTGACTCGCGCCTATACCATTTGCAGCGACTATAGAAAGCGCGATTCGATTTCTATTCTCATCAAAAAGATGGGTGGCCCGATGACGGAGACGTTATCGACTTGTCCTATCGGTGAGACGTTCCTTTCCGAAATCGGGCTTGGCCCATTCTTTTACGAACCGTTACGCGATTCGAAAAACGTGGTGGTCTTGGTCGGTGGAAGCGGAGTCACCCCGGCAATCGCCATGGGCTACGACTCAAAAGAATACGACCTCACGATCCTTTACTGCACGAACTCGGAAGAAGAAATCTTGCTGCGTGAACAACTCGAAGAATTTACGAAAACTGGCGCACGTGTCGTCTATATTATCCGGGATGGCAGCAAAAACATCCCTTGCGAAAAAGGCCTGATTACCGCTGAAATCATCGCCAAATACATGGGAGAAGATCCGACGTTCTTCGTCTGCGGTCCTGCACCGATGCTGGAGACCGTTAAGCGTGAACTAGGCAAACTTCATATCCCACCGCGCCGCATTCGCATGGAAGTTCCTTCCGTTAATGTTTCGGCTGGCGCTCTACCCGTTCCGACCAGGGAGATCTACGAGCTGACTCTTCATATTGGGAAAAGCCTGACCAAGATTCCTGCTCGTTACGATGAGACCTTGCTTACCGCTTTTGAGAGGGCTGGCATCTTTGTTCATAACGCCTGCCGGTCTGGGGCCTGTGGCTATTGCCGCGTCAAGGTGCTTTCAGGCGAATTCTTTTATGCGCCGACTTCCGATGGCCGTCGTCATGCGGACAAAGAACTCAATTACGTCCATTCCTGCTCGGCCTATCCTCTAGGCGATATGGAACTTTTGCTCGATATTCCGCACGATTTATAACCGATGTTATAAGGACTTTTGCCGAGGCATCGTTTTTTTGTGTTTGTTTTCTTGGCTTTGTAAAGGTATAGTTAGCCGCGGTACGCACCATGATTATCGTATTTGCCTGTGACGTCCTCGGAGAGGAAAACAACGGAACCACCATCGCGACCATGAACGTGGCTAAGGCCATGAAGGCGAAGGGTCACGAGGTTCGCATCATCTGCCCCGATAAGGAGAGGATGGGCCAACCCGGTTTTTACGTTGTCCCGCAGGTTAACTTCGGTATGTTCAACGGATACGTCGCCCATAACGGCGTACGTCTTGCTTCCTTAAAAGACAAAGAAACGATCGAACGGGCCATCAAAGGCGCGGACATCGTCCATTTCAATTTCGGCGGCTTCCTTTCCCATTACGTAGTAAAACGGTGCAAGGAGCTCGGCATCCCGACGACCGCCTCGATGCATACGCAGGCCGAGAACTATACCAATCACGTCTTTCTCCAATATAGCCGCTTGGCCAACCATCTTTGGTACAAGTTCCTCTATCGCATCTTGTTCCGCCATGTGGATGCGGTTCATTATCCGAGCGAATTCATCCACCAGCTTTTCGAGAAGCAGTGCCATTTCAAATCCAATGCCTATGTGATCTCTAACGGCATCCAAAGCGATTTCCGTCGCATGGAGGTCGAACGTCCTTCCGAACTTAGGGGCAAGATCGTCGTCGGCTATACGGCTCGTTATTCCAAGGAAAAGAAGCACGTCCTCCTTTTCAAGGCGATGAAATACTCGAAGCATAAAGACGATATTGTCCTCTTGCTTCCCGGCGCCGGACCTCTGGATAAGAAATTCAAGAATAAGTACTCGAAATGGTGCAAAAACCCACCGATTTTGGGTTTCCACGACCATTCCGAAATGGTTCGTTTGCTCAATTGCTGTGACATTTACGCCCACGTTGGACGCGTCGATATCGAACCGATTTCCTGCCTGGAAGCTATCTCGATCGGTTTGCCACCCGTATTGACCGATTCGCCTGTTTCTTCGGTTTCGAGCTTTGCGGTCGACCGCGAGCTAAACGTTTTCAATCATCATTCGCCTAGAGACTTGGCCAGGAAGATCGACTTCTTCATCGACCACCCCGACATCGCGAAAGAAAACGGCGAGAAGTATCTAGGCCTTGCTGCTAAGTTCGATTTCCAAACCTCCATGGATAAGATGGAGAAGATGTACCTCGAAGTCATCGAGAAGAACAAAAAATGACAAGGGAAAAGAAAACCGTCTATTACGAGGACCTTCTTAACGACGAGTTTTCGGGCACCAACATCAAGCGCGTTCCCCTCGGTGATAACTACGTCTATGCACCAACCGGCATTTTCCATCGCATGTTTTCGTGGTTCCTTTATTGGGTCATCGCTTATCCGCTTATCTTCCTTTTCCTAAAGATTGGCTACCACGTTCGGGTATCCGGTAAAAAGAACAGGAAGTATCTTCGCGGCCAAGGCATCTTCGTCTATGGCAACCATTCCCAGATCATCGATGCCTTAACGGGGCAGGTGTTTGGCATGCAGCATAAGCGGGGCTATATCGTCTGTAACCAAGACACGACCTCGATCAAAGGGGTGCGTTGGCTCGTCAATATGCTCGGCGCCATCCCCACGCCCGAGAATCCGCGCGAAGCCGAACAATATAAGGCCTGTATCTTCAGACGCATCAAGCAGAAGCGGGGCATCGTCATTTTCCCTGAGGCTCACATCTGGCCTTATAGCACCCATATCCGTCCTTTTGGCGACGAATCCTTCTCCTTTCCGGCCGAACTAGGCGCGCCTGTCATCGCGATGGCCATGACCTATCGTAGAAGGCGGTTCCTCAAATACCATCGTCCTTATGTGACCCTCCACCTCTCGAAACCGATCTATCCCGATATGCATCTTTCACTGCCGGAACGCAAAAAAGAACTCCGCGACCGTGTATACGAATATCTCCTCGATAAGGTCAATGAAGAAGACAATTACGAGTACGTCCGTTACGTGAAAAAGAAGAATATAGAGGACTGATGTCCTTAGGTGTGTGTATAATTGAGTAACACCGAAAGGAAACATAAAACGATGGAACTCAAAGGATCCGAAACCGAAAAGTGCCTGCAAGCCGCTTTTGCCGGCGAATCGCAGGCCCGCAACAAATACACCTATTTTGCCTCCAAGGCTAAGAAAGAAGGCTACGAGCAGATCGCGGCCATCTTCCTCGAAACGGCCGAAAACGAAAAAGAACACGCCAAGCTCTGGTTCAAGTATCTCTGCGGCGGCGAGATTCCCGAAACCGCGGAATGCCTTCGCATGGCCGCCGAAGGCGAAAACGACGAATGGACCGACATGTATCCCAGATTCGCCGAAATCGCCGAGAAGGAAGGCTTTACCGAAATCGCCTACAAATTCCGCATGGTCGGCGAAATCGAAAAGCACCATGAGGAGCGTTACAAGAAGCTCCTTGAAAACGTCAAAGGCGGCGTGGTCTTCGTCTCCGAAGACGTCGCGGTCTGGAAATGCCGTAACTGCGGCCACATCGTCGTTGGCAAATATGCGCCGGAGCTCTGCCCCGTCTGCAAGCATCCGAAGTCCTACTTCGAATTGAGCGTCGCCAATTACTAAACAAAAATTTCTAAGAGAGCCCGATAAAAATCGGGTTTTCTTATACGCTGTCTAAGTCGTTGGTGTTCTCTCTTCCTATAGGGAAGGTAGAATAAAGGTGCCAAGAGGCATGCGCTTCCCTACACGGTCATTCAGGGAGCCTGACTGGAGAAGCCCGTGTTGAAAACTCCCTTGAGGAGGATCCTAACGGCGGACCAAGGCACCCACCTTTCTTTGGATAGGAAAGGAGACAAAAAACCTCTTGGCTTTTCCTTTTTTCGGGGACGCATCAAAAAAGCGAAAATCGTCCTTGAATATTTGACTCCGTTCCTAGATAATAACTCCGCGCTTTCCAACGGACCATTGGTGTAGCGGCCTAACATGCTTCCCTGTCACGGAAGAGATCACGAGTTCGAATCTCGTATGGTCCGCCAGGCGTTTGTGGCCCGGTAGCTCAGTTGGTAGTAGCAACGGACTGAAAATCCGTGTGTCGCCGGTTCAAGTCCGGCTTGGGCCACCACATGAACGTATAAGCTCCGCCGTCGGCGGGGCTTTTTGCATAATCGCTCCATATGCGCGGGCAAGTGTGCTATGATTGCAATCACCATGAAACACGTTGCACACATCCTTGATGTATTCGATGGGGCGCTGGAAAAGTATTTCGGGAAGAAGTGGCATTGGGCCATTACGGTTCCTGGGGTCATCCTCCTTTATTTCGCCCTGTATTTCCTTTTCTGCTTCTCTTCGACAACTTATGTCGATAACGGTTATCGCTCCTCGGCTTGCGCGGTTGGGGCAGGGGTCCTCTTCGGCTTTGTCATCGCGATTTCGTTTGCCTATTTCGTTTTGGAAGGCATACTTGGAAGGCTGACCGGCAGAAAGACCGCATGGGCTTTTATCGTCATCGCTTCCTGCGCGCTGACGCTTTGGGGCTTTCAGGCCTCGTTGAATCTTGGTTCCTATCATCATGACGCGAGTGCCCTCCGGACGGGCAACCATTGGTCAATCATTTACGATATCTACGCCAAAGGGGATGTCCCGGCCGCGAAGATGACGAACCAATATTACCAACCGAAGTTCTATCACTGGCTCGTAGCTAATCTTATGAAGTTCAACGGCCTCTTCGTCCATCTAGGCGATGGGGCGGTTACCGCGGATGCCTCCACCCAGTCGCGTTTCCCTCTCTATACCATTTCGGCTTACCACCAGCTCGAGATGACCCGCATCTTCATGATTCTGCTTGGAATCACCTCGTTCTACGCGATTTACCGCATCTTCAAAGGACTCGGGTTGCAGGGAAGAAAAGTCGGGATTTGCACGGCTTTAACGGTTTTAATCCCCGAATTCTGGTACATCCAGTTCTTCATGAATAATGATGGTTTGGCTATGACTTTGTCGCTTGTCGCCTTTGCCTTGGCCCTTGAATACAAGCGCAAAGAAGGGACCATCGTGCTCCTTGCCTCCGCCGTTAGCCTTGGCCTAGCGATGATGGCAAAACTCAATTCCGCTTTGATGGCCGTTCCGATGGCAGCCGTCTTCCTCTATGTCTTCGTGGGCAAGTTCAAGAAGCGCAAGGAAGATAGCAACGCCCTTTGGAAGACGATTGGCCAATTCGCCCTCTTTGCCGTCATTGTCTTCCCCCTTGGCCTATGGACGCCGATCGTCTACCAGAAGAAATATGGCATCCCGTTTGGTTATGTCCTCGACCTCACGCCGACCCAGGCGGACAAAGAAGCCTATGGCATGTTCATCGACCCGAGTTTCTATAACTTCTTCGAACGCTGCATCCTCTTCCCGGCCCGCGACCTCTTCGTCAACGTCTATAACGTGCGCTGGAGGAACAAGGTCGGCGGCGTTTATGTCAATGCCGTGGATACGATCGACTACAACTGCTGGACGGCGTTATTCAAGACAATGTTCTTCGACGAGTGGAACAATTTCGCCAAGACCTCCGGCGTCTTCACGGCAACGCTCCTATCGTTCTTGCTCTACCTCGAAGTCTTCCTCGCTCTCTTCGGAGGAGTTTCCGCCTTGGCTTATTACTTCCGTTTCTTCAAGAAGAAGCTCTACCGCAAAGAATCTTTCGTCCCCGTCGTTTTGACGATCATGGGTCTCGCCTTCGCGGTCAATTACATCTATTTCGTAAACCGTTACCCGGTCGGTTGCAGCCAGAACGCCCGTTACGTCATGCCGCTTATCCTCGTCATCCAATGCGCGATTGGTTCGATGCTTGTCGACGGGAGCGATCTCGTCCGCAAAATCCACCGCGAAAACACGGTGGCCTAATTCCGTTTTAAGGCACGTCACGTAGTGATATAATCTTCCTACTTATGAACAAGAAAACCTGTCTCATCATTGGCGCGGGCCCCGCGGGTCTAAGCGCCGCCTACGAATTACTCAAGCATCCAGAAGCGGGAATCCATCCCATCATTTTGGAAGAAACCAACGAAATCGGCGGTATTTCTCGCACGATTGAATACCATGGCAACCGCATCGATATCGGTGGCCACCGTTTCTTTTCGAAATCCGATGTGGTCATGGATTTATGGAAGGAAGTCATGCCGCTTCAAGGCGCGCCCGCCAAAGACGACTTGATCCTTTCCCGTGATGTCCCCCTCGCTGAAGGTGGACCGAATCCTGAAGAAGAAGACCGCGTGATGCTCAACCGTCATCGTCTCTCCCGTATTTTCTATCTCCATAAGTTCTTCGATTATCCCGTTTCTATGCGTTGGTCTACGTTCCATAACATGGGTTTTGGCCGCACTTGGAAAGCAGGGTGGGGGTATCTAGGCGCCTGCATCAAGAAGCGCGAAGAGAAATCTCTCGCCGACTTCTATATCAATCGTTTCGGCAAACCCCTCTATGAGATGTTCTTCGAAGCCTATACCGAAAAGGTGTGGGGCCGTAACCCGAACCAAATCGATCCTTCCTGGGGCGCCCAGCGTGTCAAAGGACTTTCCTTATGGAAGACTTTGGGCAACGCGATTGCCAAACCCTTCCGCCGTAATGGCAAGAAGGTCGAGACCTCGCTTATCGAATCCTTCCTCTATCCGAAGAAGGGACCGGGCCAGCTTTACGAACAGATGGCCGCCCTCGTGGAAGAAAAAGGCGGCGAAATCCGCTTTGGCAAGAAAGTGACCGGAATCGTTCTTGAAGGCAATACCATCAAAGGATTGGTCCTTAACGGCAAGGAAGAAATCACCGGCGATTACATCATCTCCTCGATGCCGATCAAAGACCTCTATGAGGCCATGGGCAAGGAAAACGTGCCGGAGAAGGTCTACGACGTCGCGACCACGCTTCCGTACCGCGATTTCATCACCGTCGGGTTGCTATGCAAGAAGCTGCTTATCGATAACGGCAAAAAGCCCAAATATCCGACCGTCTCGAACATCCTCCCCGATACGTGGATCTACGTGCAGGAGAGGGAAGTCAAACTCGGTCGCCTCCAGATTTTCAACAACTGGTCTCCCTATATGGTCAAAGACCTCGAGAATACGGTCTGGATGGGCCTAGAGTATTTCGCCTCCGAAGGAGACGAGATGTGGGAGATGTCCGACGAGGACTTCATCGCGATGGCCAAGAAGGAAGTCGCCCTCATCAAAGTCGTCGACGAGAACGATATCGTCGATGCCGTCCGCATCAAGGTCAAGAAAGCTTATCCCGCCTATTTTGATTCCTATTCGGAAATCGACGTGGTCCGCGAGCACATCAATACTATCGACAATCTCTACTGCGTCGGACGTAACGGTCAGCACCGTTACAACAACATGGACCACTCGATCCTCTCCGCGATTACGGCCGTCGAATCGATCCTCGACCCCGAAAAGGTCAGCAAGCAGAGCGTCTGGGACGTCAACACCGAAAAGGAATACCACGAGAGCAAATAAGTCATGGAAAAGAAGAAGTTCAACAAAGATACGAGCATCCTGATGGAGCTCATCCGCTTCGTCATCATCGGCGTTTACGGAACCCTCATCGACTTTGCGATCGAAGGGTGGGTGACCTCGATGGTCAACAAGCAGACCGAGAACATGGGCCACCTCGCCGCGTTCTTCGTGATGTTCGCCATTTCGATTGTCGGCTTCCTCGTCGCCACGCCTGCGACCTGGTCCCTCACGTCGATCTGGGGCTTCCGCAACGTGGAAAAAGAAGCCGAGGCGAAATCCCGTTCCCTTAAAGGCGGCCTATGGTTCACCTTCTATGCCTTCCTAGGCCTCGTGATCGGTGCGATCATCCAGTTCCTTGGCTACATGATCTGCCTCGAATGGACGTCTTGGAACATCAACATCCTCGGTGGATTCTCGTTTGAGAAGATGTTCAACGTCGACGGGGGCTTACGCATCTTCTTCGCTTGGTTCGTGGTCCTTTGCATCCGCACCGTCTTCACGATGACCTTCAATTATCTCACCCGCAAATTCATCCTCTACAAGGCTCCTAAAGCCGAGGAGAAGGATGGGGAATAAATACCAAAACGGTCTCGATTTCCTCGCAAATCGCGGGGTAAACGTTCTTTCTACGCGAAAAAGTCTCTTTGGGATTTCCGTCCAAGGCGAATATGCATATGGGCAGGAGAAGCTCTCTCTTGCCCTTTCTTATTCCTCACTAAGCAAATCGCTTGTGACGGAATTGACTATTCCTTATGATTGTTTTTCGAAGAGCCTTCGCGAAGAATACGATCGTCTCTTCCCGGAAGAAAAGGAGATGTGGGGGCGTTCTTCTCCCGCCTTGCTTCAAGCGATCATCGACTACATGCGCGGCCAAGCCCATAGCGCAAACCTGGTCGAGCTCCGCGAGCATGGCAAAATCCTCTTCATCCGCATCGGTGTGGCGGGACTAGGCAAAGATGCCTTTCTCAACTGCTTGCAGAAAGCCTCGTTCGAGTTTCGAAAAGGACTATTGCACGCAGACGTCCTGTTCCACTTATTCGCTTATTAATGAAAGGAGGATCCGATATGGCATCCATTTACGATTACGTCGTCAAAAACCAGAAAGGGGAAGACGTTTCTCTTTCCGAGTTCAAAGGTAAGGTCTTGCTCATTGTCAATACGGCGACGGGCTGTGGCTTTACGCCCCAATATGAAGGGCTTGAAGGGCTCTATGAGAAATATAAGGAACGTGGTTTCGTAATCCTTGATTTCCCGTGCAACCAATTTTTCGGCCAAGCGCCGGGTACGGACGAAGAGATTCATTCCTTCTGCACTCTCAAATACAACGTCGCCTTCCCCCAGTTCCACAAAATCGACGTCAACGGGAAGAATGCGGACCCTCTTTATGAATTCCTCAAGACGCAGAAGAAGGGCCGCATCAAATGGAACTTCACCAAATTTCTCGTCGACCGCGAAGGCAATGTCGTCGACCGCTTCGGCCCGATGGAAAAACCCGCGAGCTTCGAAGATAAGATTGTCGCCTTGCTCTAATTAACTATGAAAAAAGCATCTTCGCGCGAGCGAAAGATCATTCAGACTTCCATCATTGGCATCGTCGCCAATCTTTTGCTCGTCGGTATCAAAGCCTTTATTGGCTTTATCGCTCATTCTTCGTCCATCATCTCTGACGCGATCAACAACTTTTCGGATGCGTTATCGAGTTTGATTACCGCGATCGGTACCAAGCTCTCTTCCAAGCACCCGAACAAGAAACACCCTTTTGGATATGGTAGAGTCGAATACCTGACCGCCTCTATCGTCGCCGCGTTGATCCTTTTCGCGGGTGGCACGGCGATTTACGAATCGATAACCTCCCTCGTCAAAGGCGAAGTGCCCGAATACTCGGTTTGGTCGCTTATTGTCATCGGGGTGGCGGTTCTAGTAAAGGTTGCCCTTGGGCTTTTCTTCCGACTCCGCGCGAAGAAACTTGATTCGCCCGCCTTGAAGAATTCGGGAACTGATGCGTTATTTGATGCCATCCTTTCGTCTTCGACCCTTGTGGCCGCCCTCATTTCCCATTTCACCAGCGTCCACCTCGAAGGTTATGCCGGTATTCTTATCGGCTTATTCATCCTCCGTTCTGGCGTTATCGCGATGAAGGAATCCCTTGCCCCGATTCTAGGTGAGAGGATCGACGACAAATTCGCCCGCGACTTGAAGGCTGTCATCTGTTCCCATCCTAACGTCAAAGGAGCCTTTGACCTCATCATCCATTCCTACGGGGAAGGGAAAAAGATTGGTACCGTCCATATCGAAGTCGATGACAATCTTCCCGCTTCGGAAATCTATGCGATCGAACGTGAAATCCAACTATATTGCATGCAAACCCACGGTATTTTTATGACTGTAGGTATCTATGCTTCCAACGATACGGACCCCGTTTCCCTTGAAATGAAGGAAAAAATCAAGGACATCGTCGGAGCAGAAGAAGCGATTTTGCAATGGCATGGTTTCTATTTCGACAAGGAACGCGAACTGATTATTCTGGATATCCTGGTCTCCTTTGAAACGAAGGAACCGCAGGAAGACATCCTCGCCCGCGTCAAAAACAAAATCGAAGCGGGATACCCCAAATACCGCGTCCAAGTCAATCTCGATCAGGATTACGCCGCGTAGCGCACGCAAAATGTGCGTAACTTAAGATTTTGGCGTATTCATCTATACTTTGGGTGTGCGTAACTTCTAAAAAGTTCGATGGCGTCTAATTTTTTGCTTTATGTTCAATCGCGATGTTGCTACCATTATCGCCGATGAAAGCCCTCAGCAAAGCGGATTATTATCAGGTGCGGTGGATGAACGGATCGCATCTTGTCGACGAAGACGCGCTTCGCGATCTTTATCTTCCTTTGATTCGTCCTTCCGCCTATGCCTTGTACCAGACGCTACGCGGGGATGAAGGCACTCTATCCGCCGGGCACTTGTTGCTGCGCCTGGATCTGACAAGCGGCGAGTTCACCAAAGCCATTGCTCCGTTAGAAGCGGTGGGACTCGTTCGTACGTTTGTCGAAACGCAGGGCGAGGTCCAGCTTTTCGTCTTCTGCCTTTATTCCCCGAAGACCGCTAAGGAGTTTTTTGACGACTATCTTCTTCAAGGCACGTTGCACGGTATCGTCGGGGATGATGTCTTCTCTTTGCTCTCTGCTCGCTATAAGAATAGGAACGAATTGCCGGACGCGGAAGAAATCTCGACTTCCTTCCCCAAGGTCTTCGATCAAGCATTCCCCCAGAATTACTATCTTCAAGGTTCGGCCCTTGCCAAAGAAAAGGGAAAGGCCAAAGAGCGTCTTGCCTTTGATCGCGGCGCTTTCTTATCCAAAATCCAAGCCCTTGGATTACGGGGTGATTTATTCGGGGAGAAGGAGCTAGATTCCATTGAGAAACTTGCCACCCTTTATACCATCAAGGAAGACTTGATGGCGGAATACGTTTCGGAATCCCTGGTCTTCAATGCTCCTGTTGGAAAGAAAGTGGATATGAATTCTCTTTCTGCCAAATGCCGTGCCGCGATGCCTTTTAAGTACCTCAAGAAGGAAGAAGGGCAGTCTTCCAATATCACGGGAGATTCCAGCATGGCGGCCAAAATCCGCCTCATGGATACCGTTCCTCCGTCAGAATACCTCAAGATCCGTCAAGGTGGCCATAAGCCCGCCCAAGCGGATTTGAAGCTCGTGGAAAAGCTATCTCTAGAAATGGGTTTAGCCGACCCATGCATTAATGCGTTGGTCGACTATGTCCTCATGACCCACGACAATACCCTTACTCCGAATCTTGTCGAAAAGATTGCGGCTTCGCTGGTGCGCGAAGGGTGTCGGAGTGCCAAAGACGCGATGGATTATCTATTGCGTAGCCATCGCCGCAAGCGTAACGCGACGAAACAGCCGGCGGAAAAGCCTACTCGCACCTCTTCAAAGCCAGTCGTTCACGATGATGACGAGGAAGAGGAAGTCTCGGAAGAAGAGGTCCAGCAGATGCTCGATAAGCTCTATAATGGTGCGAAACGATGAAAAAGGTAAACCTTGATCCCAAAACCTATTTGACCCCCGAGTTGAAGTCCGTCATGGACGAAGAACTTGAGGCTTTGAAGAACGACGAACTCGTCTATCCTTTCGTGCGTGATGAACTCAAGATCACCAAAAAAGAAGCGACCATGTATATCGCTGCCCTTTTGGATTACCAAGAAGACGTCCATTATTGCGCGCATTGTCCTGGGCTTGACCGCTGCCAGAAAAACAATCCGCATTTCTCGATGACGCTCCGCCGCGAAGATGGGGTCATCGCCCGTCATTATGACCCGTGCGTGAAGATGATGTCGCTTGCATCCTTTAACAATCGTTATCTCATCTGCTCGTTCCCACCCGATTGGCGCGATGCGAGTATGAAAGATATCGCCACGAGCGTTTCCTCCCGTAACCTCGTTCTCAACTGGATGACCAAAATCGCTTCTGGCATGAGCGATCGCTGGCTCTATCTAACGGGTTCGAATGGCTCTGGGAAAACATACATGCTCGCCTGTTTTGCCAATTTCATCACCCAGACGCAGGGCAAGGGCGCTTTTTGCGATACTACGTCGTTACTTGAAGAACTCAAAAGCCTATCCATCAATAACAAAGAAGAATTCGAAGTCCGTATGAAAGCTCTCCGCGAGGCAAGCATCGTCGTATTCGATGATTTTGGAAACGAATTCAAGACGGAATACTCTTTCACGTCCCTTCTATATCCGATTATTTCCTACCGCGCGAAAGAGAACAAGGTCACCTGCTTTGCTTCCGATTTCTCGTTGGATCAAATCGCCTCCATGTACCAAGCTAAAATCGGACCAGAAAGGGCTGCGCAGTTCCGCGACTTGCTGAAATTCAAGTGCAAGAAAGAATATGATGTTACCGGGGTTAACCTCGGTTGATGTCTTTTAGAATCTGATCTAGTTTTTCGAACAGGACCTCAATAGAATCATCGTTTTTCAAAACATATGTGGCTTTTTTCTCCGTTTTCAATAACGGATAGCCTTTATTGATTTCGACCATTTTCTTTTCGTCTTGGCCAAGGGCTTGAAGACGCTCGATGCGCTTTTGCAAAGATGATTCGACGAGGAGGATATCGTCACATAAAGCTTCCATCCCTGCATCGACCAATAAGGGGACGTCGAGGAGAACTGGTTGCTTCTTTTCTTGGCTGAGGATAAATTCCTCTGCCTTATGGAAGACGTAGGGATGGATGATTGAGTTGATGAGTAACTTGTTTTCGTTTGATGCGGCAATGGCTTTTCGTAAGAAAGGGATGTTTGGCTTTTTTCCTTTATAGGAGCGTTCTCCAAAGGCGGGAATGACTTTCGCGCGGACCATAGGGTCAAGATAAGCGCCTTTAGCGACTTCATCTGCGTTAAAAAGACGGAATCCTTTGGATTCGAAATAATGAGCCACGGTCGATTTGCCCGAATGAATAGGACCCGTGACCGCTAGGACGTAAGGATAATCCGGACGATGTTGGCATCTAGGGCAATAGGTAGTCCCGCGCCCGCCGACTTCAATCTTGAAGAGCTTGTGGCCGCATAGGGGGCAGTCTTCGTCTTTGCGTCCGTAGACGAGGAGCTTTGACTGCATCTTGCCATCAATCCCTAGGCCAGGGTGATAAGAACGGATGGTCGAGCCACCTTCATATAGGGCTTCTTTGAGGATTCGGCGCGCATTCGTTAGAAGGGTTTCGGCTTCCACTCCATCGAGTTTGGAAGCGGGATAAAGCGGATGGATATGTGAGGCGAATAACGTTTCGTCGGCGTAGATGTTTCCTAACCCGCACATTAAGGTTTGATCGAGCAGGGCTTCTTTTACTGGACCTTTCTTTTGAGATAGACCTAAGTGAAATGTCTTAACGTCCATATCCCATGGTTCAGGGCCAAGTTCCTTGTAAGAAGGAGCAACCATGTATGTGGTTTCGCTATATAAAGCAAGCCTTCCGAATTTGCGCGTATCGTTATAAACAAGGCTTGTTCCGTCCGTAAAATCAAAGCGGAGGATATCGTGTTTACCAATCGGGGAAGGGGTGGCGTAAAAGAAGTATTTCCCTTCCATGCGGAGATGCGAAAGGATGACGAGATCCTCGCTGAGATGGAAACGAAGCCATTTGCCTTTTCTTCCTAAGGAAAGAATCGTTTTCCCTTTAAGAGAAGAGACGAATTCGTCAGGGTCGGTCGAAACGTTTTTGGCGCGGTAAAGGACGACCTCTTTGATCGTTTTCCCAAGGACCTCTTTTTCGAGGGTTCGGCGCACGGTTTCGACTTCGGGGAGTTCGGGCATATCAGTCCTTCGCGTCGTACCAGGTGCGGCCGTAACTCCCATCGACAGTGAGTTTGACGGGCAATTCGACGGCTTCGGTCATGATCTTTTCGATGATGGGGCAAAGCGTTTCGACTTCGTCTTTCGGCATGGCGAAGAGGAGCTCGTCGTGAATCTGGAGGACCATCTTCGTCTTGTATCCACCTTCTTGGAGGGCCTTGTCCACTTTGATCATGGCCACCTTGATGAGATCGGCGGCTGATCCTTGGACGGGGGCGTTTAAAGCGGCACGTCTAGCGGCTTCTCGCTTGGCGTAATTGGAATCGGTGACGTCGCGAAGGTAGCGACGGCGGCCGAACATGGTTTTGACATAGCCCTTTTCTTCGACTTCCTTAAGGATGGATTGGAGATAGGCTTCGATTTCTGGGTAGTGGGTTTTGAAACTGGCGATGAGTTCGCCTGCTTCTTTGGGATAGGTGCCGATTTGTTCCGCTAGGCCAAACGGGGTGACGCCATAGATGATGGCGAAATTGACCGCCTTGGCTTTCCGGCGGAGCAAAGAAGGCACTTCTTGATCGTCAGGAACCATGAAGATGCGCCTAGCGGTTTCTTCGTGAACGTCACGGTCGGAAGAGAAGACATCGATATAGGAACGGCAATTCGAGAGGGCGGCGAGGATTCGAAGCTCGATTTGCCCGTAGTCAAACGAGGCGATATAGAGCTCGGGGTCATCGTAATGGAATGCTTTCCGAATCTCTTTCGATTCGGCATCGCGTGTACTGATATTCTGTAAGTTCGGATTAGACGAGGATAGACGCCCCGTGGAGGTTAACGCCTGATTAAAATAGGTGTGGATCTTACCATCGGGCCGAATGTGGGGGACTAGGCCATCGATATAGGTCGAGACGAGCTTAGCGTATTTACGGTACTCGAGAATCTTATCGACGATGGGATGCTTATAGGCGATGGAGCGAAGGACTTCGACAGAAGTGCCCGGGGATTTGCCGTCGGCGAGGTTAAGTTTGTCGTAAAGCAATTCCGAGACTTGCTTGGGCGAAGCGACGTTAAAGGAGTAGCCCGCGAGTTCGTGAACCTCTTTTTCGAGTTCGTCCCGTTTCTTGCGGTAAGTCTCCCCGATAGCGAGGAGTTCTTCTTTATCCAAGGGGAAGCCCTCTTTCTCCATTTTGGCCAAGACATAGGAAAGGGGAACTTCCACGTCCGTGAAGAGGTGGATGGCTTCGTTTTCCTCAAGTTCTTTCAAGGCCTTTTTGCGCAGAACGAGGGCGTAATAGGCGAGCTTTGAGGTAAATTCGGGGCGGTTTTGCGAGAAAAGATCGATTTTCTCGTCTTTGACGGAAACGTCGGTCCCGAAGTAGGAATAAACCATTTCAGGGTTCTCGGCGAGAGAGGAATCGAGAAGATATGCGCTTAGCAGTAAATCGAAATCGGCGCCTTCCAGGGGCAGCCCAATCTTATCGAGGGCGATGAGAATTGCCTTGAGGTCGTAGACGCATTTCTTGATGTTTGGATTCTTGAGAAGGGCTTTGAGGTTCGGGTCGCCTTTTGCCTGATTAACGTCAAGATAAAGGACCTCGTCCGGAGTGGCGATGGCTAGGCCTAGCGTTTCGTCTTCGTGGTAAAGCTTCGAGGGCAAGTCTAAGGCCAAACCGATGCGTTCCGCATTGATTTGGGGGAGACGTTCGACCCGTTGGACTTCGGGCATCGTCGTCTCTTCGCGGAGTTTATAGATGACGGGGAGACGAGAGGGGAGTTGTTTGAGCTCGTATTTTTGGCAGAAGGCGTTGACGTCTTGGAAGGAATAACCGCGATAGACCAAATCTTCCAAGGTGAATGGTAAAGGCGCATCGATGAGGATGGTGGCTAAGCGTAAACAAGTACGGCCGAGTTCTTCGCCTTCGACGATGTTTTGGGCGAGTTTGCCTTTGATGGTGCCGTTTTTGGCCGCCTCGACGATCGCGTCAAAAGAGCCGTATTCGTTGATGAGTTTAACGGCACCTTTTTCGCCGACTCCCGGAATGCCGGGAAGGTTATCGCTAGAATCGCCGCGTAGACCCTTGTAATCGATGATCTGGAGCGGGGTGAAACCAAATGTTTCGACCATCGTGGCAGGGGTAATGCGCTGAATGTCGGAGAGGCCTTTGCGGATCAAGTTGACCGAAATATGGTCATCGACGAGCTGGAGGTAATCCTTGTCCGAGGTATAGATTTCGACTTGGTATCCTTTGGCACCTGCGGTCTTGGCGATGGTGCCGCAGATATCGTCCGCTTCGATGCCATGCTCTTCATAATGGACGATCCCGAGGGCGTTTAGGAATTCGCGCGACATCGGGAATTGTGGGATCAGTTCGGGTGGCGCGGGCTTGCGGTTGGCCTTATAGGCATCGAATTCTTCCTTACGGAAGGTTTTCGAATCAGCATCAAAACCGACGAAGATCGACTCGTCTCCAGTCATGCCCTGCATGATTTTGACGAGCATGTTGGAGAAGGCAAAGATGGCGTTGGTAGGCGTGCCATCTTTCGTTTTCATGATGGTGGAACCTTCGCCGTAATAGGTCGCGTAGAAGGCGCGGAAGAGAAGGCTATTTCCGTCGATGACGATGAGTTTGTTCTTCATGTTTCTCCTTACAGCGTTTCCGCGTCGGCGAGGCAATAACCCTCGCGGTTTCTGTTTTTATAGACCCTGGCGATGATTAGGGCCCCTTCTTTTAGAATCGGGTAGCACTTGTCATAGACTTCCGAGAAGAGGGCGAACTCGACCATGGATTCTTCGTCATAGAGGGTGAGAAAGGCCATGCGGGTTCCCTTCTTCGTTCGTACCGCTTTGCAGCTTGCTACGACACCCGCGACTTCCATGTCTCCGGTCGCGTTAGGTAGTTCGCTGAGGCGATGGATCCCCCTGGCGTGCAAGGTCATGGCCTTGCTCTCCAAAGGAGAACCAGAAATCATTAGCCCAAGCACTTCACGTTCTTCGAGAAGATCGGCATTGCGGTCGGTTTCGACATAGGGGATTTCGGGCTTTGGGAAATCGAGACCTAGTAGGGCACCTCCACCATCGGCGGTGAACATCTCCGCGTAGCTAAGCGCGGCGGGGGCGAGTTGGCGAAGAGAGGCTCTAGAGATGCCAAAGCAATCCAAAGCGCCCGCGTCGATAAAGCGGATGAGGAGTTGCAAATTGATGCCGAATCCCTTGCAACGGGAAAGGAAATCAAAGACGTCTTTGAAAGGGCCGTGCAACTCTCGTTCTTCGACGATGCGGTACGCCAAATTGCCAGGGATTCCTTTGATCGCGGTAAGCGGGAAAAGAATGGTCATCCCGACCGGCAAGAAGCGATAAGACGAAGCGTTGACGTCGGGGACGCGGAAGCGGATGGATTCGGCTTTGATTTCGGCGACGAGGGGGGCGAACTTGCCATCATTGGACGAGGTGCCGTCGAGGATGGCGCAGTAGAAGGGAAGCGGATAATGGGCTTTCAAATAAGCCATCTGGCAGGTGAGTATCGCGTAGGCGACGGCGTGAGATTTGTTGAAGCCATAATCCGCGAACTTGAAAATGAGGTCATAAACCTTCCTAGCGGTCTCCCCGTCGATGCCGTTTTTATGGCATCCCTGCAGGAAACCCGTCTCCAAAGAAGCCAGTTTTGCGGCATCTTTTTTGGAAATCGCGCGGCGGAACAAATCGGCTTGGCCATAGCTAAACCCGGCCAAAGCGGTGCAAATCTGCATGATTTGTTCTTGGTAGACGAGAATACCATACGTTTCTTTTAGGATCGGTTCTAGCTGCGGGCAGAGGTAGGTGATACGTTCTTTGCCTTGCTTACGCCTAGCAAACGAGGGGATATTGGCCATCGGGCCAGGACGGTAAAGGGCCAAGATGGCGGCGACGTCGGAGAAGGTGGTGGGCTTGACGTTAACAATCGCCCGCCCCATACCTTGCGATTCGAGTTGGAAGAGGCCCATGGTCTTGCCTTTGGCGATGAGGGCGATGGCTTTGGGGTCATCGTAAGGGAGCGTCTCGGCTTCGAGATGTTTGCCCTCTGTCTTTTGGATGAGGTCGAGGGTTTGGCCGACGATGGTGAGGTTCCGCAAACCGAGGAGATCCATTTTGAGACAACCTTGGTCTTCGAGGTAATTCATCTCGTATTGGGCGACGTAGCCGACGCCTGGGTTATCCGTGACGGGAACGACTTGTTCAAGCGGCAAATCGGAGAGGACGATGCCGGCGGCATGAAGGCCCGCTTGGCGAGGCAACCCTTCGATTTTGGCAGCCAATCCGACGATTTCGAGGTAGTAGGGATCGCTATCGACGAGGGTGCGGAAGGCTTCGTTGTTCTTATAGTTCTCACCTAAGGTAGAAGCGGGGTAGGAGGGGATGGTTTTACAGATGGTATCGATATGGCGAGGCTCATAGCCATAGACCCTGCCGATATCGCGGATGGAGGCTTTCGCGCCCAAGGTCTGCATGGTGACGATATGGGAGACGCGGTTATGGCCATATTTGCCTTGGAGGTAGCTGGCCACTTCGTCGCGGCGGATATCGGCGAAGTCGACGTCGATATCGGGCATCGATTGTCGTTCCGGGTTGAGGAAACGTTCGAACATCAAGCCGTACTTGATGGGGTCGGGTGTAACAATATTGAGGGCAAAAGAGACCAAGCTTCCCGCGCCCGAACCACGGCCGGGTCCGACGAGGATGCCATGGCTTTTGGCAAAGGCGACATAGTCGTAGACGATAAGGAAATAGTCGCTATAACCCATCCGTTTGATGACGGAAAGTTCGTAAGCGAGGCGAGTGTCGTATTCAGAACCATGGCCAGGAACGTATTTGTCTAGGCCCTCTTTGGCAAGCTTTTCCAAAAAGGAATCCGAATCGTATCCTTCGGGGCAAGGATAATGGGGCAGGGCGCCTCTACGTTTACGGAAGGTGAAGTCGATATCGCCAAGGAAGGAGGTCGTCGCGGCCAATTCTTCTTCGGTGTAATAGGATTCGAGGGTTGGAAGATCGAGGAACCATTGGTCGCCCGAGAGTTTCTTTTCTTCGAGTTGGGTATCGTTCGCGATGGCTTCGACGATCGAGAGGGCAATCGCGTCGGTCCTTCTAGCGTAACGGATCGAAGGGAGGGCGAGGCAATCGTAAGGATGATTGGCCAAGAAGGAACGCAAAAACGTGAGGTATTCGCCTTCTTTAGGTAGATAGGGCATGCCTAGACGGAGGGTGGGGAGATAATGGAAGATGAGGTGCAAGGTTTCCTCAAAAGAATCTTGGCCGCGCTGGGCTGCTTGGCGAAGCGGAGCCGAGGCTAAATCAAGGATGGGAAGAAGCCCTTCTTTATGCTGATAGAGGAAATCGAGTTTCACCTCGCCTCTAGAGGCTTCCAAAGCCATGGCGATAAGGTTTTTATAGCCCACTTCGTTTAGCAAAACGAATGTGAATTCATACCCTTCGAAATGGCCGTCCATCGCATAGACGGGGGTCATACCTTGAGAAGCGCATAAGGCAGTCAACTCGGGGTAACCAGTCAACGTGAAATAGTCGGAAACGGCGCAGTAAGCCTGTCCCGCTTTCTTGGCTAAACCAACGATGGAGCGCAAGGAAAGACCGCTTCGCAAAAAGCTATAACCCGAGCAGATTTTTAGGGGCAGGAATTCCATTGGCTCGATGATTATACCATCATCGAAAGCCTCGTATAAACAGGGGCGGGCGCAAAAGAAAACGCAACCATAAGGTCGCGTTTCGGGTTTTGGGATTAACGGAAGAGGCTTCCCAGTACGTCGAGGAACCTCGGCAGGTCATCAAGAGTATCGATTCGCGCGCCGCTAGCCTGCGGATGTCCGCCGCCGCCAAACTGGTTGGCAACGCCCGAGATATCGACCGCCTTGGAACGGATGGAGATGCGCCAGCAGGGGTCTTTGGGATCGGCGTCTTCGGTGATGGAACACCAGGCGTTGATGCCTTCGATGTTGGAGAATATATTGACGTGTTCCTTGCCTTGGTCGTTTTGAATGCCGAGTTCCTTTAAGGCGGCATCGGAAATCAGGTAATAGGCAACGCCGTCTGGCGTGATTTCGTAATGGCTAAGGGCATAGGCCAAGGAGCGGAGCGAAGTCTGAGATTTCTCATACATCTTCTGATAAATCGAGGAGATGTCGAACTTGCTCTTCAATAGTTCTTCCGCGACCGCGAAGGTATGGGTCGAGGTGGAGGAGAAGAGGAAGCGCCCCGTGTCGCCGACGATGCCGGAATAGAAGTATTTCGCCGCTTCGGCTGACATTTTCGTGCCAGGGAAGTGGAAGCAGAAATCGGCAACAAGTTCTGCACAGCTTCCGGCGTCCAAATCGACGATGGTCGCGGTCTTGGCGATCTCGGCTTTGCAGGGGTGGTGGTCGATCTTGGCGATGTAGCCACCCATCTTGTAACGGGGGTCGGCGATGCGTTCGTGGTCCCCGACGTCGAGGACGATGGAGAGGAACTTATGCTCCTTGAACCAGGAGAGGGGAAGCTCTTCGGGAAGGGGATAGATGCGCGGGGTGAAGGTGGGGTGATGGTCGCCGACGAAATGGATTTCCTTTTCGGGGAAGTTGTCCTTTAGGAAGGTGACGAGACCCATCTGGCAGCCGAGGGCATCGAAGTCCGGGTGCTGGTGGCGGAAAACGACGATCGCGTCATACCGCTTGATGGCGGACCGCAACGCGGAGCAGGCTTTGTGGAAACGTTTTTCGAACGCCTCCATGGAGGGGTCGAACTTAGAGGTGGCCATTCTCGATTCTCCGGAGGCAGTCGCGGGCGATCATGACTTCCTCATCGGTCGGAAGGACGACGACTTTGATCTTGCTCTTGGGGGTGGAGAGGACTTCTTCCTTGCCGCGGAGGCCGACGTTTTTGGCGTAATCGATATCAAGGCCGAGAGCTTCTTCGACATCCTTAAGGATGAGTTCACGGAAGTAGTCGCTGTTTTCGCCGATGCCAGCCGAGAAGATGATGAGGTCGGCGCCACCGAGACGGACATAGTATTGGCCGATGTAGTCGGCGACTCTACGGGCGAAGAGTTTGGCGGAGAGGAGAGCTCTTTCGTTGCCTTTCTTGGCCGCGTCTTCGACGTCGCGGGTATCGCTAGAAACGCCCGAGACACCGAGGAGGCCGGATTTCTTGTTGAAGATGTCATACATCTCGTCGACGTCCTTGCCGGTGCAGGTGCAAAGGTAATCCATGACGGAGGGATCGAGGTCGCCGGTGCGGGTGCCCATCATGACGCCGCCTAACGGGGTGAGGCCCATGGAAGTGGCGACGCATTTGCCGTCTTTGATGGCACATAAGGAGGAGCCGGAGCCGATGTGGCAGGAGAGGATGCGGGTGCCTTCCTTCTTGCCGCCGAAGTAATGGTCGATGGCGGTGTCGGCGAGGTAATTGTGGGAGGTGCCGTGAGCGCCATATCTACGGCAATCGTATTTCTCGCTCATTTCATAAGGAACGGGGAAGAGGTAGTCCTCGGGTTCCATGGTCTGGTGGTAGGCCGTATCGAAGACAGCGATCGCGGGAACGCCGGGGAGTGCTTTGCAGAACGCCTTCCATCCGGTGATGTGGGCCGGGGCGTGAAGAGGATCGAGCGGGGTGAGCGATTCGATGATGTCGGCGTTCTTCTGGTCGAATTCGGCACTGGAAGAGAAGTATTTGCCGCCTTGGACGACGCGGTGGCCGACGCATTTGATTTCATCAAGAGATTTGATGATGCCGTATTTGGTGAGGCCTTCGAGGACGAGTTTGGCACCGACGGCGTGGTCGGGAATGGGTTGTTTGATTTCGACTTTCTCGCCGTTATATTTGATGCCGAAGATACCTTCTTCGAGGCCGATACGCTCGACGTTGCCGGAACAGAGAACCTTCTCTTCGGGCATTTCATAAAGCTTGAATTTGAGGGAAGAAGAGCCGCAGTTGACGGCCATGACTTTGTACATATTTATGCTCCTTAGTTGAACAGGAGAATGATACACCGCGGGACGGGGGTTATGGAATAAGCCAGACCTTTATTATTTATGGATTACCTTTATTTTTTGCGTACGCGCACTTTCATGTGCCAATGCGCGCGCTTTGGGCTATAATAGCGTTAACCATTTTCAGGAGATATATATGGCATACGGTATTCTGTACGATTATCTGATGGGTCAATCCATCGAGGCGTTCCGTTATTTCGGCGCCCACTTCGGTTACATCGAAGTCGACAAAGAGGAGACGATTCCCGCCGCGAAAAAGGGCGGCAAACCCAAAAAGGTAAAAGTCAAAGACAAACTCTACGGCGTCTGGTTCCGCCTCTACGCCCCGATGGCCAACGACGTTTCGGTCATCGGCGAATTCAACGGCTGGGACGTTCGCGCCAACAAGATGAACAAGGTGGACCCCTCGGGCGTCTACGAAACCTTCATCCCCGGTCTTCACGACTACCTCTCTTATAAATATCACTTCAAGAACGCCCGCGGCGAATATGTCGACAAGGCCGACCCCTTCGCTTTCTATAGCGAATATCGCCCGCAGACCTGCTCCAGGATCTTCGACATCGAAAACTTCCCGTGGATGGATGGCGATTGGCTCTCCAGACGTTCCCGCAACTTCGATGCCCCGATGTCCATCTACGAAGTCCATCTCGGCTCGTGGAAGGGCAAGATCGGCGACCGCTACCCCTCGTATGAGGAAGTGGCCGACTACCTGATTCCCTATCTCCAGGAAAACGGATTCACCCACGTCGAAATCATGCCGATTACCCAGTATCCCTTCGATGGTTCCTGGGGCTATCAGGCGACGGGCTTCTACTCGGTTGATAGCCGTTATGGCAACCCAAAGCAGCTCATGAGCTTCGTCGACCGCATGCACCGCGCGGGCTTCGGCGTCATCCTCGACTTCGCCCCCGTCCACTTCGCGGTCGACTCCTACGCGCTCCGCGAATTCGATGGCACGAACCTCTACGAATATAGCGATCCCGCCCATACGCTCTCGCCCTGGGGTTCCGCCCAGTTCGACCTCGGCAAGGATCCGGTTCGTTCCTTCTTGATGTCGGCGATGAACTACTTCCTCGAATACTTCCACTTCGACGGCATCCGCGTCGACGCGGTCTCCAACATCGTCTTCTGGGATGGCAACAAAGCTAACGGCGAGAATACCGGCGCGACCGAATTCATCCGCCGCCTCAACGGCAAGATCCATTATGCCCACCCCTCGGTCATGATGATCGCCGAAGACTCCACCGACTTCACCAAGGTCACCCATCCGATCGAATATGGCGGCCTCGGCTTCGACTACAAGTGGGACCTCGGCTGGATGAACGATACCCTCAAGTATTATGGTAAGGACCCCATCTACAAGAAGTACGAGCACAATAAGCTCACCTTCTCGATGGCGTACTTCTATAGCGAAAACTTCCTCCTGCCGCTTAGCCACGACGAAGTCGTCCACGGCAAGGGCACCATCATCAACAAGATGTGGGGCGATTACGATCAGAAGTTCGCCCTCGTCCGTAACCTCTATACCTACCAGTTCGCCCACCCCGGCAAGAAATTGACCTTCATGGGCAATGAGCTCGCCTCCTTCGACGAATGGAACGAACTCCGTTCCCTCCCATGGAACCTGCTCTCCTTCCCCAAGCACGATTCCGTCCGTCGCCTCGTCCGTGACCTGAACCTCATCTACAGGGCCGAACCCGCGATGCATTACGAAGAGCATAACCCGGCCCACTTCCAGTGGCTGATGGTCGACAATAGCGACCAGTCGGTCTTCGCCTTCGAACGTCAAGTAGGGGATAGCGACCTCATCTTCGTCTTCAACATGACCCCGAACTGGTACGAATGGTACGAGATCGGCACCATGCGCGAAGGCATCTACGACGAGATCTTCAATTCCGACAAGGATGTCTATGGCGGTTGGAACCAGTATAGCGGAGCCCCCTCGGTCTCCGTCCCCGGCCCCGGCCCCGAAGGCAGACCCTGCAAGATGGCCCTTAAGCTCGGTGGCTTCGCCGCTTCGATCCTCAAGAGGAGAATCGAGCCCAAGGAAGAACCTAAGCCCGAGGAAAAACCCGCCCCGGTCAAGAAACCGGCGGCCAAGAAAGCTCCCGCGAAAAAGAAATAACCACGAAAGAGATTATCTATGTTTGACAATAAAAAAGACTTTAAAGAGACGTTTGAGCGCCGCCTGATCGACAAGTACGGCCGCGACGTCGCTTCAAGCCACATCACCGAGCGCTACGAAGTCCTCGGCGAAATGGTCCGCGACTACGCCGGACGCGAATGGCGCGCTTCCCGCGAGGAAATCCTCCGCGACGATCGCCGTCAGCTCGTCTACTTCTCCATGGAATTCCTCATGGGGCGCTTGCTGACCTCCAATATGCAGAACCTCGGCATCTACGAGGTCGCCCGCGATGGCCTTGAAGAACTTGGCATCGACATCGGCGAACTCGAAGACATGGAAGCCGATGCCGGCCTTGGCAATGGCGGTCTAGGCCGTCTTGCCGCCTGCTTCCTCGATTCCATCGCCTCGCTTGGCTATCCTGGACACGGCAACACCATCCGTTACGAATATGGCTTCTTCCGCCAAAAATTCCGTCATGGCCAGCAGATCGAACTTCCCGACCAATGGCTCTCCAACGGCTTCGTCTTCGAAGTCCGTAAGCCCAAGCATGCGGTCGAAGTCAAGTTCTATGGCAATTCCGAAACCTATATCAAGGCTAACGGCGAATATGGTATGCGCACGGTGAACGCCACCTGCGTCCGCGCCGTTCCTTATGACGTCTCCGTCCCGGGCTACCGCAACGGGGTCGCCAATACGCTCCGCCTTTGGTCTGCCGAACCGAGCGAACATCACCTCCCGACCGACCAGACGTTCGAATCCTATTTGACCACGCTACGTGAGCTCTGCCACGGCCTTTATCCCGATGATTCCACCGAGCATGGCCGCATGCTCCGTCTCCGCCAGCAGTACTTCCTCGTCTCGGCCGGCTTGCAGTCCACCATGCGTTCGGTCAACCGCCGCTATGGCAACCTCGACAAGCTTCCGGACCTCTACGTCTTCCAGCTTAACGATACCCACCCGATTCTCGCCATCCCCGAGGCCATGCGCCTTTTGATGGACGAATATAACTACGGCTGGGATGCCGCTTGGGACATCGTGACCAGGATGTTTGCCTATACCAACCATACCGTCATGCCCGAAGCTCTCGAGAAGTGGCCGGTCCAATACGTCCAGCAACTCGTTCCGAGAGTCTACATGATCATCGAGGAAATCAACCGCCGCTTTAACCTCTATCTCAACGAGAAGAACGTCGGTTCCGCCGAGCGTTATGCGATGCAGATCATCAAGGACGGCCAGATTCACATGACCAACATGGCCATTTGCACCGTCTTCTCCGTCAACGGCGTCGCCAAGATCCATACGGACATCCTCAAGGCCATGACCTTCAAGGAGTTCTATGGCCTCTATCCGACCAAGTTCAACAACAAGACCAACGGCGTCACGCACCGCCGCTGGTTGATGTATGCCAACCCTCGCCTTGCCAACCTCATCACTTCGAAGATCGGCGAAGGCTGGAAGACCGATTACGAAAACGAAATCGGCAAATTCCGCGCCTATGCCGATGATGAAGAAGTGCAGAAGAAGTTCCTCGAAATCAAGGCCGAGAACAAGCGCGATTTCGCCGCCTTCGTCGCGAAGACCTATGGCTTCGAGATCGATCCGGATTCCATCTTCGACGTCCAGATCAAGCGTCTACACGCCTATAAGAGACAACTCCTCAACGTCTTCCATATCATCTATCTCTATCAGAAATTCAAGGAAGATCCTTCCTTCAAGATCACCCCGCATACTTACATCTTCGGGGCCAAGGCCGCGCCTAGCTACACCTACGCGAAGAAGATCATCGAATTGATCCTCGCCGTCGCGAAGGTCGTCAATAACGATCCGGACATCAACAAATACATCCGCATCGTCTTCGTCGAAAACTATGGCGTCTCCCTCGCCGAGAAGATCATCCCGGCCGCCGATATCTCCGAACAGATTTCCACCGCGGGCAAAGAAGCTTCCGGTACGTCCAACATGAAGCTCATGATGAACGGCGCCGTGACTCTTGGTACCTTAGACGGCGCGAATATCGAAATTGCCGACTTTGCGGGTTATGAAAACGAAGTCATCTTCGGTCTTAAGGCCGAGGAAGTGCAGCGCATGGTCGACGAAGGCTCCTATTCGCCTTGGGACGTCTACAACAACGATATGCGCGTCAAGAACATCATGGATTCCCTCTTCTCGGGCCCCTGGTGCGAAGGCGATTCCAACCGCTTCCGCATGATCTTCGACGAAATCATATCGCATAACGACCAGTTCTTCGTCCTCGCCGACTTCAATGGCTACAACAAGGCCTGCGAAGAAGCTGACCTCATGTATCAGGACCGCAAGAAGTGGGCCCATGCCGCCATCTGCAACATCGCCGGTTCCGGTTACTTCACTTCCGACCGTACGATCGAAGAATATAACCGCGACATCTGGCGCCTGAAGAAGCTTAAACCCGAAGCCTAATTCCCATGACTGGCGACTTCATCGACGTGACGCCGTTATTTCCTTTGCAAGCGGAACTTGACGCGTCTATCGCCTCTTTGCACAACGTGACGTACGAATCGACGTTTGAACGCCGCGTTTTGGCCTTGCTCACGGAGCTAGGGGAGTTTGCCAACGAGACCCGTTGCTTCAAGTATTGGTCCCTCAAAGGGCCTTCCCCCAAAGAAAGGATCCTCGACGAGTATGCCGACGGCTTGCATTTCCTGCTAAGCCTAGGCATCCCGCTCGGGGTATCGCAGTATAAGCATTACTTCCATGTCCGCGAGAAGGACCTTACCAAAGCGATCCTTCTCGTGCACAAGGACGTGGACGAGATGCTCGAACATTATGACGTCGACCATTACGCAAAAGCGTTTGGCGATTATCTGAACCTCATCCCGCTTTTCGATTATGACGAAAAGGAAGTCATCGAAGCCTATCTAGCGAAACTTGACGTGAACCACAAACGCCAGGAGGAGAAGTACTGATGAAAAAATGGAACGCGAAAAAGTGGATTTGTCTCTTGGGGCTTGTCTTAGCCTATTTGCCTTTCCTTTGTTTCCTCTTGCCTGTCTATGTCGTCAAAAACGAGAGCGAAGTCAAAGTCACTTATTATCGGATCGCCGATTACCTGACCCATTGCACGACTGGTAACCTGGTCTACTTCTGGGTCACTTATGGCCTATTCTTCGTTTTGATGACGGTCGCCTCGATCTTCTTCGTCAAGGCCATCCGCGCCGATTCTAACGTAGGCGATTACGAGGATAAGAGCTATGTTCTGGGCTTTGCCTTCTTTATCTTAGGCAATGTCATCGTCGCGATTACGATGTTCGGCATCGTGAGCTATATCCCGATGCTATGGGGTCTATTAGACGTTGCCGTTGGCATTGGCTTATTGGTCCTGCATTTCAAAAAACTATCGGTTGTCTAACGAGCAAAAAGAAGCGGCGAATCCTCGCCGCTTTTCCTTTTGCCTGGCTTTTTGCAGGTTTTAATCGATTTTGTCGGAAACGATGAGTTCGCCTTTTTCGATCTTATCGCGAAGCTCGTTTAGCGGCATTGCCTTGCCATAACGGTAGCCCTGGAGCCTCTCGCATCCGATGGATTTAAGGAAGTCTTCCTCTTCTTTGGTCTCGACGCCTTCGGTCAAGGTACGGGTACCGATGCGTTCGCACATCTTGACGATGGTATCGATGAGGATACCCGCCGTCTTGTTCTCGGCGAAGTTACTAAGGAACTGCATATCGATCTTCAAGACGTCGAAATGGAAGTCCTTAAGAACGTTAAAGGAGGAGTAACCCGAACCGAAATCGTCAAGCCATAGGGCATAGCCAAGTTCGCGTAGGCGCGCGATCCCTTTTCTAAGGGTGTCCGGATTTTCGGAAAGGGCGGACTCGGTGATTTCGACGTGGAGGAAGTTCTTGGGAACGCGGTATTTGTTGACCAACTTTTCAAGTAATTCCACGGGATCCATTAACTCGAAGTCCAGTCGGGAGAAGTTAATGGAGACGGGAACGACGGGAAGGTTGTTATCTAAACCATGACGGATGTCGCGGCAAACCGATTCGACGATACAGGTGTCAAGCTTATGGATTTCGCGGGCGTTTTCTAAGACGGGTACGAATTGGTCAGGGGAGATAAAGCCATAACGCGAATCGACCCAGCGGCAGAGGGCTTCAACGCCACATAGGGTGCCGTCTTTAGACCAGACGACGGGCTGGTAGTAGGGGTGGATCGAGCCATCTTCGATCGCTTGGTCGATGCTATGGATGATGCGGCGCGTCAAATGGGAGGCTTTATCGAGTTCGTCATCGTATTCGACATAGAGCCGTTCGTCGTTGCCATGGACCAATCCTGCGGCATAACGGGCTTTGTCGAAGGCACGGCGTGGGTCTTCATCGCGGCGGTGATAACGGTAGCAACCAAATTTCAGGTGGACGGAAGCGACGGGGTCATAGTCGATGACATCGCGGCGAACCTGTTCGATGCGGGATTCGAAATCTTTTGCATCCGCAAGGATCGCAAAGCGATCGGCGAAGACGTGGGCGACATTGTCCTGTCCGAATTGGCGGAGGAAACGGTTACCGATTTCGTTGATCAGTTCGTTGCCTTTATTAAAGCCGCGGCGGTCGTTATAGGATTTGAAATCATCGATATCGACATAGAGGAAAACTTTGTTTTCGATAGGGTAATAGGGGTCTTTCATCCGTTCGCCGATGGTGGAGACGAAATAGTCGAAGTTATGTAAATCGGTGAGGGCATCGTATTTGGCTTTGAACTCGAGCTCTTCGGATTTGATCGCGTCGTTAAGCCTTTGGCTATACATGGCGGAGACAACGACGACGAGCATCAAGACGAAGGTAAGGTAATTGACCTGGTCGCCTTCGGGGAAGGGGCGGATGCTATCGACGGAAAGAAGGAGGGCATAGAACCCATAGAAGACCGCGCCTAAGACGGCAAAGGAAATGATGGGGCGATAGACCAAAAGGCAGGCCGTATAGACGATCATCGTCAGGAAGCAGATGATTTGTTTGTATTGGAGGACGCTTTGCCCGTTGACATTAACGGTCGTCAGGAAGTCGGAGATGGAGACCATGACGCCGAAGACGAGGCAGATGATACCGAAGACGGCGATGATGAACTGGCAGAGGAACCGGAATTCAAGCCGTTTGAAATAGGCGAGGCATGTATAGGCTAAAATGCCCGCAGAATAAACCGCCCCGAGGGCGTAAACCATGATGGTGAAGATATTGGTGTAGATGTGCTTTTCGTCCGCCCAGTTGGAAAACCTTCCGATGCTGGACGAATAGATGACCATCAAGGAAATGCCTAGAGCAATGATGCCAAGGACCAGATTTAAAAGGAAACGCGCCTTTTGGTTTTTGAAATAGAGTTTGCAGACGGAGAAAGCCAAAATGGACAAGGCGATCGAAAGGAGCAGCCAGAAGTTTCCGGTGTAGGTCCAAAAGGCTGCAAAGCCAGGCTGAAGTGTCCCTGCGGCGACCAAAGGAATGTAATACTTTGTCGTCTGGCGGATGATCATCCAGATCTCGATGCCCAAGATGACAAGGCACATCGAAATCGTCATACGAAGATTCGTCGTATTGAGATATTCCTTCACGTATTCGGAGTTGCGCCGAAAACCGAGGAAACGCACAAAGCGGATCAGGTATTCTTTGACCTTCGCCATATTGGCCATATTATGAGCCCGTTTTGCATAAAACAAAAGCCCGTACGCGCGTTTTTGCTTGCGTGCGGTGCGAGGACGCATAAACTTATGCGCATGGACAACTCACGCAAGACTTTCTTCCTCCGTTGCCGCGACTTCCTCATGAAGACGACAAACGGCATGGCCATCGGTTTATTCGGAACCCTTATTATCGGCACCATATTCGACCTTTTCGGCAAGATTCCCCATATGGAGGGCATCCTTGTCTTTTCGGCTGCGTTAAAGGCGTTGATGGGCGCGGGCATCGGCTTAGGCGTTGCCATCGCGACCAAGCGTAACGGCGTGCAGATGGTCGCGGTCATGGCGGCCGGTATGATCGGCAACTATGCGTTCCATTGGATTGGCGACCAGCAGTGGTCGGTCATCTCGATCGGCGACCCGCTTTCGTGTTATCTCGCCTCTTTATGTGCTTATTTCGCCTTGACCCGGATTCTTAAAAAGAAGACACCCGTGGATATGCTTTTGGTACCTTTGCTCGGTATTGGCGTCGCGATGCTTTATTCCTTCTTGCTGGCCCAGTGGGTCCATTATGTGACGCTAGGCTTAGGGGAACTCATCCGCGTTTCCTTTGCCGCAGTGCCGTTCCTCATGTGCATCATCATCTCCGTTTTGACGGGCATGGCGTTGACCGCGCCGATCTCTTCGGTTGCCATCTGCGTCGCCATACAAATCGGCAATGTTCCGCTTGCCGCGGCCAGTGCGCTTATCGGTTGCTGCGTCCAGATGCTCGGCTTTGCCGTCCATACGGCTCACGATAACAAGTGGGGCTCGGTCTTGGCGGTTGGTATCGGCACCTCGATGCTCCAATTCAAAAACATCATCCGCAAGCCGCTCATCTGGCTTCCCACCATCATCGTTTCGGCAATTCTAGGGCCTTTTGCGATGCTTTTCCCGCTGGATGGCATTGTTTCAGGCAGCGTATCCGCCCTTTCTGTCGGAGCTGGCATGGGTACGTCTGGCCTCGTCGGCCCGATCAATTTCCTCGGGGCGATTGGCTACGACAATTGGATTCTTTGGGTCCTTTTGGTGTCCGTCTGCCTCGTAGGTCCGATTCTCCTTGTCTTCCTCGTCGATTTGCTCTTCCGTAAAATCGGTTGGCTCAAAGAGGGGGACTTCTCTCTATAAGAGGGTCTTGTGTATAATACGCCTATGAGTTTTCTCTTCCCGTTGCTTAGTTCCGCGGCACCATCGGATTCCTCTTCTTCGGGTACGACTCCCCAGAATCCGACCTTTTGGGAACAGATTCAGGCGTTTTGGAATAGCATCTGCAATTTCTTTGCCTCAAACATCTGGAATATCATCACCTGGTTCGCCGTCCTCATCTTCGGCGTCCTGCTCATTTATATCATCGTCCGCTTTACCCGTTTCATCATGCGCAGGAGGGACGTCAACGAAATCGCCGTCCGCTTCTTTGGGCTTTTGATAAAGATTCTCCTTTGGATTTTCCTCATCCTGATCCTTTTGGGAATGATGGGGGTGCCTATCACCGCCCTTACGGCGGGACTTTCCGCCGCGATCTTAGCCGTTGGTATCGCCTTGAAGGACTTTCTCTCGCACCTCGCCGCGGGCATCGTCCTCGTCTTCAGCCGCGCCTATAAGGAAGGCAATTACATCCAGGTTGATGGTCTAGAAGGATCGATCATTGGCATCAATCTGCTCTTCACGACGCTTAAGACTTACGATTCGACCCGCGTGATGGTTCCGAATTCGAAGATGGTCAATAGCTGCGTCACCAATTTCGAAGCGCTCGGCGTCCGCCGTGTCGCCATTCATATGCCTATTGCCCACGATACCGATTTGGAACAAGTCCGCCAGATTCTCGTCGACGTGATGAAGTCGGATGGCCGCGTGAAGCTCGACCCGCCCCCTCTATGCCGTTTGAACGCGATCAAGCCGGATTCCTTGGACATGTTCTTGACTTGCTACGTCGATATCGAAGATTACTGGGATATCTATTTCTATATCCATGACCACGGCTATGACGCCTTGAAACGAGCCGGTATCCGGATTCCGCATCAGCAGATCACCGTTTATGAAGGGCATGAAGCGGATCAGATGCCGACGAAATATGAGGCTCTCCCCGAGCGCGTCGAAAAAGACCGAGACGATATGAAGATCAAACGCCTGAACTTCATGGATTATGATGAGTTTACGCCGGAAGAAGTAGCGAACATCATGGCCCATAACAAGAAGGTCCGCGAACATCAACGGGCTCAAAAGGCGAAGGCTAAAGAAGCCAAAAGATCCAAAAAGAAAACCAATGAGACGAAAAAATAGGACTTCGAGCTGAAGTCCTATTTTCGTTATGGGCTTAGGCGATGAGGTTCGCGACGCTTAGATTGTTTTCCGTATCGCCCCGGAGTTTGGAGTGGAGCAACTCGGGATTTTCGAAGGTGTCGTAGTCGCCGATATGGATGTTGGCCATCTTCACGCCTTCGCGTCTCATCTGCATGAGTAGGAGCAAGGGCAGGTCGAGGAAGTCGACACCGTCGGTCCGCTTGCAGGCGGCGCGATAGCCGCGGTCCATCAAACGTTCCAGAAGGGCGCGTTCCACGTGGGTGTGGGAGAAGGTTAGACAAGGCCCGACATAAACCTCGATGGTCTCCGGGCGAAGGCCGTACTGGGTGATGGCCGCATGGAAACGTTTGGCGAATTCTTCTTCGACACCGTCTTCGAGAGTGACTTTGGCAGCCCCGACAAGGGTGCCTTTCACCGCGAAGAAGACAGGGACTTCGTCATTCGAGGCGATGGCGACGGAAGCCTTTTTTCCCGCGACGACGAGAAAGGGTTCCGCGAGGTTGACGGTGCCGGGTAAACGGCTGCCTTTGACAAAAGTGGTGACGGCGAGCGATTCGCCTTTGTATTCGATGTTTCCCATATACGAGATTATCTTTCCTTTCGCTTTTCTTTGCTAGGGGCTTTCACTTACTCTTCCACAAACGCGATGGCGCAGGCGGGAAGATTGAGTTTGCCGCCGCTAAGGGTAACTTCGCCCGCAGCGACCGTGATGGTGTCTTTCAACGTACCAGTCACGTCGATGCTAAGCGAGGAAGTGGCGGAGGTATTGCAATAGAAATGGACGGTTTTGCCGTTATAGGTAACCGCGTAGTCGACGAGGTTGGCCTTGCTCATCGCAGAGGGGCTTACGAGGCCTTTTTGGAGGACTTCGCTTCCGTTTTTGATGGCGAGGGCCTTCTTGAGGACGTTATAGGTCGAATAGGGGTCGGCGATGTCTTCTTCGATCGAGTTACCGGAAAGAGTGGTCGAGGTGGTGATGCCCTGACCGTGGAAGTTTTCGAAGTAGGCGGTGGAGTTGGTACGGGTGGAATCGCCCCAAGGCATCGGGGTACGGAAGTTCATGTCGTAGTACCAGCCTTCGCGGGTGTCGCTGCAGGTACCTTTGAGGCCGAGTTCATCGCCATAGTAGATATAGGCATCGCCCGGGGTGAGGGCGTTAAGAGCGGTCGCGGCTTTGTATTGTTTCTCGTTTTCGATGTAATAGGCGGCATCGCTGGAATCGGGGTGCTGCTGCGAGAAACGACCGATGTCGTGGTTGGAAAGGGCGCGGGCCATGATGGCGTTTTCGTTGATCGCGCGGATTTTGTCCTGGTCCGAACGGACGGCTCCCGCGAAGGAAGAAGCAGAACCATTGAAGGCTTGATAGGTCTGCTTGGTCGTTTCGAAGTCGAAGGTGGAATCGAATCCGCAGGCCGTGTAATCGAAGGCGAGGTCGTGATCGTAGTCGAGGACTTCGCCGACGAGGTAGCAATCGGGATTGGTTTCCTTCATGGCGGAAGAGAATTCCTGCCACCAGGCGAAGTTCTTCGCGTCGCGGTCATAACCGGAGTTATAGACCCAATACGCGGCGTCTAGGCGGAAGCCGTCCACGCCTTTATTGAGCCAATACTTGCCGACGTCTTTGATGGCTTCGCGGACGACGGTCTTGTCGAAATCGAATTCGGGGAAACCGAACCGGTCATCGCTTCCATACCAGTCGCGGTGTTCCGAATACCAGACGTGGTTGGAGGAGGTGTGGTTGAGGACCATGTCCATGACGACTTTGATACCTTTGGCGTGGCAAGCGGAAAGAAGCTTGGCGAAATCGTATTTGACGCCGTCGACGGTCACTTCATAGGAGGAACGGATGGCGTAATAGTCCGTGCAGTCATAGGAATGATAGGAGTCCGCGGGTTGGACGGGGGAGAGCCAAAGGGCGCCGATACCGAGGTCGCTTAAGTAGTCGAGGTGATCGATGATGCCTTTGAAGTCACCGATGCCGTCACCGTTTCCGTCCGCGAAGGAATAGACAAGTAACTGGTAGAAGGTGCGGTAGTTATCCGCAGAGACAGGTGGCAAGGAGGTGTCAATCGATTGGGCGCTGGAAGTACCTTGGCCGGGTTCGTCGGTGGACCACTTGCCGTTATGGTAATAGTAGACGCCTTTCTTATTGAGACTCATGTCGGTGGTCTGCTCGCCGCCATTACCGCGGTTGAAGATGAGGTTGATGAAATCCAAATCGGGGAATTCGTAATATTTCCAATCCCCCGCGGTCTTAAGCCCCGTGCCAGGCCAGGATCCGCAGAGCTCGGTTTTGTCGACCCATGCATAAATATGTGTCCAAGTGGGGTCGCAGTAGACCTTGATTCCGTCGAAGACTTCAGGCTCTTTCGAGGAAATTTCGCTGCTAGGTTCGCTAGAAAGATCGGGCTCGGAGGACGGTTCAGGCTCTGGCTCAGAATAGGGTCCGGGGGCAGGCTCGCTAGAAGGTTCCGGCGCAGGTTCCGAATAGGGTCCGGGCGCAGGCTCGCTAGAAGGGGCCTCGCTAGAAGGGGTTTCCGAAGAGGGTAGAGACGAAACGTCGACGCTCGATTCCTTGGAGGGCTCGCTAGAAGAAGCGGGGTCGCTCGAAGAGGTGGCCGTTCCTCCGCAAGAGCAGAGCAAGCAAGCGCATAACGATAGGATGACTTTTTTGGCTTTCATGGGTGAATCTCCGTTGCATCTTTCATTATAACGCGCACGAGCGTTAAGCAGGCGAAAAGAAAAATCTTCGAGTTCAGGAAAAATCGCCTATAGAAAGAGTGAGGAGGTCTATTTATGGAAAGACCAAACGAATCCATCAAGGTCGGCCGTATCGCCCGCTCGACCGAACGTGCCCTCGGGCTTTCGCTTACGGAGGAAGTGGCGATCTATATTGGGGAGAAGGATCTCGATGACCTCGCCAACCGGATGCCCAATACCTATCTCAAGTTCCTCCATGAGGTGACTGAGATACTTAAGAACCCGGATTTCGTGAGCTTTGACGCGAAAAACGAGCAATTCGCCTATACGAAGTTCTATTTCAAAGACGGGTGTTTTTCTTCGCTGTTCCTTCTTGTCGGCAGGGGCAAGACGCCCGGAAAGTGGTATTTCAAACATTGCCTTAAAAGCGGCAAGACCCCACTTCCGAAAGCTTTGGAGGAAGGCGAATTCGTGCGCCCAGTTCCCAAAAAGCCCCAAACGGAAGCCGAAGTGGCTTAAAATAGACCCGTGGTCAAACGCGCCATCTTCCTCGTTTTCGCTCTTACGGGAACCTTCCTCGCCTTTTATCTTTCGACAAACGGGTCGAGTGGTTATTCTTCCTTTGGGAATTCGGTGGGCGAATGGATCAATGAGGCGATTTTCTCGTCGAATCTGACCAAAGCCGAGGTCTCTGCCTTAAGCACTTTTGGCGGAAAAGGATTCGGCCATGTATTGCTTTATTTGCTGACGGGCCTTTTCTATGATTTGTTCTTACGGACGTTTAAAGGCCTCAAACACGAAAAAGTGATCCTCATGGGGATCGGCTTGGTCATCGCGACGGGCGGGGAGTTGACGCAGCTTTTCGTCGCCTCGCGTCATGCGACTTTCATGGACGTGATTATCAATTTCTCGTCCTTTATGTCCGTCCCGACAATCGGGGCGTTGCTTCGCCGCACGAACTAGAGACGGCGGTACTTGCCACAGAAGACGTTATTGAGAAATATCACTAACGTCACCGCGCCCAATAGGCTTGCGAAGTAGATGAAGGAGGCCAACACGATGTGGGGGTCACGGAAGTCTAGGCAAGGGTAGGCGTAGACAAACGTTCCATAAACCGGGGTCTCCGGCCAGATGACGGTCCGGAAATAACCGAAGACATAATAGAAAATCGCTAGGGTCATAAACGCGAACCCCGTCGAGAAACGGACGGTTCCTTTCTCGTCGAAAAGAAGCCATTCGATAAGAGGCGCGATGATAAGTAAGGCATGGAAGACAAGGGAGAAGAAGCTATTCGGGGCGCAGCCCAGGGGAAGGACATAGGCGAAATAGACGATGCCAGCGACCATCGAAAAGGCCATTAGGGGCAAGGCGATTGGCATATAGGGGCCCGCGGCCATTCCATGCATGCCATGCCGCAAGTCGATGAGGTTGAAGACGATGACAAAACCAAACATCACAACCATCATGAGTCCCATCAGCATGTCGAAGCCGCTCATAGCCGTCCAAAAGGAGGAATATTCCATCCACGTGAACTGGAAACTCGTCAAAAGCAAAGCAAAGGCGGCGATGCGATAGAGGAGGGCGATGATGCGGTTGCGGACGATCATATCCTCTCTATGATACTCTTTTCCCGCGCGAGGTACTTTTGTAAAATCCTTCTCGATGCAGGAATACAAGTTCCAAGACGACCAGTTTCCTTTCGTAGGGGTAAAGGAGAATCGCCTCGTGGCGAGGGCGATTGTTTTGGATGAAAGCAATCATGTCGCTCTCCACACCATTCGCCGCTTCGATTTCGGCATGCCTTATGAGCAGGTTTATTTCGAAACGCCGGGTGGTGGAGTAGACGGTGGGGAAAGTCCCGAGCAAGCCGCCGCAAGGGAATGCGAAGAAGAACTCGGGTACGAAATCGAAGTCCTATGTCCTATCGGCATTGTGGATGACTATTACAACGTCATTTGCCGTCATAACATCAATTACTATTTCTTAGCGCGCCGTAAAAAGAAGGTCGGCATCCATTTCGTTTCGCAAGGCGATAGCCTCATTCAGGAAACGAACTATTATCCGATTGAGCAGGCCATCGCCTTAGTCGAAGGGCAGGATGATAAGTTCATTTCGGGGTTAGTACGGCAGCGGGAACTGCCCATTTTGCGCCTTGCAAAGCAAATTATGGGCGAAATGGGTTTGGAATAAACGAAAAGTCCTTGCCTTAAGGGCCTCTCGCGCATATATTAATCAGGCCGTGGCGCGATTGGTGAAACGGTGAACACACTCGGCTGTGAACCGAGCATGAACGGGTTCGACTCCCGTATCGCGCCCCAGACAAATGAAAATGGACAATTCATTCGTGAGTTGCCCTTTTTGTTTATAATTGATTTATCGATTTGCTGGCAGATCAATATTGCAATGCACTCTCGCCTTATAATTCGGGCACGGGTTATAAAGATTAATACGACAAGCTATGAGCGTAATCGAAGCAGAAATAAAGGCTAGATCTGAATATAAAAACAATCCTGGCAAAGTTTTAAATAAACTTTCGTATGCTTATTGTCAAAGGAAAGCTTTAATTCCGTATGAAATGACAAATGACCAATTCAACGAAGTGATAGCGGCTTATAAGAAACAGTTTCCGAACGGAACAATCTTGGATGCGCTTTGGGCGTACAACAATCAATGCAAACTATATTCAACGGATTTTGCAAGCCGCATCCCGTTAGCATTAGGACAAATTGCAGAATTCGAAGGAAATATGAAATTGCTCTAAGAAACTTTTTTGAGTGCCTCGTTCTAGAATTTGTTGAAGACCTAGATTCTTTCGAAACACTTGCGGTATATCACAAGGAATATCAGAATGACCCAATAAAGTATTTGAGTAGAGGCGGAGATATTGATTATCTAAATAAAACTTTGGTAGGCGATCGTATCGCTCAAATAATTAAAAAATCTCAAGAGAGTAAAAGACTCATTTTTCAACGCTATAAATACCAAGGCCCTTGCTTCAATTGCTGTCTAATGACAGAGCAGATTAATAAATTTATTTGCGATCATATTGTTGAGTGAATCAACTGCTCAGATAAGAACAAATGCGTCCCCATGACTTAAAAAAAGAAGGGGTGCGTTTTATTTCACCGAAAATGTATCACAGATGTGTTACAATATGGCTGGAGATAAACACAATGAAAAGCGAAGTGGTGCACGCAAGAGTCGATTCAGAGGTCAAAACAGGTTCGGAAAGGATCCTAAAGGTTATTGGAGTATCGTTAAGCCAGGCGATTGATTTGTTTTTAAGGCAGGTTCTTTTAAAGAAGGGACTTCCTTTTAATCTGGACTGTGAGGAATCTGAATCAAACGATGTTGAAAGGCTGGCGTATTTGATTAATACAGTCGATGGAGGAGAACCTTCCCTCAAGGCGAAGAAAATCATTCACCTCTATACCAGGGGTGATATTGATTTCGAAACCGCCAAATTTGCTTTGTTGAGGAACTACCAGCAATGAAAGACCTATACCTTTATCCAAATTCAAACGTTTTAGTTAATAAACTGAACATAAAGAGTTCCAAAGAATTAGACGAGGCAGAAAACGCGTTTGTCTCATTGAACATTGCGAATCTGCTTAGCAACCCATTCGAAGTTAAAACGGTCTTCGATGTCAAAAAGATCCATAAACGCCTGTTTTCCGATCTCTATGGTTGGGCGGGAGAAAACAGGAAAATTAACATGTTTAAGGAAGAACCGGTGCTTAACGGTTTATCTGTTGAATATTCTGATTATCACAAAATTGACAGGGATTTAGAGAGACTTGATAGAGATTATCAAGATGTCGAATGGAATTCTTTGACCAAAAAAGAAACCATCGAGGCCATTGTTAAACTTATTTCTCGACTGTGGAGGATTCATTGTTTCCGCGAAGGCAACACAAGAACCACGACAACCTTCCTTTATCTATTTATGAAGCAAAAATCGCTGAAAGTGAATGTCGAATTTATTGGGAGGCACGCAAAGTATTTTAGGAGCGCCTTGGTTTTGGCTTCGATTGATCAATATAGTGAATACGAGCATCTGACGAACATCCTGATGGATTCGATTTCACTGAAAGTTCCAGAAGAAGGAAAATACAAAACTATCAGAGAATACGAAGTCGAAAAATACGAATACATCGGACATAAATACAAAGATTAGGTAAACTAGCGAGTTCTACCAGAGCTCTTTCTTAAGAAATATGGAGTCTTCTTTCCTGATTTCCTTTATTTTCTTCGCCGGGTTGCCCGCATAGACATAACCGCTTTCCAAATCGTGCGTTACGACCGAACCTGCGCCCACGACAACGTTATCGTGGATAGTGACACCAGGGAGGACCGTGACATTGCCACCAAACCAGCAGTCATTCCCAATGGTGATGGGCTTGCCATATTCTCGATTGGTGACATAGCCTTTTTCTTCGTCGAAGTAGAGTTCTCTTTCAGAGGCGATGAGGGGGTGAAGGGCGGTTAATATCGAGATGTTCGGACCAAAGAAACAATTGTTGCCGATATGGACGGGGCAAACATCCAAGATGACCAAATTGAAATTGAAATAGACGTCCTTCCCAAGATAGACATTCTCACCATAGTCCACGAAGACGGGACCTCTCACGAAGAAGGATTCATCGCTGTGAGGGAAGATGGCTTTAAGAAGACCTGCGCGGTCCGGATGCGCCTCGGGAAGATTGTTATATTTGATGCAAAACTCGTTCACCGCTCGGCGACGACTAAGCAATTGTTCCTCGAGGGATTCATAGATTTTGCCTTGAAGCATCTTTTCTTTTTCGCTCATAGGGGTATTTATGCATAAGAGGGGGGAATCTTTCAACGTTCTGTTACAATTAGAGAAAAGGAGTTTATATGTCTTTTCTAGAGCTTAGCAAATCTCGTTATTCGACCCGCCGCTTTTCCTCTCGTCCCGTGGAAGAGGATAAGATTGCCGCTTTATATGAAGTGATTCGCAATGCGCCGACCGCGAAGAATCTTCAGCCTCAGAAGGTGTTCGTCCTCCGCTCGAAAGAGGCCATCGAAAAAGCAAAAAGAGCGACCCCGTGCACCTATGGAGCTCCTCTTGTCTTCCTCGTGTGCATCGACATGGGCACCGTATGGAACCATCCCGCCCACCCCGAAGTGAATACCGCCGATATCGATGGGGCTATCGTGACGACCCAGTTGGCCCTCGAAGCGGCCGATCTAGGTCTAGGCAGCGTTATCGTTCGTCTTTTCGACATCGAGCAGACGCAGGAAATCTTCAACCTGCCCAAAAACCTGAAACCGATTCTCTTCTTGCCCGTCGGATATAAAGACGAACAGGATGCTCCCTCGCCCAAACACACGGATAAGAAACCCCTCGAAGACTTCATCGTCGAACTCTAATGTGTGCGCTTTAATGCGCGCCTACGTTGTCGGTGGGCGCGATTTTCGCTATAATAGCACCCGTCTTCATAGCAACCATCTGCTAGGAAAGGAGTGATTTGGCCTGTGCCAGACCCGTTGTCGTGGACGTTAATTGCCGTCTTCCTCTTCTTATCGTTCTTCTTCTCGGCTGCTGAGACCGGTCTAGCCTCTTGCAACCGATTCAAAATGCAAATCAAGGCCGATAATGGCAGCCACAATGCCAAAATCGTCCTGAAGCTCATCGATAAATTTGACCGTGCCCTCACCACGGTTTTGATTGGACATAACCTCGTCACCATCGCGTGTTCGGCGATTTCGACGTTGCTGTTTTTGGGTTTCTTTACCCAGTATATGGACGAATCCTGGGCCTCGATTATCTGCTCGATCATCATGGCCTTTGTCGTCTATCTTCTAGGTGACACGCTTCCCAAGACGATTGCTAGAGCCATTCCGGACACGGTCTCCTTGGCTACGGCCTATCCGATTTATGGTCTAGGATTGATTCTTTATCCTATCGTTTTGGCCTTCGAAGGTATCGGCAAGCTGATCGATAAGATCTTTGCCCAGAAGAAAGAGGCGGAGTTCAGCGAAGAGGATTTCGAAAACACGGTCGAACAAGTCACCGACGAAGGCGTCCTCGAAGAAGAGCAGCAGGAGATGATCCAGAGTGCCCTCGAGTTCTCTTCGATTCCCGTCAAGAAGGTCTTCACCCCGTTAGAAAAGATGGTTATGGTCGATATCGATGGCTTGACCCATGAATCGTTACAGGAAAAACTCTCCGACATCACCTATTCCAGAATCCCCGTCTACAAGAAGGACTACGACCATTTCGTCGGGGTTCTGTTGGTAAAAAACTATACGGCGAATTATCTAAAAAACCCCGCAACTCCGATTCGAAAAAGCCTTGTAAAGCCTTATTTTGTTCAGCAAAGCATCCGCCTGGATGACCTTTTCCGCGGCTTTAAAAAGCACCATACGCACTGCGCGTTTGTCACCAACACGGCCAAGAAGGTCATCGGCATGGTCACGATGGAAGATGTCTTGGAAGAGCTCATCCCCGATATCGGAGAACCTAGGGTCCGGCGCAAGAGGAGGTCCTCCTGATGCGTTGGTACTATTACGTCATCGTCGCCTTCTTCCTCCTTTTGAGTGCGTTTTACTCTACGGCCGACATGGTCTATGGGGCCGTGGATCAGACGCGCCTAGAAAAGGCGGCGGAAAAAGGGGATAAGCGGGCCGCCAAGGCCCTTAAGCTCGCTAAGGATTACGAGCTCTCCATTTCGACGATCTTATTTGGGAACAATGTCGCGAACATCTTTGCTTCGTCGTTTACGACGTTGCTCGGCCTTTCGTATAACGGCCCGAACTTCAATGCGGGCGAAGTCGTCGCGACGATTGTCCTCACCGTAGTCATCATCGTCTTCTGCGAATTCATTCCCAAGGCCATCGGCAAGCGCTTTACCTATGCGCTCGCCCTTCGCTTCGTCGTGCCTGTTCAGATTTCGAAGGTTTTGTTCTTTATCTTCGTTTTCCCTGTTTCCAAGTTCTTTCATGGCTTTGCCAAGCTCTTCTCCAAAAAAGCCAAGGAAGAAGATGAGATCGATGAGGAAGTGCTCGATGAAATGATCGATGAAATCGAAGAGCAGGGCATTGTCGAAGAAGGGGAGGCCGAGTTGCTTCGCGAAGCGGTCGATTTTTCCGATATCGAAGCCTATGAAATCATGACTCCGCGCGTCGATGTCGTGGCGATGGATATCGAAGACGACATTTATGAGTTCATCGAACAGAAGGATGTCCTCGAATATTCGCGTATCCCCGTTTACGAAGGGACGATCGATAACATCATCGGCATTTTGCCGACAAAGGTGCTTTGCAAATATCTCCTTAAAAAGGAGAAGGTCGATGTCGCTTCATTGATCTATAAACCGATCGTCGTGCCGCGGAATCGTCAGATCCTTGATCTACTAGAAGAGTTTAAGAAGACCAAAATCCATATTGCGGTCGTCATCGATGAATATGGTGGGACGGACGGCATCATCACGATGGAAGACATCCTTGAAGAACTCGTCGGCGATATCTTTGACGAAAACGACGATATCGAAGAAGAGTATGTTGAAAAGGGCAAGGGCGTTTACGTGGTCCAAGGCTCGATGAACCTTGAGGATTGCTTCGAACTTATCGGCGTAACGGAAGAAGAGGAAGAAACCATAGATACGGCTTATGCCACCATCGGGGGATTCTGTCAGGAAATCCTCGATCGCTTTGCCGAAACAGGAGACGAATTCGACTTCCTCCATTACCATTTCGAAATCCTGAAGGCCGACGAATTCACGGTCGAAAAAATCCGAATCACCGATACGGAATATCACGAAGAGGAAGAATGATAATCTTAAGATTAAGAGGGGCGTGCGTCCTTCTTTTTCTTTTGCCTATAAGCAAGGTAAGCAATGCCACGATACACAAGGACGAGAAGCAACAGGGCGACGGCTAGGCCGACAGAAGTCGCACCCGGTTTCCAATCGAGGGCGTTGGAGAGGAAGAAACCACCGATCATCGAACCCAAAGAGAACATAAGCGAGAGGACCGTCGTGAAGAGATACCCGCGGCGAAGTAGCAGGGCGGAGGCGACGGGCAAAACTAACATTGAGGTGACGACGAGGCTACCGACGACCTTGGCCCCGATCGCGACCGTTAAGGCAAAAAGCAAGGAGTGAATGATATCGATTATCCCAACGGGAATCTTGTTTAGTTTGGCCTCGGACTCGTTATAAAGGGAATGCATCATCGGGAGATAGGTGAAGAAACCAAACAGAAGGACGCAGGCGGTCAAGGCGATGACGACATATAGCTCGGTTCGGGTGACCAGAAGAATCGAGCCGAAGAGATACGAATCGAAATTGGCTGCGCTGGCATAACCCGAAAGGATGCCCGCGATGGCGACGGCGGCCGCCAAAATCACCACGACGCCGATTTCAGCGAACTTGCCGAATTTCCGCCGCAATAAATTGATGAGCAAGAAGGCGACGCAGCAAGAGACAATCGAAGCCCATAACGGGGAGAATCCGGCCACAAGTCCAATCGCCACGCCAGCCAAGGCGGAATGGGCCAAGGCATCGCCACTAGAAGAGAGACGCTTATAAACACTCGGTGCGCCGACGACGGGAAAAACGAATCCCAAGAGGATGCAGATTACGAAAGCGATGACCATGAACTCATATCGAAACATGGTGATGCCCCCTTTCTAGCTCGGCCTCATAGGTGAGGATGTCGCCGTCTTCGATGAAGTGAACCTGATCCGCGCGCTCAAGATCGTGAGGGTGATGGGAAACGAAGAGGATCGTCTTTCCCTTGGCGTGCAACTCTTCAATCGTGTGAATGAGGTGATGATGGTTTTCTTCATCCATTCCCGCATCGGGTTCGTCAAAGACGATTAACGAGGGACTGGAGATTAATGCCTTTGCCATTCTCGCCCGTTGGAGTTGGCCGCCGGAAAGCGTGGAAATAAGGCGTTTTCGCAAGGGATATAAATCGAATTCGATGAGCGAATTGCGGATTTTTTCGCGGTCGTTTCGATTGAAGAAGAACTTCTTTTTATCGCTTAGCCCTAGGGCGATGAGCTCTTCCACGGTACAGGGGAAGGCGCGGTCATCTAAGCCGGTGTTTTGGGATAAGTATCCTATGCGCTCGTCCGTGACGATAATCTTGCCGGACGTTGGTTTCAGTAGTCCTAATGCCAGACGAAGGAACGTGCTTTTACCTCCGCCATTTGGCCCTAGGATTCCACCGAACTTCCCATCTTCTAGCGTATAGGAAACATGGTGGAGCACATCGGCATTCTCGTATGAAAAAGAAACGTCTTCGAAACGAATCATTTGCTCTTGGCCTCCGCGATTTTATCCAGGTTCCTCCGGTAGACCGAAAAGTAGTTTTCGCCCTCGGTGATTGTTTCCAGGGGAGAAAGGACTTCGACTTTGGCTCCCGTCTGCGTGGCGATGTAGGTGGCGATATCCTGATTTTCGAGTTCTTCAAAGAAAATGGTATCGATGCCTTTTTCTTCGATCGCGTCGAGAAGAGATTGAAGCGCGCTCGCAGAGGGCTCGTCATTTGGGGAGAAGCCGTTGATAAAGAGTTCCTCGAATCCGAATTCCCGTCCCATATAGCGGAAGGCGTCGTGCGAAACAGCGATGGTCTTTCCGGATAAGCCTAGCCCTTGGCCATAGGATTTTAGGGCCGAGAGGTCTGCGACGAGGGAAGCATAATTGGATTCAAAGAGGGCCCTGTTTTCAGGGGAAATGGTGACGATTTTATCTAGCATCGCCTTCCCCATCGTGGCGTAGATATCTGTATCGAGCCAAATATGGGGGTCGACATAGGAACCTCCGGTAGAAGGAATGACAGTGATCAGGTTGTCGAGCGAATCCGCAAGGACGGTGGTTTTCGGGCCCAGGTTTGGATGTGTTTTAACCGAAGATTCGAACGGTTCCATTCCTAGGCCGTTTAAAAAGACTGCTTTGGTGTCATAGAGTTTCATGACGTCGGAAGTCTTCAGTTCAAAGTCATGGGGTTCGCTTCCAGGTGGGACGATAGAAGAAACGCTTAGTTTTCCCCCGACGATCCGCGAGGCAAGAAACTCAAGCGGATAAAAAGAAACCACGATATCGCTAGACGCGGCGCTAGAGGAATTACAGGAAACTAGGCCAGCAAGCGAAAGGCAGGCAAGGGCTAGGAAGAATGGTTTTTTGGAGTGCGAGGTTTGCATTAACACAATCTACTTGCAAATGATTTGCATTTGCGGGAATAATATAGCAATCAAAGATTGGGAACGCAAGGGATATGGACGAAAGGAAATTGCTTCAAGAACATGGCCTGAAGGCGACGACTGCGCGAAAGGAAGTGCTGCGCGTTTTGTCTTCTTATTCCTCGCCCGCTAAGGCGGAAGACGTTTTCAAAGCGTTATTGGAGAAGGGCATCGATCTCTCCACGGTTTACAGAACCCTGAATTCATTCGTCGATGCGGAACTCGCCAAACGTGAAGTAGGCGCCCATAAAGAAAACCTTTACTCCTTAATCAGCGAGGAAGACCATCACGTCTTGGTATGCCTTAAATGCGGAAAGAAGATTCCATTAGAAGGCTGTCCTTATCATGACGCGAACGAGGTCATCGAAAAAGCGACGGGCTTCAAAGTGCATGACCACAATACCGAAATCTATGGTTATTGCCCGGATTGCCAATCTCATAAATAGGTAAAAATGAGCGATAAAGAGAGACCGAAAATGTCGGTCTTTTCCTATAAAACGAAAAATATATGAATAACCGTTCATATTTCTATTGCTTTTCCTTTTAGAAGGACTATCGTTATAGCCGAGGAAACAAAAATGGACGAAATCTTACTTACCGAAATGGCCGACATGCTCCGAATCGCAGGGGATACAACGCGCTTAAAAATCATGCTTTGCCTGCTTGCTGATTCCTTAGACGAGCTAAAAGGGCATAAGGGGCATTGTCATTTCGAGGGCGATGAACCCGTGCTGGAACGTTCGGTGAATGAAATCGTTGAAATCACAGGCTCCTCTCAGTCTCTTGTTTCCCATCAATTACGGATCCTGAAGGACGCTGGATTGGTCGCGACGAGGAAGCAGGGACGAAAGGTTTTCTATCGGCTTTCGGATGGCCACGTGAAAGAACTCGTCGAAGTCGTCCTCGAACACGTGCTTGAGAGGTTATAGATATGGAACGGTATGTCTACTATATCGAAGGCTTTGATTGCCCTGCCTGCGCGGCTGAGGCGGAAGAAGCGATTTCCAAAGATCCCTTTTTTGCTTCCGTTCGGATTGATACTGTGACCTCAAAGATCTTTTTGCAGATGAACGAAGCTTTGCCTCTTGAGGAAATTGAGCGTCGAATCAATGCCGTAAGCGACGACGAAATCCATATGCGGCCCCTGTCCGAGAAAAAGAAGGCCAAACTCTGGAACAAGGAGACCAAGATTCTCTTGTTGCGAATCCTTTATTGCGTTGCGGTGTTCTTCGTGTGCGCTTTTTCGTTGCGCGACGTCTACTGGGTTCGCTTCGGGCTATATCTAAGCGCCTATGTCCTTATCAGCTACGACGTCTATATGGATATCTTTCACAATATCGCGCGGCGCAAAAATCCGATTGATGACCATCTCTTGATGGCTCTTGCTTCCGCTGGCGCGTTTGTTCTAGCCTCGCTTCAATACGCTTTCGATGGAAGTGCTGCCAGTTTCCAAAACTCCTTCTTTCTCCTGGAAGGGCATATGGAAGCGATATTCGTCATGGGGCTATACCAGATTGGCGAGGTTATCGAAAAACTAGCGTCAAATCATGCACAAAAACAAATCGAAGCGGCTTTTGCGATGGAAAAGGGCGATTCGAGGCTTCTATTAGAGGAAGGAAGCGTCCTGGTTGATTCGGAATCTTTACGGGAAGGTGACCGCGTTTTGGTGCGAAGAGGCGAAGAGCTTTACGTAGACGGGGAAGTTCTTGAAGGCGAGGCCTATTGTAATACCTCTGCACTTAACGGTGAATTCGAACCGGTAAAAGTCGGCGCGGGTTCAGCCGTATATGGGGGATATGTTATCGAAGAAGGTGAAATCGTGGTTCGCGCTACGGCGGATTATGCTTCCTCCGCCCGCGGAAAGATCGAAGCGATGCTAAGCGAAGCGGGTTCGGCGAAAAGCAGGGCGGAACGTTTCATTTCTTCTTTCGCTCGCGTCTATACCCCGATTGTTTTTGCCATTGCGGTCCTTTATATCGTCATCGCAGGGTTTGCCTCGATGCAATGGAGAGAGGCGACATTTACCGGTTTGGAAATCATGGTGATTTCTTGCCCCTGCGCCGTCGTCATCTCGGTTCCGCTTGCCTTCCTTGCAAGCCTAGGCGCTGCGAGCAAGGAAGGAATTCTTATGAAAAACGTCGGCGTCATCGACCATTTGAAAGGCGTTAGCCGTTTTGTGTCGGATAAGACTGGGACTCTAACGGAAGGAAGGTTCTCGTTGAAGGAAGTGTTCGCCATAAAGAGCGAAGAAACACTTTTTAGGGCCGCGAGCATTTCCGAGGCCTATTCCTTACATCCGCTTGGAAAAGCAGTCCTTGCCTCGTGTGCCGGAGAAGAGATTCCGGACTCCTATGAGGAAATCGACGGAAAAGGAACCGTTGCCACAAAAGAGGGGATAACTTATCTTGCTGGCAGCAAGACGTTCCTCGAAGAAAGAGGATTTGCCATAACGGAGAGAAAAGTCGCCGGCAAGGTTGTCTACTTCGCTTCGTCTAAAGAGGGTTATTTGGGCGCCCTTGGTTTTGAAGATGCACCTAGACCGGGGACGAAACCCTTAATTGAAAAACTGAAGGAATCCGGAATTAAAACTACGATTCTATCAGGCGATAATAGCGAGCATGTGCAAGCGTTTTCGGCTGAAATAGGGCTAGATGAAAGCCTGGCTGAACTCTCGCCGGAAGGAAAACTCAGTCAGCTCAAAACATATCTCGATTGCGGGGAGAAGGTGCTCTATTTGGGCGATGGAAGCAATGACGCTCCCTGCCTTGGTCTTGCTACTGTTGGGGTTGCAATCGGAGAAGCCAGAACGGCCCTAGCCGTGACTGGTGCCGATGCGATCATCCTTAACAACAAGCCTGAACAGATTCTTCGCATGTTCGAGATTTCCTCTAGGGCTAGAAGAGTGGCTTTGTTCAACGTCATTGCCGCTTTGGCGGTCAAGGCTTTGATGCTTGTTTTGACGATCGTTCTCAATGGCCGTATGCCAATGGAAGCCGCGATCATCGCCGACTCTGGAATGATGGTTCTTTTGACCCTGAATTCCTTGCGGCTCCTGCGCGCGAAGCGATAGAATAAGCGGTACAAAGTAACCGCTTCATGAGATCTTCTTTCACACCACAGGATATTGTTGTAGCCGATCGTTGTCTCTTCCCGTTCATCTATGAACTAAAAGACCAGAATCCAGATTTTTGTTTTGACCTCATCGATGCGGATCAACTATTGAATTTAGTTTCTTTTGATTTTGTCAATCCAATAATTCCAGAGCTGTTGGTAAAAGGCTTTTCTTATCCTAACGCAAAACGATATTCATTGTTACTTCGAATGGGTCTAGCCGACAAAAACGAAGACGCAAAATCTTTTTTGAATTCATTAGGCCCAACCGGCATCAAAAGAGATCCCTTAGGGGTCTATGAGCTAACGCTGGGGCAGGTCTATTTCCTCGAGATGGAAGAAGATATCGAGCTTCATCGTTTGGCAAAGGAGGCAGGTGCCTCCATTCAGGATATTAGGCTCGGCGATTTAGGAATCGAAATGGGAAAACCCAATCGAGAATCTCTCCTATTTACCAATAAATTTGAGCAGTTCGCGCATATTTTTGCGGTTATCCGTAAGAAATTACTCCTTGATCCAACCTATGCAAAAAAGTGTTATATCCAGATTTCTGGGCTAGCAGATGTTTTCTATGCTCGTCAGATCGGCACGCTGTTTGGCGTTGAAACGTATTACCGTTATCGCGCTCCGCTACTAGGCAAGGAAGAGTATCGCTCGATCTATCAGGATTTGTGTGAAAGGAAGTCTCTTTCGTTTAAACCTTCGTCACAAAACCTACTTGAGGCAGAAACGGTTCTTGGATTAATTAACGAATACCGGTTAGGTGAATTAGACGTAGAAAGCGCTTTGGCTCGACTCTACGAAATATTATCGTCTAGCTTTGTCAATGAACAGATTGGAGATCGGGGAATTCTTCTTTCCGATTCCTTCTCCGTTCAAACCCATAAAGAGGTTTATTTGACCTGCTTCCAAGATGGACCTTTCTATAAGCGGTTTGCTGATGATGACCTTTTTTCCGATAAGGATTTGTCCTCCATGGGATTCAATCCAAGTTACGTCAAGACCGCGCTTGAGAAAAGGAAGAAAGGCCTTCTGCTAAACTATGCCAATCTTGTCCTGGTCTCGCGTGTAAAAGAGCATCTTAGCGACATCATTTACGATTCGCCTTTTAAGAAAGAGCTAGGCTATTCGGAACGAGCCGTCACCTCGGTGGAGCCCAATGGCACATTTACCTCTTCCTTCTTCCCTCTGGTGCGTGGTACTGCGCTCGACGCCTCGTTCTATCCGTTGCCGATGGAAGAACTGAAATCCTATGATTCCCGTTTTAAGGGCATCCCGAATTATCAGCCTCCGGAAAAAACCACGTATTCCGTGACGAACCTCGAATCCTATCCTAATTGTCCTTATGCATATTATTTGAGGACGGTTTTACCCGAAAACGATTTCGATCGAACCGCGATGAATCTAGGTATCATGCTGCATAAGGTTCTCGAAGACATCGACAAGGACGATTATGACTACGACGCCTCCTTCGCAAAAGGCATGGACGCCTATGCGGCCCAAATGGCGAAGTACCATCAATCCGTTGGCCCGCGTGAAGAGCTTCTCTTCGCGGTTGCCAAAGAGAATTTCAAGCGCATGGTAGCGATTCTTCGTTCATCGAAAGCCCATTCGAAGCTCGCTTATTCTTATAGTGAGCTGCGCCTGGAGTGGAGTCTTAACGATGGGGCGAACACGTATCGATTTACGGGAATCGCGGACAAAGTATCCGTATATAAAGACGGTGCGAAGACGTTCTATGTCGTCACGGACTATAAAACCGGAAAAGAGAATTTCATGCCCTATGCTTCCTTTTTAGGCCTTTCGACTCAACTCCCCCTTTACGCTTATGCGATTAAAAATGGGGGTGCAAAAAAGGATATTGAAGGAATCTTCGCCGGAATCGGTTTGCAGCACGTTTATCCAAATAACCTTAAAAGTGCATTCGCGGAGAAGAATACCTTTGCGATGAAGAACGGTTATAACACCCTTGGTCTGGATGGTGTTTATTTGAACAATCCCGACTTCTGGCGGGTGTTCGACGACACCGTATTCGACGGAGACGGAGAGTTAAAAGAATATAACGGCTACTATGCTCACCCAGGGGATAAGACATTCGATGCCTCGGGTAAAGGTTTCCTCTCCGGGATTTCCAAAGGCAGGCCCTATTCCCTGCAAGAACTAATGGACGATGCGGTAAAGGGGACATTGGAAACGATTCATCACATTCAAAAGGGCGAGTTCCCCATCGCTCCGAGTCCTCGGGACCCAAACGAAAAGGTCAGTCCAGATTCGGTGTGTCGTTATTGCACTTATAAAGACGTTTGCTACCGCAATTTGGCTAGAGATGCCCGCGAGCTCGTCGATACGGTAAAAGAATATTTCCGCGAAAAGAAGGGAGGCAAAAGCGATGGCGAAGTTCAATGACGAACAATTAGCGGCGATTCATGCTTCCTCCAAACGGGACATTTTGATTACCGCCGGGGCAGGAAGTGGGAAGACCAATACTCTTGCTGAGCGCGTTTTCAACTTAATCGAAAAGAAAGAGATCGAACCCGAGTCGTTGCTCGTCCTAACTTTTACCAATAACGCCTCGTATGAGATGAAGACGAGAATTCTCGATCGCTTTGGCGAGGGTCATCCACTTTACGCGAGGATGCAATCTTGCCACGTCCAGAGTTTCGATTCGTTCCGAGCCTATCTTGTCCGTGCCAATTCCCAAGCCCTGAACGTGCCAAAAACCTTTTCCGTTTTGCCTTCGTCAATCGAGGAAGAAAAGCGCACTTCGATTGCGAACGAAGTCGTGCAAGATTGCCTTGTCGATGCCGAAAAGAAGGGGAAATTAATAAGGTTTTGACGAAATTTGGTTTCCATGATGAGAAAAAAGTCGTGGAATCTGTCTTGTACTTGTCCAAGCGTCTGCTTGCGATTTCTCCAAAACAACGAGGCGAATTCTTTGCTTCATATCCGACGATGTTCTTTTCGAAGAACGGTCTTAGAAAGCTTTTTGACGAGCAAATAGAACTCGCGAAAAAGGAACTCAGAGACCTCTTATGCAAGACGCGTTTCCTCGACCGTCGTTACGCTGATATCGCGACGGATAACGAAAACGGAGATATCGATTCTCTTCTTCGCGATTTTTCTTCCCCATCAGATTGGAGCGACGAGAGACTTGATGTCGAGGTCGGAGTGACGGAGAACCCAGAATGGGATTTCCTTCCTGATTTCTACCGTGATCTATGTTCCCTTCTTAATCTTCCAACAGATCAATTCGCCTCTGATGCATCTACTTTTGTCACGCGCCACGAGAGGGCGTATGGGGGTGCGGGGAAGAAAGGAAAATTTGGCAAAATCGAGCAAGACCGGCTGAAAGCCGTGCAGAAGACATTACAAGATAGTCGGGAAGTTTTCGAAAAGATTACCGCGCTTGGCACATTCGAAGAAGCGACGGAGAAAGCCTTATGGTGCAAGGATGAAGAACTCTTCCTCCTCGACCTTACGAAAGAAGTAATTTCGCGTCTTGATGCCTATAAGCGCAGCGTGAACGCTTTCTCCTTTGCCGATATCGGTTTTATGGCGATGAGCTTGTTCGAGGAAAGTCGATTTAAGAAAGAAGCGGACGAAATCGTTGGCCGTTTCGATTACATCATGATCGACGAATATCAAGACGATGACGATGCGCAGGAGAATCTTCTTGCTGCCTTGACGCGTCTTCGCACCGATGGAACCAGAGCCCACCTATTCTGCGTAGGCGATGCCAAACAATCGATTTACGCTTTTCGCGGCGCGAATTTGAACCATTTCAAAGAGCGTGCAAAGCAATACCGCGAGGAGGGTCTAGGCGATGTCATCGCGATGAACAAGAATTATCGCTCCGCCAAACGGGTTCTTTCCGATATCAATTACATTTTCTCTTCCTATATGACACCTGGCCGCGGTGGCATCGATTATCTCGATGAGATGGAACGCCTTTGCTATGACGAACAGGCAAACCTTTATGACGTGGATACGGGCAATTATGGTTTCCGCCGTATCGTCCCACCTAACGCTTTCCATCTTCAGCCGAAGAACTTGAGCCTTGAGTCCGAATATTTGCCCGCTTACGAAGCGATGGCGATCCTTGATGATATCCGCCGTAAGGTGAAGGAAGGACACCTCATTTACGCCCCAAAGGCCAAGGAAGAAAAAGGAGAAAAGAAACTGCGTCCTTGCGAGTATGGCGATTTTGCTATCCTCGTCCGCAAGAAGAGACAATTCGCCTTTTATCAGCGTCTTTTTCTAGCGAATGGGATTCCATTAAATAACCATATTGCCGTCGATTTGCGGGAAGTTTCGCCGATTATTCTGATTCGCTCCATCCTTGGAATCATGGCCAATCGCCTCTATGACACAAGGAACGACGAAGCCCATTTATTCGCTTCGATCGCCCGTAGTTATGCTTTCCGTTATGACGATGGGAAATTGCATACTCTGCTAAGCGAAGAGCGTAAGGACAAAGATGGGGTCACCTATCTCGCCTTCCAGGATGATGCCATCATGAAAACCATCGACAGCTTCGTCGAGGCCCATTCTTCTGATGTTTCCATGGAGAAAGTCTTCCTCGACCTTATCGAAACGTTCCATGTCATCACCGCTCTTCCCTGCCTAGGTGAAGTAGAAGCGCATGTAAACAAAATCGAATCTTTATTTGCAATGGCCTTAGCTGAACGCGACCTGGGACAGGGCTTAAAAGGATTCATCGCTCTCCTTGATTCCATCGAGGATTTCGACATCAAATTGCAGTCTGAAACGGTTTCCGAAACCAAGGGGGCCGTCGACTTAATGACCATCCATGCCTCAAAGGGCTTGGAGCGGAAAATCGTATACATGCCTAGCTCGGATTCAGGCATTGGGAAGGAAGATGCACGGAAGAATCCACCGTTTAGTTTTTCCTTGGACCACGGGATTTGCTTCCCTTATCTAGGGTACGAGATTCCGGAGGATGTCACTCCGTTCTCGTCAATTGGGGGTCCGATTTCAACGATTCGAACCTTGGCTTATAAAGATGATTCCAAAGATGTGGAAACCCATGAACACGTCCGCATCCTCTACGTCGCTTTGACTCGCGCGGAGAATGCGTTCTATCTCGTTGGGAAGGACGTAGACTCTTGCGGATATGTGATGATGAACGATTTGCCTAAACGGGTCATCATTAACCCTGAGCTTCTCGAAAAGGCTCGCAGGGATTCCGCTTTGGACGAGAACGCCTATAAGGCTTTTCAAAAGATCGAGAATACTCTTTTCGAGACAAACTTCCCCTTGGCTCCGTCTGATATGGGAGAGCGTTACGAGCTTGGCAAGACGTTATTTGACAAATACGTTATCGACCCCCTTAGGAAGAAACGGGATGAAACACTAACGTATAGTCTTTCTTCTCTTTATGAGCATTACCGGAAAAAACTTCTTCAAAAGGCGGATGACCTGGATTTGTTGGCCAGGATCTATGTAAGGATCTTCTATCCCTCGCTAGCTCGAGATAATGGCGTGACGGATTTCAAATCGCTAATTTCGAAAGTGAACGAAGCTATGCCTAACGGAGGAGAAGGCGAAAACGAAGGCAAATGGAGAAAACGCCTCAACGACTTTGCCGAAGGGATTCGGAACGAGAGCCTTATTTCGTTATGCCCGTCCTACCCATGGCCGAAGAACCTGCTTGAGGCTACCCCGAAAGGGGCGGATACCGTAGCCTGGCCGGTTCGGAAGGTTTTTGTCGATGCTCTTTTGCCCGCCTTGGCATTTGAACTCGATAAGATTCCTTATATCGCCTACGAGTCCTATCGCGCGGAGGGGTTCGAAGATGACACCCGTATCTTTGACGAACGTGACTTCGTCGGTAATACAAAAATGGATGCGCCGGATCTTCCGGTGGCCAATCAAGGTGGCTATACGGTTAATGATGATCCGATTGCCTTTGCACCCGTGGAACAACGTAGGGCCTCCAAGAAGCCTATTGATCCCGACTTTGTAGATGAAATTGCCCTAGAACGCGGTAGTCATCTCCACCGACTCTTGCAACTATCGAAATTAGATAAAAATAAACTCGATTTTATCGCAGATCCCGCAGAAAAAGATGTTGTTTTGCGCTGTTTAATGCTCCCATTGCTTCAAGAAGCCAAACGCGGAAAAGCCTATCCGGAGTATGGTTACTACGATACGGATTTCGATACGACCGGGTTTATTGACCTACTCTTCTTTGACACGGCTGGAGTCTGTCATATCGTTGACTATAAGACTACCCATATCGATGATCCCGAGTATGTTGCACAGTTACATGTATATCGACGAAATGCCGCGAGGATCTTCAAGATAAAAGAAAGCGACATCCGCATGCATCTACTTTCCATAACGAAAGCAGAAGTAAAAGACGTCGCGTAATTCTACTCTTCGTATTCTTCAAGAACCGATAAGAACTCTTCCATAGGGTTCTTTTTCGCCCTGTCGTACCCAAAGGGCTTGAATTCGCCAGAAAGGACCTCCTCCAGAACTTCGGCGATTGGTTGGTCATCGAGTTCTTCCACGTTCTCGTTTTGCGAATCAAAGAGAAGAAAGGGCAAAAGGCGGAAACCCTTTAGCGAAGAGTATTCAAATTGTTCCTTCAGCCATGGAAGGTCTTTGTATAACTCTTCAGGCGATGTTTTCGGGTCTAGAAGCAAGACATTGATGCAGTCCGTTCTAGGGGAAGAGGCGCATTTAGCGTTCAAACCTAATGCGGCGAACTCGTTTTCAAGGCACTTTGCAAAGGGGGCGAGGCGCTTAGGCCCAAATAAAAGGAGGTTCTCTGCCATGCGATGATTATCCTTGATAACGAGGAAAAATGCATCTGCTAGGAGATACGGATTGGAGTATCATGTTGGAGCGCGCCCTTAGCTCAATTGGATAGAGCATCAGCCTTCGAAGCTGAGTGTTAGGTGTTCGAGTCACCTAGGGCGCGCCAACTCGGATAGAGCCCTTGGGCTTTTTTTGTTTTATGTTGCAAACAAGATGAATTCGGACTCTTTTTCTATGCAAGAAAAACGTCAATTAAAAGGGCGATCGAAAAGGGCTATAGGACATGGTTTGTTCTTGCAGTTCGCCTTTGGCGTGCCATCATATTCTTATGAAACCCGTAGGAAGTAGAGTCATCGAAACGGAACGCCTTATCATGCGTCCCCTCCAGGAAGGGGATGCGCCTTTCATTTATAAGAATTGGACGAGCGATCCGATGGTAACGAGATACTTAACATGGGACGCGCATGCCTCGCTTCAAGATACGGAAAACTATGTCCGTTACAAACTTAAGAGGAACAGCGAGGACCCTTATCGCTTCGACTGGGTGCTTGTGCTTAAGGAAACGGGCGAACCCATCGGCGAAATGGAAGGGGTTCGTGCCTCGCTTCAGGATAATCTCGTTGAAATGGGCGATGCGATCGGAAGCAAGTTTTGGAATCGGGGAATCGCCACAGAAGCGTTAAAAGCCTTTATTCGGTATTTGTTCGAAGTGGCGGAAGTGGAAAAGATCGTTGCATGCCATATTTCGACCAATCCGGCTTCCGGACGCGTTATGGAAAAAGCCGGAATGCATAAAGACGGAGTCCTCAAGGGATACCTGATAGACAAGACGACTTCCAGGCGGGAAGATAGCGTCTGGTACTCGATCGATAAGAAAGACTATGGAGATTAAAGAAGCCATTTTTGCGGGAAAAGATGAGGAAAATGCGCGTTTAGTCAGGAAATTGATCCCGACCGTTTCGCCTGAAAGAGTTCTTGGTGCCCGCATCCCATATCTCAGATCTTTGGCCAAGAAAATCAAGGGTAGTGAAGAAGCCGAACAGTTCCTTCTTTCCTTGCCGCATGAATACTTTGAAGAAGATATCCTTCATGCGGTTTTGCTCTCCTATATAAGAGAGTTTGATCGCTGCGCCGAATACCTTGAAGCGTTCTTGCCCTATGTAACCAATTGGTCGGTCTGCGATACGATCAAACCTTTCGCGTTAACCAAGAACAACCCCGCCTTTTTGAAATTGATTTCGAGATGGGTGAAATCGGACCATCCCTATGCGAAGCGCTTGGGGGTGAAGATGCTTATGGACTTCTTTTTGGGAGATGCCTTCGAACCCACCATTTTAGAAATCCCGACGCTTATTCACGTCGAGGACTATTACGTGAACATGATGATTGCCTGGTTCTATGCGACGGCCCTTGCGAAGCGGTGGCAAGAAACGATTCCCTATATCGAAAAAGGAATCCTCGACTCATGGGTCCATAACAAGACAATCCAAAAAGCTATCGAGAGTTATCGGGTCAGCGAGGAACATAAGACGTATTTGAAAACGATGCGACGTTAAAATCCGCATTCATTACGGTATGTAAATTGTCAATGAAAAAGGCACGCGACCCAGGCGTGCCTTGTTCGCAAACGGATGGTTACGCCGCCTTTTCGTAGGCGTGTAGATAGTCGCTTAGATCGGCTAGATAATCGCCCTCGAAGGATTCGATCGCACCTTCGTCGCATAACTTTGCGAGTTTGGGGTCGATCGGCAAGGAAGCGTAGAAAGGAATGCCAAGGCGCTTGGCTTCTTCTTCGTTACCTTTGCCATAGGGGTAGAGCCTCTCACCGCAGTGTGGGCAATCGAAGTAGGCCATGTTTTCGACTAAGGCCAAAACGGGAATGTTCATCATGTTGGCCATGCGCACAGCCTTTTCGACGATGAGGGATACGAGTTCCTGCGGGCTCGTCACGACGATGATGCCATCGATTGGCAAGGATTGGAAAACAGTTAGGGGAACATCACCAGTTCCAGGAGGCATATCGATATATAACTCATCGATGTCGCCATAGGCGACGTCTTTCCAAAATTGCTGGATCAGCCCAGACAGAACGGGTCCGCGCCAGACGACGGGAGCCGCAGGATCTTCCATGAGCAAATTAACGGACATAGTTTCGATGCCCGTACGGGAACGGACGGGGAAGAGATTGGTTTCGTCGGAAGTGGCCATTTCGGAAATGCCGAAGGCCTTTGGGATAGAGGGGCCGGTGAGGTCGGCGTCGACAAGAGCGACGTTAAGACCCTTGCGGCGCGCGTTGACGGCAAGAAGAGAAGCAGTCATCGATTTGCCTACGCCGCCTTTGCCTGAAACGACGGCAAAGACTTTTTTAACGTGGGAAAGAGGGTTGGCTTGGACGTGAAAATCGGTTTGGGCACCGGTGCGGGAGGGGCATTCCTCGCCGCAGGCGGAGCAATTGTGATCGCAATCAGGCATCTTGTTTGTCTCCAGGATTGAGGAAAGTCAAAATAGACCGACGGGTCAGGATTCCTTTGAAAACACCGGATTTGTCGACGAGGGGAACATAGTTCTGGTTCACGGCGATGTCGAAGAGATCAGCGATTTCCGTTTCTTCGTTGGCCGAGAGGACGAGGCGCTGCATCGAGATGGCCGAAATGGGATCCTTCAACGCCTTATCCAGATTTCCCGAGGCGATGATGTGACGGAGGATGTCGCCCGTGGAAAGGCTATAGAGGTAACGCCCGGAATTGCGTTCGACAACGGGAATCATCTGGTAACGGCTCTTGTCCATCTTCGCGATGGCTTCTTGGACCGAGATATCGTTGAAAAGAGTTGAGACGCGGCGGAGCGGGGTAGCGAGTTCTTTGGCTTTCATGGTAACGATTATCCTTTATTTTCCTTGCTAAGGAAAGACAAACGCTTTATTTGCCGTAAACGCCACCTTTGATGGCTTTGATTCCCTCTTCGCCTAGATAATGGGCGACGATGGCTTCCGCGAAAGGCAACGTGAACCCCATCGAATGGCCGGTGATGATGTGGGGCGTGACGACAACGCCCGTATCGCGGTATTCTCCTTTGCCTTTTTGGAAACCCGGGAAACAGGTGTAGGGCAGGCCATCGAGATAGCCGAGTTCACCTAGAATTGACGGGGCTGCGCAGATGGCATGGACGTCTTTGCCGTGATCGAGGAATTCTTTGATCATTTGCAAAACAAGGGGAGATTTCCCGAGGTTTTCCACGCCGAGTTTTCCGCCTGGAAGAATCAAAAAATCGTAGTTTTGCGATGAAATATCCTGCAAAAGTGCCATGGCTTCGACTTTGACGCCGATGGAACTGGCAACGATTTTGGAACTAGTTATCGAAGCCGTAGTTGTGACAATTCGATGGGTTCTGGTCAACACGTCGAGGGTTTGGAGGGCTTCGACGGTCTCAAAGCCGTCGGCGAGGAGCAATAGGGCGTTATTCATATTTCTATCCTTTTCCCATTAACGATAGGACAGGCGGGATTCCTCGGCAATCGTTTTGACATATAATGAGAGAGATATGCCAACCTACCGCAAGACTCGTAAATACAAGAACAAGAAGAAATACGGTTCCGATGCTGAAGGGCTTCGCAAAGAAAAAGAAGCGCCTAGCCTCAAGGCCAATAGCGCTTCGTATAAAGACGATATCGATGGAGCTTAGTGCGTAGCCTTGTAGTAGGCGACCAAGTTCTCGATGATTTCCGCGACTTCTCCTAAGGGGAAGTCTTTTTCTAGCGGAATGTGGAGGGAGACAGTGGGGATGCCAGAGTGGTGGGCGAGGTAGGAGACTTCGTTGCAAACAAAACGGCCAGGGTCGATCGAAACGGCGATGGAGAGCCCATTGGCGGAGAGGAATTGTTGGATGGAAGGGATATCGAAGGAGCAGTCATAGGACTTCGGGCCGCCTTCGACGATTTCTTCACCGACCATCATCTCGCCGTCTTCGTCCGGCTGGATAGAGTTCATCTCGTTATAGGTGTATTCTTCGATCGCGGGTTCCTTGCGGAAGGGGGAGAGGTTCAAGGTGATGATGAAATCGGGTTTTTCTTTCTCGATGACTTTGACCAGTTCGCGAGCTTTCTCGTAACTCACGTCAAGGATGAGCGGAACGATAGAAGAATCCTTAAGCAGTCCGACGACCTTTTCAGAAGGATTGGTCGTATGACCTGCATATTTCTTAAAACCGACGACGAGAGTCTTCATATTGGACCTCCGATGTTATTGATATTCTAATTCTTTCGATGCCGTGGGGCAAACCTTTTAAGAAAACGGGTGCGCGTAAGGGCAAAAACGAAAACTGCTTCTTTACGCTTGGACGGATTTGAGTAGAATTAATGCGCCTTGGGGTGTAGCCAAGCGGTAAGGCAGTGGACTCTGAATCCACGATGCGCTGGTTCGAACCCAGCCACCCCAGCCAAGGAAATCAAAAAAGCCTGGTCATCATTGCGGCCAGGCTTTTGCTTTAGGCTTTGAGAATTTCGATGAGAACGTTTTTGATCTTCTTGAATTCGCCGATCGAGAGGTATTCGAAGCGGCCGTGGTGGTTGAAGGAACCCGTAGGGAGGTTGGGGGTAGGAACACCTTTGAAGGAGAATCCGGCTCCGTCGGTGCCACCGCGAATCGGTTTCCAATAGTAGGGGTACCCTAACTTTTCGTAGGCGGCGTTAACACGGGTGACACATTCGGGGTATTCGTCGATCTTTTCCTTCATGTTGCGGTAATCATCCCCAATGGTTAGGTCGATGCGGACGTTCGGGAATTCCTTGAGGACGGCTTCTTTGGCGGCTTCGAATTCTTTTTTCTGTTCTTCGAGGAGGGCGCGGTCGTGGTTGCGGATGATGTAATGCATCTTCGCCTCGTCGACGCCCGATTCCATGCAGACGAGATGGTTGAAGCCTTCGCGGTCTTTGGTGAATTGGGGACGCTTCTTAGCGGGGAGGGCTTTGTCGAAGGCGAAGGCGAGATCGCTTGCGTTGACCATCTTGCCATAGGCTTCGCCCGGATGGATAGAAACGCCATGGAGTACGACATCAGCGTGAGCCGCGTTAAAGGTTTCGCAGGCGAGTTCTTCGTAACGTCCGCCGTCGATGGTGTAAGCATACTTCGCGCCGAACTTAACGGGATCGAAATGGTCGGGTCCGCGGCCGATTTCCTCGTCGGGGGTAAAGCAGATCGCGATGGGGTGGTGCTTGATTTCGGGATGTTCCACGAAATAGCCAATGGCCGCCATGATGAGGGCGAGGCCGGCTTTGTCGTCTGCGCCTAGAAGCGTGTCGCCGGAGGTGACGATAAGGTCATCGCCGATATGATCGCCTAGGGAAGGGAATTCCTCGGGGGACATCGAATAGCCGTGCCCGAGTTCGATGACACCGCCATTGTAATTTGAAATGAGCTGGGGTTTGCAGTCTTTGTCGGAACATTCGAGGGCCGTGTCGACGTGGGCGTTAAGGCCGATAACATCGAGCCCTTCCTCTCCGGGGAACTTGGCGTAGACGATGCCGAATTCGTCGAGCGTCGAATCGATGCCGAGTTCCTTGAGGTCTTCCTGCAGTTTGTGCGAGAGGTCGAGCTGCTTTAGCGTGGAAGGAACGGAGAAGCTGGTGTCGTCGGATTGGGTATCGATTTTGACGTAATCGATGAAACGTTGGATGTCTTTTTCGTACATGGTGATTTCCTCGGTGGTTATTCTACATCGAAAGTGGCGCTTTACTTCAATAAAGTAACAGCAGTGCCCCAAGAAGAGTAAAATAGGTACATGAATTTCATCCGTAAGGTCTTCCGTTGCTCCGAGAATAAGTTCTTCGCGGTCCTCTTCGCGTCCGTTGCATTGTTATTGACCATCGCCTGGTTGGTCTATTGCATCATCGCGGTGGGGGCGTCCTTCTTTACCTTTACCAACGTCTGGAACTATTTCGTCCTGTTTCTGATTTACGGTTGCCTTTTGATTTATAACATCCGTAACGATAACCGTGCATATACGGCGATATCGTTGTTGCTCTTCGCGGCGATCATCGGTTCGTTTATCGATGTCATCTATGATCTTGTGTCTTTGTTTCGCGCCGGGTGGGGCACTGGCTCTTTGCTAATCCTCCCGATCATGGCTTTGGATATCCTCATCATCGTCGTGGCCGTTTTCGCATTCATCCAACTGAACACTTACCGCATCGGACGCACCAGCGATTATAAGAAGGTCCGCCTGTGGCTGATTTTGTTCGCCGTCGTAGTGGTATTGCCTTCGGTGGTGAATTACTTCATCTATCTCGGCATGGGCGAAGCGACGACCGCGTGGTTTGTCCTCGTTACCGCTTTGGCGAGCGAATTCGCCTCATTATGCGCCGCTGTATCTGCGGTCTTTACGTTTAACCGCCTTATCCGTTAGGCTTATCCGATGCGCGTTTTTAGCCACGTTATATAATCCGTTAACCAAACAAAGGAGTTTTCTATGAAACCATCGATTGAAGGAAGCCTCGAAGGAAAGATTGTTGAGGATATCCGAAACGACTACGAGAACGACGCCAAGAACACCGTCGTCCGCCACGCTTTGTCGCGTCACCCGATTTCGGACGTCGTATTTGTTCCCGATTCCCTAAAGGGGACGCGCATGACCTTTTCTAACGAAATCAAGACCATGCCTGTGACCAATCAGAAATCCTCAGGGCGTTGTTGGATCTTCGCCGGGCTCAATGTCCTGCGCGAAATCGTCGCGAAGAAACTCGGCATCAAAAACCAGTTCGAGCTATCCCAGAATTACATTTCCCTCTTCGACAAAATCGAGAAGGCCAATTTTGCCTTGGAGTCGGTCCTTTGCCTTTCCGAAAGGGAACCCGATGACCGCGTCTTCCAGTTTATCCTTCAAAGCCCCGTTTCCGATGGGGGGCAGTGGGACATGTTCGTAAACCTCGTCCACAAATACGGTTTGATGCCAAAAGACGCCTTCCCCGAAACCTATCAAAGCGAGAACACCAGGGAACTCAACTTCCTCGTTGACGGGGTGATTCGCGACTTTGCCCATAAGGCGCATCTATTGGCGAAAGAAAACAAGAAAGGTGAGGCTCGTGCGTTAAAAGAAGAGACCATAGCCACGATCTATAAGCTCTATCTCGATGCCTTTGGCGTGCCCCCGAGCGAATTCGATTTCGAATATGTCGACGAGAAGGAGAAGTTCCATAAAGAGCACTTCACCCCCCTTTCGTTCTTCGAGAAATTCATCGGCAACGAAATCGACGAGTTCCAATCCCTCATCAATTCGCCTACCGCCGACAAACCCTTCCACAAGAACTTCACCATCGATTTCCTCGGCAACGTCGTTGAGGGCAAACCCATCAACCACGTGAACCTTCCGATGGAAGAAATGAAAGAGGCTATCATCCGTCAGCTCCTCGCGGGGGAACCTGTTTGGTTTGGCTCCGACGTTTCCTTCTATCGCGATCGCACGACGTTTGCCTGGGACGATAATGCCTACGATTACAAGACGCCGTTTGGCGTGGAACTCGCCTTCGATAAAGGCGCGATGCTCGATTTCCGCCACGCGGCCATGAATCACGCGATGGTCATCACCGGTGTTGATCTCGAAGATGGCAAGCCCCTCAAGTGGAAAATCGAAAATTCCTGGGGCGAAAGCAGTGGAGAGAAGGGCTATTACGTCATGTCCGCTTCCTGGTTTGATCGCTTCGTCTTCCAGGCCGTCGTCAAAGGGAAATATCTCACCAAAGAGCAACTAAAGGCCGCAAAAGGGGCGCCGATTCATCTAAACCCCTGGGATCCGATGGGAACTCTGGCGGATTAAAAGATTAGAAACCATCTACCCGTTTATGTGCTAGACAAAAGCCTTCAATCTTTTATAGTTAAGTAAAGGAGTCCAACCATGAGCGAAGAAAAGAAAGTCCAGAAGTATCGTTGCCTCGTCTGCGGCATGATCGTCGAGGCCAACCCCGACGGCAGCTGCCCGATCTGCGGCGCGGACAAGGATCAGCTCGTCCCCGTCGACGAAAACGGGAACGATATCGCCTAATTCCATTCGTCAAAAAAGCCCCGATTGGGGCTACTAGGATGCCCGCGAGGGCGTCCTTTTAGTTTCCGCTTCCGATCGCGTAATCCAGGAGGGCATTGAAGATGGGGTCTTCGTAGGGGGCGAGGAGGTCATGCTGGTTCCCACCTTCGGGAACCGCACCGACGTTAAGACCTTCGAGGACCTTGGGGGTCAGGTTGGATTCGTTAAGATAGGTGAGGTAAGTGTTCTTAGCTTCATCGAGGCGTTCTTGGGTGAAATAGGTGTGGGAGACGATGCCATCGGTGATTTTTTCGTTATAGAAGACACCGGCAGCTTCGATGACGTCCCCTTTAAGGTGGATGCCGTCAGGATTGACGTAATAGATGGTCGGAACATAGCCCTTATCAAGGCCTACGGTGTTGTCTTCGGAATAGGAAAGACCGTATTTGGCTTTGATGGCGGCTCTCGTATCATCCGATTTCCAATAGTCGACAACGTCGAAATAAAAGAAGTTCTCTTCGGTGACCTTATGGTTTTGGAGATATTTGCGAAGAGCGTTACGGGAGAGGTAACGGCAATCGGGGCAAATCTCGAGAGTAAAATAGACGGTGAAGGGCTGGCTCCCAGCGTAATAGGCATCGAGTTGCTCTTCGTTTACATAGTAAATCTTCGCGTCCAGAGCGCGTTCCGCCATCCAGTCGTTGAAGGCGGCGTATTCGTAGTACCACTTTTGCGTTTCGTCTTCGGTGGTGCGTTGATAAGCGAGAACTCCATCGCGGAAGATCGCGAGAGTATCGATGCCAACCTGGCGGATTACACCATAGTAATCGGAATCCGATTCGAATTCATCGAGGTCGATCGCGTAGATAAGCGCCTTATGGTGCTTGGCATAGGGCACCAAGACGTTGGTATGAAAGGTGGAATAACAGGTGCACGTATCGCTTGAACCGTGCAAAAGAAGAATGAAATTGCCCTTGTCGGAGATGAGATCCTTAAGTTTGCTTTTCTTGATCCAAGTCAAATGCGAACGGGTGCTGACTTCCTCGTTTAAGCCGATGCGCGTGCCGCAATCGAGCTGAACGGGGGTGTTCTTGGTATCGTCGCAAGAGGCAAGGGTCCCAAGGAGGAGCAATGGAAGGAAGAAGAGTGCCTTTTTCATGGCGTGAATTATCGCACGCACATAAAAAAAGGCAATGACCACCGGTTTGGGAGTATGATAGTGCCAATGGAAAAGCGCGACTTTACGGTCTTGGTTCCTACGCATCATAAAACCGATGCCGAGATTCTTTCCTTATGCGACTTCCTTCACATCGAAACCGATGCCATCTTTTCGGTGCAACGGGAACAAGTAGGGGAGAAGGAATACGACTACAAGGGCCATAAGGTTCTCATTGCTTCTTTTGACGATATCGGAGTCTCCAAAAACAGGAACCATCTCCTCGATCTTGCCCCCGATGGCCTATGCCTTTGCATCGATGACGATTGCGTCCTCGAGCTCAATTACGAGGCGGTTGTGCGCGGATTTTTCGAAAAATATGGCTGCGTTGTCGCCCTTTTCAACGGATTGGTTCCTTATGAAGGGAACCGCAAAGTCCACGATAAACCGACCGCTAGAGTGCAGCGTTTCAAAGATGTCTCGTACGCGGGCGGGCCCGGGCTTGCCTACATAGGGAAGAAGATTCGGGAAACGGGCATCCGTTATGATGAGCGCCTCGGCTATCCTAACGAAATCTACGCGGGAGAGGATTCACTCTTCCTGCGCGACTTGTCAAAATCCTCTCTTCTTTTCTACCGCGCGCAAGAAGTTCTTTTCACGGTGGCGATCGACAAAGAAGACAATAGTGCATACTTCCGCGGCTATGACGATCGCTTCTTTTTGACCAAGGGGGCGGGCGGCTATTTGCTATACCCTCATCTCTCTGGAATTTACCTTCTCCACCAGGTCCGCCGTCTCCATTCTCAGACGGGCGAAAAGCGAGCGAAAATCTTCCGTCTTTTACGGCGTGGAAGGAAGGTGGCGAAAGGCCTAGAAAAGCGCTAGAAAAAGACGCGCGAAACTCGAAGCGAAAAACAAACGCTAAAACGCAGGGGGGAAATAGAGTAAAAACACCCCCTGTTTTTGAAAATTTTTAATGTCCATATTTCTTCGATGTGGCCGATAAAAAGGGCACTTTTTTCAATTCGGGTTTTTGAAAGGAAAAAAGGGAACGAATTTTGCTATTGTACTTTTATTGATTTATCCCCATAATTTGCGCCGTGAATTTGGACTCCTCAGAAGCCACTTCACAACGCTATAAAATAGCTCTTTCGTATCAGGGAGGAAAAAGTATGGAAGAGAAGCAAACCATCATCGCGTTGAAGCACGTGACCAAAAGCTTCGAAGATGGGGTTACCGTCGTCGACGATTTCAACCTCGATGTCAAGGAAGGGGAGTTCATTACGATTCTCGGTCCTTCTGGATGTGGCAAGACGACGACCCTACGCATGATCGCCGGTTTCGAGTTACCGAGCTCTGGCGAGATTTTGCTTAACGGGCAGGACATTTCCCTTCTCCCGCCCAACAAGCGTCCGGTTAACACCGTTTTCCAGCATTATGCCTTGTTCCCGCACCTCGATGTCTACGATAACGTCGCCTTTGGCCTTCGTTTGAAAAAGGTTCCCGTCGAAACGGTGAACAGAAAAGGCGAGAAGGTCATCAAGATGAAGAGGCTCCCCGCCAAAGTCATTGACGAGAAAGTGGCCCGCGCCCTCCATGTCGTCGACCTCGACGAGATGGAAGACCGCGATGTCTCCACTCTCTCCGGCGGCCAGCAGCAGCGCGTCGCGATCGCCCGCGCGATTGTTAATGAACCTAAGGTTCTTCTCCTCGACGAACCGCTAAGCGCCCTCGACCACAAGATGAGGAAAGACATGCAGGTCGAGCTCAAGGAAATGCATAAGCGCCTCGGCATCACCTTCTTCTATGTCACCCACGACCAGGAAGAAGCCCTTACCATGTCCGACCGCATCATTGTCATGAGCCGTGGCGTCATCCAGCAAATCGGCACTCCCGAAGACATTTATAACGAACCCGTGAACGCGTTTGTCGCGGACTTCATCGGCGAATCTAACATCTATAACGGCACCATGATGAGTGGCACAACCGTCCGCTTCATCGGCGGAACCTGGACCTGCCCCAAGGAAGAAGGTTTCGAGGTCAACGAGAAGGTCGATATCGTCATCCGCCCCGAAGACGTTCTCCTTGGCCAAGAGGGGAAGGGCGTTGTCGATGGCGTGATCGTCGGCAAAATCTTCAAGGGCGTGCATTACGAATTCACCATCAATGTCGGCAAGAACGAAGTCCTTTGCCGCGATACCCATGACCATGAAGTCGGCGCGAAGGTCTCCATTTCCGTCGAACCCAACAACATCCAGCTCATGCACAAGAAGCTGACCATCAACGAATTTACCGATGCCGTCATCGACAAGGCCAACAACGTCATCATCGGCGAAGACGCCTACGAATGCGACGTCACGCAGCTGCTCACCGGCTCCCACCTCGACGAAGATGGCTACCTCATCTCCAAAGACGGCAAGAAATACGACCTCAATGGTTGCCCGGTCATCGCCGAAATCGCCTTGGATAAAGTCGAAATATCCGATGACCTCTCCTCGGGCAACACTCAAGGCGAAATCATCGCCGCCGTCTGGATCGGCGACCATTACCAGTACATCATCCGCACCGAAGACGAAGAAGACTTCATCGTCAATTCGCCTTATTCCTGGATGGTGCACGATACCGTCGCCCTCTCCGTCGCGAAAGAGGACATCGTCCTGCGCTTGAAGAAAGGCATCGAGGACTATGAAATCGACTAACCACAAGAGCCATAAGGCCAAGAGGACCTTGAAGAGCATCTTTGCCTTCAAGCGGAAATACCTTTCGATTCCCTATTTCGTCTTCCTCGTCCTCTTCGTTTTGATTCCGATCGTCATCATCTTGGTCTACGCCTTCACGAAGGTGGACGACCATGGCAATTTGACGGGATCTTGGGATTCGCTTGTCACTTTTTTCTCCTCTCCCGCGAAGATAAACGTGTTGGTCGTGTCACTATTTATCGGCCTTCTCAATACGATTCTTTGCCTTGTTATCGGCTATCCGATCGCTTACCTTTTGGCGGATAAGAAGGTCAACAAGAACTATGTTCTGGTCATGCTCTTCATCATGCCGATGTGGATCAATTTCGTCCTTCGTACCGGCGCGACGCGTGACGTACTTAACATGTTGGGCCTAAAGGGCGGCGAACATCCTTACGTCGCCACGATGATCGGCTTGGTCTACAACTACCTGCCGTTTACGATCTTGCCCCTTTATACGACCATGATCAAATTGGACAAGGCGCAGATCGAAGCGTGCCGTGACCTCGGCTGCAACCCCTTCCGCACCCTCATCCATAACATCTTGCCCCAGTCGGTGCCCGGCATCGTCTCGGCGGCCGAAATGGTCTTCATGCCGACGATGTCTTCTTATGTCATCTCGAGCACGTTAAGCGAAGGCAAATTGACCTTGTTCGGCAATTCGATCGCCTTTGCATTTGAGAACAATCTTTGGAACGATGGCTCGTTCATGGCGACGATCATGCTCGTCATCATCCTCGTCACGATGCTGATCACCAACCGTTTCCATAAAGGCGAAAACAGCAGAGGGAGGGCTTTCTAATGAGCAAGAGCACATTGACGCTTAACGAACGCCGTCTCAAGCGGCGTAACATCGCCTACAAGACCATGGGGCAATGCTTCATCTGGCTCGTTTTGATCCTGATGTACATCCCCATCATGGTCCTCATCGTCTATTCCTTCACCAAGGCGACCAACATCGGCACTTGGACCGGTTTCTCCTTCGGCCTTTATAGCGATCTCTTCACCTCGAAGACCGGGCACGAAATCATGGTGGCTTTGGGTAACACCGTCCTCATCGCCGTCATCTCCGCCGTCTTGTCGACTCTTCTTGGTACCTGTGGCGCGATCGGTGCCTTCTATTCGAAGCGCAAGGCCAAGGAAGTCATCGAGACCACGACCCAGATTCCGGTCGTTAACGCCGAAATCGTCATGGCCCTCTCCCTCACCGTCATGTTCGTCTTTATCCAATCTTATATGCTCGGCGGGTCGAACGTGTTCGGATTCTGGACGCTTCTATTCGGCCACATGGTCCTCGAAGTTCCCTTCGTCTACCTCTCCGTCAAGCCCAAACTCGAACAGATGGATCCGGCTCTTTACGAAGCCGCCCTCGACCTCGGTTGCACCCAGGGCCAAGCCCTTCGCAAAGCGACCTTGCCCGAAATCTTCCCGGGTATTCTCTCCGGCTTCATGCTCTCGATTACCTTGTCCCTCGACGACTTCATCGTCACCGCCTTTACCCGCGGTGCCGGCCTCCTCTCGGGCGACAAGAACATCTCGACCCTTTCCACCCTCGTCCAAGAGAAGATCAAGAAGGGTCCGATCCCGCCCGAAATGCGTGCGCTTACGACCCTTATCTTCGTGGTCGTCTTGCTCATTGCCATCGGCATTACGATCTACCGTAACCGCACCGTGAAGAAAGTGCGTAAAGGAAGGGAGGGCTAAAGAATGAAAAAGAATGCAAAAACCCTTCTATTCGCGGCTATTTTGATGCCGCTTCTAGCGGGATGCGCGGAAGAAGACGCCATCATCCTCAAGGCGCTCAACTGCGAAGACTATATCGGCGAAGACGCCTTCGAATTCACTTACGAAGACGAGCATGGCGAGGAAATCACCGTCTCTTACGATGACGTCATCTCTGGCTTTGAGAAATACGAATCCAAGAAACTCGGACGCACTGTCCACGTCATTTACGATAACTACGATACGAACGAGACCATGCTTTCTTCCCTTCGTACCGGCAAGACCTCCTATGACCTCATCTGCGCTTCGGACTACACCATCCAGAAGATGATGACGATGGGAATCTTGCAGAAGATCGACCTCGAACGCGTGCCCAATTACGCCGCCTATTGCTCGCCGACCCTCCGTGGCATCATGGAGGACATCACCGCCCCAATCGACGGCAAGGAAGAGAAGCTAAGCGACTATTCCATCGGCTATATGTGGGGGACGCTAGGCATTCTCTTTAACCCTGCGAAAGTCGCCTCCGAAAAAGGCCTAGAGGAAGACGAAATCAAGTTCGACATGGCTTCTTCCTGGACGAACCTTTGGGACGAGAAGTACCGTTCCATGATGTCCATCAAGGACTCCATGCGCGACACCTATTCGGTCGGCATCATGAAGGAATTCGATGCCGAAATCCGCGACTTGATGGCCGCTTCCGGTTGCTTTGACATGGAGGACGCCTCCTTGCCCTTGCTCCCTGATATGCACGATAAGGCCAGCGCCGACTATAACGTCGCACTGACCGAAATCTTCAACCGCTGCGACAAAGAAAGCGTCGAGAAGGTCAAGAAACAGCTCCTCGCTCTTAAGGACATCGTCTTTGGCTTCGAGGTCGACTCCGGTAAGGACGACATGGTCAAGGGCCTCGTCGGCATGAACCTCGCCTGGAGCGGCGACGCCGTCTACTCGATGGACCGCGGCGATAACGAATCCGGCAACACCATCTACTATTCCGTCCCTTCCACGGGCGGAAACATCTGGTTCGACTCCTGGTGCATCCCCGCGACTAGCGACGCCGAGCACAAAGCCCTCGCCGAGGATTTCCTCGACTTCATCTCCGATCCGCAGGTCGCGGCCGCCAACATGGAAACCATCGGCTATACCTCCTTCATCGCCGGCGACGCCATCCACGACCTCATCCGCCTCTGGTTTGATCCTCGCTCCTATGCGATGTTCGTCTACGTCGAGGATGAAGAGGACTGGGAAAATAGCGACTTCCTTTATCAGGAATACGATGAAGAGACGGGAGAGCCCCTCGACACCGACCACGAATACGACGAAGCCCATGACGCCGCCTATCAGACTGGCATCGACCTTGGAGATGGAGAAGGGGAGTATAACGCCTCCAACATCAACGAATTCGACTTCGCCGAAGGTATCCTCGACATGGCTGGTTCGACCTTCGACCAACCCGTCGTCTATGGCAAGCCCATGACCTGGGACGAATATATCGTCACTTATGACGCGAAAGCGGAAGAAGTAAACAAGGTCATCACCGCCCATAACAAAGCTACGGGTGATTCTTTGGAAGAACTCGAGTTTATCGAAGGGTGGGACATCCGTAACCTGACCTACATGTTCGAAGGTTCCTTGACCCTCGACGAAAGCGCCTATGACTTCGATAGCGAAGACCCTGCCCTCAACCCTTATATCTTCTATACCGATGAGATAGAAGAAATCGAAATCGAAGGGCAGACCGTCCAATGCGCCCGCCAGTTCGGGGCCCAATACCCCGACCATAATGACCTTCCCAAACTCGCCGTCATGCGCGACTATGGCTCGAACAACGAATACGTCCTCGCCATGTGGAGCGAAGTCAAATCGAATAACCTCCCCATGCCTGCGGTCATCATCTTCGCGATTCTCCTCGTTGTCGCGGCCGCCTTCATCATTGGCTGGGTGATCCTCAAGAAGTATCGCCATAGCTTCCAAGTGGCTAGACGTAAGGAAACAAGCGCCGAGCTCGAAGCCAAAGCTAAAAAATAATTGAATTGAGGTCAGAAAAACATCGCTGGCCTCTTTTCTTTTTTCTTCCTCAAGTTAGCATTAAGTGGGGGATTTGATATGAATATCGGTTTTATCGGGGTCGGCCATATGGCCGGCTCCATCTTGCGCGCTCTTTCCAAAGAAGAAGGTTTTTCTTTTTACGTCAACGATCATCACCTCGATAAGATGATGGCTCTGGAAAGAGAATACCAGGGACGTGTCTTTGTTACGGTGAACCAGGAGATTCTCAATCAATGTCCCTTTGTCTTCCTCGGGGTCAAGCCCTGCGATATGAATGCGTTGCTCGCATCGTTAGGAAAAGACCATCCACGTACCATCTTCGTCTCGATGGCGGCCGGTTATTCTTTGGATGAGCTCGAGATGCATCTAGGCAATAGCCGCCTTATCCGCATCATGCCCAATACACCGGTTCTGGTTTCAAAGGGGGTTACATTCGCTTCTTATCGCCGCCTTTCCAAAGACGAAAAGGAAACCTTCGAACGGATGATGACCCTCACGGGAAAGCTTCATGAAATCGATGAGGAAAAGATGGACGTTGTCTCCGTCTTGACGGGATCCTCGCCTGCGTACCTAGATGCCTTCGCCGATGCGTTGGTGCACTTTGGCCTGGCCAATGGGCTCGACGAAAAAGAGGCTACGGAATATGTCTGGGATATGGTAGAAGGGGCAGCGCTGCTCGGAAGGGAAAGCGGAAAGAGCCCCAAGACGTTGAAAGAAGAAGTGTGTTCTCCGGGCGGGTCGACCATCGAAGGCGTGAGGGTTTTAGATGATGCCGGATTCGAGCAAACCATCCAAAAGGCCGCGGAAGCATCCCTAACAAAAACAAAGAACATGAGATAAGAAAAAGCCCGATTTGCAAGGGAATCCTCACAATTTGGGCTTTTTTATTGGTTACTTTTTTAGGGAAATGACGGTCTCCAACGGAAGGCCGGTCCACTGGGCAATTTGCTCGGGTGTGGCACCGCCTTGGGCGAGGATGACGAGGGCAATTTCGCGTTTGGACTGCTCGGCACCTTCCTTGCGGCCTTCTTCACGGCCTTCCTCGCGGCCCTTCTCGAGGCCGCGTTTCTCGCCTAGTTCCATGATTTCCTTCGCAAGATCCGACATGACGTCCGTCCTCCTTTCCCCTATTTTGCCCCGATGGACGGTGTCGCGCAACGGGCCGCGATGATCGCGGTGGCGGAATCATCGGCTTTCGCGAGTTTATTTACCTGAATTGAGCGTTGAAAAAGGGCTCCCGATTGGGAACCCTAGTCAACATCACTTCTTCAGGGAGAGGACCGTCTCCAACGGAAGCCCGGTGTCCTCAGACACCTGTTCGGGATCGATCCCTCGTTTCAGAAGGGCGAGGGCGATTTCGCGTTTGGACTGCTCGGCGCCTTCCTTTCGGCCCTTCTCGAGACCGCGTTTCTCGCCGAGTTCCATGATTTCCTTCGCAAGATCCGACATGACGTCCGTCCTCCTTTCCCCTATTTTGCCCCGATGGACGGTGTCGCGCAACACCGGGTCGCCGATCTTCGCCGAATCGGCGGAGAGCATGTCGAAGGCGAGCCTGCCGTAGGCGTCGTCGCCCTTGTAGGCGCAGTTGAAGAAGACGACGTGGCTGCCGTCTTCGAGGACGCGGCGTTTGGCGTTGCGCCGATCCGTCCTTACGAAATCGTATACCGGCTCGCCGTCCCCTATCGGGTCGGTTTCGCAGAGGAAGAGGACGTAGGCGTCGGGAAGGGCGGGGAAGCCCTGGCCCCGGCGAAGGGATTCGACGGTCAAAGCGCCCATGTAGTAACGGCTGCGCCTAGGCAGTTCGCCGAGATGGCCCTTCTGCACCTCGACGTCGAAGAGGCGGCCATCCTTGTCGCGGACCTTGAGGTCGAAGCCGACGTTGCGCGAGGGGAGGAAGGCGGACCCGTCCTGGATGTGGACGGATTCCACTTCGGCTTCTGGCATGTCGAGGGCGACGCGGATGATGGCCTCCGCCGCCTTGGGGTTGTCCTTGAGGCAGGCCTTGAAGAAGATGTCGTCGACGAGGCGGAGGCCGTCGATGCGTTGCTGGAGGAGCCGCTCCAGCTCGGGGTCGAAGGAAAAAGACTGCGTTTCTTTCACGTTTTAACTCCTTATGTTCCTATATGCGGAACATGCCTTCCGCGGGGCGGCAAACCATGGTTTTTGCTTGATATAATTATACCCTTGCAAAAAGTGGATTCCCACCCACCTGGCTAGTTTTTTGAAAGAAAAAAGTTTCGATGGCGTCGGCGTTTTCCGGCTTCTCATCAAAACTCGTTGGAAAGTGCCCAAAAAACAGGAGCCTTAAATCGAGGCCATAAATCTTGGCTGAATCTTACTTTGCGTGGTAGAGCTTCTTCGAACCATACATCGGTTCGGAGGTGTTGTCGATGCCAAGCTTATGGAGACAGTTGTTGTCCACTTGGGACAAGATGACAGAAGTGTGTACCTGCGCTCCGCGAAGCTTTGGAAGTTGTTTCATGGCCAAATCGGCAATCGGATTGGTGACGGCGGAGATGGAAAGGGCGATGAGAATTTCGTCGAGGTGCATGCGCGGATTATGACCGCCGAGCCCTTGGGTCTTTAGCTCGCAGATCGGTTCGATGATGGCAGGGGTGAGCAAATTCATTTGGTCGGGGAGTCCGGCTAGATGCTTTAACGCGTTGATCATCATGGCCGAGACGCAGCCGAGGAGGTTGCTGGTTTTGCCGGTGATAAGGGTGCCATCGGGGAGTTCGATACAGGCGGCAGGCTTTCCCGTTTTTGCCGCCTTGGCGAGACAGGGGGCGATGCATTTACGTTCTTCGACGAGTATGCCGTTGGCCTTCATGAGGGCATCGAGTTTTTCGACGACGCCGTCATCGGCTTTTTCGTTTCGGCGGTCGACGAGGGAACGGAGGTAGCGACGGATGATTTCCTGCCGGGACGCTTCGCAGCAAGCCGCGTCATCGATGATGCAGTTGCCAGCCATATTGACACCCATGTCGGTCGGGGACTTATAGGGCGAGGCGCCATAGATACGTTCGAAGATGCGGTTGAGGACGGGGAAGATTTCCACGTCGCGGTTATAGTTGACCGCGGAGATGCCATACGCTTCGAGGTGGTAGGGGTCGATCATGTTGACGTCAGCTAGGTCCGCGGTCGCCGCTTCGTAGGCCAAATTGACGGGATGCTTCAAGGGGAGGTTCCAAATCGGGAAGGTTTCGAATTTCGCGTATCCCGATTTGAGACCGCGTTTGGAATCATGATAGAGCTGGCTAAGGCAGGTGGCCATTTTGCCTGATCCTGGACCTGGCGCGGTGACGACGACGAGAGAACGGGTGGTTTCGATGTAGTCGTTTTTGCCATAACCGTCATCGGAGACGATACGGTCGAGGTCATAGGGATAATTAGGGATTGAATAATGGTGGTAGGTTTTGATTCCCTGCCTATTGAGCGTGCGTTCGAATAGACGCGTGCCTTTTTGGGCGGCCGCGTAACGGGTAAGGCAGACGGAACCAACGTAAAGGCCGGCTTCGTGGAAGGCGTCGATAAGACGGAAGACATCTTGGTCATAGGTGATGCCGAGGTCCTGACGGACTTTCGCGGTTTCGATCGCTTCGGCGTTGATGACGATGATGATTTCGGCCTGCTCTTTCATGGCCATGAGCATCTTCAGTTTCGAGGTCGGTTCGAAGCCGGGGAGGACGCGGGAGGCATGGTAATCATCGAAGAGTTTGCCTCCGAATTCCAAATACAACTTGCCTCCGAAATTCGCGATGCGTTCACGAATGTGCTCGCTTTGGGTAAGAATGTATTTTTCGTTATCGAAGCCGATTTTGACCATGGTAGTCTCCTAAACGCGATTATTGTATATCACAGCGTCTTTTTCTAAATAGAAAAATCAAAGAAAAAAGGCGGATTCCCATTTGGGTTTCCGCCTTGGTCTTACTGAAGACGCAACGTCGGGTAATCGATGATTTGCTCGCCGACTTTCCGGTCTGTGGTTTGAGAGATTTTGGTGCCCCAATCTGGAGTAGTGGTGCCCACCGGGAAATTGGCGACGAGGTAATTGACGTCAGAGAACGTGAAGGCGAATAGGCCCGTTTCGCGCTTTGGTGTGATCCAGGCGCCGTCTTTACCCGTCGGCCAAGCCCAGATAAAGGGATAGGCGGTTTCGGGGACGTTAATAAGAATAATGGTGGATTGCAGGGTTTCCGCGCTCGTTTTGTAGACATAGAAGGTTTTGGAGGACGAGCCGAATTCGTTAGTGGCCTCGACGGTGATGCCGATGCGTGCACTGGCGGAAGAGGAGGTAACGTTCACCTCTGCGGAATCCGAGAAGGAGACGGAGGGTTTGCCATCGACTTTGTAGGTGGCGGAGTCAGCGTTTTCGACGGTGATGGAAAGCTTCGTCGAATCGGCGAAGACGGGCTTATCGCAATTAAAGGTAATCGCGGGACCATCGCCAGAAGGGGGATTGATGGAGGCGTTAGCCGGGACGAGGATGGCACAGCTCTCATGGAGAGTAACCGAGACGTTACCGCCAGAAACCGTATAACGAGTTCCGTTGACGAGGTCGACGTATTTGCCGTCGGCGAGGTTCAATTTGAGATTAAGAGTCGAGGCGGAATTGATGCCGACGATGGCCGCACCGCATTCAGTTCCGCTGCCGCGGACGTTAATGAAGGCGCCGTCCGTTTTGTAGATGGCTTCGTCTTTTCCGACGAAGAGGGTGTGGAATTGGTTGATGGCGCGGACGGAATCGGATTCGAAAGCGGTGGAGCCGACCGAACCGATGGTGCCATTAGGACGGGAGAGGTAGAGAGAAGAGGCGCCCTTGCGGGAAGTCTGCACCACGTAGGTCTTGTTCATGTCCGCTTCGGAGAAGTTCTTGGTGAGGGAATAACCCGATCCGTCATTGTTGGAATAGGTATCATGCGATTCGGCCCAAAGGACGAGTTTGGAACCATCGTTGACGGTCTGATAATCCTGGGAGAGGCCACCGAGGTTTTTGGTGACGACGGCCTCGAGCATCGCGCTGCCCTGGTCGTTATCGCAGATGGACATCATCTTGGTATAAGCTTCCCAAGAACGGCCGCCGCCGCAGGTATAGAGGATTTCGCCGTAATAGTAGGGGGCTTCTTTTCCTTTGCCGGTGGCGTAGTCGGTCGTGGCGCCCAAAACGCTAGGCCAGAAATCGGAGGCATAATCGCCGTCCTCGGGCGTTTCGATGTGCTTGGCCGCGTCGAAGCGGAAACCGTCGACGCCGCAGTCGACGTATTCCTTCAAAAGGGAAATAACGCGTTCCTGCACCTTTTTGTTGGAAGTGTTGAGGTCAGGCATGCCGATGTTGCCCCAAACGACGTTACGGGTGTTGCTATCGTTGCAGTCGGTGTATTCGTGGATGGTCTGACCTTGGTTGTTATAGATGTAGGATTCGTGCTGGGAGACGTTGTAATTGAGTTCGCCTCTGTTATTGCCGTTAGCGAGGTGGTTGGCGACGACGTCCATGACGACTTTGATGCCTTCGTCTTTGGCCGCTTTGCAAAGGGCGGTCAGATCGCTCTTCGTGCCGAGGACATTTTCGTTATTGACGGCGACATGGAAACCAAGGGGTTGGTAAAGCTTCCACCATTCGTTCTTCCAATCGCCCACGTAAGGATCTTTCTGGGGTTGCATCGGGGAGACTTGGACGCTGCGGAAACCAGCTTCCTTGATTTCAGGAAGTTTGGCCTTGATGTTGTTTAGGCTCCAGTTGAAGCAGTGGAGGATCGGACCATCGGCAACGCCTAAACCCGCAGGAGGGGTGAATTGGGACGAGCTCGTCTTAGACGAGGAAGAAGGTTGTTCACTGGAGGGTTCCGAAGAAGGCTCCGGTTCAGAGGACGGTTCAGGTTTAGGCTCGCTAGAAGGCTCTTGCGAGGAAATCTCGCTGGAGGGTTCGGGCTCGGGTTCCGAAGAGGGCTCGGGTTCCGGTTCAGAGGACGGTTCAGGTTCGGGCTCGCTAGAAGGTTCCAATTCGGAGGAAGGTTCGGGCTCCGGCTCAGAAGAAGGCTCCGGCGCGGGTTCGGAAGAAAACTCCGAAGAACTCTCGACGATAGAAGTCTCTTCCTTGGATGGGAGGGTTCCTTCGCTTGTCTCTTCAATAGAAGAGGAAATGGAGGAAGGTGATCCGCCACAGGAGGCGAGGACCATGGTAGCTAGGGCCAATAAAAAAGAGGGGACGATGCGTTTCATACCCCTACGTTAGCATGCGCATAGGCGAAAAGAAACTGAAAACCTTTTCTCTTTTGAGAAAGAAAGCGACAAAGGGACAAGGCTGCCCTAAAATATGGCCTGATGAGGTTCTTATCGCTATTCAAAAAGGCTAAACCCGAGGTTGAGGTACGCTTCCCCCTTCCCTTCCGAAGGACGGAGTATTGGCGGAGTCTTTCTTTCGATATCGAAGCTTTCGATGATCCGAAAGCGTATCAGCCAAAGCTAGCCATGATGTCGTTTGGGCTCGCGCTTAGTAGCTTCACCTCGATGGATTTGCAGAAAAACGGTGGGGCCAATGCGATTTCCTATCTCGAGCAAGCAGGTTTCACCAAAATCTATGCTAGCGAGGATTACGCCCATCAGGCAACGTCGTCTTCCCTTGGCTTCGTCTTTGGTGTCCGCAAAATCAAAAAAGGAAAGAAGAAGTTCCTTTTGGTCGCCGTCGGTATCCGCGGCGGGCGGTATGGGGCCGAATGGGGCTCGAATGTCCTCCTTGGTCCGACGGGGCCTCATGAAGGATTCCAATTGGCCAGCGAAAAGCTCTATGTCGAATTCGAATCGTATTTGAAACGGATTAAGGCGAAAGGAGATATCGCCGTTTGGGCGTGCGGATATAGCCGGGCTGGCGGAGTTGCCTCTTTGTTTGCCGACGAACTTTCGCGCGGATTAGGCGAAAACGAGCGCACGTCTAGACGCTTCGGGAAGGCCAATCTCGACCTTTCCCGCATCTACACGTACACGTTTGCCGCTCCGCGGGCCGGCCAAGTCAATAGCAGCTGCGCCGCCTCCATCCATAACGTTATCAACCCCGAAGACCTCGTCCCCCGGGTTCCCTTTGCTTCGTTTGGTTTCGTCCATTATGGACAGGAGCACGAATTCGTTCTCTCTATCGAAAAGGAGAACGAGATTCTTTCCCGTCTTTCTAGCGAAGGGATCGAAGTGCTTCCGCCGACGTTCGTACCGATGATGCTCGACATCCGGCACGTCTTCAATGCCGAGAAGCGCTTTAAGGAAGACTTCTCCAAAACGGGAGGTCAAAAGGCCTTCCTCGATGATATGTGCACTCTAATCCAAGACCGCATCAGCCGCGAAGCCTATGCCAAATACATTCAGGAAGGCCTTGCTAGTGTGACGAGTCTTATCGATGAACAAAGCCAAGCCCCCTACGAACGGTTCGCCGCTTTCATGAAAACAGTGTTCGATGGGGTTAGCGAGAATTACGGCACGTTCTCTCTTCTCTCCAAACTCACTTCGGAAAAGACGCAGTGGAAGTCCCTCCTCGCCCCTTATGTTTCCAAGGCCATCGAAAAAGAGCCTGAACTAGAGGACGAGGAAGAGGCGATATTAACCGCGATCGCGGGACTCCTTCATTTCCTTTGTCCCTCTGCCAAAGATCTTCTCGCTCTCTATCCGACGTTACGGGAAAAAGAAAATCTTTCCGCGATTGTCTTTGCCCACGAAGCGGTCCGTTATTACATGCTTTTATTAGGGCAAGAATAACGGGACCCTGTTTGAAAAATCGAACATATCACTTATAAAAAGGAAATCTCACCGGAAACGATATGGCGTTCTTCGGTTTCGTTTTTTAAAAGAAGGGAGAATTCCGCGTCTACCCCTTTGACGATATATTCTTTTCCTTCATAGGAGACCTTCTTGTCACGGAGATAATCGTGTTCGCGGTAATAAGCGAGGAAGCGGTTTTTCGCTGCATGCTCTTCCAAATTTGCAAGAAGTTGGGCGAAAAGGCGTTGCTGAAAGGTATCGAGATCGACCTTTTCGCCGAGGCAAAGGGCAAGGGAGGTCGGAGATATACGGTATTCGCCATCGAATGAAAGTTGGTTGACGTTTACGCCCATGCCGATGATGAGACATTCGGCCCCGATTCCTTCGAGGAGAATCCCGGCGATTTTGCGTCCATCGATATAGACGTCATTTGGCCATTTGATGGAGGCAGCTAGCTTATAATCGCGTTCTAGGACTTCTGAAAGGCTCACCGCGGCGACAAGAGAAAGAAACGGCCCCGCTTGAACCATGGGGCCGTTTTTGATGAAAAGACTATAGAGCAGGTTCTCGTCCTTTTCAGCCTTCCAGGTTCTTCCCTGCCGTCCTTTGCCTTCGCTTTGATAAGAAGCGGTGACGAAAGTCAGGTCGGGGAGAGAAGCCGCATGCGTTTTCGCGTACGTAGAAGTGGAATCGATTTCCGCGAAATGGACGATGTGCATGAATTAGAGGAATAAGAGTAGCAATACGCCTGCCGCGACAGCCGACCCGATGACACCGGCGACGTTGGGTCCCATCGCGTGCATGAGAAGGAAGTTGGTCGGATCTTCTTTTTGCCCTTCCTTATGGACGACGCGGGCCGCCATCGGAACAGCGGATACGCCAGCCGCACCGATCATCGGGTTGACCTTGCCATGCGTTGCAAGGCACATGAGCTTGCCACCGAGTACGCCACAGGCGGTCGCGATGGAGAAGGCCAAGATGCCAAGGGCGAAGATGAGGATGGTGTCGACGGTGAGGAAGGTCGAAGCTTCGGCGGTGCAACCGACGCAGATGCCGAGGAGGATCGTGATGATATACATCAGGGTTTTGCCAAGAGTTTCGGTGATTTGCGGAACGACACCGGATTCCTTGACGAGGTTACCCAACATCAAGCAACCGATGAGGGGGGCGGCGCTAGGAACGAGGAGGCAGGTGACGATCGTGACGATAATCGGGAACATGATCTTCTCGCGCTTACTGACTTCGCGGGGCGTATCCATGTGGATGGAACGTTCCTTTTTGGTGGTGAGCAAACGGATAATCGGAGGTTGGATGACGGGGACCAAAGCCATGTAGGAGTAAGCGACAATGGCGATGGAAGAAAGGTATTCGGGTGCCAATTTCGAGGTGACGAGAATGGCAGTGGGACCATCCGCGCCGCCGATGATGCCGATGGAAGAGGCGATCTTGGCGTCGAAGGCGGTCCAACCAAGGCCGTTTTTGCCGATGGCAATCGCACCGATGAAGGTGATGAAGATGCCAAGCTGGGCAGCCGCGCCTAGAAGCATGGTCTTCTTGTTGGCGATGAGGGGGCCGAAGTCGGTCGTCGCGCCGATGCAAAGGAAGATCAAACAGGGGTAGATGCCCCATTTGACGCCGTAATAAAGGAATCCGAAGATGCCCGAATAATCGGCGTTATAGAGGTCTTTGACGCGGGTGATGACGTCGGCGGTAAAGCCAAGATCGCTCGTCGGGGCCCAGTTCGCACTGCTAAAGACGCCCGCGATGGCTTTGGTGTTGGCCGTTTCGGTACCTAAGACCTCGAAGATATAGTTCGCTTGCCCAGGAGACAAACCGGCAGCTGCGGCCAAGGAGACGGCGTTATATTCCGTCGCGCCCTTTGCGAAGATTTCCTTGCCGACGAAAGGCAAGTTGACGAGCAACATGCCAAAGGCGATGGGCAAGAGCAAATAGGGCTCGAATTTCTTGCGAATAGCCAAGAAGAGAAGCAGGATGGCAAGCGCGATCATGATGAGATAGCGCCAGCCGCCGTCTGCAAAGAAGCCGGCGATGCCGCTGCTTTCAAAGAAGGCTTTTATCGTATCCCAAAAAGGCATGGCTTATTTGATCCTGCAGAGGATTTCCTTGCTGGCCACGGATTGACCCTTGTTGGCGAGGATCTCGACGACTTCGCCTTCCACGGGGGAGGGGACTTCGTTTTCGAGCTTCATGGCCTCGATGACGAACAAGGGTTGGCCTTTCTTGACGTGGTCACCGACTTTGACGAGGACCTTGATGACTGAACCTTGGATCGGGGAGAGGACGTCGTTTGCGCCCGAATTGGGGGTCGGGATAGCGACTTTAGGTTCCGCTTTCTTTTCGATTTTGGGGGCGGCAGGGGAAGCGGAAGCGACTTCCTCGACGGATTCGACTTCGACTTTATAGGCTTTGCCGTTCACTTTGATCTTGTAGGTTTTTTTCATTAGTCTTCCTCCCAGCGGGTGATTGAGTTGACGCGGGCTTCCTTGCCCGTTTCGTTATAGAAATCGATAGTGGCGACGAGGACGGCCACAACGGCGTCTTCGTCATGCTCCAAAAGTTTGTTCTCCTTACGAGGCATGATCTGCGTCTTGGAGAGAATGGTCGACGTGGCCATCTCGATGAGGGCCGTGATCAAGATGATGAAGATGAGGACGGCGAAAACGACCAAGATGGCGATAAGGGAAATCAGGATGGCATCGCTGATGCCGACCGATTCGGGATTTTTCCAAACGCCTTCGAGAATCATTAGACGCTCACTTTCAGCTTGATGGGCTTATCCGCCTCGTTGCGGCGGGTGATGAAGTCGATGGCGACTTGATCGAACAAGGCGATTGAAAGGACGTCTTCGTCGCTTTTAGCGAGGCCCTTATATTTCTTCTTGAGCTCTTCGAACTCCGGCTTCAAGTCGTCGGCGGGACGATAGGTGATGACCTTGTCGTCACCGATGATCTTCTTGCGGATTTCCTCGTCGACCGGGGCAGGGGAAGCGCCATAACGGCCATGGAGGTATTCGTTGATTTCCTTAGGAACCATTTTGTAACGCTCGCCAGAGATGACATTGAGGACCGCTTGGGTGCCAACCATCTGGGAAAGCGGGGTGACAAGAGGCGGATACCCCATGTCTTTACGGACGTTAGGAACTTCCTTAAGGACGTCTTCGAGTTTGTCGGAGGCGCCTTGCTGTTTCAACTGGTTGATGAGGTTCGAAAGCATGCCACCGGGAACCTGGTATTTGATGATGTTCGCGTTGACCGAGAGAACTTTGGGGTTCAGTAGGCCGTTGGCGAGGTATTTTTGACGCACGGGTTGCATCTTTGCCGCCGCTTTCTCCAACATCTCCGAATTGAGTTTCGGGTCATAGGGGGTATCGCGGAGAGCGAGATTAAGCGATTCGGTGCAGGGCTGCGAGGTTCCGCCCGAGAAGGGGGAGAGGGCGCAGTCGACGATATCGACGCCGGCTTCGATGGCCTTGAGGTAGGTCATTTCGCATTGGCCGGCAGTGCAGTGGCTATGAAGCTCGATGGGGAGCTTGGTGTTTTTCTTTAACGCGGAGACTAGTTCGAAGGCGTCCTTTGGAAGGAGGACGCCCGCCATGTCTTTGATGCAGATGCTATCCGCGCCGAGAGATTCGATTTTCTTGGCGAGGTCGACGTAATAGGCGACGGTGTGGACGGGCGAAGTGGTGTAGGAAAGGGCGATTTGGCATTCGCCGCCGTATTTCTTCGTGGCGCGGACGGCCGCTTCGAGGTTGCGGATATCGTTGAGCGCGTCGAAGATACGGATGATGTCAATGCCGTTTTCGATGGACTTCTGCACGAATTTTTCGACGACGTCATCAGCATAGTGACGGTAGCCGAGAATGTTTTGACCGCGGAAGAGCATCTGCAATTTGGTGTTCTTGCAGACCTTTTTGGCGAGGCGAAGACGTTCCCAAGGATCTTCGTCAAGGAAACGGAGACAGGCGTCGAAAGTAGCGCCGCCCCAGATTTCGATGGCGTGATAGCCGACCTTATCGAGTTCGGCGAGAGCGAGGAGGACTTCCTCGGTGTTCATGCGCGTCGCGAAGAGGGACTGGTGTCCGTCACGCAGCGCGGTTTCGACGATTTTGACGCCCATGCTTATTTAAGCTTTTTGGCTTCCTCGACGACTTTCTGGATCGCTTCGAGCGCGTCTTCGGGAAGGACGTCAAATCCGCCTTTTTCGGTCTTGCGGGATTCGACGAAACGGACGCGATCTTCCATACGGGCGATCAACTGATCGACGTATTCGGGATCCTTGAGGTCCGGGACGAAACCGGGCCATTCACAGATTTCAATGTCGGAGAAGGGACCCCAGGGCACGAATTTGCCGGTCTTGTCGACGACGGCTTCGATGCAGCCGATGGTGTCTTCCTTCTGGACTTTCTTGCCCATGAACTCGCCAGTATTGATGATGTAGCAATCGACGTTCTTTTCGGCGACCAGGTGCTTGAATTTCTTGTAGTCGTTAGCGAGAGGATAAGTGCGGAAGGGATTCGCGTAGGGTTCGACGACGAGGGCGTTGGGATCGACGCCGGGAGCGAGCCGCTCGGCGGTGGAACGCTTGGTGGCGAGGGTCGCGCCCATGACGGAAGCGAGGGCGGCGCCCTTAAGGCGAACGATCGGCGGGAGGGTCGGGTCCTTCATGATCCAGAAGATGGCGTTGACCGGGGCTTCAATCTTGTCGACGCGGTTAGGCGACCAAAGTTTGGACTTGATGGCGCGGCCGTTGCCATTGCGGATGTCTTCGGTGACCAAGACGACGTGGCCTTCTTCGTCGCGGGTGCAGGAGCAGTTTTGGACGGTGAGGAGGTATTTGTTGTCCGGGCAGCCGGTGGGGTAGTCGTTGGTCTTGTCGAAATAGGTCGGTTCAAGGGCGATGGAGGAGCAGGTCTCGTCGTTGATGATGAACGCGTCGTCGTGGAGAACCTTGATGCCGTATTTGCCGTTATGTTTGGCGTGGGTGATAGTGGATTTGCCAGAGCCGGAAAGGCCGTAGACGGAAGCGACGAACTTCGAACCGTCTTTGAGGGTGAATTCCTTTTGGCCGCCATGGCAGGAGGCATAGCCATTGCGGTTAGCGCAAGCCCAGGCGATCGTGAGGGTGCCCTTCTTGTGCTCGCCGAAGTAGCGCATGCCTAGAATCGCGGCGCAGTTGGCTTCGGTGGCGAAATAGGCGAGGCACTTTCCTTCGCAGACGTCGGTCTGGTCCGAGCCTTTCCAAGCGGGGTCGGAGAAGATGTAGATATCGGGTTCCTTGCCGTTTCCGACGGGCTTGGAGGAAGCGTACATCTTGTAATATTCGTCGTTGATCCACTGGAAGTTGAGGAGCCAGTTGTAGGCGAGCATCTCGAATCCTTCGGGGATGAGGAGGTGGGCCTTGACCATGAATTCGGGATCGAGTCCGACGTAGGCTTCGCAGTGGTACATCTTGCGGAAGCGGGTGTCATAGACGGCTTCCATCAGGATCTTGTCGAGCTTTTCGCTGTTGACGCCAGGGGCTCCCTGGATGCGTCTAGCGGCCGCATAACGGCCGGTGATCGCGCCGTCATTGAAGAGAAGGACCTTGGCATCGCGGTCGAGGCCGATCTTTTCGGCTTCGAAGACGGGCATGTCGGTGACGATGGTGCCAGGGGAGCGAAGCGCCAAATCATAGGCTTCTTTCAGCGAATTGATTTTGACGACGTTGTTGCCATAGAAGGCGGCTTCAATGATGGAGCGGGTGCGAGAAAAACCGGGCTTTCCTTTGCCGATTTCTTCCGTTTTGTAGAAGGCTTTGGTGGACATTCTTTCTAATCCTCTTTCGCGGGAAACTATTTTTTCCCGAATTTGAAAGCATTATAGACCAACGCGAGGCGCGTGGAAAAGCGATTTGAATAACAATCTTATTAATTTAATAAAATTACGGATCCGAGTTGTCTTTTTTACGGACGGGTTCGGCGACGATGAAGGAAGGCATAGCTAAGTAAGTGAGAATGGCCAAGGCAATTTTGACCGCGTCGAACGGAAGGTAGGGGACGATGGAAACAAGCAGGGTCTTTGGAAGATCCCAGTTCAGGTAGAGCATCATGAAGATGGTGCCCGAAACATAAATGATGAGGGTGCCTGCTAGGGAAGCAAGGATGAGGCGAGGGATTTTGTGTATTGGCAAGCGGTTAAGGAAATACAGGACCGGTGAGGCCAAGACGAAACCGATGACATAGCCGAACGTCGGGGTGATGCCTGCGCCGAAGCCGGCATAGATGGGTAAGAAAAGGCCCATGAGCAAATAGCAGCCCGTGATGAGGAGGGCATCGAGAAAACCGTCGACGAGGAAGCAGAGCACCAAGACGGCATAAAGCTGCAAGGAGACTTTGACGTTATCGGCAAGAGGGATCGAGAACATGCCGATGACGCAAAGCAAGGCGAGCAAGACCCCGTCTTTTGCAATACGTCGCGTCCAATTGGTTTCTCTCATGATTTTTCGAACAGGTTTGCCCTATTTTGAAACAGAACTGTCGTCTTTTTCGACGATAACGCCTCTAACGTAATCAGCGAAATAGGGGTTGTTCGCGTCGAGGGACTCTTTCGCGGTGACGGCTTTGAGGGCGGCAAGACATTCCTTTTTACCTTCTTTGCCCAAACCGTTTTTCTTGTCCATCTTCAAATCGAAAAGAAGGGAGAGACGGATGCGGAACTTCCTTTTGCGGAAGGCTTTTACCAATCTCGGGTTACCAAGGCGGTCGAAATAAAGACGGACCGAAGCAAAGACGGAAAGATGCCAACGCGCCCGGTCCGAACGGGGCTTGGAAGCCTCGGAATCCGGATTGTCTTGGTAATAATAGTAAAGAGGGGTTGGGATATTGACCACTTTCTTGCAATTAGCAAGAAGGGCCGAGACAAAAGCGAGGTCTTCGAACATGACGCCTTTTTTGGTGAGGACGATGCGAGGGTAGCATTTCAGCAAGGAAGCCTTGAATAACTTGGTCCAAAGAAAGGCGCGGAAGGTCGCGTCCATCATGAAACAAGAGATGGCCTTTTCGGCGTTAAAGACGCGAGTTGGCAAGCGAAAAGGATAGACATGGGCATGCTCTTTTGAACCTTTTGCGGTATAGAAGGAGCAGTTGACGAGGTCAGCGTCGTATTTGCGGATGGTATCAACGAGAACTCGAAGGGCGTTTTCTTTTAGCTCATCGTCGGCGTCGCAGGCGTAGATGTATTCGCCTCTTGCCAAATCAAACCCTTCTTGTCTGGCAATGGATAGTCCCATGCGGTGATCAGGGTGGTGGAGGACAATTTTATCGGGGTAGCGATTCGCATAGTTTTCAGCAATTTGCAGCGAACCATCTCCCGAATCATCTACGCATAAAATCGCTTCATACGTGCCTTTGAAATCCTGGCTAAGAATCGAATCGAGGCAACGGGAAAGCGAGTTCGCGTTTTTATAAACCGGAATGATGATGGAAACGTCAATCGGCATACACAAAGGATAGCACTTCGAAAAAGGGAAGGGGGAAGGAAAGAACTTGTTGCGCTCAAAATGTGCTAAATATCGATAAAAATCAGTTTTTCGTGTATGCGGTTTCATTTCCGATAATATGGGGATTTTGCCTATTGTGACTGACGAAAAGCCTCACCTGTATACCCATGCGGGCGTAACATAAAGGAGATGAATTTTGTCGACGTCCTCAAGTATTATTTGACGCATAACTTTGCGTTAGTCGTGATGGCAATCGGCTTTTTCGTCCTCTTTTTGAATCGCAACTCGCGCTTACGGCGGCATAGCATGCTTTTGCTTATCGACATGATGTTGGTACTTGTTTTGTCCGTCGCGACCACGATCGAATACTGCTTTGAATCTCTTTCCGTCACGTATCCGATCCAATACGTCGGGGTAATCTTGGGCTATACGATTCGCCCATTCATCATCTATTTCGTCATTCTTACCTACCGCAAGCCCGATTTTAAGACAGACATTATTCTTGGCATCCCAATCATCTTGAATTGCCTTCTGGTTTCATTGTCACCCGCGACGCATTGGCTCTTCTATTATGGCGAGAACAATGTCTTTATTCGCGTCTTGCCGTGGGGTTATATTCCGCATGCGGTCGCGGCGTTCTATCTGGGCTACCTTGCCGTCTTGATGATCATGCTCTTCCGTCAAAACGACAAGACGCAGGCTATCGCCGCCGCCTTTATCCTGTTTGCCAATGGTATCGCGACGACTCTGGAAACGCTTGATGTCGTCGAGGATATCCTTTCCACGACGGCCGCGGCTTCGATTCTTTTCTTCTTCGTGTCGATGTTCGTCTATTACCGGAAAAGGGACTCGCTTACGGGGCTGCTTGACCGTCATACCTTCTACGTTGATTATGCGAGGTATAAAAACCGCGTCACGGCCCTTATCGGATTCGACCTTAACGGTTTGAAGAATATCAACGATACCCTGGGTCACGCGGCAGGGGACATCGCTCTTAAAACCGTAGGCCGCATCTTTCTCGCCCATACGACGAGACGAATCGAGTTTTACCGTCTAGGCGGCGATGAGTTCGAAGCCATTTGCCTCGATATGCCGAAAGGAGAAATCGAAGAGGTTATCCGTGAATTGGACGAGGCCATTCTAAAAGCGGGCTATGTCTGCTCCATCGGTTATAGTTTCCGTGAAAAGGACGACACGGTGGACAAGATCCTTCACCGGGCGGACGATGCGATGTATTTGCAAAAGCGCGAGTATTACGGAAGCCGCGAACGAATGAACTAAGGCCCATGACGAAACCAAATGCATGGGCCTTTTCTTTTTGGAATCTAGTATCCTTTTGTTATGACAATCGAAGGGTTTTTAGAAAAGACGTTAGGAAACGACATTGGCGGTCATGATTTAGCGCATGCCCATCGCGTTTTGGCGTTTGTGAGGGTCATTCAAACAAAAGAAGGCGGTGACCTTTCCTATGTTGAAGGGTGCGCGCTTCTTCACGATTGCTTGGATTCAAAGCTTGGCCTAGATACCGAAAAACAGGAAGGCCATGTCTATGATTGTCTTCTGGAAAACGGTTATGAAGCCTCCGCTGCTAAGGCGATGATTCGGACCATGAAGCGCATGAGCTTTCATCTTCATGACGAATCAGATTTGACATTAGAAGACAAAATCGTTCGCGATGCAGATCGGCTGGATGCCCTAGGTAAAATCGGGGCAGAACGCGCTTTGGCGTATGGCAAAGCCAAGGGGCGCCCGCTTTTTAGCGAGCTGAACTTAAAGGAGATTCAACAAGGCTTGCCACCTACCGGTGAAAGTACTGTCGCCCATTTCTTCGACAAATTGCTGATCCTGGATCGTTATCTATATACCGATACGGCAAAAGCGATGGCCGTTCCTCTTAAAAAAGAACTCATGGACTCACTATGCGATATCTTTGCCTCGGTAGGGTTAACTTTCGACGAGCGAATTCTCCCATAGCCTGCGAAGCGATTCATCCCTTTTTGGGCCCTTAACCCATTTTGGAAAGATTCATCTTTCTAGGGTGCCTATTTAGAATGCGGTGGTACAATATCGGAAAATTCCAAAGGGGATCATCCATGAAAAAGAAAATCATGATTTTGGGCGGGACCGGGTTCCTCGGCTATTACACCGCCAAATTAGCCTTGGAGAGAGGATACGAAGTCGGCTCCATCTCCATTCTCGACGACGATTTGGTGAACAAGGACCTTTCTTCCTGGTTCCCTAAGGAAATTCCGAATACGATCCTCGATGTTTTTGCTTGCAGCGAGGACGAACTCGTCGAGGCCATGAAGGGTTATGACTACATGGTTTATTCGATCGGTCCTGATGATCGTTATACGCCGAAAGCACCTTCTTACGAGTTCTTTCATTACCGCCTCGTCGATTCCTGCGCGAAGGCTTTTAGGGCCGCGGAACGGGCAGGGGTGAAGAAAGCTGTTTGCTTTAATTCTTACTTTGCCTATTTCGACCGCCGTTATCCCGAAATGGAACTGGCTAAGAAACATCCATATATCCGCTGCCGCGTGGAGCAGGCTGCTTTGCTCAACCAGCAAAAGAAGAACATGGAGGTCGTTGTTCTCGAATACCCCTATATCTTCGGTTCGATGGAAGCGCGCCTTCCCATCTGGCGCGACGTCTTCCTCGATCGTTACGTCAACGGTCATAAGACCGTCTTCTTCTCCAAAGGCGGTACGACCATGACTTCGGTCACCCATATCGCCGAAAGCGCGATCGGGGCCATCGAATACGGCAAAGACGGGGAGCGTTATCCAATCGGTGATGAGAATCGTTCCTTCCGCTGGATGCTCGATTACATGAGCCAGTGCAAAGGTGTGAAGAAGAAAATCATCTGCCCGCCGACCTGGATGTGCGTCCTCGGGGCCAAGGCGATTCAAAACAAAGACAGGAAGAAGGGACTCGAAGGCGGTTTGGATTACTCGCTCGTCATGAAGGAAATCATGTCGAAGGACCTCGTCATCGAACCCGAGGTTCTTGACCGCGTCTGCGCCGAGCTGCATATAGGCCGCGGTGGACTCGAAGAATCCATCCAAGCTACGATGGACCGTTGCTACCCCGAAGAGGGCTCCTTTAAGTAATTCATGCGGGTTTTGCTGCGCTTTTTCAGCGGGACGGGGAATACACGTTTATGTGCTTCTTTCCTTGCAAAAGCCTTTCAAAATGCCGGCCATGAGGTAGATTTAGTCGAGCAAAACGTTCCCGTTGACGTATCCACTTATGATCTTATTGGCTTTGGTTATCCTATCCACGCTTTTAATGCACCTAAGACATTTGTGAATCAGATCAAAGCTCTTCCCAAAGCCGCGAAGGATTATTTCTTCTTCAAGGTCTCGGGAGAACCTTTCCCCATAAACAATTCCTCATCGGTGACATTAGCGAGAATCTTGAAACAAAAGGGATATCGGAAAGTTGGGGAGAAGCACTTCCTGATGCCCTATAACATCGTCTTTCGTTACAAAGACCCCGTCATGAAACAGATGTATCTTTATCTGCCCGCTTTATGCCAGGCCTTTGTGGAGGATCTACTTTCAGGCAAGGCCGAGACGATTCGATATGGTCCTTCCCGCATCATGACCTTCCTCTTCAAAATTGAATGGATCGCTCCTTTTTGTAACGCCCCCTTGGTTTCCTTCCGACCGAAGAAGTGTACGCGTTGCATGAAGTGCCTTAAGAATTGCCCCCAGCAAGCGATCTACTTGAACAAAAAGGACAAGCTCAAAATTCATCCGACCAAATGTGCCATGTGCATGCGGTGCACTTTGAATTGCCCCGTCGATGCGATTCGTTTCGGCATCATGAACCCTTGGAAGGTCAATGGCGATTATGGTTATGCAAAGCTTGAAAAAGACGCTTTCGTGAATCCGGACTATATCAACGCGAACACGAAGGGCTATTTCAAACTCTTCAACAAATACTTCGATCGGCAACGCGCCCTTTTAAAGGCCCACAAAATCCCTGACCCTATTGAGAGTCATCTTGCCAAATAGCCCGATTCTTTCATCCATTGGACCGTATCCTCTACGGTCTTTTCTAGCGGTCTAGGTGCATAGCCAAGAGCGCTGGCTTTTGCGTGGGAATATGCACTATTTTGTTGCAAGCAATCGATGGCAAAACTTGTAAATAAGGGAGATTTACCGCGCTTTTTCGCGGAAAACTCGATAAAAGGCGACGCTATTTTCACTAGCCAAGTTGGTACCTTATGGCGGACAGGCTTCTTACCTGAAACTTTCGCGACAACCCCCATGAAATCGAGGATTGAATATTGGTTGCCCGTGAGAAGATAACTCTCCCTGGACTTTCCATTTTCTAATAGAAGCAGAATGCCTTCCGCGACATCACGGACATCGACGAGGTCATAACTGCCTTTGACGACGGCGGGGAGTTTATTGTTTAAGAAGCGTTTGATCGCATCGTCGATAGGATTATGGGCTGGGTCATAAGGGCCTAGGATGGCGCTTGGGTTAACGATGATGCAATCAAGTCCGCTATCGAGGACCATTTGGGAGGCTATGGCCTTAGAACGGGAATAGACACCTTCTAGATGGGTTGGGTCATAGGAAGATTGCTCAAAGATCTCTTGCCCCATCGGCACTTTGCCTAATGCGTCTACGGAAGAGAGAAAGAGAAAACGATCGATACGTGCGCTTTTCGCGGCTTCCAAAACATTTCGGGTCCCTTCAACGTTTACTTTATAGGTTAAGTCATCGTTGTTGCGATAGACCGAGATACGACCCGCCGCGTGAATAAGGTAACGTTTTCCTTCGGGTACTTTGGTCTTCAAAAATGATTTTAAGCTACCCATGTCTAGGATATTTCCCTCGGCAAGAGTAATTTTTTCTTTATCTAGATAGGGGCAGGGGTCATCAGGAAAAACGAGTCCTACGACGGTTGCCTCTGGGTCATGCGCGAAAATTGCACGAACCAGGTTACTGCCTACTAGGCCAGAAATTCCCGTAATGAAATAGGTTGCCACGCCTTAAGCCTATCGTTACGCGAAATAGAATCAAGCAGGAAAGATATTCTCTTCTTGAGGGAAAAGGATATTTGCTCTAGCATTGCTAGAGAGGAAACAATCATGAAGAAATCTCTGACCCCATTTGCCGTAACGATCCTAGCCCTTGTTCTCGGTTCGTGTAATTTCGGCCTGAAATCTTCTAGTGAGGTATCCTCACGTCAGAGTTCTTCCTCTTCCTCGTCCTCCTCTTCCAAACGCACAAGTTCCGAAACGACTTCCACCGCCGCGGAATCTAGTGTCCTGCCTTCTTCAAAAGAGTCTAGTGGACCGAAAACAGAAGACACGTCCATCGAAATATCGACTTCTCCGAGTTCTTCTAATGAAGATACAAGCGAGCCCTCCTCCGAGGTCGCCACCTCGGAAGTATCAGAGGACACAAGTCTAGAGCCTTCTAGCGAGATGCCCTCTAGCGAAGAACCCTCGCCTTCCGAAGAATCGTCGATTGAACAAAGTAGCTATGAACCTCTTGTCTGTGGGACCCCAACTGCCGCCAAATGGGCCTCCACCACATTCTTGGACCTTAACGATTCTAGCGAAGAGGACATCCGCTCGTACTATGCTCCTCTTGAAACCTTGCCGACTTCGCAGCGCCAGGGCAACGAGCTCTTAAAAAACCTCAAATGCATTCTTCAGGATTTCACCTACCATACTTACGTAAATGTTTGGAAGATTTATGAAATTACCGACCGCGAATGGGAACTATCTCCCGCCGAGGCGATGACGCAGGGCGAATATGACGCCGAGACCAATACTGTTCTTGGGTATAAGTTCGGCTCAAGCAATAGCGAGCCGGGTTCTGATAATCCTTATGTTCATACCCTTTACCGTAACCGCGATGAGAATGGGGTTACGGTCGAAAGCGGACGTATCCGCGAATGGGGTGACCATAGCCAGCAGGGCGGAACAAACCGCGAACACGTTTGGTGCCAGTCTCGTGGCTTTAAAGGCAGCAAGGTGACCGGGCCAGCCGGAACCGACTTGCACCATCTCCTTTCGGGCGATGGATATGTCAATGGCTCTACGCACAACAACAATCCGTATGGTTATGTCGACCGTAACCACATTTCAGACAATGCGGGTGGACGTTACTCTTATTGCCAGGGTAATCTTAACGGCGCGCCACTAAACCCGCACGACCGCGACGAGTCGACCATCGTCTTCGAACCGCAGGATAGCGATAAAGGCGACATTGCCCGCGCCTGTTTCTATATGGCCGCTTGCTATAACAACTTCGCCAACAAAGCAGGGGCCATCTCCGACTTTAATCCGAATTTGCTTCTGGTCGATTATGCGACTTCGGGTGGCGTCGCCATTTCCTCGTCGGATTACGAATCTGCGACGATGGGCGTCTTAAGCGATCTGCTCGAATGGCATCGTCTCGATCCCGTCGACGAATATGAGATTCATCGCAATAACCTCATCTACACCAATTTCCAACATAACCGTAACCCTTTCATCGACTTCCCCGAGTGGGTGGATGTTATTTGGGGGGACGCGAAAAACGAGGGTTATGCCTCGCCTTCGCTTGACACCATCTACGGCGAATAGAATCGGCAAACGTAATAGTAAATAAGACGGTAAAACCTCTGTATTTTCGTTAAAGAGGGAGTTTTTGCAAAGAATTCCAAAAGAAAAGCCCGATGCTGAATCGGGCCATTTCTTTAGGGATATCCTTAGGCGCGGCGGTTTTCGGCGCGGTGCATGAAGCAGGCGACGACAAGGAAAGCCGAGACCAAAAGAGCAATGACGGAAGTGACGATCGTAAGAGCGCCGCTACGATTGCTGATCGCGGAGATCAATTCCCAAGTGTTGGTCGCAGCCGAGAGGATTGAGACCACGATGCAGAAGACGCCCCATCTACCCTTGAGGGAGAAGAGGAATCCGCCGATGACCTGGAATACTTCGAACACGATCGATACCACGAAGGCGGCAATGACCGCAGCAAGCGCGACAGCGACAGCCAAATCGAAATCCTGACCAACAAGGCCTTTATCATGAGCGGCCTGCTCGGCAACAGCTTTGACCTCGGGAAGAGCGACAGCGAAGGCGATGATACCCATGACGAGCAAGACAGCGGAAATGATCGTCAGGACAAGGATCGCGATAGCCCAACCGGACATTTTGTTCTTTGCCATTTTTTGCGTTTCTCCTTTCGAAAGTAATTATGGTACCCATAAGGGCGAAAAGCAAAACCGAAAGTTTTTCTATAAGTTAAGGAAAAACGAACTATAGAAGAAGTGAGGACATAGGAGGTAACTCAATGTTCTCGATTACCCTCGATTTGGGCTGTCCGGCCCGGCCTCTTCGAAGAAAGGGATGTCATGTTGGTCAAGTTGATCGTGCTGCTGGCACTGGTCGTTCTTGCCTTGCTGATATTCCTCCTCCTTCGGGACTAGGACAGAAAAACCTCCCCTAAATAGGGGGAGGCTCCAAAAACCGTAGGCAACTACGGGACCCGGGTTTCGGCTAGGCCGGATGCCAGCCTGGGCTTTAGGGGGTAACGTAATTGCTACACTTATACTTTAGAGAAGAATGTGTCCCGTTGCAATCGTCTCGCCAAGTATTCCACACAAATGGACGAAAGAAAAGGCACCCCAAATTGAAGTGCCAATCCTTTCTAAAGCCACGTTTATTTCTTTTTCTTGGCGTAGATCTTTTTGTCGACGAGGGCGGCAACAACGATGAAGACGCCGAAGACGATCATCAAGATGCCGACGATAATCCAGAACGCCTGTTGGAATTCGGGAATGCCGAGGTAAAGGGCGGTGAATAAGACCAATAGGCCACCTAAGCCCATCTCGACGATGGCAAACACCATCTGGCGTTTGACGATCTCGCAGATTCCGGCCGCGATTAATCCACATCCCGCGCCCATGATGCCGTAGATAAGCAATCCGACGATGACTTCGAGGGAAAGTCTGCTCATAAATAGGGCAACGGCGATGGTAATAAGGATGCCACTTAGCACCAAGTAACCAACCGGCGTAGGAAGCTTCTTCGAAATCGCGAGGGCCGAGAAGGCGATTAATAAGACGCCGGCGACGATGCAGACGACACCAAAATAGGTATTGACCGCGGTGCCGACGCCGCAGACGGCGACCAAAACGCCGAGGACGATGATGAATACGCCGCGGATGACGGCGCTGATTTTGCTATCCATAAACGCAATCCTCCTTTCGGCTTATAACTCTAGTCCTCTTATGAGGACTTTGGAACAGGAAAAGGGAGCCGGAAAAGAGATTGCGTGATTGAAGAAGGCATTAGTTTGAAACCTGCCCCTGCTTGTAGGTATCAAGATCAGTGGGGAATTCGACATCCTCACCATAGGTGAAAGCAAAACCGATAAATGCGCTTAAATCGGCGTCCAACGGTTCGTTTTCCCATCCTGGGGGAATAGCGCCTTCTTCGGGGATCAATTCACCATAGGTGGTGTGAAGGGCGCCGTCGATATTCAAGATGACGTCTTCAATGCCTTCGGAGTTGGTGAGGATCGTAAGGTCGCAGGACTTAAAATCGACCTTGGAGGCGAACTTGACCCAGTTCGGGATATTATCGCCAAGAAGATCCAAGGCATAGATCACAGCATTGTGATCGAGTTTGAGTTCGGCTTTGAAGTTCTCCGAGGTCTGACTATAGGTGATGCTATTAGGGAAGAAGCGCTCGCCCATGGCAATGACCTGGTCGAAGCTTTCAAGGGCTTGCAGGATGAAGCCGTCGGTAAGTAGGGGAAGGCCTTCGCCTAGGAAGGAGTCGAAGTAGATTTTGCCAGCCCCATAGGGGTAACCGGTCGTCTCGGCCATAAAATCGGCGAAGGGCTCGTCGAAATTAAAGTAGACGCGGTTATTCTTGAGGTAGGCCGCGGAATCGGTTTCTAGTTTGTTTTGGTAGTTGAGGCCATTGGTATCGGTGGCGTTTAGTTCGTGGCTCCCGACTAGGCGGGCGGCGCCTTTGACATCGTTAGGATCGGTGGCTTTTAGGCCAGAAACCGCGGCCGAGAGCATATAGCCTCCATTAAGGTCGATATGGCCGGTGTTGACGGTATTGCTTTGATTGCCGCCGCCGACGGTGCCATCGAATCTACCATTGGCAATCAAAATGGCATCAAGAGCGATCGCGTCGTTGTTGATGGATGTCTCAAAGGCCGCGGAAAGTTTGTTTTTTCCCGTAGTGGGATCGACGGGTATAAAGCTTTCTTCGGAAGACTCTTCGGAAGATTCTTCGGAAGAGATTTCACTGGTCTTTTCAGGTTCCGGTTCGCTTGTGGCGGTGGGGGTAGAATCCACGGAGGTAGTTTCTACGCTAGAATCGATGGTGGATTTAGCGGGCTCGGAGGTGGCTTGGCTAGTAGCCGCGGAAGAAGAGGCTCCACCGCAAGAAGCTAAAAGGGCCATAGAAGTGAGGAGAAGGAGTACTTTAGACGATTTCATGGATTGTTCTTTCTAGGTGACACATGTGCTTTCATGTCCTAATGGACTAAATCATAGTTGTTTTGAAAGATGACTAAAAGAAAAGGGCGCTTTTGAGGGCGCCCTTAAGGGGTTTAGGAATGAGGATTAGCGGAAGCTCCACTCCATTTTCACGACGTCGACATAGTCGTTGGTGTCATCTTCGTAATCGTACTGCGTGGCTTCGTAGAGGGTGTAGAGGGTCGAAAGGTCATAGGTGATAACGGATTTACCTTCGAAACCGCCTTTGCTGTCAGAACCTTCGAAGGTGAAGGTACCGATAATCATGTCATCGGCCACGGCGAAGTCGGCGGTGAGGAGGCCAGAAGAGCCGAGCTGGGCTTCCATCTCTTTGATGTTTTGGAGGCTCAGGTGGAACTGGAAGTTCTGAACGTAGGACCAAATCGAGCTATCGGCATCGACTTCCATGAAGTGTTCGAGGCCTTCTTCGCCGACACGGAAGAGGTCGAGCTTGTCATAGCCCGGGTCTTCGACGCTGGCGGCGATTTCCTTCAATTCGTCGAGGGTGATGTCGGTGGCTTCAATGACTACTTGGGATTGCTCAATCTCAGACTCGGAAGAAGGTTCCGGTTCGGGTTCGGACTCGGTGCGAACGGGTTCTTGGACGGTGCTAGCGACGGGTTCGTCGTAGCCCCATTCGAACGTGGTGAATTGAGTCGCTTCTTGGCCAGTGCTAGCCACGAGGTGGGTTTCGCAGTAAGAAGCATAGCGGAAGCCGTTTTCGCTACCAAAGTAAACGGTGGCGTTGACGTTGACGGTCATTCCCCCCGCAGGAGAGTCGAAACTCACTTGTTCGACGAGCCTTTCGCCCTCCAGCCAGAACTGGTATTTGATGCCGGATTCCTTTAGGGCGCTGATGCTGGCGTCATTTAGGGTAAGAGAGGGGCTGGCCATGTAACTGTCCCATTTTTCATCGCCGATGACGGAATAGTCGCTAGAGCCGGTTTCGCCGTTGATAGCCGTGACCGAGGTGTAGTTGGGGTTATAGCCATAGCCCTCAATGAACTCAAGAACATCATCCGCTTCCATGTATTTGCGATCCGAATGGCCGCCGTGCGGATTGCTATAGACGGCTTCTTCGTAGGTGTCGAGGTCGGAGGGAAGGGCGACTTCTTCGCCATAGGAGAACTCGAAGCCGAACTGGAGAAGGACATCCGCCACGAACTCTTTGTCTTTGATTTCGGCGGGGGGTTCCTCGCCAGTCGGATTCATTTCGCCATAGGTGGCGTCGAGGCTGGCGTTGATGCCGAGGTGGAGGGCTTCAAGGCAACTGTCGTTGAAGTCGATGGAGAGGGCGCATTCCTCGATGTCGAGGAGGCCGATCATCTTGGAATACATTGCGCCGACTTCGTCACCAGCGAGCGTCTTGACGAGATTGAGAATGCTATCGGCGTCAAGGGCGAGTTCGACTTTCCATTCGCTGCCGGCAACCGCATAGTTGATGCGACCCGGGAAGAGCATGTCGCCATAGGCGAGGATCTGCTCGAAGCCTTGGACGGCCTGGCCGATCACTTCGTCGTTGAGAAGGGGGAAGACACTATCGGGGATTTCGGCGGCGGGGGTATGGACTTTACCAGCGCCATAGGGATAGCCGGTGGATTGGGCCATGAGGGTGGCGAAGGTTTCGCTGAAGTTGAAGTAGCCGACTTTGTTGACAAAGTAAGCGCCTTCGTCGAGTTCCATCGTGTTGGCAACGAGCGGCTCGGAAGCGCCATCCATGGTCACCTGGAGGTCATGGGCGCCGTTGAGTTCGAGGGCAATCTTAAGGTCGTTGGGGTTCTTCGCCTGGAGGCCGCTGACGGCAGCATCGAGGTTATAGGCGGCAGTGAGAAGGATGTCGCCTTCGTAATAGGTCTCTTTGGAACCATCATAGGAACCGCCGACGATGGAATGGCCACGGCCGTTGGCAACGGCGTTGCCGTTAATGGCGATGGCGTCGTTGGAAAGCGATTTCTGAACGGACTTAAGAAGAACTTCTTTGCCGACTTTGGCATCGGCGGAACTATAGATGGGTTCAGAGGAAGGTTCCGGTTCGGGTTCGGAAGAAGGTTCCGGTTCGGGTTCGGAGCTAACGACGGGGGGCTGGGCAGAGGTGTCGGCAGGCCTGGAGGTGTCGGCAGGGTTGGAGGTGTCAGCGGGCTTAGAAGCTTCGCTGGTGGTCGCGGCGGAAGAAGTGCCGGCGCTGGAAGTGCCAGCAGCAGAGGAGGTGGATCCACCGCCACAGGAGGCTAAGAGGGCCGCCGAGGCGAGGATGAGGAGAATCTTGCTAGATTTCATTGGGGGTATGTCCTTTCTTTTATTCCCTGGCCCTAGGGTGGATTCTTTCGTGACGAATAGGTCGCCCCAAGGCTGGCACGATAATATACGAGTTGCGCGCCTATGGGAAGGGGGAGCGTGCGCGTTTTTGCGAAAATAAACGAAAAACGAGGTTTTTGGGCCTCGTCTTATTGGCGGATTATCGGCGCAAAGATTAGCCGAAAATCGTCCTAGGATCGACGGGAGCGTATTCCCCAAGGTTGCTGGGAAGGGTGACCCGTTGATCGTAGGCAAAGGAGAAGAAGATGCCAAGGTTGATGTCGGCAACAACGGGGGACAAGACAAAGTCTTCGGGGTAGGAACGATAATTGTTCAAAGGCATCAAATTGCCCATAAGGCAATCAAGGGTGCCGACGATGTCAAGACTGATGTCCGTGATTCCTTCCGTGGTGTAACGGATGGCGAGGGAGGCTTTCCTTAGATCGGCCTTCTTGCCGAAATTTGGCGTATAGGTTCCGTTGCTTGTTAGCGTAAAGAAGGAAACGATGGTATCGACATCCAAGGCGAGTTCCGCTTTGTAGTTGTTGTCCTTTTGGCCATACGTAACGGCACCTGGAACATAGAGTTCACTATAGTCGAGGCCCTTGGAAATGAACTGGGTGGCAACCTGTACGTTGGAATAGTTAAGCAGGGGACAAGCTTTGCTTGGAATAGAAGCGGGGAAGTAGATTTTGCTGGTTCCGTAATGATAACGGAAGTACTCGGCGAGGAAGTTCGCAAGGCCTGTATCGAAGTTGAAGAAGACGAGGTTGTTGGTTAGGTATGCAGAACTGTCAGTGGTGAGCTCGCTATGGATGTTAAGGCCCGTGTCCGCAGTGATCTTGCAGTCGTGGCTTCCTTTGAGGTTGACGGAGGAGTGAAGTTGGTTTACGTCAATCGCTTGGAGACCATCAACGGAGGCGGCGATTTCGTAATCGGCCTTCAGTTCTCCCTTAAACGAATTAACCTCGTAGGAGCGATAGTAATAACCAGAGTAATAACCAGGGTTGGAGGAGTAGAAATCCCGATAGCTGTAAGCGGAGCATTCTAGCGAACCTTCTGCCTTGATGCGCCCATTAAGGGCGATGGCGTCATGGAGGCAGGATTTCTCGAAGGCGGCTAACAGGCTTTTCTTGCCATCGCGGACGTTGATTTCTGCATAGCCTTCATCGGCGGAAGATTGGTTTAGGGAACCGCCGTTTCCGCAGGCGATCAAAGCGACCATCGAGGTGGCGAGAACAAGGGTTTTCTTGATACGTTTCATGTTTACGTGTCCTTTATGTTGGCGGTCCTTTTTGGAACAACCGAAAACGTTTTTTCTATCATAGCGCGTTTGCATTGCACAGGGGAAGAATTCCCCGGCAGCGCAAACGAAACGCCAAGAGGGTGAAAAAAGATAGAAGGAACCCTATTTGCCAAAAAGTACGGCTATATCGATGAATATGGGTAAAAAGGGCCATTTTCCTACAATGTAACCGTTTACGAAAACGCTTCCAAAAGGTTTTCATTTCCATATAATAAAGCCAAGTTCCTCGTAGGAGCGATTTTATAGCGTATGTATACACGCATGAGCACAGTCGCTCATTAGGGGCGCTTGGGCGGTAGACATAAGCATAAAGAAAACCTAAGGGGAAACCTGATGGGGAAGTAACCCCAAAACAAAAAGCATTTAAGGAATTTGGCATATAGGCCAGAGGAGGGAAATGAAAATGAGATTGAGAGATTGGTTCAAATCAAAGAAGGCCAAGGCTATCGCTATGCTTGGCTGCTTTGCCATGCTACTTGGTGTTGGTGCGAGTGTCTCTGTCGTCAGCGCGGTTAAGGAAAACGAGGTGGTGGAGACAAAGGCGGACAATTCGCACACTGTTTATTTCATCGATGCCGGTTGGTGGCGAACAGATGTCGTCGGTGTCTTTCTGTACGCATGGGATTCCTCTACTGCCACTTCCCCACAAGTCACGCAAAATGCTCCTTGGCCTGGCGTTGCAATGACGCCGCCTAGTTCGATTAATCCCGCCGGTGGTAATACGTATTATGCAATCGTTGATGTGGACAAATATGATTCCATAATTTTCAGCCGTACGAACGCTTCTGGCGTTGATGCCCAAACCGTCGATATTTCGGTTAGCGATAGCGGCCTTGATGCCAACGATACATATTCAATCGCCGGCACGAGTGCCGCCTGGATCGGAGAAGGCAATAAAGTTACCGGTTTTTGGTCGGATTCAACCAAAGCTAATTGGTGGTTGGTCGGCGAAGGATCTTTTACCAACGGTGGCACATGGACTACCGCATCTGGCGTCCGCATGAAGAGGAACACCAATAACACAAACGATAAGGGAATGATTCTGCATCAGAAGCTAACAGAGGGAGATATATTCAAAATCACTGATGGGTCTTCTGCCTGGAAGGGGTCCGGGGATTTCGAAGCTACGTCGATGCAGTATCCTGTTTTCGAAACCTACCACAATAGCCATTTGATGCACTATGTTTATGAAGACAATGGCACCAAAAGCAATGCGAATGGAACTTATGGCAACGCCGACGAACACGCCAGTGCGACGGATATCTACATCGAGAACCAGATTAGCTGGTATCTAAATGACGGTTACGTTCCCGGGATCAAAACAAACACCAACGAACTGATTGCTGGAACATACGTTTCAAAAAGCGGTTCGAATAACCAATATCGCGTCACCATCAATCCGAAAGAATACACTTCCTATGTAATCGGCCGCGTTAAGGGTTCGTCGTTTTTAAACCAAGCAAGCGGCTCGTATTCGACCAGTTCGTTGGGCTCGAGTGAGACAAATATTTATGTCGCCAAAACTGGGTATTACGATATTTATTTGACAAGCGCTACCCAAATTTACATCAAGAATTCCTATGATGATTCCAAGGGCTATCTATACGTTAGTATGAAGAACGCTTCGGGAACTGCTTTTACGGATAATTCAGGTGAACCCTATGTTCACGCTTGGTACGTAAGCAAAAGTAATACCGAATACAAAATAACTGGAAATTGGGGTACGCGTAAGTTCACCGATAGCTATTATGGTTATACTGAGAATCTGGCCTTTAATTCCAAAGGAGGTCTTTATCGGTTGCCACTTTCAATCCTAAACGGAGCCAGTAAATTCATCCTCTATTCTTATGGTGGAAGTGCCACAAAATGGCAATCGGCTAACTCGAATGTGCCCACCTCGAGTGGACCTTTGTACTGTTTGGTGACCAAGGGCGCCGCGATATCGACGGATTCCACCAAGGGAAAAGCTGCAGAAGCTGCTTATCACATCGAACGAGCGATTGCCGGAGCGACCAATCAGACTGTCTGCGCTTTGACCGTAGCTGAAGCTGGTACTTTGGTTGCGTATTACGATACTGCCACTGCAGCCAGTGCATCGGGTTTGCACACTAGCGCTACGGTGTCAACATATGTTGCAAGCGGGAATTACTACAGGGATGGTGCGGTGCACAATACGACTAAAACCAATATTTCGCTTTCCGTTATCTACACGGAATTGCACTCTCGCGCTACGACTGGGAATTGGACGGTACGGATAGTTTCAGGTCCCTCTAACGACCAATCCCCGCTTACCCTGACCCTTTGGATCGTCCTTGGCGCAGGAGTCCTTGGCCTAGGCGCTATCGGAACGGCGTACTTCGTCAGCAAGAAAAAGAAGAAACATCAGGCCTAAACAACTGTATTAGCCGACTCTAGCAAGGGTCGGCTTTTCAATAGGCAAGGATGGAAACGAGGCTTGTGGCTAATCTAAAGTTGGACTTTATTTTAGCCACCAAAGCGTTTAACCACAGGTTATCTGCGCAAAATGCAGTAACATGCATGCCTCAAATTGCGTCTTTTCCGCAGTCTGATTGCGGATTAGCCAACATTTTTGTTTATACGGGCTGTCTTAAATATATTCAATAGGCAGGCAGACCAGATTATCTCTTAGGTAAGCCTTATTGGGATTGGAGGAGAAGATTACGCCCATGCCCCTCTTTTTGTTGATGTCTTTATCCAACACATCAAAGGCGGATGCGTCATCTGCGGTAGGTATATCCTTCTTTTTGATTTCGATGGGGTACAAGACACCATCTTCTTCGATGATGAAGTCGATTTCGGATTCGATACTTATTTCAGTTACGTTGCCGTCTTTGTCCTTTTTGCGGCGCGTCTTGTCCTTGCCATTATAGTAGAAGACCCGTTTCGAATAATCCTTGCCCTCGTTGACAAAGGATTTGATAAGTTCATTAACAACGAACGTTTCGAAGAAGAAACCGTTTCTGGCACCGCGTTCCAATTGGTCTTTGGTAAGCCAGCCTGCAAGATAAGCGGCCAAACCCGTGTCTCTAAAGTAGAGCTTGGGCGATTTAATAGCTCGATTGAGGTGGGAATTGTAATAGGGCTGCAGGAGATAGATGATATTGGTCTCAACGAGGATCGATATCCACTCTTTGATCGTGACGGGGGAAACGCCGACGTCGTTCGCGATGTTTGCATAATTCAAGATGTCGCCCGTTCTGGCCGCACAGGAGGTCAGGAAGCGGATAAAAGCGGTGATGTCCTTGATTCTGGTATCGGTTAAGACATCTTTTTCGATATAGGTTTGGACATAGGACGAATAGAATTCTTCCCAGTCCTTATCGGGGTTGTCATATAACTCGGGGTAGGAGCCGCGGTGGATGTAGAACCAGATATCCTTGTATTCCTTTAAATACTTTTTGCGTTTATCCAAATACTCCTTTGTAGGAATGAAGTGTTCATGGAATTCAACACCGAATATCTCGCGCATGGACAAGCCATCGATTTCGATAATCGAGGTGCGACCGGCTAGGGATTCACGGATCTTTTTGTCGATTTTCTGCTTATTGGAACCCGACAAGATGAACTGGGAATAGAATGCGTTATTATCGACGACTTCCTGAATCGAGCCGAAGATTTCGGGCGCTCTTTGAGCTTCATCGATGAAAGCGGGAATCGAAAGGCCACGGATGAAGGAGTCGGGATTACTCTTCGCTTGGTTGATCATAAAGGCCGTCTTTAAAGATGCCCTTTCCATTCTCGGGAAAAGGTTCTCTACCAAAGTAGATTTGCCTACCTGCCTTGCACCTAAAATCGAGACGACCTTATTGTTCTTAAACGAGCGTACGACGACGTCTTCGATCGCGCGTTTGTAATACTTGTTGATGACGGCCATAGAATTCCCTTTCTGACTTTTCTAAAGTTCAACTTTATTTTAGCCACAAAAATGATGTAAGACAATATCCGCTATGCCGTTCTTATTGCTTCTACCTCCATTCTCCTTAAGGAGTGCTATCATAAAGAGTACGAATTAAGGAAGGCGACGTACTATGTGGACATTTTTCATCGCTTTGGCCCTGCTTATCGGGGGCTACTTCATCTATTCTCGCGTGTCCGAGAAGATCTTCGTGCCCGATGGGCGTGCTACCCCGGCAATGCATTGCCCGGATGGGGTAGATATCACCCCGATGCCAAAATGGAAGGCCTTCTTGATTGAGCTACTAAATATCGCTGGCACAGGCCCGATATTCGGTGCGATAAGCGGCGCTTTATTTGGTCCTATCGTCTTCCTTTGGATCGTCTTTGGCTGCATCTTGGGTGGTGCGGTGCACGACTATTTCTCCGGCATGATCTCTTCGCGCAACACAGGCGCGTCCATTGTCAAGCTATCGGGTAAATATCTCGGCAAGGCTTTTGAGATTATCATGAGGTTCTTTTCCATTGTCTTGCTGGTTTTGGTCACCGCGGTCTTTGTTGTATCGCCGTCTACGTTACTAGAGACCTTGACTCATGGAAGCGTGGTGGCTTGGGTGTGGATGATTATCATCTTGGGCTACTACCTATTAAGTGCAGTCGTGCCTATCGATAAGATCATCGGCAAGGCCTATCCGGTCTTTGGCGTCATCCTCATCGCGATGGCCCTTGCCGCGATTATCGGTATCTTGTGCCACCAAGGTACATACCCGATGTTAGAAATCATCGGCAACTTCAAGGACTTCTCCGCCCAAAACGGCGGTCTTCCCTGGTGGCCGTTCATGCTTACGACGGTTGCCTGTGGGGCGGTAAGTGGCTTCCATGCGACGCAGTCCCCGATGATTGCCAAATGTATCAAAAGCGAAAAGGAGGGCCGTCAGGTCTTCTATGGCGCGATGGTCGCAGAAGGTGTCATCGCCCTTATTTGGGCTGCGGCCGCGATGGCGTTCTATCACGTCAACGAAGCGGATGGCTGGCAAAGCCTAAATGCGGTAGGGGGATCTTCGGCTTCGGTCTATACCATTGCTTCAACCTTGCTAGGTCCCTTTGGTACGGTCTTAGCCGTAATCGGCGTTGTTATCTGTCCCATTACCAGTGGCGATACGGCCTTAAGAAGTTGTCGCCTTATCGTCGGGGAGTGGTTACACCTAGACCAAAAGAAACTGAAGAACCGCTTGATTCTAACGTTGCCACTATTCGCTATGGTCGCGGGCATCAGCTTGTGGGATTTCATGGCCCCGAGCAACTTCGGGTTGCTCTGGCGGTGGTTTGCCTGGAGCAACCAGTTGCTCGCCGCGGCGTGCCTATGGGTCATTACGGGCTATTTGTTACAGGACGGCCATAAACGAATACGGTCTTTGTTCACCGCGATACCTGCCTTCCTCATGACCGCGGTCGTTATAACCTATATCCTCGCCGAACCTAACATTGCTTTGGGACGCTTTATTCCTGCTGCCGTTGCCTATCCCTTAGGCTTTGGGGTATCCGTTTTGATCTTTGGCTTCTATCTCTTTGTCCTCTTTGCCCCGTTACGGTGGAAAAACTGGCTGCCGAAGCCGCCAGGAGATGCGAAAGAAGAAGAGCCCATTAATTGAGCGTGGTGATTTTATTCGCGAAGAGGGGGAACCCGTCTTTTAAAGACAGGCAATAGAAGGGGCGGTCTACGTTAAGATAGGTGACTTCGTGCTCGGTGGGTTCAGGGGAACCACAGACATAGACGGCCGTGATCGATTCGCCCGATACGCCGTCTTTATTGAATTCGAAGTCGCTGGTTTGGAGGATGGAGCTTAGGCTTAGGTTATTGACGCAGGTATCTTCGAGTAGATTGTCATAGAAGATTTCCTTGCCGCTTAGGTGGCTAGAAAGTGCACTGGTAAGGTCAACGTTTTGGGAAGCGACGTGGAAATAAGGTACGTAACCGACTACGGTGGTTACCTTTTTGTTTTCGTTATAGAAGCGGTAGGCTTCCGAAAGCGAGATGTCTTCAAGTTCGGTACCGACATCGGGCAAGATGACCATAAGGCTCGTAAAGGCTACGTTGAATTCAAAGACGCAGTAATGATCTGCTTTCGCGTAATTCCAGTATTCGGGCCAAAGGGTGCTGCCGAAGGAATAGCATTCGACATCCTTGCCGTTAAAGGGACGCTGGCTGGAACCAAAGTCATCGGCCACGCAGTCTTTCATCTTGAAGGCTCCATAGGTGATGATGCCATCCGTCGTAGCGTGCGGGTCGGGTGGTTCGATCGTAAAGCCTGCGTCGTTATGGAAGAAATCGACCGCGTCTTCGTGGTAGGAATCTAGACTAGATACCATGGTGCTTTCGTACTCTTCCGCGAGGAGTTGACGCTTGTTCTCGTCGAAGCGGTAGGCATCCCCGATTTGCTGATGGAGCAAGAGGGATTTCATTTCGCTTAGCTCGGCGCTGTCGTAATTGTCGCTAGGACGTTCGTAATGGTAGTTCCACGCTTCTAATAGTTTTTTGGCATCGCCTTTGTTCAGGCCTAGGAAGGAGACGCCCATGTTCGCGGATACGTCGTTGACGCCTGCGATGGCAAGAAGATAAGAAGCGGGGGAGATGACGGCATTACCATCCCCTTCTAATCCAAAGGCGATCTGTTCAAGAGCCAATGCGCCTGCGTTAGAGAACGAGGTGTCGAGTCTTGTTACGGTTTCGCTTAATGGGGAGGCATAAATGCGCGGGGTTTGAGGTAAGACGCTTGAAGAGGACTCGGGTTCGGAGGAGGGTTCGACCGAAGAATCTTCGCTGCTGGTCTTAGCTTCCGAAGATGTCTCGCTTGAGGCTTCGGAGGATGAAGAAAGCGACGAGGTGACACTACACCCACAAAGGGCCAAGGCAGTAAGGACGAGCAAGCGGGAAGGTTTCATACTTCTAGCATAGCCTAAGCGAACAAGAAAAAAAGCGAAACGGGGTTCATTGGGCAAAAGATATCTACGGATAGCCTTTCTTTAAGAAAAAGGACCAGCCTTTCTTTGGCAGTGCCTCCCTATTACCTGGCGGTTCCTGTTGCCTTTTTCGTTACCGGACTGACAATAATGGCATGGCACGAATCAAACGTTATTGCGGTCCTTATCTTTATGAGATTAACGGGGGCCAGATGAAGGACTATTGCGGTCCTAGGACTTATGAGCTTTCGGGCACTTATGTAAAGCGGTACTGCGGCCCAAACGTTTATGAAATCCAAGGCGATCGTATCAAGACTTACTGTGGTCCCTATCTTGTCGAATTCGATGGTAGGAGATTGAAACGGTACTGCGGGAATTACCTCGTTGAAGTAGAGGGTAACCGCATCAAGGAGTACTGCGGCCCTTATCTATATGAGATCGAAGGTGCCCTAAGCCATATGGAACTGATGATGCTTTTGGCTGTCCTCTTCGCTTAAGCGCCTCTTCTCCTACGCGTAATAGGGTTTATAATCTTTATCATTAAAGGAGTTCTCTCATGAAACCGTTCAAAAACTTCGTCCTATTGGCCGCGTCCTTCGCCCTCTGTGGCTGCTCGGCTTCCGTCAACGCGGGCACCATCAAAGCCAACCTCGAAGGTAAGGGCTACACTGTCTCCCTCCTTGATGGCAAGGACACCGTCATCTCGATTGAAGACGTCACCAAGCCGGAGGGTCTTACGAACTCGCTCCAGGCCGTTAAAGTTCCCGAAGCGATCCTCGCCTTCTTCTTCGACAACATCGATCACGCCTCTTCTTGGTTCGAAGCCAATGCCTCGAAACTGGTCGGCAATCGTGGCCCGTCTGGTACTCTCCTCGAAAAGGCCGGGCAAAAGAACAACTGCGTCTATCTCGCCACCCAGACCGCTTTTGCGGATTCTGGCATCGGCGACTAACCGTTACCTATTATCGATCATCCCCGGGAGCGTGCCTTCCGGGGTTTTTCGTAATGTCTTAGAGATACCAATCCAAGGCAAATACGGGGAGGTAGGTGATGTTATCCTCGATTTTATAGTCGCCATCATAGATGACGATTCCGTTGGTTACTTTCCCATCGAATGTTTGCTTGAATTTCTTTATCGACGTTAGGGAGATTTCGTCCGATGATTTGACTTCGATCGGCGCGACCCTTCTACCCGCGATCGTTAGGAAATTGATTTCCATGATCGTTCGGAATGTTTTGGCATCGCGTTTCTCGTAGAAAAAGAGGTCTTTGTACCCTTTCGTCTTCAGAACTTGGGCGACGTAGTTTTCAATGAACATTCCTTCGTTGATGTGCAGCTTATCGTGGACGAGGGATTTATAGAAAAGCTCGTCTTCCTGCGTTTTCATGAATGACAGGGTGTATAGAAGACCGGTGTCTAGGAAATAAGCCTTGATGTCATCTCCATCCGCGTTTAGCACGGGAACGACGGAAGGGTCGGTCGCATTGTGACAGATGTTGACGATATAGGCGTCTTTTAACCATTTGAAAGCCGAACCATATTCCCTCACTCGGGCGTTGGAACGGATGTGTGAAAGCTTAAAACGCTTATCGTGATTGGAAAGTTCGCTGGGAATGAGATTAAAGATGGATGTCAGGTAAAGAGAATTGACGTTTTCCTGTAGGCTGAAATCGTCATAATAGAGTTCGACGATACCGCGTTTTTCTTCCTCGACCTTTGTCAGATCGCGAGTTTTCAAGTAGGTGGCGACACATTTGGGCATGCCGCCGACGAAAAGATAATCGCGGAATTCCTTATAAATACTCCGGTAGGCTGCTTGAAAGGTTTTTTTGGACCCGATCACCTTTTCGATGAACTCGGTCATGTCATCCTTCTTATTGGCCTTAAGGTATTCTTTGAAGGTCAGGGGAAGGACATCAATCTTGATCTCTTCACTGGGGATCAAGTATTTCTCGTCGTCTTTGCTTTTTTTGACAATCGAAGCCAATGAACCTGTTTCCAATATGTCGTAACGTCCATCCAAAAGTAATGTCTTTATCGCCTGCCTCGCCGGCTTAAAAAGCTGGATTTCATCCAAAATGAGAAGTGATTCCCCTTCGTAAAGTTTTGTTTCGTAAACGACGGACAACTGATCGTAGAAATAATCCAAGTCTTCCAGAGAATCCACGAATAGTCTCCGAACGTCATCTGAGGCCTTGTCGAAGGACACTTTAATAAAGGATTTATACTCCTTGTGGGCGAATTCCAGGGCCAAACAGGATTTACCTACACGTCTAGCCCCTCTTAAAAAGAGGCACTTGTGTTGCCGAGCGTCTTCCGCTTTCCATTTCAGTAGCTTTTGATAGACGTCGCGTTCGATGTATTCGCCATATTGCAACGCGAGTTCATATTCATCAAGTTCTCTCATAAAGGAATTCTCCCACAAAACTAACACCTAAAATATATCCGTTTCCCACAAAACTAACAAGGTCTACAGAGGTGTTTCCCACAAAACCAACATACTTTAAAACGGTGTTTCCCACAAAACTGACATTCCTTTGAATCGGTTGCATCTGTAATGCAATACAAAAATTCAGGATCTATGGTTATCAGGAAGCATGGGATTACAAAGAAATACAATGAATTACAAAAAGGCTTCGTTTCCTCGTTTTCCCATTGCAAGGTAATGCCACGAAACTACAATTGTTGGCATGAATCCTTTTGCTCGTCGTTTAAATGTGTTTGCCTATGGCATATTGGCTGGACTGGCCATCGCTTTTGGGGGCGTGCTCTTCCTCTTAAGCAAAGCCTACGTTCCCGATGGCTCTTTCTCTGCTAGCCAATTGCTAGGGGCTTTCTTATTCCCGGTGGGTTTGTTACTAGTTTGCTATTTCAAGTTGAACCTCTATACGGGGAAGATCGGTATGGCCTTCCGTAACAAGAAGCTCGATAAGAAAGGTCTTAATGTCTTCGAGTGGCTCTTATGGATTCTATTAGGGAATGCGGTAGGGGCCTTTGCGATTGGCTTTATCGTTTATGGGCTGACCTTTATTAGTCCCGAAGGCGCGTTTACCACGGCCGTAATGAACGCGGGCAACGCCAGGGTGATGGGGTTTGACGGGGAAAGTATTGGCTTAATGGCCCTTCGCAGCGCCTTATGCGGGATGCTCGTCTATATCGCCATCTATTTCTTCAACCGTTTACCGACTCAGTTTGGCAAGGTCGCGGGTATTGTCGTGCCCATTGCCTTCTTCGTGTATTGCGGCTTCCAGCACTGCATTGCGAATATGTTTTATATCGCCGCAGCAGGGGTATGGAACGCGAATTCGATGGTGGGTTTACTAATTTGTATCCTTGGCAATTCGCTTGGGGCGTTGGTGCTAGATCTCTTCGTAAAGTATTGATAGATGTGCTTAAGACAGTTTCTGTTAATGGGGCTGTCTTTTCCTTTTATGAATGGGTCAATGATAAAGAATGATAAAAAGTTTTCGGAATGATAAACGATGATAAACGATGATAAAAAATTTTTGAAATGATAAAAAGCGGTATTACAAAAGTAATGGAGGATGAACCATGGCTGAAAAACATCTCAATCCATTCAATATCTCATTCGGTGAAGAACCGAATTCGGTGATCAGCAGAACCGCTGAATTCAACGATATCGTGACTGTTTTCGAAAGCGAAAGCGCCGAGGCCAAAGTCAAATTGATTGTCGGGCCACGCGGCTATGGCAAGACCGTCCTGCTCAATCAGGTCAAAGAGCATTTCAGCAAGCAGCCCAATTGGATTGTCGCCGATTTAACGCAATATTCGAACATGCTCGAACAATTGGCGGGTAAGATTTACGAAAACGGGAAAAGAAAAAAGCTATTTGTCAAAGCCGAATTTAATTTTTCGTTTAAGTAAAACTTTCCCAATCGATTAGACTATACGGTCATGCTTGTTGTGGCTGACCGTCGGATTTCGACCTGTTCTTGCTTCCTTTCGGCCTGCCGCGTTTCTTCTTTGGCGGATCCTCCGGTTTTGGTAGTAGGTCTAGTTTTT
>JAFSUM010000003.1 GCA_017445245.1 Bacilli bacterium | reverse complement strand
GCAATGCGTTCTTTCTTCAATGGCAAGAGGCGTAAATGGGTGCTTCGATAGTTCGGATAGGAACACGTCGTAATGGCCCTCCCCGATGGCTCGGGAAGCTCCTTTGGTTTTCCAGTCCAACTTGTTATGGAGAAGAAAGAAGAAGGGATTGGAATGCCTATCCAGGTATTCGGCGAAAAATTCGCGGAAGGCGAGGTAATCCTGGTCGTTTTCAAAGTGGTATTCCATGGGCAAGCACCTCCATCCTGCATATGCGGCAGGGCATAACTCAAATCAGTGTATATGCGATACGTGCATGATAGAACATCAAAATATGTTATGCAAGCATAAAATAATTACTAGAAGAAATATGCGCCCTGAGCATAAACTATGGGCATGAATGAATTCGAAGCAGGCGTGGTCGCGCGCATCAAAGAAAGCATGAAAACCAGGGGCCTTACCCAAGAGGAACTGGCTAAATCGATAGGGGTGAAGCAATATACGGTTTCCCGCATGCTAAGCGGTTCTCCCTTCCCGACGGTAGAACAGCTTGCCTTGATCGCGAATGCCTTGGACGTATCCCTTTACTACCTCATCGGGATCCAAGAGGAATCCTATCGCGAGCTTTCCACGGAAACGCGCAAGGTCGCGGATGCCTACCAATTTGCCGATCCGATGGTGAAGGAGATCATCAAGCGGCTCCTCGTGATCAAATAACGGCTGCGCTTTATGCGGGCTTCGCTCTTTTTGCCCTTTGTGTTTTACATTTGAAGGGGACTTATTGTTTAGCCTACAATAATTGCGGACACAGGAAACTGGGGTCCACTGGGATGCTGGAATATTGCTCCCACATTATATGTGGCCTGGGGGCAACCTCGAGGGCTACCGAAGCGCCGACAGTTACGTCGGCATTTTTCTTCATTATGCAGAAAATACCAATTGCCAATCAAAGGTCGCTGGAACTTTTGTAACGGCGGAGCCGTGGTTTGCCTTGCGCATGGGGGCTGAGGCACCATATCGCGGACAAGAAGTCATTTTGAGTAGCTTTGGGGTAGTTTGAAGGTAGTTTTTGGTGGTTCAGAGGTAGTAAGTGGGTAGTTTTCGGTGGTTTCGAGGTAGTAATCCTCTTTTCTAACTCAGAACGAAATGGGATAATGTGAATGATTGGAGGCTATGTTATGTTTATTAAATCGTTACCCATCGGGATAGAAGATTTCGAGCAGGCGAATGGCAAATACTACGTCGATAAGACGTTAATCATCAAAGATATCGTTGACAGCTGTCTAGGACAGTCGATTCTCGTAACGCGGCCAAGAAGGTTTGGAAAGAGCCTCATGCTTTCGATGCTTGAGTATTTCTTTTCGAACAAAAAAGATTCTGAACCCCTTTTCGCGAATAAGAGGATCGCTTCATGCGGCGGGGAGTACATGGCATATATGAATGCCTATCCCGTAATCCGCATCAACATGAAAAACGTTACTCAGCCTCAATGCGACGAAATGATCAAGGCTGCCATCGGCCAAATCTCTTGGCTGTTTCGTTACCACTCGGAAGCGCTAGAAGGAGATTTATTCGAACTCGAAGCCAAACGATATAACGACATTGCCAACGAAAGACTTGAAAACCCGATGGATTACGCGGGCTCCATCCCCTTTTTGGCGGAACTTCTTTATAAGAAATATAAAAAGAAAACGATTATTCTGATCGATGAGTACGACACCCCGCTGGAAAACGCCCAGCAATATGGGTTTTACGACGAGGCGATTGAGTTCTTCAAACGGTTTTATTCCGCTGCCTTAAAAGCCAACGAATATGAGGAATTCGCCTTTGTGACCGGGGTGTTGCAGATCAGCAAGGAATCCATTTTCTCCGAGCTGAACAATCTCACGGTTTTCGGGCCGGTGGACAAAACATTCCACGAGTACTTCGGCTTCTCAGAACAGGAAGTTGCCGATGCGGTGGACTATTTCGACGTTCGAGCGGATATGGACGAGCTGCGGAATCACTACGCCGGATATGGCTTTGATGGAATGGTTTATAACCCTTGGTCTATCTTGAATTTCATTCTCAACGAGCGCATCGACAATTATTGGGCCAACAGCGGGTCAAACAAGATGGTGAATCGCCTCATCGACGAAATTCCCGATTCCATTGCGACGCTTAACGAATTCGTAAATAACGAGTCGAAAAGCTTTGCTTATAATCGGGCGATTACGTACCCCGACATCAAAAGCAATTATGAAACGCTGTTTTCTTATTTAGTGCAGACGGGTTATCTCGCGGCTAAGCCGATCGGTAACTCGACTCGTTGCCTTCTGTATATTCCGAATCTTGAAATCCGATCGGTTTTCGAGAACGAAATCGTAAGCAGGAACCTCAACCAGAAGGCATCTAGCGCCGCCAAAGTGCTTCGAAACGCGATTCTATCCGGAGAAGAAGAAAGGATTTCCTTTTGCCTTAAGAACTATGTCTTCGACCAGTATAGCTATTATGACAGGCTGAATGACGAAAAGGATTTCCAGATGGTTATCAACGGCATCATGGGGATTCTTTTCGGCGACTACCTCGTTCGGCCGGAAGTCAACGGCAGGCACGGTCGCTGCGATATCATGCTCTCCCCGAAAAACGGCAAGGGCACCGGAATCATTATCGAGATAAAGAAGTACAAAGGAAAAATAAGCAATGCCCGTTTCGACAAATACGCCGGGGACGCCTTGAACCAAATCAAGGAAAAAGGGTATTACGAAGAACTGGCCCGCCTAGGCGCCCGGCCGATTCTGCTCTATGCCTTTGTCTTTGGCGACAATGGCAACCGCGTGAAGGCGGAAACGCTGCTTTTGCCATCTCCTAACCTGTAACGACGTTTTCAGGGCCGATGGGCATTTGCGGCACATTTGCAAAGGCGGATTTTCCTGAGAAACGCGATGGACAAAAAAGCAACAATTGACAGCGAGCAAGACGCGATTCGGCTTATCGGGGAAATCAAGCGGGACATTGTTTCTACCCAAAGGAAGGTTTTCGCTGACGCAAATCGCGAACTGGTCCTCCTTTATTTTCGCATTGGAAAGGTTATCAGCGAGGATCAGAAATACGGCAACAATTTCATCAATACGCTTTCCGCTTCCTTGAAAGCCGATTTCCCGGATGCCAAAGGTTTTTCGCCCAGAAACCTCGCGAGGATGAGAAAATTCTATGAGACCTATCAAATTTGCCAACGGCATTGGCAAAATTACCATGGTCCTTTAATTGCTTGCTGATAGATCGTGTAAATGATTCTGAAAAAAAGGGCGTGGTATGCGGAAAAATGCCTTGAAAACTGTTGGAGTTTCGTTTTGCTTGACCACCAAATAGACCTGAACCTCTATCAACGACAATCCGATAATTCTGCGAAACTGACAAACTGCCTTTTTTCCTTAAGACGGACACTGCCTTCGCCACGGATTTGAAGCTGCTTTTCACGATTTCAGATATTGCCTTCATCGTTACGTCTGGGTTTTTGACGATTTCCTCAAAGAACGATGCTTTAGCAGCAGACGTGTCTAACAGAGCTAGAATTTTACAGAAACTGGGGTTATTCATGACCGAATGGCCTTTCCCTATTTCTTATGAAGAACAAAGCTAAAACATGCTATCATACCGGGCAAAGGAAGCGTCTGATGGAAACTCAAAAGAAGAGACTTCAATATGTCGATGCCCTGAAAGGAATAGGTATCCTTTGGATCGTTTTCTATCATTTGACCGCAGCCGGCTCGTTCAAGACCTACGTTTTGAATCCGTTGATGGAACTTTTCTTGGTGCTTTTCTTTTTCTTCTCCGGCTATTTTTATAGGCCAAACAAAGCCCCAATCGGGAAAAACATCGGGAAGAGGGCCGTTAGCCTGCTCATCCCCTTTGTAGTATATGCCCTTCTTTTCTGGGGCATCGGGACGATCTATCTCGTCGCGACCGGCCAAGCGCCTTTTATGGAAGCCTTAGGATGCCTGCGGAATTTCTTCGTCGGCGCGATATGGAACCGGGACATCCAAGGGTGGTTCCATTGGGAATACTATTCGCTGGGGAAGAGGTATTTCTACCTCGCGGATTTCTGGTTCCTTTTGGCCATGTTCTTCGCCAGCGTCATCTTCTTCCTGATCATCGACAAAATCCTCAAAAAGGCCCCGATTGCCTTAGGGGCGTGCGTCGTCCTTTTCGCCTTGACCGGCGTTTGCGTCGGGTTGAAATTCACTCTTCCCTATAACCTGCACGTCGTCCCTTACTGGGCCGCCTTCATGATTTTGGGCGCGCTGGTGGGAAACAGAAAGCTCATCGAACTGCCTTCTTTGCCGCGGGGGCCAAAATACGCCATCGGGGGGACAATGCTGGTCGCCTCGATCGTCATCGCCTTGTTAAAAGCGCCCGCGCTCAACCAGTTTCGCGGCTCCTTTGGGTCGGATAACGAAGTTGTTTCCATGCTTTTGTGCATCGTCGCCGCGGTGCCGTTCCTTGGCGGAATCGGCATGTTGTTCCAACAGCTGGAGCAAGACGGCGTCCGGTTCAACGAAGCCGCGTGGGTTGGCACCCATTCGCTCACCTATTATCTCTTCCACATGTTCTACGCTTGGCTCATCAGCATCATCTTTGGTTTCTCCGTCTTGAAAATGGAGTGGTGGGTCGCCTTGCTTACCGCCATCGGTAGCATCACCCTCTGTACGGGCCAAATCTTTTTGATGGACTTGATCGTGCGGATAATGGCAAAGAAGAAGGCCAAGAAGGTGCCTGTGGCGGCAAAGATAGATGCGGAAGAGAGGCGAAAAGAAGAAGGCATGGATCGCGAATAGGCCTTTGAACCTTATGGTCAAGGGGGCCGACCCCCATGCGCCTGCCACCTTTCTTCCCCACCCTCTCGGCCGCATCGGCATAGAAGAGGACGCGAGGATGACGAAGCGAAATCATACGATAACGAAAGGAAATACAACCATGAAGAAATGGCTTTTATCCCTGACGGCCATCTCCCTTTTGGCTTTTGCCTTGTGTTCCTGCGACGGCAGCAAAGAAGACAAAACCGGCGAACAGACCATGTCAAAGGAAGGCTACCAATTAAACCAAACCGTCATCTTGAGCAGGCATAACATCCGCTCACCCTTAAGCGAGAAAGGATCCTTGTTGGAAAGAATGACGCCCCATTCTTGGCATGATTGGTCCTCCGGGACAAGCGAATTGACCTTAAAAGGCGGCGTGCTCGAAACCCAGATGGGCCAGTATTTCCGGAAATGGTTGGAAAAGGAAAAGCTGTTCCCGCTGAATTACCATCCTACGGACAATGAAGTGAGGATCTATGCCAACGCAAAGCAACGGACGATCGCGACCAGCAATTATTTCTCCGCGGGCTTGCTTCCTAGCTTCGATGCCGACATCGAAGTCCACGTCCCTTTCGATACCATGGACCCGACGTTCCATCCCCAGCTGACCTTCGCTTCCCCCGCCTATAGCAAAGCCGCGGAAGAGCAGATTAGGAGCCTATTTCAAGACGACATCGACCAGTTGAAAGACAATTATGAATTGCTAAGTAACGTCATCGATTTCCGGGATTCCGAAGCCTATAAAAACAAGGAGGTTCTCGAATTCAAAACCGATGACCTCGCCCTCATCTTCGAAACGGGCAAAGAGCCCGCGATGAGCGGTTCCTTAAAAATCGGCTGCACCGTCAGCGACGCCTTGACGCTGCAATATTACGAGGAGCCCGACGCGAAGAAGGCGGGCTTTGGCCATGACCTTTCCTTCGAGCAGTGGAAGGAGCTTTCCAAAATCAAAGACGTCTATGGGGATGTCTTGTTCAGCGCGCCTTTGGTCAGCTATAACGTCGCCCATCCCTTGCTAGAGGAAATAAGAGGGGAACTTAGCGACGAAGAACGGAAATTCACCTTTTTATGCGGGCATGATTCCAACATCTCCTCCGTTCTATCGTGCTTGGAGGTGAACGATTACGTTTTGCCTTCCTCCATCGAAGGCAAAACACCGATTGGCTCCAAGGTGGTTTTCAATTCATTCGCCGATGCTGAGGGCAACGACTATTACGGGATCAACCTCGTCTATCAAAGCGCCGCGCAGCTAAGGGATAACGCGATGCTTGATTTGGAGAACCCGCCCATGATCGTCCCATTAAGCTTTAAGGGGATGACCGCCAACAAGGATGGCCTATACCGCAAAGAGGACATTCTTGGCCGCCTCGACAAGGGCATTTCGAAATACGCGGAAATCGTTTCCCTTTACGAATAAGCGCATCTGGGGTGGAAAATGGGCTGGTGATGTGAAGTCCCGGCCTATTTTTCTTCGTCCCAGGGCATCTTCACGCTAGGGATGTCCAAATCGCGGCATCCCTTGTTTTCGTAAGGCAAACCAAGCGTGGCAAAGAGCCATCCGAGTTCCTCCGCGTAACGGTCATCGCGCGAAGGCTGGATGAGCTCGAGGAAGATATTCCCATGGACCGCGGCGAGTTCAAAAAGAATCCCGCAGGTAGGGGAGGTCAAGGTGACGAAGTCCTCGATATAGGGGTCCGCCCCGCCGAAATCGCTTTTGCCGACGTAGCTTACGGTGCCCGATACGGAACTGTTGGCGTATTTCCTTACCTCTTGGGCGAAGGCCTGGCGCTCAACGTCGGTCGGCTTTTCCAAAATCATCTTCGTCAGAGCGCGCAGGGCGGCGAAGGAATATAGCGCCGGCTCCCCTTGGATTAGCTTTTTGAATTGCTCGCGCACCCGATGGCTCTTTTCCTCTAAAGGCAACGACTCCAATTCTTCGTCGAAGGCGATGACCGCGCCCCCGACCAAGGATTGGTGGGCGAGCTCTAAGCCAAGCGCTTTCCTTTCGTTGACGCATATGGCGACGCGGATGGGCCGCTCATCCAGCGGATTTAGGCGACGGATCAGCATCTGCGTCAGCGTGGCCATCAAGGTGTTAGGCGTCGCGCCCAAAGATCTTGCTTTCGCGACGAAGGCGTCTTCGGGAAGGACGAAATGGAAATAGACCGGTTTGGCTTCCCCAAGCGGAATGTTTAACGCTTGGACCAAAGCGCTTTTTGGTGGGGTGGGCAAGGGTAAATCGTCAGGGACCTCGGCGAGTTCCTCCGCGGGGATCTTTTCCCCGTAAAGGCGGGTATTCCCTTTTTCCAGGGTCACGTGGTAGGCGAGGGAAACGTAGTGGTATAGAAGCGTCTTCATCCATTGGTAGGCGCCAGCGCCGTCGGTGAGGAAATGGGAGAAGTCAATGCCGATGACTTTTCCTTGGTAATCGACCGCGATATGGTGCAGGGCGTTACTTTTCGCGCCTAGCTTTGCCCGATCTTTCTTTTGACGGACGAGCAGGGGGCTGCCGTTAGAAACGAAGCAATAGTCTTCCGCTATCCGCGCCAAACGCACGTCGAAATAAGGGTAGCGCGGCATGGTGCGGTCCACCGCAAGCTGCAGCGAGATGGGGTCGATGTCTTGGGTCAGCGTCAATTCGAAGCGCATGGTGAGTGGGGCAAGGGGGGTGGAGGAATAAAAGAGGCGGTACTCGTATAGCCGCTCTTTGAATCCTTCGTTTTGCGCCATGAGGTTATTATCCATCGCGAGGAGTTTATCCTAGGCGCGGATTCTTGCAACGGTAGGATGATGGAGGCGGGGATGAAAGCGATTCCATCATCTTCACGACGATGGACGCGGAGAATGAAGACCTGCTCACGTAAATTCTTCCCGCGGTTTCTCTAAATGATTGTCCTTCACTAGGCGCGGCCCAGTTCACGAATGAAAATTTGGTATACAACTACGCGAAAAGCCTGAAGTATGAACGTAGCGTCGGCCGAATCGGCAGCCTCGAAGTCGACTTCATCTTGCGCGATCCATCCGGCGAATACCCTTACCTTCAGGTCGCCCGGACGATTTATGGCGAAGAGGACGAGAACGGAGTCGATCGAACCTAAGAGAGGGAATGCCGTTCCCTAGAACGAATCCAAGACAACTATCCCAAATATATCCTGTCGCCGGATAATCTAAAGCAAAGCAGAAGCGGGATCCTTCATAAGAACATCGTTGACCCGATGTCGAAAAACGGGGGTTTAACGGGACTAAATCAGAAATAGTCCGAATTTGTCCCACTCGAGGCGCGATGATCTGATCTATCAATCTTTCTTGGCATGTGACTAATATGTTCTTGATGCAATCGTCATTTATAACACCAAATCGAACGGAGCAAAGGTCGAAGCCAAGTTGATCGGCGGGAACCTTTGGCTGACCCATGAGCAAATCGAACATTTCCGAGCACATTAAGCACATTTTGGAAGAAGGGGAATTGGATGAAAATTCAGTTGTTCGGAATTTCCGAACTGCTCAAAAGAAAGGCGAGCGCGAAGGCGGAAGAAACATTGCTTATATCCACCCAGAAAGCCAGGGCGGGAAAGATTAAGTTTTGCTACGCCCCGTGCAAGACTCGATTCCTACCACCCCTGGTTTGGAAATGGCTTGATAAATATAAAGAGGTATTGGCTCTATAGATTGATGACAACTGGACTATGACAAAATGGCATCAAAAATTTCTACGATAAGACAAAATGGCATATATATGTTGAAAGCATATGCCAAATTTGATAGGATACAATCGGTGATAGAAGTATGACGCTTTTACAAATTAGAAATAAATATCGAATATCGCAAGCTTTGGCAGCCAGCAGCGTTGGTATCCCTTTAAGAACGTATATACGGTATGAAAACGATAATGATTACGGTAGTTCTTTGAAGCGGGAGTCCATGATTCAAAACTTATGGATGAATATGAGATAACGGAAGATAAGGGAATCCTTTCGGTTGAAACAATTAAGAATGAATTAACCTCTTTGTTTGACCGCGAATACCAAGGAAAAATTGAGTTTTGTTATCTGTTTGGTAGTTACGCAAAAGGCTACGCGAAAGGCAACAGTGATGTAGATTTATGCGTGTCAACTTCTCTTACTGGATTAAGGTTTGCTGGGCTGAGCGAATCCATCCGAACCGTTTTGCATAAAAGGATAGATTTAATTCGATTCAGTAATTTAGAAAACAATTTGGAATTAGTTGGCGAAATCATGAAGGACGGGATCAAAATATATGGATAATTTGAAAAATGACCAATATTACGCTTCAAAGGCTAATGAAAATATCAAAGCCATTCAAAGATATATAGGACACAAGACATATGAAGAATTTATCGTAGACGAAGAGCTGATCGATGCAATTATGTTTCGGTTGGTTCAGCTCATCGAAAACATTAAAAATCTTTCAGATGAATTCAAAAGAAAAAACGATTATGTACCTTGGGGTAAAATAATGGGCTTTAGAAACGGGATAGTTCATGAATATGGGAAGACAGATTATACAATTGTATATGAAACGGTAACTCAGGACTTAGACGAACTTCTTAGTATTTTTGAAGCCATTTTGTAAAAACGTATTATTTCGGTGAAACAAAGACAAATAACCATTAGAAAACCTCGATTTGTTAGAAGCGGTCGAGGCTTTTCTTACTTTAATGGCCATGGCGTTAATAGGAGTTTGTACCCGCCTCGGTAATAAAAAATTCAGCGCTTCCCTTGACCGTAGGATGACCAGTTTAATCAACGTTTCGTTATTTGATGCGATCGATGAATGCTTCCGAAGCCATTACGATCATCTTTAAGTAATCTTTTTGTTTGGCTTAAGTCGTTTTTAATTTCGGGGATAAGAATGTTCTCGGAGGTAAGAAACGATGAAATGCATGTTGGTGATCCCGTGCTTTGAGCCAAGTGAGCACGTCTTGCCCTTCTTAAAGCAATTCAAGCCAGGCGATTTCGACGCGATGCTTTTATTAGACGATGGCTCAGGGCAAGGCTATGACGATATCTTTCTTTCGGCGATGGAAGAGACTTGTTTTGAGGTGATTCGTTTTCCGCTTAATAAAGGGAAAGGGGCGATGATCAAAGCGGGCTTACTCGAAGCGAAGCGACGAAAGATGGATTACGTATTTACCGCCGATAGCGATGGGCAGCATCGATATGAAGATATTTTGCGTTTAAAGGAAGAAGCCTATCAAAAGCAAGGATATCTGCTTTTGGGGATAAGGGACTTTAGTTCCAAAAACGTTCCTTTCCGCAGCAAGTTCGGCAACCGTTTCTCAATTGCCTATTTTTACCTTTCTACCTTTAAGAAAGTCCATGATACCCAAACGGGTCTAAGGGGGATCCCCGCATCTTTATTTGATCTAGGGTTAGAAAGCGAAGGAGAACGATTCGAATATGAGATGAATTTCCTTTCTTCAGCGGTCAAAGAAGCGCCTTATTGCGAATTGCCCATCGAGACGGTTTATGAAAAGAAAGGGGAGCATGTATCCCATTTTCGTACCATCGTCGATTCGTATCGCATCTATAAAATCCCGTTCTTCTATTTGCTTATTTCCTTAGGGTGCTTTGGCCTTGATGCCTTAACTTTCCATTTGCTTTCAAGTTTTGTCTTCGTGAACGAACTAGAAAGCCAGGTGTTCTTATCTTCGCTATTGGCGCGGTTGACTTCCGGGGCAATCAATTTCTTTGCCTTAAGCGCTTTGTTTTCCTTAAGGGGAGGCAAGATGAAAAGCGCGGGGAAATATGCGTTGGTGTTTGTTCTCAACCTCGTTTTATCTAGCGGCCTAACGTATCTATTCCATGCCGCCCTAACGGGGTTAACGGTATTAAAGATCTTCATCGATATCGGTTTAGCCATCGCGAATTATTTCGTCAATCTGCTCTTCGTATTCAACAAGAAAAGGAGGAAAAGGAACTATGAAAAAGAACCGGTTCATTCTTTGTCTACTCGCTAGCGTGGCGCTGGGAGGGCTAGTTACCGCGAATGTCCTCGATACGTTCGTATTGCCCCATAGCGAAGGAACGGTCGCGGAGGAAGAGGATTTCGATTTCGATGTGGCCTCTTCGAGCGCGTCTTCCTCTAGCGGATCTTCTAGCCCTTCTTCGAGCGCGTCTATGGAAAGCTCGAGCTCTTCAAAAGAAACATCGGAAACGGCGCAAACTACGTCCTCTTCGACTTCTAACGAAGCGAAAACAACCGTTTCTTTGCTTTCGTCTACGCGCCTAATCGACGGCTTGGATGTCCCTTATCATCTCGTGGACATCCATTTGGCGAGGATTAGCGATTTACGCACCTCCTTAGCGACCGATTCGGAAGGGAATTACGGTTCCAATATCGTTTCTTCTTTGGAAGAGATGGTCGAAGAAAAAGAAATGGATGGGCCAAGTGTCTTAGCCGCGATCAATGGGGATTTCCCATTTTGGAAAGGACGGAGTGGTTATGTGGTCCGAAATGGGGTTACCTATCGTGAGTCGGCTCGCTCAAGCGGGGAAGGGTTCGCCTTAGATAAGCAAGGCAATGCTTATTCCTATGAGGAAAGCGAAACGTCTTTATCCGAATTAGGCGATATTTATCAAGCCTGGTGCTTTGGGCCAACGCTTATCGAGGAGGGGAAAATCAGCGTCGATGAGAACGAAGAGATCGATGGGATGTCCAAATCCAACAACCAACGCACGGCGATCGGTTACGTGGATCCGTTTCACTTCTATTTCTTAGCCACCGAAGTCAATGGCAGAAGGTCCAGCAGCAACGCCTCCAGCTTCACTTTATATGATTTAGCTAAGACGTTCAGCGAACTAGGCTGCCAATATGCCTATAACCTCGATGGCGGTGGATCGAGCGCGCTTTATTATGGCGGGTCCACCTTGATCGATAGCCGCGACTTAGGAGATATGGTTTATGTGGTCGAACGTTAAGTCTTACAAAAAGGAAATCATCGGATATGTCTGCGGGGCGATGTTCTCGCTTCTAGTCATGGGCATCTATTATTTTTTCTCCCATGGCTTAAGGGATATCCATATGACGCTGCTTTTCTTGCCGGGGGTAAGCGCGGCGCTGTTCTTTCTCTTCCTTTCTTTATTCAAGATAAAGGTAGGGGCAAGCGCGCGTTACGCCTTCCATTTTGGCTATGCGGGCGTTTGGGTATACCTTTTGCTTAAGGGCATATACACAATGGCAAAGACGGGTTCGGACTGGCTCTATGTATTTTGGATTTACGCTATCGTCTGCTTTGGGGTGGCGATCGCGCTTTGCTTTCTGCATAAGAAGGGCGAGCCCTGAGAAGATTTCGCCATTGGAAAATTCCCCCTCAGTCACCAGTTCAAAAAATGAATCCCGAATTCCTTCGATAGAATCGGGATTTTTTCGATTTTATGTGCTGAGCGAATCGTAAAATATTCGTAAAAAGTTACGACAAATAAACCAAAACCTTCGATGCCGGCTATATGGTGGGAGAAGAGTCAAAGCCACCAGACTGGATTTAGAAATTAACAGGATGCGCAATTACGACGCCTTGGGGAGAAGTATCATCTCAAACCTATCTAAAAAAGAACTTAAGTAGAAGGTTTTGCGTTCTTCGGAGAGCACTTCGATCCCGCTATACTCACTGGGAAGACTATCGAAAAGGGCTTTGATATCGGCGACATGCTCTTTGACCAAACGCGCGTTTTTCTGAATGGCTTCTTTCAGCATTTTGGCCTGGACGCTTGGAATAACATCGCCCGAAAGATCCAGCATGCGGGCATAGTTTACGTGATGCTCGCCGTCTAATGTGAAGGGCGTAATAACGTTAAGACTGTTTGGCGCGCGTCCGCCTTCGTCGACGGACAAAGCTTTCTTAATGGAATCTTCGCTCTTTTTCGGATAAAAGGATGCGCCATTATCAAACACGGGGGCGATCCTACGGCCTTTGGAGCCAGCGATAATGCCCCAGTTGCCATTATTCCGGTCATTGTTGCCAAGGAGCCCATCAATGATGACCTGGTCCCAAAAACGCGCCGAGAGGCCTTTGATGTTTTTCATCTCGGGATTGTGCTCAAGGTGGATGAACAATTCGCCTAGGCTTACTAAGTGGTCATCCCCGGTCTCGTGAAGATCCAAGCCTAGTTCTTCGCGCATCTCTTTGATATGGATATTTTTGAGGGTACGAATCTCGAAAAGCCTTTCGTCCTCCTTGCAAAAATCTTTGCATGCGACGACGAGGAAACCGTCGCGGATGCCCAGAATGGTTTCGTGCACCGGGTATCCGAGAATCTGATAAATATGGCTGCCTAAATACTCCGAAAGAGGAGTGGAGGAATAAGGGGCGAGGTTTGCCGTCCCGCGCATGCCGACGGTCGGCTTTGGGTACTTGCAAATCCAAGGCTCTCCATCGATGATGATGCCGTCCTTGTCGCCGGCCGCGCCACCGTAATAGCCGTTTCTCTGGCTATATGTGCAATTGGTTAAGTCGTAGATGTTCATGTAAACCTCCTACCCAATCGGGTATTTCGTCGCTAGTTTCTCATAGGTTTTGGAATTGATGGCGCCACTATGCAGATAGCGGTCCGCCATCAGCAGCATGGTGTCTGCCGCCGCGTAGAAAGCAGGATCGCCATTTTGATCATATTCCTCCAACTCCTTGATGAATCTTTGAAGCGGAAGGGGAAGCGAGCCCACGTCGAGTTCGACCGAGGCGTCGATGAAATGGCCGGCGGGGGTCAATTTCCCGTCGATGAGATCGTTGAGGCTGACGCCTAACGCCTTCGCAATCGCCCGTAGGGTCCCAAGTCGGCATTCCTCCATGTCCGCTTTCCCCCGGCAGATGCTAAGGACGGTCGTATATGGGACATCGCTTCTTTTCGACAAGGCGTACACCGATGTCCCGGTCTTCTCCAGATATTCTCTCAAAACCATATTCATTACCTCCGTTAACCATTATACAACCGTTAACCGATATATCAATAATGCCCTAGATATGCGCCGTGGGTTCAGCCACGAGTGAGACTTGGTTCGGTGGAGGAGCCCGTCGAATAGGCCAATGGCAATATCTTTAATCTAGCATGTATAGCAGCTGTTTTTACATTAAAGCACCCGTTTAATTGGACGCGTGAACTGAGCGTCGGCCGAATCGGCAGCCTCGAAGTCGACTTTATCTTGCGCGATCCATCCGGGGAATACCCTTGCCTTCAGGTCGCCCGGACGATTTATGGCGAAGAGGACGAAAACGCGGTCGATCGAACCCAGGAGAGGGAATACCGTTCCCTAGAACAAATCCAAGACAACTATCCCAAATATATCCTGTCGCTGGACAATCTAAAGCAAAGTAGAAGTTGGATCCTTCATAAGAACATCGTTGATCCGATGTCGAAAAACGGGGGTTTAACGGGACTAAATTAGAAATTGTCCGAATTTGTCCCACTCGAGGCGCGATTATCCGAAATATCAATTTTTCTGGCCAAGGCGAAAATAGGAGGGGGTGGTGATCATAGCGTTCCTATTTTATCGCATCGCGATAAGCAAACACGGCGATATGCTTAATGGTCATATTCGCCATATTCGCATCCGACGTTATAGGCTTTGATTTCATCAATGAGCTTCTTATGGTGATATAGTTTCACAACCCCTTTGCCGTTTCCTCCATTCCAGAGGCGGTTATGGCGTTTTGTGCCATTGGGGGCTTCGTATTGGATGAGAAGCATATCTTCCTTTTCGCAACTGAAGTCGCTTACCATGGCATAATTCCATGTTCTTTGTTCTACGTGCCAAAGAATTTGGGTAGCGGTCTCTTTGCATTCGAATTTCGTTTTCACGCGGTGCCAGAACTTCGAGAAATTGAATTCGTAGCACTTTCCTTCG
>JAFSUM010000035.1 GCA_017445245.1 Bacilli bacterium | reverse complement strand
GACAATTGGGAAGATCTGCTGTCCTTCGGCGTCTTTAAGGCCAGGGAGCGGGTCGTTGGTTAACGTGAAAGAGAAATCGCCCCATTCGTCGATGCTGCCAATCCAGTAATTCCCATTTTGGGAATATTCGGGAGTGATGACTGCAGATTTCGGAATAACTGTTCAGGGATTTCGCTAGGAACTGTTCGCTCGTTTCGGAATAACTGTTCGCCTCATTCGGAATAACTGTTCACTTTCGTATTATTGATATGATTGTTTTGTAGTCCAGAAAGGAGTCAATATGCAGAACTACAAAACACTTGTTGGCGTGATTCGGATGAAAAGCGCCGGGTGTAGCAACAGAGAATGCCGAAATAAGTTCGGCATCGGGCTTGGGACAATCCAACGGACCATGAAAATTTGGGCCGAGTCAGGAATCCCACTTTCCGATCTCGAAAGGCTGCACCCAGAAAAACTGATAGCCATGTTCTATCCGCCCGAAAAGGCCAGGCGAAAAAAGGCCCCGTTGCCAAATTGGGAGTCGATTTGCGAACGCCTCATGGAAAAAGGCAGCAAAACGAACCTATTCTTCCTTTGGGAGGAATATAAGTTGGAAAACCCGCAAGGCTACCAATACACTCAGTTCGTCGAGCACTTCCATCGCTATGCTGACGAAAGGTATGGAAAGGGCAATCTATCCATGGCGGTAGAAAGGGCGCCGGGCGAAAGGGTGTACATCGATTGGGCGGGCGACAAACCGCGGCTCGTCCTAGATCATAAGACCGGCGAAATGCTGGAAATCCACCTCTTTGTAACGGCGGTTGGGATCAGCGGCCTCCCGTATGCGGAGGCTTTCCAGAATGAGCAAATGCCCAATTTCGTCGCGGGGACCGTCCACGCTCTCGAATCGTACGGGGCGCTCCCGCGATACCTGGTCCCGGACAACGCGGCGACGGCCGTGACGAAGCACACGAAGGACGAGATATTGATCAGCTCAGCCTACCAAGACCTGGAATCCTTCTACGACGTCGTCGTCCTTCCGCCCCCTCCCTATAAGCCGAAGGGGAAGCCCACGGTCGAAAAGGCCGTCCAAACCGCGGAAACGTGGATACTCGAGAAGCTGAAAGAAAAGGCGCCGTTCCCAAGTTTTGGTGCAGTCAACGAGGAAATAGCGCTGATAATAGCCGACCTCCGCTCAAAGAAGCCGAGGGGATGGGAGTTCACGAAGCAGGAAGCGTTCGATAGATACGACAAGCCCTCGATGAGGCCACTGGGCTCGGAGCGCTTCTCCCCGGTGGCGTACGTCGCCTTCTCGAAGGTGCCGGACAACTACCATCTTCAGTTCGACGGCCATCACTACTCGGTATTATATACCTATCTCGGGAAGCCGGTCATTCTCAAAGCAAGCGCGTTCAAGGTCTCCATATGCGATGAGTACAACGCGCTTATTTGCGAGCACGAGCGCTCGTACCGCGAATTCCCGAAATACATAACGAAGGACGAGCACATGCCGCCGCACCACCTGTACTACAAGGAACTAAACAGCAGGGACGGCGCGTACTACCGGCGCTGGGCATCCTCCTTCGGCCCGAGCATGTCGACTTTGATCGAATCGATACTCAAGGGAGCGCGGCACGAGGAGCAGGCCTACGGCTCGTGCAACGGCGTGCTGCATCTGTGCGACGGGAAGCCCCGGCACATCTGCGAATCCGCCGCAAAGAAGTGCGTCGAGCTGCGCAGCTGCAAGTATTCGTACTTCAAGACGGTGCTTTCCAACATGATCAACCGCGGCGAAGCGGGCCCCGATTCGCTTCCAGAGCACGAGAACCTATGGGGGGAGGGATTCTACAAATGAGCAGCCTAGACAAAAGCTCTGCGCGCATGCTCTCCCTTAGCGCAAAGCTTAGGAAGATGAAGCTATCCGCGATGGCCGACGAGATGGAAAGGCAATCCGCCGACCCCAACGCCGGCCTCATCGACCCGCTGGATAGGATCGAAAAGCTAATCCTGTCGGAGTGGGACTTGCGCCGGACGAAGAAACTGTCTCGGTTCAAGAAGGCCGCCTCCCTCCGCTACCCGGAGGCATCCATCGATGCGTCGATCCACGATCCGCAAAGGCTGCTCGACGCCCCCTCGATAGAGGCCCTGTCGACGTGCCAATGGATCGAAGAGGGGAAGAACCTGCTCGTCACGGGGAGCGCCGGCACGGGTAAAACTTATGTGGTAAACGCCCTCTGCGTTAGCGCGATTAACCAATTCAAGACCGTGAAATATTCGAAGGCAAGTCACATGATATCGGAGCTGGAATCAGCTTCGGTCAGGGGCGAAGAACTCCAAATGATAAAGGAGATGAGCCAGATAGACCTGCTCGTGCTTGACGATTTCGGCCTCATGGATTTGGATCCTGACAAATGCAGGAGATTGTTTGAGCTGGTAGACTCCCGCGAAGGCAGGAAGTCGACGGTGATAATCTCCCAACTCCCGGTTTCGTCGTGGTATTCGCTTTTCAAGGACGCGACATACGCAGATTCCTGCATGGATAGGCTTGTTCACAACGCCTACCGCCTCGATTTCAGGGGGAAGAACATGCGGAACCCGAGCCTGACGCCAAGGAAAGAGGCTAAATAGCCGAAGCCAATCGGGCTGCGCGCATTTATTTCAATTCCTCCCTCTTCGCGAGCCTCCGATCCCCTTGGATCCCCTAAGGCGCCTCGCCCCCCCGCCTTTGATGCGGTGGCACGCAGTCGCCCTAGCCTACCAAGGGGCGCTCACGGAGAGGGATTTTCTCGACATAAAAGGCGCTTGGCCCTTGTCTTCTTTGGTTACGCCACCCGAACAGCGTAGACCGAAGTAGGTGAACAGTTATTCCGAAATAGGCGAACAATTTATCCGAAATCAGCACGGCTCAAGCGCGATTTCGTGATAATGACCTAAAAAAGGGAACAAAAGGATTCGTCAGGGGGTTCGAGCAATGCATCGGGATAAAACCGGCAAGGGCCACCTTCTCCTTGCGTTTGCATACGCATATCAAAAACGCCCATCGCATCAACCGAGGCCATGGGCGGTTTCGTTTGTTGTAGGGATTATTCCACGCCGACGAGGAAGGAATAGACGGGCTGGTCGCCGCGCTTGACGTCGACTTCGAGTTCGTCGCCATAACGGTTGTTGAGCTCTTCCTCCACGCGGGCTTGGTCTTCTTCGGAGATATCCGCGCCGACTAAGCCCGTCAGCATGCAGGAGTTCTTGCCGATAAGGGAATCGACGAGGTCGTTGAGGGCCTCGAACTTATCCTTGACGCAGGAGACGATGGCTTTGTCCTTCATCGCCATGTAGTAGTCCTTGGTGATGTGG
>JAFSUM010000034.1 GCA_017445245.1 Bacilli bacterium | reverse complement strand
TGGTCCGCCCGCATCTCCGTAAGAATCTATGGGCGAGAACTGAGATTCCGACAAATTATCGTAGGTTATCCTTTTGTCATAGCAAACCACTCCGCCGCTTTCTTTAAACGCCCCAACCAAAGTGGCTTTTTCGTCTGTCTTGGAGAGCGAGAAGCCGGCAAAGCCGGAAATCAAGCCAATAAGAAGGGAAAAGGAGGCAAGCGAAAAAGGGATTATTTTCGAGGCGGCCGTCCTGACCCCTAACTTCCCGAAGGGAGCGAGTGGAGATTTTCGTTGCAATGCCTTCTGCTCGCTGTCATTCCGAACGGGCAAAGTCGCCAATCTGCGTTGGACGCTTACCGTTTGCCCGACGGAAACGATTTCCTCCCCGAACTCTTCCGCTAGGTTCCGGTCGTGAGTCGCGACGATGACCGTTCGTTTGCATGACTCCCGCTTTAGGCACTCAAAAACAAAGCGGGCGTTTTCCGCGTCAAGGTTTGCCGTTGGCTCATCCAAAACCAAGAAATCGGATGGAATCAATGTTGCCCTGGCGATGGAAAGCCTGTCCCTTTCCCCTTTGGACAAGGTCTGAGCCTTTCTCCTCCTTTTTCCATATAACCCAAAATCTCTGAGAACAAAATCCACCGTTTGCTTAGAACCACAGACGGCATAAAGGTTGTCGAATGCGCTCAAAACGCCAAGGTTGTTCCCGTCCACTGGACAATATGAGAAGCGCGGAGGCCTATTCTGATTATCGTCGCAATCAAGCTTGACGTAGCCTTCGCAAGGGAAAACTAGGCCCAAGATCATCCGCAAAAGCGTCGTCTTCCCAGAGCCAGACGGCCCAAGCAGGACGATGAATCGACTATTTAATGTGCAAGAGAATCGATTAAAAAGATTCGTCTCGCCAAAATTATGGGCTACGTTTTCAAAGCGAACAGAAGCCATAATTATCCTTTAGCAGCCAGGCAGAACACTGCTGGCGCGACGATAGATGTAGCCCATTGCCAAGGCAGGCTCGTTCGAATCAACGAGTTTGAAGACATTATCCTCTCTAGTTTCAACGCCCCATGCCCAAAGCACAAAAAGCTGTCTGCGAACAGTAATTGACGTATATTGGCCATAATGACCAATGGAAACAGCGTAGCCATCAGGGCACGCTTCGCCTTGTTCTTTCCCTAATTTATAGGTTTCTGAGCTGTTGTATATCCTTGTGGCCGAATATGTATAAATGTTGCTTTCGGAATACGTAGCGGTAGTTTTAGTGGTTAGTTCCGCGCTGCCAGACAGTCCCTCATACGACATGGCTGCTCTAAGCGAATTTGTGTCAGCAAAGCTTATTTCAATAGAAGTGCTGATGGTTTGCTCAATAGTTTGCACCAAGCGCGACGAATTTGAGATTGATACCTCGATAGCGCCCGACGCCAATGCCTCCCCTTCATAATAATTCCCAAACAAATTATCGTAGACGCCATTATATGTGGTTATGGATTGAATGGTATACCTATAGTACCTTTCGATTCCAAGCACCCTCCATTTCGGGCAATCAATTTGTTGCCCCACCGAAAGGCCCCGATAGCTACTTTTTGAGGTTGCTGTACGGTCATTGATGATCTGTTCGCTGTTGGGCGTGCCGTCGCTTTTCAAGGAGCAGTGAATGTCCGGATTGGCGATTCCCGACTGAGCCTTGCTCTTAAGAACAGGTTGCGCAATGCCTTCGTTTTCTCGTTTTTCAACACGTTCGTTGAGCGGGGAGAGAACACCGCTGGCAGCGACAGTAGCAATTGTCGCCGTGATGATTGATTTGATCATTTTTTATCTCCTTTTTTGTTTTTGGTTTTTTGCCTCAGTCGGCTTTATTTGATGATGCGCGTCGAATTCAATATCTCCTTTCCAGCTGATCGAAATTCTTCTTCGCCTCAGTAAATGACAGATGCGGGTTCGCGGACATATATTCGGCCAGGCGGGGATCTGCTCTACTTCTCTTCATTTTTTCATCAACAAACGAAGAAACTTCTTTGGCAAAAGCGAGATTGTGTACATAGGCATATTCCGCTATGAAGGCGGAGAGCAAAATCAAATGCTTGCGAAATAAGCAATTAGGCGATTCACTGTCGGCGAAATGTGCGTGCACTGCAGGGCATTCACCTCCACAGATTGGGTAAAAGTCACAAAGGTAGCACTTATCCGATTTGCATTCCAAACTTTCAATAGGCTCAGAAATATTCAATGCCGCGCCAGGAAATGTTGTTAAAGCGGGGCAGGGATAGACCAAACCGTCAATGTCCAAGGCAAATCTAGCAATAGAGGCATCGCATCTGGAAACAACCCTAATATTATTGAAGGCTCTGCATAGAAAACGTCCAAAATAATCCTCGCCGTTCATTAGTCGCAAGAACAAACCGGTCTCGCCCGCATCGGCGTTTTGAACCAAGCGCTTAGCAAGCAAATCATATTCCTTCTCCCAAAGTTTCTCCGCCTCTTCGTCAAAGCCAAAGGCTCCTCTTGCGGGTCTAAAACTAAGGGTGTTGAAAATAGGAGACAAATCATCTATCGCTTCAAGCAACGGAAAAACGTCTTTCGTCAACGTCGCAGCACAACCAACGTATTCGCGATGTTCAATCGCTTTCACGTTAGACAAAATGAGCGAATAGGTCGGTTTCCCAAGCGCGTCTTTTCTATGCTTATCGTGTACAGCAAGGTTACCGTCAAGGCTCACGCCGAAAAGGATTCCGTGTTTTTGAAGTATTGTAGCAATATCCTTTGCAAGCAGGGTTCCATTGCATACGAATTGAGGCAAGACTTCCTTGTTAATTTCGTCTTGTTTCGCATGACACCACTCAGCGATTTCAAGGATTTGTTTCAGCGCAAGGAGCGGCTCTCCTTTCCCCGGCATATCAACAAAATATTTCTCACCATTAGGAAAAACGGTGAACATTCTTTCTAAATATTCTATGGCGGCTTTTGAATCAACGACCCTTCCCTGCTTGGATTGATTAAAACAATAATCGCATCTAAGGTTGCATGCGTCCGACACATCGATGCAAAAGGTATAAGATGTCGGCCTGATAGAGTTTTCTTTTTCGTCGCGGGCGACGGTCGGAACGCCTTTCAGCCTCTCTTCCGGGATTTCATATAACGAAAAAAGTGTCGTTCTTGGATCATAATATAAAGTATTGCCAAGCACTGAGTACTTCTTCATATATTCAATTCTACTGCCCGCAAATAAAACGGTTTTTCAAACGCGTAGTCAGATATGCTCTAAAAACGCGGAACGTAAATATACATCCGTTCCATGTCGGAAACAATATTTTCTTTGGAAAAAAAACCAATCATTTCGCCACGGGAACGCAGACCGTCACGTAGTCTTTTTCCTCCATCTTCCTGGCCCTGCCCTCCTGAACGAAGATGTAGTGCTTCCAGAACAAAGGGAAGGAATGAATGACGGAGTATCCCCGGCGGGGTCGCCCTGCTTCCCCTGCTCGCCGAAGGACGGCTTGAATACATCGCATAACCGGTATCGATAAATGATTCCCCTATATAGGAACCATCGGATGTTTTTGTCCGTCATTTCGTCCACCCTGGCCGAAATGACCCAAAATCTTGCTATTTGTCAAACGCCTTGCACGATTCCGGAACTTCTTCAGACCATGGCATGAGCCGTTCCGCCGTCAGCTTTCCGGAGTTCTCGAAAAGCCAAGCCAGATAGCCCTTTGTCGTCGCCAGGAAGGCTTTCCAGACCTCGGGCAGCGAGGCTGGCGCCAGTCTCACGGTCGCCCTGTACTCGATAATCTGCACGGCGATCATCAACGGGCTGGACCCATACTGTTACCTCGAGTACGCCCTGGAGAACGTCGGGAAGAGGCCGATCGGGGACATCCTTCCGTATTCGAAGGATCTGGAAATCCGCTAATTTCCGCCATAACGGGACTCGACCGCCAGGCCCAAAACGGGCCTTTAAATATGCCGGGGTGTTATTTAGCGACGTTTACAATCAATTATGGATACCCTATATATAACAAATACCGTAGTTTGTGTCTCTACGAGTCTCTCAAGCGCTCGTGATCAAACTACGGTATTTGTTGATAATGTCATTGGTTCGTTAATCTCTATCGATGCTAATTCCTATCCCTTTGCTCGTTTTGTCTAGGTGAGGGCGCCTAAGCTCCGGAAGAAGAAGCCGAAAAGCTCCTAACCGCATCCAAAAATAAGGGTAAGACATTTAATGTGTCGTTTAGCCCAAAACCGAGATCTTCCTTTTCGTAGATATACCGCCAATACTCAAAAGCGTCGCTAATGCCTCTAAGGCTCTCATCAAACAACAAATGAGGAGGCAGTTTCGGTTCAACGCATTCTCTGATTTTGGACTGCTGCTTTTGCTTCAAAAGAAGGAATAACTCCGAGATCGAATGGGTTTTCTTCCGACTTCGGCGTCTATGCGACAGCATGCTCTTCAAATACAACTCCAAGGCAAAAGTTCCATTTACAATCGCGGGAACGCTGACGATATCCGCACATATTCTGTGATATTCGTCCACTCTTTCGTTCTTGCCTTCAAGGCAACGCAGATAAGCTCCGTAAAAGTCATCCGCTATTGCAGTTATCGATACATCAAATCCACTACTCATACAATTTCGCCTCACCTTATGAGATGATATCGAAACTATTCTCCTTGTCTAGGTTAAAGCAGGAAGACCTATTCTCTTTGTGAACATTTTGTTTTCTCAACCGCTTATTCGTTAAAAGAAAAGCGCAAGTACGATTGTTATAATCGATGCGACGAAGAAGAGACCCGAGATGATGAGACCTATTCTAAAAAGGCGCATTTTTTTCCATGCGATTTGGGAAGTAAAATACGCACTTTCTAGAAGGCATTTCCTATGGGCGTTCTCTTCCAGTGGTGTTTTGAATTGCTCAACAAACAGCTCCACCCTTTCATATCGATTCACTTCTCCATAATAAAATGGATTCTTACGGTCGGCAGGTTTTGTTAGCCGAGGCTTAAGCACCCAAATGAACAGGAACATCGCTAGGCTAAATAGAACAAAGGACGTTATGGAAAACCCTATGATCCACGGTTTGATGTTATCGGGGAAATTGTTCAACCCACGGGTAAGCAAAAAGCCAGCATAAATCGAGAACGTGATTGAAATCAAAGTCAACCCTGCTCCCGTTTTTGTATCTGCGGACTCTATCCATCGGTTTGCCTGTTCAAGGGAAAAGAGTGCATCGCTAAGCTTTGCTTCGCCATCGCTAACTTCATTTGCTTTTTCTTTTTCGTTCTCTTGCATATTCGCGTTCTCCTTCTTCGTTATGGGAATATTCCCTTAATACTACTCGGCTCGTATTTCCCTTTAAAAACTGCTCATAAGCGGATAATAAATGGTCGACCGTTCGCACGTTTTCCAATAACGGGTTTTCCATTTCGAGGACGGCCATCGGAACGCAGGGGCAAATCTCCTTTGCGCCTCTTTCCCAAAACTCCATTAACGGTGGGCAATCCTCCCGTGGTTTCTGGGTGTCATAGAAATGACGATCGGAACTGTCAATCATATCAAGACCTGACCAACCTTCCAGCGCGTAAGGGGTCGCTCCCTTACGAACGTAATCGTTATCTACCAAGAGCAGGATTCTCTTCGAGCGCTCTTCGGTAACAACATCATCAAATTGCCTATTGAACTTCTCGATATAAGCCCTCGAAAAACCCCACGTTTCGAAAACTATCAAATCGCGGCGGACCCAAACCATGCGAGAGAATGGGTATTCATCTCGCATGGCACGGAAGTCCTTCTTTAGTCTAGCGGAGGTAAGCTCCGTAATACTTTCGTTGCGACTCATCTTTTTTAAGCCTTTCGACCTCTTCTTGATCCATGATCGACTTCAGGCCAAGAGAAGTGACAAAGCAGGAATTATGTTGTTTGAAGTACTTCTGAAGGTATCTTGATTCTTCGTAACATCCAAGAGCATCGTACAAGTCTTTCGATATGACGATTTCACCAGACTTCGCCTGTTCATCTTCGAGTTCGTCTGCTTCGGTGACCGTTGAACCCAGAATTACGGGGTCTTTAATGCCACGCGTGTCAATTCTTGACGCATAGGCGTAGCCGAGGCTAATGCCAACGCCAAGGTCAAGGTCGGCTTTTCGAACCGCGTCCATCATGGAAAGCGCGGAAATAACCACCGCTTTCAGCGTCTCCCCGTCTTTGCTCGAAGGATCCGCGGGGAAAATCGCCACTTCTTTATCGCCTTGAACTTGTACGTGGGTTCCTCCGTTTTTGAGTACCGCTTCAATCATCGCAGATAAAGCAGATCTAGCCCTTTGGGTCATAGCCGCAAGATTGCTGTCGTCATCTTTGAACTGCCCCGTGAAATTTCGGATATCCGCCATTATGACGGCGCCGTAGAACTTCACGGATTCTTGTTCCGTTATGGAATCCAAGTTTATCCGGCTTAAGGCCTTCCGATAACGCATCTCACCAAGGTTAAGCTTATTTGCAAAGTCGTTGGCATCGTCTTCGGCAAAGTCGAGCAACCCTTCCTTTGAAATGCGGTCTGCCAAAACTGAAAGGGAGGCCTTGTAATAACGATCCGACTTATCAGGATGATACTTGCTTATTTTGGTATCGTGAGAAAGGACAAAGTCTCCTTTAACCGTTGAAGGAAGGTACGGATAGTCATCTTCGCTTAACGCCAGGGACCCATTGCGTGCGATTATTTGAAGCTTGCATGCATAGTTGGCTGCAAATCCGGCGCTGGTTTCTTCATCGATTTGTCGGCCTATGTCTTTTAAGGACATACAATAGAACCAGCCATAGTCAGCCCCAATGCGAATCACGGCGCTTTTAATCGACTCAAGTTTCGGGTTCTTGTTCAACGCCGCTATTGTGCGATAGGAGAAAGCCGCGATTCGAAGCAGTTCCTTCATGCAGGTTTGCTGATCCGCATTTTCTCTTTCGATGTAAAGATGCATCCTGTTCCCGGTAACTTTTTCAATATGCATGCCAGGATAAGCGCCCTGTTTCGATACCTGACGACGGATGGACACGAAGAAGGAGTCCAAAAGTTTAAGGGAGCGCTTGACCTCCCCGAAACGCCTTTCTTCATCTTTGATGATCTCATCAAGGTTATCGATGGAAATGTAGATGTGTAGACCTTTGGTTCGGCCGTTAATCAATAATTTCACATTGTTCATATCCCCACCTCACTTCGTGTCCTTCGGAGGACAAGGGTCATTTCCATGGCTATCGGGGTTTTGAATCCTCCCGTTTCGTCCATGGATGATGAGCTCGGTATTTTGGTTCTTGCTGATTTCTCTGCCAGCCTTTACAGCTTCGGCTTTGGTTGGGTGATATGAGGTCACCCTTTGATGATGGTCTTTTTCGACTGCCCAGCCTTTATTTCCCGCTGGAACAACATGGGTTTCTTTTCTATTCATTTCTATATATCTCCATAAAAGGTAATTGTTTTTTCGTTCGATGCGGACAAAGAAAACGGCGAAACACGAACTATCGTTCCACGCCTGCATAACTTCTTTATATTTCTTTCATAGGCCTAACCCCTCCGAGACGCATTCAGATTGCTGACTGGATTGATCCGTGATGGCCTAGTGATGTCTTTTTACCACTCAATGCATCATGCTGAATGAGTTGCTTTTTCCATACCTAATAAAGTACCTTTAAAAAGTTTTCCGGTCAATACTTCGGCACATAAAAATGCGGGAATATTTATACCTTTTTTACTACAATGTATAAGTTTTTGACAGACTAAGGCAATTTTCGTAAGATATTTAGCATCTATAGTCAAAGAGTCTATTTCTCCCATGTTCACCAATATCCATCTCCATAACTTCAAACTATTCAAAGACATTTCAATTGACTTTACAGACATGCGTTCGAACAAAAAGCCAAAGCCACTTGTCCTTATATACGGTGACAATGGAGCGGGGAAATCGAGCATCATAGAGGCTTTTTTGTTGCTATGCCGATCCCGAAACGCTTTATCAATGAGTTACGCTTTTGACTCGGATTCCAATCCGCTCCGAGGAGACCCTGATTTCCGACCGAATAGTTCATATAAGTTCTCCCGCCACATTAGATCGTTTCGTATGATTGGCGCGAAAGGGAATACGGTGGTGTCTTTTCAAGGCATTGTCAAAAACAGCGCGTTTGAATATGAAATGGCTTTCGACGATCGCTTTTTGGTCAAAGAAAAACTATCCATAGATGAAACCGAGGTGTTTCATTGTTCGCATGGTTCTGGTGAGTTTTTTCTTAACCCTGAGGCTATTCTTGTCGAAGAGTTCGCATCCATCGTAAACCGCCACGCGCAGCTTTTCTTTGGGGAATATTCTTATCTCTCATGCCTTTTGTTTTCGATGGAATCTTTGCAGGAAAGAGCCCCACGATATGTGCTTTCGAAACCTTTAAGACAATTTCTGCATTTTTTGAGCAG
>JAFSUM010000033.1 GCA_017445245.1 Bacilli bacterium | reverse complement strand
TGGTGAGGTTCACGAAGGTCGGGACGAGGATCGCGGTGAGTACGCCGATGACGGCGACGACGATGACGAGCTCGACGATGGTGAAGCCCTTCTTCTTGTTGAATGCTTTTTTCATGTTTTCCTTTCCTGGCTTTTGGCCAATGTGCATTCGGTGGGACGTGGGTTTTAGACCATTTGGAACCGGGTTTTGTGGTTACGGGGGCGTAACCACAGTTTTGCCCGAACCGACCTGCCGGTACTAGCGGCAGGCCATGCGGTTCAAGCGGTTCGATTCACGAATGTCTTACTAAGTTTCGTCCGTTTTCAGTTACGAATTACGGGCGGCCTAACTAATTTTATGATGTTGCGATTAAGCGGCGATCGCGTAGAAAACGACGTAATCACCGAAAGTCGATTTGGTGAGACGGGTGGCAGGGGTCTCATCAGAAGAAACGAGCTGGCCTCTTCCCGAAATCTTGTCAATGGTAACCGTGAAGTTTTCAGTGGTGATCTTCCAGGCGTTGTTTTCAAATTTGTAGGCAGGAAGAGTGGAAGCTTCGGTGACGGCCTTGGTAGCGATGTCATCCGTGTTCTTGTGAACAAGATAAACCTTTTCCTGTCCAACAAACTCAATGGCGTCATCCCCGGCAGCTTCGGAAGCATACAGAGAATAGGCGTTAGCGAGGTTGCTCTTGAGGGCGGTGTCGTTGGCCTGCTGAGTGAGGTTGGCGAAGGTCGGAATGAGGATCGCAGAGAGGATACCAATAACGGCGATGACGATAACGAGTTCGACGATGGTGAAACCCTTTTTAGCTTTCTTTAACATATTTTTCTCCTTAAAAGTTTGGTTAATGGCCTTGCGGCCGTTCTTTGGAACTAGATTTGCCAACACAATACGTGTTTGGCTACCCCCGCTCTAATTCCGAAGAACACCAAACTTGATGTAGGTACGGGATTGAGCGATGGGCTCAGTGGCCGTAACCACATTCGAAGACAAGGGGAGAGGGAAGTCGAACAAACCGCCGGTAACGGAAGGCCTGACAAAGACCCTGGCGATTTGCTTAACAAGGAAGCGATAGATAAATGTGAGGGTCCGATAAGCGACCCAAGCAGCCGTGCCGAAAGCGATGCAGAACATGGTGAAGCACACCACTTCTCGCGCCGAGGCCAAACCATAGGCCTCGTCCACTGATTCCTTAAGCGACAAAATGAATTTCGTGAAATCGGAATTGCCCGGCAGGTAGGTCACAAACGTGTGGGACGTAATCAAATAGAACAAAGACACAACGATGAACAAAATGGAAAAAGCCACATTCCCGATTCTCGATTTCTTGTCGAGGTACCAGGAGATGATGACCGACGCTGTGAGGTACGCTACTAATTCCATAGTGTTTTGCGTGCGAACATTATAAAGAAACGCAGAATTCGTAGACCAGCGAGGAAAGTGGGCATGGCCTGCGCAACCATCGCATTTCTTAAAAACCGTGCAAAACGCGTTTTCTTTGCACAAAATCGAAAATTCGCGCTGAAAGTCCGCTTAATCTCTTTTCGGCAATTGTTTGGCGTTTTGGGCATACAAAAAGCCCGAGAAGTGAGTTGATCTCGGGCTTGTATTAGCTGTTTAGGCTTCGGGAATTTCGTTCTCTTCAGCCAATTTCTTGGCCAATTCGATCGTGCGTTTGACAGCGAGCTTGGATTTGATTTTCAGGAAGCTCGGGATGTCTTCGTACTTCTTGACGTCCGAAGCATCTTTCATCGGGATAGTGGTTCCGTAGAACTGCTTGGGGTCATATCTGAAGTAGACACGGAGCGTGGTACCAACGACGGTGATGAAGACGAACCTTTCGCGCTTGTAGGAGAAGGTTTCACCGGGGATGGACATACGGTCGTTGAACTTGTATTTGCGAAGCTCTTCAACGATGGCCTTGTAGAAGCCTTTGGTCTCCGGATCGATCTTCTTCATGATGTTTTCGAACGGGACGCGCTTCTTGCGCTTGCCAAGATTCTTATAGAGATCGTCCTCGCCTTCCGGGGCAGCCTCTTCTTCGGCAGCTTCCTCTTCAGGTTCGGGCTCTTCTTCCGGCTCAGGTTCGGGCTCAGGCTCAGGCTCAGGCTCCGGTTCGGGCTCCGCCTCAGGCTCCGGTTCGGGCTCCGGCTCAGGTTCCGGTTCGGGTTCAGGTTCCGGTTCGGGTTCCTCGTCAGCAACGACTTCTTCTTCGATGGTGGGCTCTTCCGCTTCTTCTTCAGCGGCAGTCTCGGGAACGGGGCCAAAGTTACGGGTCATCGCAAGGTAGCCGCTGACACCCATGAGGATGAGCAGCACGATGCCGCAGATCAGGAGAAGGACGGACCAAGCGGGAGCGACAAGTCCTTTAGCTTCACCGAACAAGAATTCGTAGTAGAAGCAAAGGGCGAGCGACAAACCGATCGCGCCAACGAATTGGGCAACAACGCCCGGGATGTTGTCCTTCCAGCCTCTCTTAATCAAGCGGCAGATGTGGACACAGCCCATGATTAGCGTTCCATAGACGATAAACGTCACATAGACGCTCACGACTGCAGACTGACCGAAGTTAACCGCATCGCCGATGAAGCCTAAACCGCGCGCAAAATCATAAAAAGCTAAATACGCGCGATCGCCTGCATCAACGACGGAGACGCCGATCGAGAACAGCAGGGCGCCCACTGCAATGACGCAGCAGACGATGGTAAGGAGCCAGTCAAGTTTGTTGATGCGCACCCTACCATAGGATTTGAATTTTTTTGCCATATAAGCACCTCTTTACGTAAATAATAACCACTATTTTTCACGAACCAAAATCAAAATTTGCAAAAACCTTTCAAAAATATGAAGCACGGGGCAGCAAAAAGATGAATTGAAAACGAAAAACACGATTTTCAGGCCCAAAAAACCCAAAATCAGAAATATGCGACACGTGACGCAAATATTCTAATAGCCTAAAAAGACAGGATAGAGTATCAGAATACAAAACATCGATAGAATCGCACTTTTTCGTTTATAGAAGAAATTTTTATAATACCCATGTATGCAATATTATGTTTTTGGGCAAAAGAAGGTTGATGCCTCGCCTACACACGCTTAAAATTGTGCTATGAAAAAAGCGAAAAAGGGGTTTACAGTCGTTGAGCTCGTCGTCACAATTGCGTTGGTCGGCATCCTTGCCGCAACAACGGCAATTACGATAACAGCAACGGTCCGAATCCAGAGCGAAGCAAGCGAGAAAACAGCTACGGCGCGAGAGATGGATGAGGCCGTCACAAGGATCAAAGAAGTTGTCTCCTATTTCTCGGTCCAAAACGACGTATGTGACTTTCAATTTTCTGGATGTACAGGTACAGAAGTCACCTTCACAAATAACGCGGATTCTGCGTCTTATACATTAGGTTTTGCGGAAAAATCGCTGTATTTATCAAATGATTACGGTGGTGAAAACAGGTATTTTCAGTATTCCTTTACGCTCTCCTATTCCCATATAGAAAAAATAGATTTTTCCTATGATTCTTCTCTTCAATTATTGACTACCATTCTTCGCCCGTTGAACGGTTCACCATCGACGCACGTTTATTCTTTGGAGGTGCTCCGATGAAGATCGTTTTGAACCCTTTTACGAACAAAATTGGACTCTATAAAGCGGCCATTAAGAAGGAGGAGCCTGTATCCATCGAAATAGAGGCAAAATTTCCCTTAAATACCCCTGCTTCTTGCATGCATGCCCTAGATGAATTTTTGCAGTCTGAGAGCGCAGAAATGCTCAAAAAGGAGAAGACTAACCTTCTAATCATTCCTGACTATCCTGTTGCATTTGGCACTTTTTCGCTACCCGTCCTCTCTAGATTTAAGATACATGATGTATTTGAAACACGTTTTAAGAGTTGCTACCCAAGCTTCGAAAACTACTATCTTAAGTACCGTGAATACCATCGGGGCGACGAAGAATCGCTCTACTTCTATGCCTTTGCGAAGAAAATCGACGTGACTTCGATTCTATCTGCGTTCAAAAAGGCAGGGATCCATATCACCTCAACTGATTATTTTGCCCACCATGTAACGTCTAATCTCGAAAAGAAAGACAATTACCCCACATGTTTCCTCTTTGTTGGCCAGTCTTGTTCCGAGTTTGTCCTCTGCAAAGGGGCCGAAGTTCTATCCATGGTTATGTCAAATCAGGGCGAAAAGGCTATTCTGAATACTTCTGATTATGTCCAATCCCCCTATTTTAACGATAACGTGCGTGTCAAAAAGTACTCTGCTTTTATGAAAGAGAGTCTCATCACGAAGAAAGAGCTTAATGACGCGTCCATTGAAAGCACACCAATCAGCGATTTAGAGCACCCTAAACCGCGCGCCCTGCGCATGCTTAAGGGACAAGCCCTGGAAGTTTACTTGGTGAAAAACGGTATTAAGAAATACCTTTCTTTTGTTGGTGACCTGATTAACTACTTCTCTTTAGATCCTTGGTTTATCCCAATCTCAGAGATCAAAGTGTTTTCTACTGACAATTTCTACAATCAGTTAATTGAGCACGCTTCCGATTATGTTCCGTTTGTTTTAGAGCGGGTGCCAAAGAGTTTTGATGACATTATTTCTCTTCCGGGAAAGAACAACTCTTTATTCCGTAAGTCGATTAAGAAAGAAAGGAGGACCATAGATTGGAGCAAATTCTTCTCCATGAGCATCGGGCCAAAAAAGAAGGCATAACCTTGGTTGAGACCCTTGTAGCTATCGCCGTCGTGGTGATTGTTTCTGTCGCAGCCGCCTCCGTTGCCTTTTATTCTTCGAACGCCATCCGGAACGCCACTGTAAAGCGTTTCTTTCACAACGAGATCGATACCATTGCCAAATTGTATTTAACTTATGATGGAAGCGAATTTTCGGATGCAATGAACAATTTTTGCGGGGTTAATCAGAGTTCTGCGGAGGGAGAAACCCTGTATTTCTACAATGGAACCTTCGAAATGGTTGATTCGAGCGCCCCTTACGAATACAAGCTCTCTCTTGCGTTCGCATCATCTTCATTGAATTTGGCATCAAGTTATAAAGACGGCTCCTCCATTTATACCAGGGAGGTCTCCAAATGAAACGTCGGGACGGTTTTGGAATTCCTACCGCGATTGCCATGTGTACGGTTCTTTTGATCGTCTCCATGGGCGTTAGTTCTATTCTTATTGTTTCAAGCGCCTTAAACAAAGTTACCTATGTCCAATCGGATTATGAGATCACATATAAGGTTTCGACAAATGAGTTCATTGCCGCCGGGAATTCTGTTACGGTTGACGTTATTTCCGATACTCACTTCAATTGGGCAATCTATAGCGAAGGCCAGGTTAAGGCACTGGTTGCAGAATCCGCGGATACTGTTCGATTCTATGCAATCTATGACTTTGAACACAGTGATCTGCTGGCTTACCAGTCCTCTCATTTCTATGTGACAACGGACGGAGAAGGCAATAAATGGCTTGGTGGCTTAGTCAAATACACGGGAGGACACCTATGATTCAATGGATTACTATCGTTTTAACGATCGTCTTGGGGCTCTGCGTAGGCAGTTTCTTGAATGTCGTCATATATCGCATTCCTAACGATATGTCCCTATCAAAACCGGCTTCTCACTGCCCTGGCTGCGGCCATCCGATTCGCTGGTACATGAATATCCCGGTATTCTCCTACATCTTCCTGCGGGGCAGGTGCCATTATTGCAAAACGAGGATTTCGCCCATTTATCCCTTTGTCGAAATCCTTAACACTGTCCTCTGGTTTGGGTGCTTAACCCTATTCACGTCCTTCATAATTCCGTCATTTACAACGAACTGGTATCGTTTTTTCACATCTTGTATTGCATGCTCCACATTAATTTGCATTTTCTTTATCGATCTGAAGCACATGGAAATCCCGGATGTTCTTCAGCTCGTTCTCCTTCTTTGCGGCCTCGTTTCCCTCTTGGAGAACCCCACCTGGGAGAACGTTGCGGTAAAAGTCTTCGGATTTATCGGCGGAGGACTCCTTTTCTGGCTCGTAAACGCCATCTATAAACTCATCAAAAAGAGGGATGGAATTGGCTTTGGAGACGTGGAACTTTCTGCATGCATGGGTCTATTAATCGGGGGTTATAAGCTCCTATATGGTTTGCTGCTTTCTTGCGTCATTGGGGGCCTTATTTTGGTCATCGTGAACATCGTAAAGAAGGGTAATGGGCGCGCTTATCCATTTGCCGTTCTCCTCGTTCCGGGATTTATCGTCGCCATGTATTCGGGCGATTTCGTCGTTTCTTGGTACATGACTCTATTAGGAGGTCACTAGAATGAAGAAGTTCAAATACACCGCAACAGACAAAGAAGGAAAAGTTACTAAAGGCACTTTCTTGGCCGAAAGCGAGGCCGAGATGAAGGAGATGCTCCTTAAGTCTGGCCTATATGTCACCTCTTCTCGCGCACTATCCTCTGCTGATTTTTCGACCTTTTTCTCTCTTTCTGGCAAGGTCAAAGTCAAAGATCTTAGCCAATTTTGTAATCAATTTTCGGTTATGATCGTCTCCGGCGTACCCATCGTCGAATCGATTTCCTTGTTAAAAACGCAGACACAATCTGGTCTTCTCAAGAAGACTCTCGCCAAGATCGAAGACGACATGAAACAGGGTCTTTTGCTTTCCGATGCGATGAAAAAATACCCAAAAGTATTCCCTCCGTTCTTCTCTTCGATGGTATTTGTCGGCGAAAATGCAGGCTGCTTGGACCAAGTTTTGGTTACTGTCGCCCAGTATTTTGAAACAGAAGATAAGACAAAACGTAAAGTAAAAGGCGCCTTAGCCTACCCTGCTTTGCTGCTTGTTTTGACCGTCGCAGTCGTTATTTTGATGTTCGTTTTCATCATTCCGACCTTCATTTCTTCCTTCTCTAAAATGAATGTTGAGATGCCTCCTTTGACGATGGCCATCTTCAACATGTCGCAATTCTTCCGAGAATATTGGCTCTATGTACTCGCCTTCATCGCGGCCTTCGTAATCATCTTGTGGCTCTTGCGATTCGTGCCCTCTTTCCGCTTCTTCCTCGATCACATGAAGGTCACTTTGCCCGTCTTCAAACGGCTCAATATGGCCCGTTTCACATCGAGGTTTGCGCGTAGCCTTGGCTTGCTCCTCGATAACGGCGCGGACACGTTAGGAGCCCTCGAAAACATCCGCCAGACGATCGATAACAAATACCTTCTCGCCCAGTTCGACAAAGTCATCGTACAGGTCAAAATGGGTGCTTCTCTTAGCAAAGCTCTAACCGCCGAAATGAAACTTTCGCCCATCTTACTTCAGATGATCGCGGTCGGCGAAAAGACGGGCGAGATGGCCGCCGTCCTCCTTAAAACGGCCCCCTACTTCGACCAGGACGTCGAGAACGCCCTCGCCGCCATGACGGCGATCCTTCAGCCGGCCGTTTTGGTCTTATTAGGCGGCGTCATCGCAGTTCTCTTTGTCGCTATGTATAGCCCGATCCTCTCGATGATCACCTCCATGGATACCACCTCAGCATGAACAAAATCCGTCAAAGCATCCTTCTTGAACTCCTAAGACGGGATAACAAGATTACCCCGGTTGCTTTTGACACGCTTACCCAAGCCCTAAATAACGGCGAGGATCCAATTGAAATCATCCTCAAAGAAGAAAGCGTCTCCAAAACGGATATCCATAAGGCTATCCAGGAATACGTCAACGCCCCCTACGTCAACCTCGATACCGTCGACACGAACCTCGACTTCAACGACTTCCTCGGTTTGGATTTACTCAAGCAGTATAATTTCATCCCGTTATATCGTTTCGAAGACGGCACGTGGGTCTTTGGTTCGACGAAGCCTGAGGACCCTTTCCTCAACCGAATCCTCCTGACCGTTACGTCATCCAAATACCTCATGTGCTCGGTAGACGCTGACAAGCTCACCGACTACTTCAACGTCTATAGTGCATCTCTTGCCGCGAAGAACGCCCTTAAATCCATCCAAAGCGAAACGTCCTCTTCGGCGAATCGTGGCGATGGCATGTCCGCCGAGGTCGCAAACGCCCCGGCCGTCCGTTTTATCGACTCTACGTTAGAAGAAGCCGTTAAGGTCGGCGCATCTGATATTCACGTCGAACCCAGCGAAACCCGCGTCCTTATTCGTTACAGAATTGACGGCGATTTGCAGGAAAAAGCGGCTTTTGATATCTCTTTCTTCCCTACAATTGCCACCCGTATCAAGATTCTGGCCGACATCGATATCGCCGAAAAACGCATCCCGCAAGACGGCCATATCACGAAGTTCATCGGCAACGATAAATACGACTTCCGTGTCTCGACCTTGCCCACGATCCATGGCGAGAAGTTCGTTATCCGTGTCCTCGACAAAAAGATTTTCTCCCTCTCCTTGGCCGAGCTTCACTTCTCGAATGAAGTCAACGAGACGATCGACAAAATTCTTCACCACCCGCATGGCATCATCCTGCTGACAGGTCCTACTGGTTCAGGTAAAACCACCACTCTTTATTCGTTCCTTCGCGAGCTTAACAAACCTAACGTCAACATCATCACCGTCGAAGACCCTGTCGAGTACTCGATGGAATCCATCAACCAGATTCAAATCAATAATAAAGCAGACCTCACCTTCGCTTCGGCATTACGTTCCATTCTCCGTCAAGACCCTGACATCATCATGGTCGGCGAAATTCGTGACGAAGAAACGGCCCAGATCGCCATCCGTGCCGCTATTACAGGCCACTTGGTTTTATCAACCCTCCATACCAACGAAGCTCCTGGCGCCATCACCCGTCTTATCGATATGGGTGTCCCAGAATACTTGGTTGCTGACGCGCTTGTTGCGGTCATCTCCCAGCGTCTTATCCGCCGCCTATGCCCGCGTTGCAAACGCCCGGTGAAGCCCACGGAAGACCAGATGCGTGTCCTCGGTTTAAAGGACAAGGACGCGGTCATCTACGAAGCCAACGGCTGCCCATACTGCAATAACGGTGGTTACAAAGGCCGTCTCGCCGTCCACGAAATCATGTATATGAACGACGACATCCGCGCGACCATCGCCGAAAAAGAGGCGACGGTAGAAGAAATCCGCGATGTTGCGATCACCAAAGCCGGCATGATTCCGCTTTTCGACGCGGCCAAACAAGTCGTTATCGACGGAAACACCTCCTATAACGATCTCTTGTCCATGATCGTTACGGAAGAACGCGAAAGAAAACCTGCAAAAACCAAATAAACTGCGCAATTAACGCACTTTTCTCTTAGATGCTTCTTTACTTATATACTGCAAAACTCCCGTTTTTGATTTGTTTTGCATATATCGTTAATGACGCAATTCCCTGTTAATTATAGATTTCTCTTCTATGTCCTATGGCAATCACTAATATGACGAGTCTGCCGTCTTCAATCTGTACGATGACCCTGTAGTCGCCGATTCGATATCTCCATTGCCCCACCCTGTTTGCCGTCAAGGGCTTGCCATGGATTCTTGGGTTTTCGCAACCAACGAGATTCTTTTCGATCCATTCCAGGATGATTCTTTTGGTGTATTTGTCCATCTTCTCAAGCGTTTTCACAACTTGAGGCAAATACTCGACTCTGTATTTCATAATCCAAGCATCTTTTTGACCTCTTCGTGCGAAAAGGTCTTAGAGTCTTTCTCATATTCACGCAAAGCCATATCGGCCAGCGCAATATCGTATTCGTCTTCGATCTTCTCGAAGTAAGCGCGCTTGATGGCTTCGCTTAGCGTCACACCATTGAGTTTGGCATAGGCATCAGCTAATTGCCTTTCTTCTTCCGTCATTCTAATAGAAACAACCATCTTCATTTCCTTCTTTCGTATTACATTGTATTACATTATTAGAAGAGTTCAACCCCCTGTCAATGCGCCTTCCCTATTTCGCCGCACTTTATTAGCCCTCCTTAGGCCATTCAAGCGTTTCATCGTCTATCTTTCCATTCGCTGCGTTATTGCGCCTAGAAAGGGCCTCTATTCGCGTGCGCGCCTATATAAGAAAAGCCCCGGATTGCTCCGAGGCGTTTTGGTTAGAATGTCGACTTAGCGATCCGACCAACGGACGAGGGTGACTTCGGCGTTGTCGCCGCGACGCTCGCCGAGTTTGAACGAGCGGGTGTAGCCGCCGTTACGCGAGGCCATGCGGGGACCGATTTCGGCGAAGAGCTTCTTGAGGGCTTCGTCGCTGCGAACGGTCTGGGCCGCCAAACGGCGGGCATGGAGATCGCCCCTCTTGGCGAGGGTGACGAGGTGGTCGGCGAGGACCTTGAGCTCGCGGGTAACGCCGCTGGTGACCTTAACCTCTTCGTTCATGATGAGGTCGGTCACGACGTTGCGGAGCATCGATTTGTTCTTCGAGGCGGTATAGCCCGTCTTGAAGCGGACGCCGGTCTTGCCGTGGACGTTCTTTCTTCCTTGTGCAGCCATGGTTTATTCTCCTACGTAGTCGCGGAAGTGGAGGCCATGCGCAGCAAGCTTCTCTTTGACTTCCTTGAGCGATTTCTTGCCGAGGTTGCGGACTTTCATCATCTCTTCCTCGGTCTTTTGGGTGAGTTCGAGGACGGTGGTGATGGAAGCGCGCTTGAGGCAGTTGTTGGAACGGACGCTCAGGTCGAGCTCTTCGATCAACATGTTCTGGAACTTGTTGTCCTCGGCCACCACTTCCTCTTTGACGAGGCGGATGGACTGGACGGATTCTTCGAGGCTGATGAACTGCTGGAAGTGCGAGATGAGCAACTGGGACGCAAGGGCAACAGCCTCTTTCGGCGTCACGGAGCCATTCGTGGTGACTTCGAGGGTGAGTTCGTCGAACTTCGAATCGTGAAGGACGCGGGTCGGTTCGACCGCATAGGCGACCTTGACGACGGGCGAGTAATTGGAATCGGTCGCGATGACGCCGACGGTATCGATGTGGCGTTCGGACTTGTTGGTCTCGGCGGTGACGTATCCACGGCCGTTGCCGGCGTAGATGGTCATGACGAGGTGGCCTTCGCCATTGAGGTGGGCGATTTCGAGATCCGGATTGCAGACGCTGACGAGGGCGGGCAATTCGAGGTCGCCGGCGCGCAAGACGCCAGGGCCTTTCATGTCGACTTCGATGCGCTTGAGTTCGGAGCTGTTGTCGTCGATCTTCAAGACGAGGTCTTTGAGGTTGAGGATGATCGCGGTGACGTCTTCCTCGATGCCCTTGAGGGCGGTGAATTCGTGGCGGGCACCTTCGATTTGGACGGCGACCACGCTGGCACCCGGGAGGGCGCTTAGCAAGACGCGGCGAAGCGCGTTGCCGAGGGTGATGCCGAAGCCTCTTTCGAGGGGTTTCGCGACGATTTTCGCGTAGTGCTCGTTCTCGTCGTTGACAGCGATGTTGATCTTGACGGGTTCGAACGGGTTGGGAAGTTTAATCTCTTCGACTTTTGCGTCGTTTTTGGTGACCATTAACGATGTACCTCCTGTTCTGGTAAGCAATGGTGTAGCGATATGTGGTTAGGGATTAACCACGGGGGCGCTTAGGCGGGCGGCAACCGTTGTGCGGGATCGGGGTGGTATCTTCGATGGAAGTGACCTGGAGCCCGACGACGGTGAGGGCACGGACGGCCGATTCACGGCCGGCGCCGGCACCTTTGACTTCAACGTCGACGGTGCGGAGGCCCTGGTCGAACGCGGTCTTGGCGGCAGCTTCGGCAGCGAGTTGGGCGGCGAAGGGGGTAGCCTTCTTGGCGCCTTTGTAGCCGAGGGCTCCGGCCGAGGACCAGGCGATGACGTTGCCCTGGACATCGGTGATGGTGACGATGGTGTTGTTGAAGGTCGCGTGGATATGGGCGACGCCCTTGGTATAAGAACGTTTGATCTTCTTCTTACGGGCGGTCGTGGATTTCTTCGTGTTAGCCATGATTTCCTGAACCTCCTATTACTTGCCCGCCTCTTTCTTGTTGGCAATCGTCTTCCTCTTGCCTTTACGGGTACGGGCGTTGGTGCGGGTCCTCTGTCCGCGGACGGGGAGGCCCCTCTTGTGGCGAAGGCCACGGTAGCAACCGATTTCGGTGAGGCGCTTGATGTCGAGCGCGACTTTGCGGCGAAGATCGCCTTCGGTTTGGTATTTCGCGACTTCGGCGCGGAGAGCGGTCAATTGCTCATCGCTGAGGTCTTTGGTGCGGGTATCGACGTTAACGCCGCAGGCGGCGCAGATCTTTTCCGCGGTAGTGTCGCCAATCCCATAGATATAGGTGAGGGAGACGACGATGCGCTTTTCATTGGGGATATCAACCCCGACAATACGTGCCATTGTTTCTTAGTTCCTTTCAGCCTTAGCCCTGACGCTGCTTATGCTTGGGGTTAGGGCAAATAACCATAAGCTTTCCGTGACGGCGGATGACGCGGCACTTGTCACAGATCGGCTTGACGGACGGTCTGACTTTCATTGTTTTTGCTCCTAATAGGTTTTGTGATTAACCGTTGCGGTATCAGTTGCGGTACCGGAACGTGATTCGCCCATGTGTTAAGTCATAAGGTGAGAATTGGACCGTAACCCGATCACCGGGGAGAATCCGGATGTAGTTCATGCGGATTTTACCCGAAACACAGGCTAGGACTACGGTGCCAGTGGCGAGCTTCACCTTGAAGTTGGCGTTGGGTAGACATTCCAACACCGTCGCCTCGACTTCGATGCAATCTTCCTTGCTCAAGCGGCCTCCTTTCTGCTTCTTTAAAGCTTCGTAAGTATTTCGCAACCATCGCTGGTCACGACGACCGTGTTCTCGTAATGGGCGGTGAGCTTGCCGTCTTTGGAGACGACCGTCCACCCATCCGGTAACACACGTACGGCGGATTTCCCTTCCAGGATCATCGGCTCGATGCAGATGGTCATGCCTTCGCGCAGGACCGGGCCGGTGCCCGGGACGCCATAGCAAGCGATGTAGGGATCCTCGTGCATTTCCGTGCCGATGCCATGTCCAGTGTAATCGTGGACGACGCTGCAGCCGTGGGCTTTGGCGGTCGCCTCGATGGCGTGGGAGATGTCACCGATTCGGTTCCCTGGTTTTACCAGGGCTAGAGCATTATAGAAGCATTCCTCGGCGATGGCTATCATTCTTTTTTGCCTTTCGCCGCAGATGCCTACTTCGTAGGTTCTCGCGGAGTCCCCGCAATAGCCGTTTTTGCGCGTCACGAGGTCGAGGGTGATGATGTCACCATCCCGCAGCACCTTCTTTTTGGAAGGGATGCCATGGAGGATGACCTCGTTCACCGAAGCGCAGACGGAACCGGGGTAATCGTAGTAACCGAGTTCGGCGGGGATGCCGCCTTCCCTGCGCACGATCGCGTCGATGCGGTCGTTGAGTTCCTTTGTGGTGACGCCTGGAACGATGTAGGGACGGATTTCCTCGAGAGCCAAGGCGTTGATACGGGAGGCCTCGCGTATCAGCTCGACCTCCCGTTTCGACTTGATGATAATCATCGATTCGCCTTCAGCAACTCGGCGACCTGTTCGGTAACTTTTTCAAGCCCGACCATGCCGTCGAAATGATGGTAGATGCCCTCCTTCTCGTAGAAAGCGACGAGGGGGGCAGTCTGTTCGTAATAGTTTTGCAGGCGGACCATGAAGGACTCCGGATTGTCGTCCTTGCGCTGGATGAGTTCCGCGCCGCAGCGGTCGCAGATGCCTTCTTGAACCGGTTTCATGGAATGGATGTTATAGGAGGCGCCGCACTTGGGGCAGACCCTCCTACCGCCGATCCGTTCCTTGAGGACCTCGTCGGGGACAGTGATGTCGATGACGAGGGTCACGGGGCGTCCGATTTCGGGGCCCATGGCCTTGAGGGCTTCGGCTTGGGCGAGGGTGCGCGGGAAGCCATCTAAGAGATAGCCTTCCTTGCAATCGTCCTGGCTAAGGCGGTCCTTGACCAGCCCGATGGTGAGGTCATCGGGGACCAGGCCACCGGCTTCGATAATGGCTTTCGCCTTCTTGCCGAGCTCGGTACCCTTGGAGATGTTCTCGCGGAAGATGTCTCCCGTCGAGATATGGGGGATATGGAAGGCGTCGATGATACGCGTAGCCTGCGTACCCTTGCCGGCGCCAGGAGGCCCCATGAGGATGATATTAAGCATGGATTACAAACCTCCTCCCGCTTGGACTTCTTCGAACGATTTTCCCGCCAAAAGGCCATCGATTTGCGAATTGAGCTCGATGCAGACGCCGACGACGATGATCATGCCGGTGCCGCCGATGGCGAGGCTAGTGTCCGCCCCGAAGATGCCAGATAGCGTCAACGCGACGGGGATACAGGCGATGGCCGCGAGGGCGAACGCGCCGATGAAGGTGACTCGGTTGAGGACCTTACGGACATAACGTTCGGTCTGCTTGCCAGGGCGAATACCCGGAATATAGGAACCGTTCTTCTGGAAGTTGTCCGCCATCGTCTCGGGGTCCATCTGCATCTCCGAATAGAAGAAGGTGAACGCGATGATGAGGGCGAGGTAGATCAGCAAGCCCCAAGGCATGGACCAGGTAGAGCCGTTGATGCCGGGCATCACGAACATCTCGGTGTAGGAGAAGATCTTGAGCCAGTTGGCATTGCCGGCCTCAGGCGAGATGAAGCTCGCGATGACCTGAGGAGCCATGAGGATGGAAGAGGCAAAGATGACGGGGATGACACCAGCGCTGTTGACCTTGATCGGAAGGAAGCTGGCCTGGGCCATCGACGGGTTCTGCCCACCCTTGCCCGCATGCTGGACGGGAATCTTGCGGCGGGCGAGTTCGAAGAACACGACGCCGGAGACGATGAGCAGGAACGCGAAGATATAGAGGGCGAACTGGAAGGAGCCACGGATGACCGCTTGGTCGCCATGGCCGACATTGACCAGGACCCACTTTTCGAACGCGCGGGATATTTGAAGAGGGATGGATCGGACGCAGCCGGCGAAGATGATGACGGAGATGCCGTTCCCAAGGCCCTTTTCGGTGATTTGGTCACCTAGCCACAAGCAGAGCATCGTACCTGCGAGCAGGACGGTGATGATATAGGCGTAAGACCAGAAACTCCCCTGCATCGAAGCGTCGATGAACTCGATGTAGGAGGAATTTTCCATCGTTTTGATGATGCCATACCCCTGTACTGCGCCAAGCAGCAAACAGAGATATCGCGTCGCCATTTCGATTTTTTTGCGGCCGTACTGGCCTTGCTTCGAGAGTTCGGTAAGAGCCGGTAGGACGTCTTTTGATAACAATTCGACGATGATTTGCGCCGTAATGTAGGGTGAGACGCCAAGGGCGAATACCGAGAAGTTGGAGAGGGCGCCGCCACCGAGAAGGTTCATCAGGGCGAGGGCGTTTCCGCTCTCCATGGCCGAAGCGAGTTCAGCGGTCGGTTTGACCAAGGGTACACAAATCGCCGCCCCAATCCGGATGACGAAGAAGATCATGATCGTGAAGAAAATGCGACCAACGATTTCTTTGTTTTTAAAGATTGAGACGAACTTATGCATCAGAGTACCTTCGCTTCTCCGCCAAGGGATTCGATTGCGGCCTTCGCCGAGGCGGAGAACGCCTTGGCTTCGACGACGAGTTTCTTGGTGAGCTTGCCGTTGCCGAGGACTTTGACGCCGTCGAGTTCATCTTTGATGATCCCGGCTTCGATCAAAGCGGCGGCATTGACGAGCTTGCCTTCCTCGAAGAAGTTGAGTTTCTCGAGGTTGACGATGGCGTAGTTGACCTTGCGGCCTTTGTGCGTCTTGCGGACGCCGAACTTCGGCAAACGACGGGCGATGGGGTTCTGACCACCTTCGAAGCCGTTGGCCTTGGTGTGGGCGTGGGCGCCTTGGCCCTTCATGCCCTTACCGGCAGTCTTGCCGTTGCCGGAGCCGCGACCCCTACCCTTACGGAAGGAATCGGTGCGGGCGCCTTCAGCGTTTTTGAGCGTGTGGAGAGAGGACATGATTACTTATCTCCTTTCGGTTCGACTTTGGCCGCCTTGCGGGCACGGATTTCCTCTTCGGTCTTCTTGCCGCGGAGAACCATGACCTTGTCATAGCTCTTCAAGGAGCGAAGGCCGGCGTCGGTAGCGCGGATGACGTTGATCGGCGCACGGGAACCGTAAACCTTGGAGACGACGTTTTTGATACCGGCGAGCTCGAGGATCGCGCGGACCGGACCGCCGGCGACGACGCCGGTGCCGGGGATCGAGGGCTTCAGGACGACTTTGGTCGAGCCGAAGGTGCCAGTGACGTCATGGGCGATGGTGTCGCCTTTGACGATGTCGATCTTGTACATGCTCTTGCGAGCTTTTTCGAGCGACTTCTTGATGGCGTCGGGGACTTCACCAGATTTGGTGAGGGCGAAGCCATAGGAGCCTTTGCCATCGCCGACGACGGCGAGAGCGGAGAAGCGGACGTGCTTGCCACCTTGAACGGTCTTCGAGACGCGGTTGATCGCGACGACCCTTTCGAGGAGGTCGTCACCTTCGCGACGGAATCCGCCGCGGCCACCGCGACGTTCGGAGGGACGTCCACGATGGGAGCCATCCTTGCGGTCGCCCGGGCGAGGGGCGGCCTGGGAGCCATGGGGCTCGTATCCACCCTTTTCGGGGGCGGGCTTTTCTTCCGCGACCGGAGCCGCGGCAACTTTGATTTCTTCTTCCATGGACATTCTCCTTAGAACTTGAGTCCGCCTTCACGAGCGGCGTCGGCTAGCGCGGCCACGCGGCCGTGATAGAGGTAGCCGCCACGGTCGAAGGCAACGATTTCGATGCCTTTGGCCTTGGCCTTCTTGGCGAGGTCGGCGCCGACTTTGGCGGCCGCTTCGCAGTTGGAACCGTTGGCGAGCTTGAGTTGGACGGAAGAGGACGAGACCAAGGTGACGCCTTTGACGTCGTCGATGATCTGGGCCTCGATGTGCTTGTTGGAACGGAAGACGCAGAGGCGGGGCTTTTCAGCCGTGCCGGAGATCTTGGCGCGGACGCGAAGGTGCTTGCGGGCACGGACGACGCTGCGGGATTTCTTTTCGATCATTGCTTATAGCCTCCCTTTACTTCTTACCGCCGGCGGCGCGCTTGCCTTCCTTGCGGAGGACGACTTCGTCGCTATAGCGGATGCCCTTACCACCATAAGGTTCGGGGCGCTTGGTGTCGTGGATGAGGGCCGCGGTCTGACCGACTTTCTGACGGTCGATGCCCTCGACGATGATGTGGGTCGCGTCGGGGGCGGAGATTTTGACGCCTTCGACGGGAGTGATGACCACCTCGTGGGAGAAGCCGACGTTGAGGACGATGGAGGTTCCCCTCATCGCGCAACGATAGCCGATACCAGAGATGACGAGTTCTTTCTTGAAACCTTCGTGAACGCCTTTGATGGCATTGGCGAGGTTGGCCCTGACGGTGCCGTGGTTGGCCACGGAAGCGGGTTCGTCGTTCTTGCGAGCGACGTGGGCAACGCCGTTATCCACAGAGACGCTTACGCAGCTAGGATAAGCCACGCTCAATTCGCCTTTGGGACCTTTGACGGCGACGGCGCCTTCCTTGATATCGAGGGTGACGCCTTCAGGAAGAACCACGGGTTTGAGTCCGATGCGAGACATGATGTTTTCTTCCTTTCTGGATTACCACACGTAGGCGAGCACTTCGCCGCCGACGTGTTGTTTCCTTGCTTGTTTGTCGGTGAGCAAGCCGTTGGGGGTACTCACGATGGCGATGCCAAGGCCCTTGAGGACGCTCGGGATCTTGTCGGATTCCGCATAGACGCGGAGGCCCGGCTTGGAGACGCGCTTCAGGTTGGTGATGACGCGCTCGCCCGAAGCGGAGTACTTGAGGGCGATGGTGAGGGTCTTCTTGCCCTTCTCCTCGGAGACCGAGAAGTCGTTGATGAAACCTTCGTTCTTGAGGATTTCGGCGATGCCGACCTTGATGGAAGAGGAAGGCATGGACACGTCTTCGTAGCGCAGCGCGTTGGCGTTGCGGATACGGGTGAGCATGTCGGCGATAGGATCTGCGTTCATGTTATCGTGTTCTCCTTTCTTACCAAGAGGCCTTCTTCATGCCAGGGATCTCACCTTTGTAGGCGAGCTCGCGGAGGCAGATGCGGCAGAGGCCGAATTTGCGGATGACGCCATGCGGGCGGCCGCAGCGGGTGCAACGGGTGTACTCGCGGACGGCGAATTTCTGCTTGCGGGCAGATTTTGCAACCAAACTTTTCTTAGCCATGGTCGATTCTCCTTATTTGCGGAAGGGCATGCCGAGCTTTTCAAGAAGGCTGGCCGCCTCTTTGTCCGATTGCGCGGTGGTGACGATGACGACGTCCATACCGCGGATCTTGCTGACCTTATCGTAATCGATTTCGGGGAAGATCAGTTGTTCCTTGACGCCCAGGGTGTAGTTGCCATGGCCGTCAAAGGCGTTGCGGTTGATGCCGCGGAAGTCACGGACGCGGGGGAGAGCGACGGAGATGAGCTTATCGAGGAACTCATACATGCGCTCGCCACGGAGAGTGACTTTGCAGCCGATGGCCTGTCCTTCGCGGAGTTTGAAGGTCGCGATGGACTTCTTGGCCTTGGTGATGACCGGCTTCTGACCAGAGAGGATCGTGAGGTCGGCGACCGCGTCATCGAGAGCCTTGGAGTTGCTGGTAGCATCGCCAACGCCCATGTTGATGACGATCTTCTCGATCTTCGGGGCCATCATGACGGAAGTGTAGCCGAATTCCTTGACGAGTTCGGGGACGACTTCGTTGCGGTATTTCTTCGCGAGGCGGTTCTTCGGCTCGGGAGAAACGAATTTCTTGGCTTCCTTCTTCGCAGCGGCTTTAGGGGCAGCTTCGGCTTCGGGAGCGGCTTTCGGGGCGGCTTTGGGGGCCGCGGGCTTTTTCGGGGCCGCCTTGGCGGTCGTTTTCTTTTCTTCTGCCATCGGGGGCTCCTTTCTTAGTCGAGGCTCTCGCCGGACTTGGCGAGGCGGACTTTCTTGCCCTTCACCTCGCCATAGTGGACGCGGGTGGGCTTTTTGGTTTTGGGATCGATGAGGGCGACGTTGCTCGCATCGATGGGGACGTAGATGTCGACGACCGACCCTTCAGAGACCTGCTGGGTGGGCTTGCGGTGCTTCTTGTGGACGTTCACGCCCTCGACAACCACGCGGTTGAGCTTGGGGTAGACGCGCTGGACGATACCGGTTTTGCCCTTGTCGGCGCCGGAGATCACGATGACCTTGTCACCTTTTTTGATATTCATGGTCAGTTACCTCCTTATAGAACCTCGAAGGCGAGGGAGACGATTTTCATGTATCCCTTGTCGCGGAGTTCGCGGGCGACCGGTCCGAAGACGCGGGTGCCGATCGGGTTGCCGTCGTTATCGATGAGGACGACGGCGTTGTCGTCGAAGGAGATGGTCGAGCCGTCCTTGCGCTGAAGCGGATGCTTGACGCGGACGATGACGGCTTTGACGACGTCACCCTTCTTCTTCTTGGCGTTGGGGATCGCGTCCTTGACGGCGCAGAGGACGACGTCACCGACGGAAGAGGTCTTGCGGTGGCTGCCGCCATAGAGGCGGAAGGCGCGGACCGATTTGGCGCCGGAGTTGTCGGCGACAACGAGATTGGTTTCGGTGTGGACCATTATTCTTTATCCTCCTTGAGACCTTCCTTCGCTTCGAGGGCTTCCTCGGCCTTTTCGATATCCTCGAGAACCGGGGTCTTGTCGATGGAGACGAGGCGGAACCTCTTGAGCTTGGACATGGGGCGGCAGGCCATGATGGTCACGGTGTCGCCGAGTTTGGCTTTGCCCTCTTCATCGTGGGCATAGTACTTCTTCGAATAGCCGACGCGCTTGACGTAGAGGGGGTCGTTGCGTTCGGTCGAAACGGTGACGACGATGGTCTTGGCCATCTTCACGGAAGTGACGACGCCTTGGATCGTGGTACGATGATTTCTTTCCATTTGCCTTTCCTCCTTTACTTAGCGATGTTGAGCGCGCGCTGGCGCTTCACGGTTTCGGCTTTGGCGATGGTCTTGCGCAGGCGGCGGACCTCATCGCCGTGCTCGAGCTGGCCGACCGCTTTCTTGCGGCGGAGTTCGAATAGCTGGGTCTTGAGCTCGTAGATCTTCTCGTCGAGCTCTTCGGGGGTGAGTTCACGAAGTTCGTTGACGTTCATGGTTATTCTCCCTTCTCCTTGCTGATGATCTTGGTCTTGACCGGGAGCTTATAGCTGGCAAGACGGAGGGCTTCCATGGCGACCTCGGGGGTGGTTCCGCCGATTTCGAACATGACGGCGCCCTGTTTGACGACGGCGACCCAGCCTTCCGGCGAGCCTTTGCCGCTACCCATACGAACTTCGGCCGGTTTCTTGGTCTTGGCCATATGGGGGAAGATGCGGATCCACACCTTGCCGGTCCTGTCCGTGCAACGGGAGAGGACGATACGGGCGGATTCGATCTGGTGGTCGGTGATGTAGTTGCCTTCGAGGGCGACCAAGCCGAATTCACCGAATTCGACCTTAGTGCCACCTTTCGCATGTCCTTCGTACTTGAGGGCGTGCGGACGACGGTACTTAACGCGCTTTGGTTGCAGCATGGTTTACATCTCCTTTCCGAGCGGGACGGCGGTCGGCGGGACGACGATCGTCGCGCGGATCGCGGGGAGCCGGCTCGTTGATGGTTTCGGTATCGGTCTTGTTAAGGCTGCGGCAGATCCACACCTTGACGCCGATGTTGCCGTAGGTGGTCGCGGCGTGGACGGAAGCGAAGTCGATGTCCGCACGGAGAGTGTGCAGAGGGACAACGCCGTCCTTGTAGCCTTCGGAGCGCGCGATTTCGGCGCCGGCGAGACGGCCAGAGCAGAGGGTGCGGCATCCTTTGGCACCCGCTTTACGCATACGGGTGAGGGCTTTCTTCATCGTGGAACGGAAGGCGGCACGGTTTTCGAGCTCGCTGGCGATCCACTTGGCGACGAGAGTCGCATCGAGGTCCGGGTTCTTGATCTCGACGACGTCGAGACGGATTTCGTTCTCGGGCTTCTTGGTGATTTTGGCTAGGCCCGCGAGGAGACGCTTTTTGTTTTCGCCTTCCTGGCCGATGACATCACCCGGACGGGCGACGCAGACGGCGATGCGGAGAGCCTTCTCATTGGAGGAACGGCCGATCTCGATACGGGAGAGCATCGCGTTGCGGAGTTCCTTGTTGAGGTAACGGCGGATTTTCACATCCTCGTCGATGAAGGCGGCGAAGTCGTCGCCCTTGGCGAACCATTTGGAGTTCCAGTCGCGGTTGATACCGACGCGGAGTCCGACGGGGTTAACTTTCTGTCCCATGCTTCTTAGTTCCTTTCCTTTACGACGATGGAGATGTGGCTGTTACGCTTTACGATTCCGGAAGCGGAACCTTTGGCGCGCGGGATGTACCTCTTGATCTTGAGGCCATCTCCGACTTGGATTTCGGCGATGTAGAGCTTGGAAGCGTCCATCCCGAAGTTATTGACGGCGTTGGCAGCGGCCGATTTGATGATCTTTTCGACCGGGGTCTTGGCGGCCTTGTTGGTGATGGCCAATAGGCCGAGGGCGTCCTTGACGGATTTGCCGCGGACGAGGTCGGCGACGAGGCGGACCTTGCGCGGGGCGACGCGGACGTCGCGGGAGAAGGCGCGGGCTTCGGTCGCCTTGGGTTTGGCCTCGACTTTCTTGGCCTCTTCCTTGACGGCTTTCTTAGCGACCTTCTTGGCTTCCTTGGCTTCCGCCTTGGCAGCTTTCTTGGCGGGGGCTTTTTCCCCTTCGGGCTTCACGGCTTTCTTAGCCGGAGCCTTGGTTTTCTTTTCTTCAGCCATGGGGTGCCTCCTTACTTCTTGCCGCCCTTGTCGTTGAGGTTGTTGCCCTTGTGGCCGGGGAAGTTACGCGTGGGAGCGAATTCTCCGAGCTTATGGCCAACCATGTCCTCGGTGACATAGACGGTGATGTGTTCGTGTCCGTTATAGACGGCGAAGGTGTGTTCGACGAACGCAGGGTAGATCGTCGAGCGGCGAGACCATGTCTTGATGATCTCTTTCTTACCCGCTTTGTCGAGGGCCTCGACCTTCTTGACGAGGTAGGCGTCCACGAACGGGGCTTTCTTGAGTGAACGAGACATTCAATCTCTCCTTTCTTACTTCTCACCACGGCGCCTGACGATGAGGCGGGTGGAGTTCTTTTTCATGCGGCGGGTCTTGACGCCTTGGGTCCTCTTGCCCCAGGGGGAGCGAGGAGCGTCACGGCCGACGGGGCATTTGCCCTCACCACCGCCGTGGGGGTGGTCGCAGGGGTTCATCGCGGAACCGCGGACGGTCGGGCGGGTCCCGTTCCAACGGGTCTTGCCGGCCTTGCCGAGGTTGACGAGGTTCCAGTCTTCGTTGCCGACGACGCCGACGGTAGCGCGGCAGGTCTTGAGGATCTTGCGGGCTTCGCCAGAGGCGAGGCGGACGGTAACGTATTTGCCTTCGGAACCAAGGATCTGGGCCGAGGTGCCGGCAGCGCGGCAGAGCTGGCCGCCTTTGCCGGGCTGGAGCTCGACGTTATGGATGAAGGTTCCGTCGGGGATGTTCTGAAGTTCGAGGCAGTTGCCGACTTTGATGTCGGTGGCCGGGCCGGAGACGATCTTGTCGCCGACGCCGAGGCCCTGGGGCTCGATGATGTAAGCCTTTTCGCCATCCGCGTAGCAGATGAGGGCGATGTTGGCGTTACGGTTGGGGTCGTACTCGATGGCCTTCACGGTCGCGGGGATGCCATCCTTGCGACGGCGGAAGTCGATGATGCGGTACTTCCTCTTGTTGCCACCGCCGATGTGGCGGCAGGTGATTTTGCCCTGATTGTTGCGCCCGCCCGTCTTCTTGAGGGGGACGAGAAGCGATTTTTCAGGAGCGGTCTTGGTGATGTCCTCGAACGTCGAGTTGCTCATGGCACGGCGCGACGGGGTGTAAGGACGATACGTTCTAATTGCCATTTTCTTTCTCCTATAGTGTTCTCTTTACGCGTACTTCTTATTTATATGTACGCGAGAGTGGTTACTTACTCGCGGAACAAGTCGATGGCTTCGCCTTCGGCGACCTTGACGATCGCTTTCTTGAAGCCGGAGATGGTTCCTTTGTAGCGTCCGCCGCGGGTCGTGGTCTTGCCAACCTGGTTGGCGACCTTGACGTCGACGACCTTGACCTGGAAGACCCTCTGGAAGGCTTCCTTGATCTCGATCTTGTTGGCGGATTCGCTCACCTTGACGGTGATCTTGTTGGCGTTCTGCATGAGCGCCATGGTCTTTTCCGTGATGAGCGGCTCGATGATCACTTCGTAATCATGGGCGGTCGGCTTGGCGAAGGAGACCTTTTTGGGTTCTTCCTTCTTTTCGGCCTTTTTGCGGGTGGCCTTCTTGGCCGGTTTGGCGGGGGCTTCTTCCACCACCGCTTCGGTGACTTTTTCTTCAGCCATTATTTCAAGGCCTCCTCAAGTTTCTTGACGTCGTCCTGTCCGATGATGAGGTTATCGAAGTGGAGGAGGTCGTAGACGGCGATGTTGCCGACTTCGACGAGTCCGACCTTTTCGATGCCGCGGGCGGAGAGGATGAGCTTGTCGTTCTCACCGTCGACGACGATGAGGTTCTTCTTGCCTTCGCAGCCAAGGGCCTTAAGAGATTTGGCGAATTCCTTGGTGGAGATGGCGTTCAGTTCGAGCTTGTCGACGACGACGAGGCCGTTGCCGACTTTCTCGGTGAGGGCTCCGCAGAGGGCGAGCTTGTGGGCTTTCTTGTTCTGCGAGAGCTTGTAGTTCTGGGTTCCGTCAGGTCCGAAGACGTTGCCGCCTCCGACCCAGATCGGGGATTGGGCATCGCCCGAGCGGGCGCGGCCGGTTCCTTTTTGTCTCCAGGGCTTCTTGCCGGTTCCGGAGACTTCGTGGCGCTTCTTGGTTTTGGCCGTAGCCTGGCGACGGTTGGCGAGGTAGACGGTGACCGCGTCTTTGATGACTTGCGGGTTCACGTCCTTCGCACCGAAGACGGAAGGTTCGAGGTTGACCTTGCCGACTTCTTCGCCGGCGAGGTTCTTGACGGCCACAGCGATTTTCTTTTCGGCCATGTGTCTTATTCTCCTTTCGCCTCGTCAGCGGGCTTCGCGGCATTGTTCACGAGGGCCTTGACGACGGGTTTCTTGAACTGGTGGCGGACGGCGGTGCGGAGCACGACGAGCGCCTTTTTGGGTCCGGGGACGCCGCCCTTGACGAGGATGTAGCCCTTTTCGGGGTTGCTCTCGACGATGACGACATTCTGGACGGTGCACTGTTTGGGTCCCCAGTGGCCGGACATCTTCTTGCCGGGGATGACGCGGTTGTTGCAACGGCCGTTATTGGCAAGGGAGCCAATCTGACGGTGGTAGCCAGAACCATGTCCGCGGGGGCCGACGGCGTGGTGGTAATGCTTGATGGTACCAACGTAGCCGTGTCCTTTGTTGTGACCGATGAGGTCGACGACTTCGCCGGTCTGGAAGAGGTCGCAGGTGAGGGTCTCACCGACGTTCTTGCCATAGATTTCGTCGCCTTTGAGTTCGACGATGTGGGCCTTGGGGCTCACGCCAGCCTTGGTGAAGAGGCCGAGGCGGGGTTTGGAGAGGGTACGGGCTTTCTTGTCTTCGTAACCGACGACGAGAGCTTCGTAGCCGTTCTTCTCATTGGTCCTTTTGTCGAGGACGACGTTGGGAAGGACCTCAATGACGGTGACGGGGTACATCGTTCCGTCGGGGGCGAAGACCGTAGTCATGCCCGCTTTTCTTCCGAGAATCGATTTCATGATTACTGGACTCCTTCATTCAATTTGATTTCGATGCCAACACCGTTGGGCAGGTCGAGCCTGCGAAGGGTGTCGATCGTTTCTTTGGTCGGATTGGTGATGTAGACCAATCTCTTATGGGTGCGGATCTCGAACTGCTCGCGGCTATCCTTGTACTTGAAGGTAGCGCGGAGAATCGTGTAGACCTGCTTTTCGGTCGGCAGAGGGATGGGTCCCTTGACGCCGGCGCCGGTTTTCTTGGCCACTTCCAGGATCTTTTCGACGCTGAGGTCGAGGATCTTGTGGTCGTAAGCCATCAAGCGAACGCGGATCGCTTTTTCTTTCGCCATGAATGTTCCTCCTTGATGAATTTCTTTTATCAGGCTTCTGACGCTTGCTCATCGCGAATTCCCCGACCACCTTTTCATGACAACGCCTGTCGGTGGTTCGGCAACCTCGTGCTTCAACGTAAGCGCCAGCGTGGATAAATATACGCGTACGAGATATGAGAGTCAAACATTTTTTGTTTATTTTATAAAAGTGCCGATAATATCGCGTCAATTTAATCCTCGAAAACCGTGCAAACCCCCACTTCTCGATCCGATTCCAAAAAAGGCAAAAATCACTAAATCTTTGTGCACCGTGCACAATTTTTGGAATTTAGGACGGTGAATTTTTGGTCTAGAAATACAAAAAATGCCCCGCATGGGAGGCATAGTAAGTTGACGTTTATCGCCTATTTCTCTTCGGGTTTAGGGCGCTTCAGCATCTCTTCGTAGGAATAGACGCACCCACAGTAGCACTGGTTATACAAATCGTACTTCTTGCGGATCTCGACCCCGATTTCCTGACCTTTGTTCTTCTTGAAGTCGCTATAGAGGTAACGGACGGGGGCAAACTGCGGCTCAAGGGCTTTGCCTATTTCGTTGAACTTCTGGGAATCCTTTTGTCTGGAGACGGACATGACGGTCGTAAAGAAGTCATAGCCACGCTCCTTGGCATAGGCATAGCTTTCCTTCATGCGCATGGAATAACAGAGGATGCAACGTTTCCCGCCCTCGGGTTCGTCCTTTAACGGTTCGAGCGCCTTGGTAAAGTCCTCGTTTTCATACGGGGGCACGACCATGTCGATATCAAAACCCAAATCGCGATGGAGATAGGAGACAAGCTTTTCTAGTTCGCTTAGACGATGGGCGTATTCCTCTGCGGGATAGATATTGGAATTCGCGTAATAGATGGTGACTTTGAAGCGTTTGCAAAGGAAAACGAGGGGAAAACACGCGCATGGACCGCAGCAAACGTGCAGCAAAAGGCGCGGCTTTTCGCCTTCTGGAATGGTCGCGAGAATCTTCTCGCATTCTTTCTGATAGTTAATCTTTGTTGGCTCTGCCATAGATAAACATCGCGTCGCCGAAAGAGAAGAAACGATACCGCTGCTTTACCGCCTCTTCGTAGCAATGAAGCGTCCATTCCCTGCCCATGAAGGCGGAAACGAGCATGACGAGGGTCGATTTCGGCAGATGGAAATTGGTGACGAGGGCGTCGACGGCCTTATATTCATAGCCCGGGGAAATGAAGATGCTCGTCGCAGAGGAATCTTTTTCGAAATGGCCAAACTTGGCGTAGACCGATTCCAGAGTGCGGACGGAGGTCGTTCCGATGGCGATGATGCGCCTCCCCTCCTTTTGGGCGAGGTTGAGGCGATCGGCCGTTTCCTGCGACATGGTATATGTTTCTTCGTGCATGACGTGGTCTTTGGTGTCCTGCACTTTGACGGGACGGAAGGTACCAAGACCAATATTTAGGGTCACGTCGAGAACTTCGACCCCCTTCGCGCGAATCTTTTCAAATAACGCTTCCGTGAAGTGGAATCCCGCGGTTGGGGCGGCTACGGAACCAGGAACTTTGGCATAGACGGTCTGATAGTCGTCTTTATCATCGCACATCTTTTTGATGTAGGGGGGCAAAGGCATCGCGCCGAGTTCGTCGAGAACTTCGAGGAAGATGCCTTCGTAGGTGAATTTCATGTGGCGGATGCCTTCGTCATGGACGCCGACGCATTCCGCGCGGAGTTTTCCTTCTCCAAAGCTACAGTGGCTGCCGACTTTAACGGACTTGGCCCCACCCAAAAGACATTCCCAGACGTCTTCCCCTTCCTCGGGGACTTCGTGAAGCAAGAGGACCTCGACTTTGCCGCCGGTCTCCTCTTTGACGCCGATTAGACGAGCGGGGATGACCTTGGTGTTATTGCGCACCATGACGTCGCCGGGTTTCAAATAATCCAACAAATCGAAAAACTTCTTGTGCTCGATCGTCTTGTTTTCGCGGTCGATGACCATTAACCGGGCTTCGTCGCGTGCTTTAAGCGGCGTTTGCGCGATTAATTCCTCGGGAAGATAAAAATCGAAGAGATTAATATCCATCAAAAACCCCTCGGATCATTGAAATCTGCGTAGATTTTTTCTTTAAACTCCGCAAAAACGTCATTTTTGATCGCTTCGCGGGCCTCTTCCATCAAACGGATCAAAAAGCGGATATTGTGGATGGAATTGAGGGTCTGGCCAAATCCTTCGCCGACTTTGTAGAGATGACGGAGATAGGCCTTGGTGTAATGCTGGCAGGTATAGCAATCGCAATCCGCTTCGATCGGGGTGAAGTCTTCTTCATATTCCTTGCGTTGGATGTTGAGCCGACCGTGGCGCGTCAACAAGGCTCCATGGCGGGCAAGGCGGGTTGGCAAGACGCAATCGAACATGTCGACACCTAGCATCACGCCTTCGAGAAGGTAATCGATAGAACCGACGCCCATCAGATACCGCGGTTTGTCTTGCGGGAGGGGGGCGATGGCATCGCGAACCATTTGGAAGCACACGTCCTTGGGCTCTCCGATGGAGGTGCCTCCGATCGAATAGCCTTCAAAAGGCAAGGCGGCCAATTGTTCGGCGGCATGCCTTCTTAAATCAGGGTAGGCGCCGCCTTGGACAATGCCAAAAAGCGCTTGGTCGTCTCGCGTCTTTGCTTCGAGCCCCCTCTTGGCCCAACGATAGGTGCGCTCGGTAGAACGGGCCACGTATTCGCGGGAAGCGGGATAAGGAATACATTCATCGAAGGACATGATGATGTCGGCTCCAAGAGCTTCTTGGATTCCAATCGCGACTTCGGGGGAGAAGAACTCCTTTCCGCCGTCGATTTCATTACGAAATGTTGCCCCATCCTCCGTAATTTTGCGTCTAGAGGCGAGGGAGAAGACCTGGAAACCGCCCGAATCGGTAAGGATCGGGCCGTGATAATTCATAAATTTATGAAGGCCACCGGCTTTCTTAACGATTTCCGCGCCTGGACGGATATGAAGATGGTACGTGTTCGCTAAAACGACACCGCTTCCGCAGGCGGCAACTTGCTCAGGCGAAAGCATTTTGAGGGTCGCATTCGTGCCGACGGGCATAAACATCGGCGTTTCGACATCGCCATGAGGCGTATGCAAAATACCATAACGGGCACCCGTCTTTTTATCGACGTGAAGGATTTCTAAACCAAACGACTTCGACATGGTGAAAGATTATCACCAATGTTGAATAGAATGAAGGACGATCGACTTGTTGACTAATGCGTCTTCGATCGTCGGAAGAGCGGAGATGTCATAGCCTTTTCTTACGAGCAAGCCGCGCCCTTCCTTTCCGAGGAACCAGGTGCGGATTCCGCCTTTTTCCAAACCGTTATTTTCGGTTAGGGGTTCCCACTTTGTCGGCAAATAGAACATCTGGGTACCACGTAACATGAAATTCTGCGGTTCCCAGTCCAAGGCAACTTTGGAGAAACGAGCGAAGCGATATAAGGCAAAGAGGGCGTCAAAATAAATGTCCGCGAGCGGTCCTTTCGAAAGGGCGGTGAGGCAATCGTCTTCGGGGAAGTAGTCAAAAACAATGACCTTCTTCTCGTCGTCATGGAAACAAATCTTGGCCATGTTGATGCCGGCGCGTTTGAGCCTTTTATAGTCTTCCATGGTCTCTTGGAAGCCGGTGACAAAGGTGCGAACTAGATAAGTTCTACCCGACCATGTGCAAATATACGTCGTATGATCTTCATGAACCATTTTCACGGATTCGACGACGAATTTCTTGTTTTTGGCGATGATGACTTCTTCCATCGAGGCATATTTTAGCAAAAAGAAGGGCACTTGAAAAACAAGGCGCTTTGGTTGTCAATTTCTGCTGATTAACGATGGATTAGCGGGTTAATGACCGTAAGAAAACCAAAGAGACGGGTGACACGTTTCGCTTTCCTAATAGAAATGGGCGCGCCCGCGCGCTAATATATGGCCCGTATGGCAACCCTTATTCTGCTCTCGGCGATTCCTGGTTCGGGCAAGTCCACTTGGGCCAACCACTACCGCCAAGAACACCCCAAGACCTATATCGTTGCCTCCGACGACGTGCGCCAACGCGTTTCCGGTGGCGTGCAGAATTTCGAGCACGAGGCTCTGGTGTGGGAAACCTTCCTAAAAGAACTTAACGAGCACGCGGAAGATGATGAGGGAACGACGGTCATCGCCGATGCGACAAATCTGCAAAACAAGTACCGCGAGTACTACTGCAAGCAGACCCCGAAGTTCCATAAGCACGTCCTCGTCCTCTTCGATATCCCGTTTGAAATCTGCAAGATTCAAAACAAGATGCGGCACCATTCCCGCATCGTATCCGACGAGGCAATGGAATCGCTTCGGGCCGAGTTCGAATATCCGACCCAAGAGATCATCGACCTCTATGACGAATACGTCGTCATCGACGAAAGCTACATCTCCAAAAGGGCCAAAAACCTAATAGAAGGCAAATAAAAACTCGGCAGAAACCGAGTTTTTGTTTTGGTTTTGTTATTAGCGAGCCGCTTTCTTATCGCCCTTAAGAGTATTGAGCATGAGGTAGAGGGCGGCGAGAACGATGAGGGAACCGAACACGAAGGCAACAATGCTGAACTCCATATAGTTGGGGTTGGTGTTCGGGGTGCTCTTGTAAACGAAGGAGACGCTCGCGGGGTTCTTGCCGGACTGGCTGAGGTATTCGGCAACACCAGCGAAGATGATCGCGCCACCAACCAAGAGGAGGGAGCCCTCGAAGAGAAGGCCGTTCTTCTTATTGGTGACGTTGGCCTTGGCGGCTTTGCCATAGCCGAGGAAGGCGAGGCAGCCAAGAAGAGCAGCGACAAGGAAGATGAGAGCGGCAATGCCCATGTTACGGAGAACGAGAGCTTTGTTCGCGACATCGCCAGAACCATTGAAGACCAAGTAGCTGACACCGAAGAGGACGCCGATGGAAAGGGTGCTGACGGTTAAGCTGCCATCGATGATCTTCATGATCTTGTTGAGTTCTTCGTGCTCGCCGAAGAGTTTGAGAACGGGGATGTTGGAAACGATCAAGGCAACGAAGAAGAGAACGGCATAGACGGTGATAACGAAGGCAAATTCGTTATAGCCGATGTTCGTCGAGGTGAGGCGGTAGAGCCAGATGGCGTTGAAGAGGCAGAAGAAGGCGATGAGGTAGCCGATGGCGATGTAAGCGCCAAAGGTGCGAACAACGGGGGCATCATCCTTTTCCTTCATGATGGAAACAACAGAGTTGAACAAGCCATAGAGGGAGATGAGGGCACCGGCAAGGCCGAAGGCACCGAGCATCAACGGAAGGGCAAGGCCCATGGTCGGAAGATCGATGGGACCCCTACCAATCCAGAGGAACGGGGTGACAAGGAAGCCGAAATAAACGGCGAGATAGCCAAATCCAAAACACAGAAGCGCGCACAGGATGACGTTCATTAGGCGAGTGGTGGGTGAATATTTCATAACTAAACCTCTCTTTACATGCCCCTTTGGCCGTATGAGGGCAAAAAAGCAGCCCCAATATTAAAGTCTATCTTAGATAGGGTGTCAATGCGCATTCGCAAGGCGCGCGCCTATCCTTCCGAAGCAGAGGCCTCGGTGCGCTTTGGCCGAATCAAGAAAACAAGAACGACGCCCACTACTTCTAACCCTACGATCAAGCCGAAGTAGCCTTGGAAAGTCCACGCCGTATAAATGCTTGAACTAGCTAAATTAAGCCCGGCGGCGGTTAGGTTTGTTACGGCCGTGTTGATCGTAAGGGCCTCGGCAAGCCGTTCTTCGCCGATGATGTCCTGCAAAAAGAGAGCTTGATAGGCAAACAAGAACGCTTTACCGACGCCAGAGAGCAAAAGCGCACTATAAGCAAGACCATAAGAAGAGGTCACGAAGATGCCGCAGGAAGAGGCGGTTAGGCACACAAAAGACGCGATAAGAATCGGAATCTTATAACGACGGATCTTCTTTCCGAGCAAAGGAATCAAAAGCATCGTCACAAGTTCGGCCACCATGCCAAACCCGCGGATTAACGAATAGTCCGAATCACTCAGCCCTAGCCCTTTCAATCGGACGGGCAAAAGGTAGCTCATCGCGGTAAATGCACCGTACAGAAATAACTGCGAAATCAAAAAGATTATGAGGGGTTTGCATATAAATCTTCCCTTTTTAGAGGGTTTTTCAGCAGGCTCTTCCTCGACAATAACCTGGGATTTTGCTTTCAAAAGGAAACTGATGAAGAAGGCGACGAAGAACAAAGAACCAGCAAAATAGTAACAATCGCGAACCGGTAGATTCGCCAGCACGAGATAGCCAAGCAGCAAGGAAACAATATAACCAAGCGTCCCGAACATGCGGACGGTGGAAAATGGAATTCCCAGGGCTTTGGCCCTCGGTGCGACGTACCCTTCAATAAAAGGGAATGGGGCCCCGTTGAAGAAACCGATGAGGAACGTCATCGGCAATAATGCCCAGAACGAGGAACAAAAGGCAAAGCCGATGCTAAGCGAAGCCTCCAGCAAGGCACAAGCCCGGAAAAGGATCAATGCACGCCTCGAGTTTTTGGCAAAAGGTGACATGATGACGCAGCCTAAGAACAACGATAACGGAATCACGCCTAGCAAAACGGATTGTTGCATCGGATCCATTCCGTTGGCGATGAAATAATGCGAGTAGTAGCTCGTGAGGAAGGCATCGCCCATGAAGAAAAGCAAATACAGGGAGCAGGAAACGAAATAGAAGCGTTTCTTGCCCATTCCGATTCGAATGTTTTCCATGCTTTGCATCGGATCCATAGATGGCGGTTATCCTACCACAACTAGAGAAGAATAGAAAAACCGCTGAAGCGCATCCCGAGTTTGGACATGTAGGGGGAACAGGACGCGCAATCGGCGGCAATTGAATTATAGGACAATTTTCCCAATTTAAAACCTAAATGTGCTAAAAAAGCGCTAAATAGTGTTAACTAGATTTTACTTTCCGAAAAATGCCTTAGAAAGTTTGACCATGTAATCGAGGTCGGCAACGGCCATAAACTCGTTGCTGCTGTGCATGGCCAACTGCGGAAGCCCAATGTCGCAACTCATCAAGGAGAGTTCTGAATTGGAGATGTTTCCAAGCGTGGATCCGCCCCGCAGGTCGCTGCGGTTGGTGTATTCCTGAACGGGCACCCCTGTTCTCGCGGCGATCTCTTTAACATAAGAGGCACTCAAGGCGTCAGAAGTATATTTTTGGTTCGCGTTGTATTTGATGACGATGCCCCCACCAAGACTAACGTGAGTGGTCGGGTCACTGATTTCGGGGTAGTTCGGGTGATTGGCGTGCGCGTTGTCCGCAGAAAGCAAGAATGAGCGGGCCAAGATTTCCTCGAAGCGATCCTTTTCGCCTAAGGCGAGGAGAATCCGCTTTAGGACGTTCTTTAGGAAATCGCTATTCGCCCCTTGGCGGGTTAAGGAGCCGACTTCTTCGTTATCGAAACAAGTAAACACGTTCACGCCCGCGTCGTTTTCGGCGTCGAGGAAACCAAGTAGTCCCGTATAAGCCGATGAAAGGTCATCCAATCTTCCGGCGCTTAAGAACTCTTTCTTTTTGCCCAGTAGACGCGGCTTATCCCGATTATAAAGGAATAAGTCGTGCGCGAGAATCTCACCTTCGACACCGAGCTTCTCCAAAAGATAGGCATTGAAGTCAAATCCTTCATCGACTTTCCCGAAAACCGGGATCAAATCTTTTGCCGGGTTATAGGCAAAGCCATTATTGATCTCGCGGTTCATGTGGATACAGAGGTTTGGAATCTGAAGAAGATCTTCATCGATGGAGAGTAGATACGGCTTGGTCCCCTCCTTGTTCTTTATGACGACGCGGCCTGCGAAAGAAAGCGGACGGTCCAGCCAGGTCGAATGGATCATCCCGCCATAGGGCTCGACGTTTAGAAGGAGCAAGTCACCCTTTTTCAGCAAGGGATTCGGTTTGATTTTAAAGGTTGGTGAATCGCTATGAGTTGCAAGGATTTTAAACGCGAAATCTTTGCAATTTTTCGGTAAACGGAACGCAATTAGCGAAGAATCGTTGCGTTTTACAAAATAAGAATCCCCGCAATTCAGCTGAAATGCCTTTGTTTCATCTAACTCTTTGAAACCCGCCTTAACGAGTTCCTCTTCCATATTTTTAATCGCGTGAAAGGGGCTATAGGAGGTCGCAAGAAGGGATAGGACTTTTTCGGTGCTCATAGTTTTCTCCTCATCTATTCGTTCTAGTCAAAAACGGATTATAGCAAAGCGAGGCTTTATTGCCATCGCCACGCATATGAATTATCGTTCGCACATCAGCTTGGCCGCGCGAAAACCCGAGGTTGCCTTGGCCGAAAAATCCATCGAATGGATAGCTGCGACTCTCGAGACATAGATCCCGTCAATCTTCTGGGGCTCGTCATCTTTGCAACCTGAAAAGACCATCAACCCTTCGAGGATGGAGTCTTTGGCAACGAGATAAGGATAGGTCTTCGCGCAGTGATTCAAGACGTTGGCTAACCTTCTAGCCGTGATGGCCCCCATAAGTTTGGCGAAGCTGTCTAGGCGGATGTCTGCGACGCGTTCTGGTTTGATTGAACCAAGACGAAGCGGATTCTTCTTCGTGAGGAAATCATTTACGCCAGAGCAAGGAATCCGTCTTGGTTTGCCCGTGTCATAGGCGCCTTTGCAAATCTTTTCCGCCTCTTCTTTTGTCGTCTCCACGCCGATGAAGGAATGGATGTATTTTCCTTTTCCGTCGAAGTTGTATGTCTGTAAACACATCTCGGAACGGAAACCGATATCCATTACGCGCGCGTTCTTTAAACCAGTAAGAAAGAGTCCTCTCGTGGTCTGAGGTAATTTGATTTCGGACTCCGCATAGAAAGGGGCAACCTTTTCATCAATCGTCTTCCGGTCGTAGATGCAAGTGTTGAAATTCTGGGGAAGGGTTGGGACGCTGGTGCCGACAAAGAAAACATCGTCACACGCGCCATAGGTCAAAAGCAACTTTGTTGTCTTGATGATTTTGCTCGTTCCTTCATGCGAATAAAGGACGCCTTTGAATCTGCCAAATCGTTTTTTGATGCCGAGGTATGTCGCGTTGAAGATGATTTCGCCTCCCCTATCGACAATATAAGAATGGAGTTTGCTGATAATGTTTCGGACTTGGATTGGCGTTAAGAAGCCATATGCATCGGGTTCGAAAAACAGGATGCCGTCTTCGGCTAACATAGCGCGAAGTTCCTTATCCATGTTGTCCGTGTTGTAGATGCCGCCCGAGTGAGCAAAGATGCCGCCTTCATCGTCGGGGGTAAGAGTCTCTTTGTCTTTCGGAGATGTCCCTTGTTTCGTAAGACTGTCGCCCCTTTCAAGCACGATAGGTTTCAAGCCGCGCTTCACCAAATAGTAAGCGGCGATGATTCCCGGAATCCCAAATCCCGCGACGACCGGACGATCTTTCCAAGAAGGTTTTTCAAGCTTCAAATCAGGATCACCAGAATAGGCAAAAGTTGTCGTAGAGCGAAGGAACTCGTTGGTCTCGGCAAGAATGGAAAGGAGAACATGACCCCCGTCCTCGTTACGAATCCAACGGCGATTCAAAACCTGAATACGAAGGCTTCGATAGTTCGCGCCAAGCCGGTCCGCCACCTTCTTTCGAATAGTGGCAGGTGCATCTTTTTCGTTTACTAGAATATCGTCAACTAAAAATTTCATAAAGCCCCCGCGACCACCTTGGAGGAAAGCAGGGCCCAGCCCAAATTATAGCCTCCGCACAGCCCGTCGATGTCCAAACATTCTCCGGTAAAAAATACGTTGGGTTCCAGTTTTGATTCAAGGTTCTCTCCAACCTCACGCAAATCGATCCCGCCTCTTGTAACCTGTGATGATTCAAAGCCATATTTCCCGGAAATACGGAATTGAAGAGATTTCAAAACGCTGCAAATCTTTGAAATATCAGATTCTTTTATCGCAGTTTTGCATGAAATATTAGATTTTTGCAGGATAAATTCTTCTAAGGGCCTTTCTAATACGGCCGCCAAGAATTCCCTTTGGTTGGCGCGGTAAGAACGGCACAGGTTCTCATAGAGTTCTTTCTCGCTTAGCTCTGGGAACAAATCGATTCGGACGCTCGCTCCTTTTTCGTATCTAGAAGAAGCGTTCATGATGGCGATTCCAGAGAGGCCGTCTTTTTTGAATAGCACCTCGCCAATTTCGTGATATAGAGTCATGTTTTCTTTCGTCAACCATAACTCGCATTTATGGCGTATTCCGAATAGCGATTTTGGCACCTCAGGGCTCTTAAGAGGGCACAAAGAAGGCTCTTGTTCTACGAGGTGATATCCCTTTTTTGAAAGGAGAAGGAACATGGATCCATCCGACCCTAAATTGGCTTGGCTTTTGCCTCCGAAGGCATAAACAAGCTTGTCGAATGAATAAACATTTTTATCTGTCGTTACTTGCGGTCCATTAATCCCAACGACCCTTTCGCCATAACGGAATTGAACCCCAAGTGACTCTGCAAGCGTAACCAAATAACGAACGTGGGCGGCTGCGCTAAAGGAAAGCGGATATAGAAGTCCGTCTTTCTCAATTGTGGAAATACCTAGTTCCCGGAACGTCGCGAGCAAGTCTGAAACACTATATTTATTTAATAAGGTATTAACGAATTCTGGGTGGTTAAACGCGTTGCCGGAAAACGAAAGATTGAACAAATTGCAGTGTCCATTGCCCGTCGCGAGCAATTTCTTTCCTGCTTTATCGTTTTTCTCGAGGACGACAACTCGATAATCCGGGTGGCGTTTTGCCACGAGGATGGCGGTATATAAACCGGCCGCGGAAGCCCCGATAATGCCAACTTTCATTCCATAATTTTGCTTTTCTTCGTAGCGAAAAGCCATAGGCAAAGGCGGGCGTAATGAAATTCTATTTAGCGAGATAGGTATTTTTTGAGTTCCCACTCGGTAACCAAGCAGCGGAACTCATCCCATTCAATGGATTTGGCTTCGACGAACTTGGTGAAGGCATGTTCGCCTAACGTCTTGTAAATGAGGGGATCGTTCTGGGCTTCTTTTAAAGCGTCCTTTAGGTTCTCGGGAAGGTTCGGAATACCCTGGGCTTCACGTTGCTGGCGCGTCAACGCAAAGATATTGTCATAGACCGGCGGGACGAGTTCGTCGTCCTTGAGGTTTTGAATTCCATCAAGGCCGGCAGCAATGATGACAGCAAGGGCCAAATAAGGGTTGCTGGTACCATCGACATGGCGCAGTTCGGCGCGAGTCGCCTGTCCGCGCTGGGAGGGAATGCGAATCATTGAAGAACGGTTCGCGTCGCTCCAGCAGACATAGCAAGGCGCTTCATAGCCGGGGATCAAGCGCTTATAAGAATTGACGGTCGGATTGGTGATCGCGGTCATGCCACGAGCGTGCTTGATGATGCCAGTGATGAACTTGCGGCAGACAAGAGAGAGCTTCATCGGATCTTTCGGATCGAAGAAAACGTTCGTCCCTTCCGCATCGGACATCGAGCAATTAGTGTGCATACCAGAACCGTTGATGCCCGCGATAGGCTTTGGCATGAAGGTCGCGTAGTAGCCGTGCTTCCTCGCGATGAACTTAACGACCTGCTTGAAGGTTTGGACGTTGTCGCAGGCTTCAAGGACGGTGGCGAAACGGAAGTTGACTTCTTCCTGACCAGGCGCGACTTCGTGATGGGCCGTGGAAATGACGAAACCGAGTTTTTCTAGTTCGAGGGCGATGTCGCGCCTAACGTATTCGGCACCGTCGATAGGCGACAAATCGAAATAGCTTCCGTTATCCACCGGATCCACGGTCGGATTGCCATTTTCATCTAATTTGAAAAGGAAGAATTCTGGCTCAAATCCGCAGTCAAAGCTTGCAATTCCCGCGTCATTTAACGCTTTTATTTGTTTTTTGAGGATGTAACGCGGGTCGCCTTGGAACGGTTTCCCATAGGAGGTATAGACGTCGCAAATCAGACGAGCGACCGTTCCATGAGTATTGTCTTCAAAGGACAAAATCATCCACGTGCTAAAGTCCGGATGAAGGAACATGTCCGCTTCTTTAATACGGACGAAGCCTTCGATCGAAGAACCGTCGAAAATAATTTTGTTGTCCAAGGCATCCGGAAGTTGGGAAACGGAGATTTCCACCGCCTTGATATTGCCCAGGATGTCCGAAAACTGAAGTCGCACGTAGCTGACTTTCTCTTTTTTGGCCATTTCTAGAATGTCCGATTTTGTGTATTTCTTCATAAAATTCCCTCTTGGAGAACTATCAATGCCAAAAAGTATGGTCTTCGCGGAAAATAAAGCAACATTTTCTTTCGTTATAAATATCAAACTTAGATTTTATCGAATGTTTTTCGGGAGATGGTTCATATATTATTTTCCTCAAAATAGTTCATTTTTGGCGTTTTATAGCCTGATTTTGCTGTTTTCCAAGACAATCTCGGAGTCAAATAGGGACTCATTTTCCTTCAATTTGCCTTTTGAAAAACAAAAGAAGATAAAGCCAAATCTCCCAAAGTGAGTAAAATCAATGCAAAGAGGTCCACATATGAAACTGTCCGCTTTGCTAGAAGACGCCAAATCGAGCCACGATACCCTTATCGCCACTCTCGGGGAATGCTTTACCAAAATCGACGCCCCGAGCCGTCACGAGTTTTTCAACGATGACAGCCGCCGCTGGGTTATCGGTTTTGACCTCGCGCTCGAATATTCTCTTTTGAAAATCGCCCTCTCCGGCGGCAAGAATCCGGTCCCCTATTTGACCTTCATCCGCGCGATGAATTATTTCTCGTATGACATCATCGACTTCACCAACGAATATATTTCGCTGCGTGGACAGCGGGGCCGTTTCATTTATGACGATTTCATGAATCCCAACACGAGCGAAAAGCTCATGAACTTGGTCAAAGAGGCAATCACCCCCATCATTGAAGACGCTTTGACCGGTGCAAAAACCGCGGACTTTGTCATCGACAAAGACCATTATCAAATCCTTGAGGACAACATCCTCCGCATCGTCGATTGCTTCCTCCTCGTCACCAAATCCCTCGACGAAATCGAGACGCGCAAAGCCATCGAAACCGTCCGCGAAGAGGTCCTCCTTCCCATTATTAAAAATAACGACGAACTCCTTCGCCGCACGAACCTCTAAGACAAAACACATAAAAGAAAAGCCTCGTTTTCCAATTGGAGCGAGGCTTTTTGCGCGATTTTCGTTTAGTCGTGAAGCATTCTCTTAATCGCTTCGAACGTTTCGTCGGAAACAGAATGCTCCATAAGGCAGCAATCGCTTTCGGCCGTTTCTTCACTGACGCCGATCTGCAAGAGGAACCGTTTCAGCACGTGGTGACGCTCCAACGTCTTCTCGGCGATGACCCGACCATCAGGGGTTAGGGACATATCGCCATAATCGACGCGGGAAATCCATCCGCGGTCGATGAGTTCATGCCCCATCTGATGGACCGCAGGCTTCGAGATGTCGAGCATCTTGGCCACCCTTGTCGTTTCAAGGGGCAAGCCGTCTTTCTCGAGCATCAACAAAGCTTCAAGAAAGTCTTCTTGTGCCTTTGTCGGTTTCTTTTCCATGCTTACTGCTTTTGGATTTTGCCTTTGTTAACGCCCTTCGAGGCATGGACGAGGACGACGCCACCCTGGTTTTCGGCCAGTTTGTTCGCATAAGCAACAGCCTCTTCTTTGGTGTTGCAGAGCTTGATGACCTTTTCGCCGCCGGCGAACTTGATGGTCCACTTGGAATCCTCGGCACGCTTGTTGACGTGATAAACCTTTCTCTGATCAGCCATGTGTTAATCTCCTTTTGTTAATGCATATTTTACCCTTTTGATACGTTTTTTAAACGCATACTCTTAAATCCGCGCATATATTTTCGCCCGCGATGATATAATCAATTCATGCCTGTCACGAATTTGTATAAGCGCGGCCTCGTCGTGGTGAACGCCTACGATGTTTTGCCGTCCATCGAACATCTTGTCGAACGCCTGAAGGAAGAATTCGAACCTTTCGGCATTGAACTCGACGTCAAAACGACCGCCGAGATCTACGCCTTCATCGGAAGCGATGGCGAGCTCTACTCCATTGATCTGCCCTATGACTTCTGTGTTTTCCTCGACAAGGATCGTTACATCTCCCACCTTCTCGAAGAGGCTGGGCTACGTCTATTCAATTCCGCCCAAGCCATCGAGGCCTGCGACGACAAGATGCTCACCTACATGAACTTGATGCATTTTGGCATCCGCATGCCCAAGACGGTAAGTGGCCCCCTCCATTATTCCTTGCTCGATAACGATAACTTCCTCCATAACGTCGAGAAGGTCATCCCCTATCCGATCGTTGTCAAATCCAACTTCGGCTCGCAGGGCGAAGGCGTCTATCTCGCCCACAACTTCGATGAGCTGAAGGAAATCGAAAAGAAGATCATCTATCGTCCGCGCCTCTACCAAGAATTCATCGAAACCTCCAAAGGCTTCGATTATCGCTTGATCTGCATCGGTGGCAAGTTCGTCACCGGTTATAAGCGCCGTTCCCTAAGCGGTGACTTCCGCAGCAACCTCGCCCGTGGTGGCATCGGCGTCGAGCACACGATGAATCCGTTCCAGATCGATACGGCTGAGCGCATCGCCCGCATCATGAAGCTAGATTACTGCGGCATCGACTTCCTCGAATCCGGCATCCCCGAGGAACCGATTCTATGCGAAATCAATTCCAACGCCTTCATCAAAGGTGCGGAAAACGTGACGAAAATCAATATCGCCGCAAAATACGTAGAATACATCTATAACGCTGTATATCGGGATTAATTCCTGCAAAAAGGCGGTTTCTACATCGCCTTTTTATTTTTGTCTGAAATAGAATTTGCAGGCTTTTTTAAGAATGGCTCGATCGCTGTCGTGGCTTAAAACGCGGTAGGCGTCCTCGGGTTCGAGAAAGTAGCAAACCTCGACTTCTTCAAGCTGGCAAATGGTTTTGTCATTATCGACTTCGGCAATGAACCAACGCACTTCTTTGATGTGGCCAGGTTTAGGAGAATAAACGCTGGAGGTCTCAAACCCATCGAGGATTCTGGCTTCAAGCCCCGTCTCCTCGCGGATTTCGCGCTTGGCGGTTTCTTTTAGGCCGCCATCGCCTTCTTCGACATGTCCCTTCGGCATGGAATAGTGACCCATGCGCATGTGTTCGATAAGAACTTTGTTGTTAAAGAAGACAACCGCGCCCGCCGACTGTTCCTGAACACCAAGGAGATTGCAATAGGCAACGATGTCGTCATCTGGAATCCCAAAACCGGCCAGATAATTCTCGACACCGCCATATTTAGCGAGGAATTGGTCTAGGACCGTGTTGATAATCGCTGGGTTGCCCTTAAACGCAAAGGAAGGCAATACATGCCCGTGCTCAATTAGCATTTGTTGCAATTGGGGAAGATTGTTATACGAGGCGAGAAAGTCTTTACAAATTGTCTCGCGGTCGACGCCGTTTGCCATTTGAAGCAAGGCCATGTTGATGCCTGTGCGGTCTTTGCCGGCCACGCAGTGGACGAGAATGGGCTTAGGTTCGTTGATAAGAGCGTTTACCATGGCGCGCGTCGCAGATCCGTCGGCATACATCGACATGTATAAATCGACGATGTCTTCTTCTTTATCGGGAAACTTATCGCCATTTTCGATATCGATTTCGATGACATGGATACCCTGTTTTCCTTTTAAAGGACTAGGGAAAACTTTGCGAAGTTCAGGGCCTCTTAAGTCGATAACCGTCTTGATTCCAAGCTCTTCTAGTTTCTTTAAATCGGCTTCTGTCGCCCTCGAGACGTCCGCCGAACGATAGATGACGTGTTCCGCGGTTTTGCCATATCTGGCATTTAATCCGCCGAGGTCGCGGAAGTTTTCGATGCGTTCAAATTTGTATTCCATGCCGCATATTTTATGTTGAGGACGGACATAGGCAAAGAAAAAGGACCCCGCGATTGCGAGGCCCGATTTCAAGCGACTTACTTCTTGGCGGGTTCGTTTTGTTTCTTAAGCTCGGCAAGGATGGAAGCGAGGAGTTCCTTTTCGGTCGGCTCGGGAACACCGGGTTCGGGTTCGACGGGACGTTCTTCGGGGTGCTTCTCGTAGTAGCGTTCGCGGGCTTTGGCTTCCGCGGCGGCCTTTTTCGCGGCAGCGGCGTTGGCGACCTTGACGATGATGAAGAGGACGATCGCGATGATGATGAAGGCGATGACCGCATTGAGCAAGGTGCCCCAATTGATAAGGGCAGTTGCGTTGTAGTAATAGGTTTTGCCGTAGAGGGTGTAGTTGCTGGTTAGCATGTTCTTCGCGTCGATGAACTGGACGTCGGAATAACCAGCACCATAAAGCTTGGTGGCGAGGGCTTCGGCTTTTGCCATCAAATCACCAGCTTCGAATTGTTGGCCAATGCCGATATCAACGTGGGCGCCGGCACCAAGACCTTTTTGGACGTCGGTAATCGCGGGAAGCGGGCTAACCAAGCCAGCAAGACCACCGGGAACCGGCCAGGTGGCGAGCGAGGTCAGAATGTTGACGAACGCATTAACGATCGCGGAGAACGCACCGCCGATGACGACGCCGACGGCGAGCATGAACGCGTTGCCACGGTTGATGAACTCCTTGAATTCAGCCCAGAGTCCTTTGCCCGCTTTCTTTCTTTCAAGTTTGCGAGCGGCTTTTTCTTCTTTCGTTAGTTTTGCCATGAATAAATACCTCCTGAAAGACTGCGTTGATTTTAATTCGGTCTTTTCTAATTTCAACGTTATTGTGAGCGCGTGAATATAAAGACACCGCTCTTTTTGGGCAAAACTTGGGGTTCTTTATTTTCTCCTGGGCAATAGGCCCTTTAATGAAAACAACAGGATTTTCAGATACGGCCTAATGATTATTGGTTTTCTTAGACACTGTCGAAATAAAGGAACATCAACTTTCCCACTTTCGAGGGATGGATTGACACTAAAAAACTACTAATCCATTTTTGATTTCTTCGATGGCTTCGAAAGAGAGGGCCCAAAATCCGTTTTTCAAGTGCCACTTTTCTTAAGAAAAAGAAGGCCCAAGCAAAGGCATTGATTTTTACCCCCTCGCCTGTAACATATGACACGCAAGACCTAGGGAGGGTCTTATCACGCCCCCAGCATAGTGGCGGCTCCGCCTGACTGTCGGTTTTTGAAGCCCTGTGTTGGACTAGTAAAAATTGGAGGAAAAAACACATGTTACAAGTATGTAAAAGAGACGGCTCCTTCGTCCCGTTCGACCTGAAGAAGATCGAAAGTGCCATCGAGCGCGCTTTCCGGGCCGAACACCAGGAATTCACCTCGGATATCATCGAGCTTTTGGCTTTGCGCGTCACCAGCACTCTGAACAGCAAAATCAAAAACGAAATCGTCGGCGTCGAAGACATCCAAGACGCGGTTGAAATCGTCTTGATTCAGACCGGCTACGTCGATGTTGCCCGTTCTTATATGGATTACCGTGCAAAGCACGCCGCGATCCGCAACGTCAAAGACACGAGCCTCGACTTCAAAAACGTCGTCGACTCCTATCTCCGCGTCGCCGACTGGCGCGTCAAGGAAAACTCCACCGTCACCTATTCCGTCGGTGGCCTTATCCTTTCCAACTCCGGCGCCGTTACGGCCAACTACTGGCTCTCCGAGGTCTATGACAAGGAAATCGCCGATGCCCATAGAAACGCCGACATCCACATCCATGACCTTTCGATGCTTACCGGCTACTGCGCTGGCTGGTCTTTGAAGCAACTCATCAAAGAAGGTCTCGGCGGCGTCCCGGGCAAGATCACCTCCTCCCCCGCCCGTCACCTCATGACCCTCTGCAACCAGATGGTCAACTTCCTCGGCATCATGCAAAACGAATGGGCAGGCGCGCAGGCGTTCTCTTCCTTCGATACCTACCTCGCCCCATTCGTCAAGAAAGACCACTTGACCTACAAAGACGTCAAACAGTGCATCCAATCCTTCATCTATGGCGTCAACACACCCTCCCGCTGGGGCACCCAATCCCCCTTCACCAACATCACCCTCGACTGGACCGTGCCCGATGACATGGCCAACCTCCCGGCGATCGTCGGCGGCGAGGAAATGGACTTCACCTACGCCGATTGCAAAGAAGAAATGGCGATGGTCAACAAAGCCTTCATCGAAACGATGATCGAAGGCGACGCGAATGGCCGTGGCTTCCAATATCCGATCCCGACCTATTCCATCACCCGCGATTTCGACTGGTCCCCGACCGAGAACAACAAGCTTCTCTTCACGATGACCGCGAAATACGGCACTCCCTATTTCTCCAACTACATCAACAGCGACATGAAGCCTAGCGACGTCCGTTCGATGTGCTGCCGTCTCCGTCTCGACCTCCGCGAACTCCGCAAAAAGACCGGTGGTTTCTTCGGTTCCGGCGAATCGACCGGTTCCATCGGCGTCGTCACCATCAACATGCCCCGTATCGCTTACCTCGCGACCGATAAGGCCGACTTCTACTCTAGACTCGACCGCTTAATGGAAATCTCCGCGCGCTCCCTCAAAGTGAAGCGCCAGACCGTCAGCAAACTCCTCGAAGCTGGCCTCTACCCCTATACCAAACATTACCTCGGCACCTTCAACAACCACTTCTCCACCATCGGTTTGGTCGGTATGAACGAAGCCTGCCTCAACGCCCGTTGGATCGGCGTCGACTTGACCTATAAGGAAGCTCAGGATTTCACCGAAGAGGTCCTCAACCACATGAGGAACCGCCTCTCCGACTTCCAGGAACAATATGGCGACCTCTATAACCTCGAAGCCACTCCCGCCGAATCCACCTCCTACCGCCTTGCTAAGCATGACAAGCAGCGTTACCCCGACATCATCACCGCTTCCCAAAATGGCGAGACCCCCTATTACACCAACTCGAGCCACCTCCCCGTCGGTTATACCGATGACATCTTCGGAGCCCTCGACATCGAAGACCGCTTCCAGACCCTCTATACCTCCGGCACCGTCTTCCATAGCTTCCTTGGTCAGCGCCTCCCGAGCTGGGAATCCTGCATGAAGCTCGTCCGCAAGATCGCGAACAACTACAAGCTCCCCTATTACACGATGTCGCCGACCTATTCGATCTGCTCCGATCACGGCTATATCTCCGGCGAGCAATATCGTTGCCCGACCTGCGGCAAGGAAACCGAAGTCTACTCCCGCATCACCGGTTACTACCGTCCGGTCAAGAACTGGAACGCCGGCAAGGTTCAGGAATTCAACATGCGCAAGACCTACGTCATCCACGAAGACCAGGAACCCATCGCCAAAGAAGGCGCCTCCTGTGCGGTCGAACCCGAGCAGAAAGCGGCCCCTGTCCAGAAGCTTGAAGGCCTCGTCCTCTTCACTTCCCCGACCTGCCCGAACTGCAAGCTCGCGAAAATGCTCCTCGATAAGGCTGGCATCCACTACACCAACGTCGACGCCGCCTCCAACCGCGACCTCGTCGACGCCTATGGCATCAAGCAGGCCCCGACCCTCATCGTCCCGAGCAAAGAAGGCTACAAGACCTTCGAAAACGCCTCTCTCATCAAAGGCTATATCGAATCCGTCAAAGCCTAATTCACGGCAAAACCCCCATGAAGGCTCCTGATTTCAGGGGCCTTCTTCATCTAAAGGAGAATTCCCATGTACGATTCCATCATCATCGGTTGCGGCCCTGCGGGCATGACCGCCGCCCTCTATCTCTTAAGGGCTGGCAAGAAGGTTATCCTGCTAGAGCGCGAATCCATCGGCGGCCAAGTCGCCAAGTCCCCGCGCCTAGAAAATTTCCCTTCCATCACCTCGATCGCGGGCGAAGATTTCGCGAGCCAACTCTTTGATCAGATTACGGATCTGGGCGCCAGCTTCGAAGTCGAAAACGGCATGGAGGTCATCAAGAAACCTAACGGTACCTTTACTGTCAAAACGGACTTCAACGAATACGAGGGCAAAACCGTCGTATTAGCCACGGGCTGCGAGCATAAGAAACTCGGGCTCGCCCGCGAAGACGAATTGGTCGGACACGGCATCTCCTATTGCGCGGTCTGCGATGGCGCGTTCTTCGCCAAGCAGGATGTTATTATCATCGGCGACGCGAACACCGCTCTCCAATACGCGATTTCCCTCTCCGATATCTGCACCCACGTCCAAATCGCGACCCTCTTCGATCATTTCTTCGCCGACGAGATTCTTATCGAACGCATCAAGCACATCGAAAACATCTCCTACCGTCATAACCTCGCCTCTGTCGAATTCCTTGGCGAAAACGAAATCGAAGGCGTCCTCTTTGAAGATACCCAGACGAAAGAGAAGGTCACCTATAAAGCCAGTGGCGTCTTCATCTGCATCGGACAGCAACCCGACAACGAACGCTTCAAAGGCATCGTCGATCTTGATGAACGCGGCTTCATCCTCGCCAACGACAAAATGGAAACCAAGACCCCTGGCGTCTATGCCGTCGGCGATTGCCGTCGGAAAGGCATCCGCCAAGTCATCACCGCGACCAGTGACGGCGCGATCGCCGGCGTTGAAATCGCCAAATATCTCAGCCGTTAATCGTCGAAACCGCGCAACTGCGCATTCGGCACGTATTTACGCACGATTTGCAAATACCTATCCGCTTTCTGCGGCGAAATCGCATGGAAGTAATGCTGGATGCAGTTCTCGGAATCGATGTACTTCTGCAGGAAATACCGACTCGCCCCTTGAATCCATCGGGCGAGTTTTTCAATGTCTTCCTCGCTATGGAATTCCTCAATTGTCGTCGTACGGAATTCGTAGTCGATGCCCGAATTCATCAATAGACGAATCGAACGCTCAATCAAATCGAGATCCACATGGGTACCGATTGTAAGGTCATATTTCTCGGGACAGTTTTTGATGTCCATCGCCACATAGTCGAGCAGGCCTTTGCCGATAAGGTTTTCCAAAACGTGAGGCTGGAAGCCGTTGGAATCGAGTTTGATCTTATAGCCGAGGTCACGGATCGCGCGAATCTTGTCTTCGAGGTCGGGCATAAGAGTAGGCTCGCCGCCCGTGATGCAAACCGCGTCAAGGACGCCCTGGCGCTTCTTTAGGTAGGTTAGGACTTCTTCGAAAGGAATCGGTTCGGCCTTCTCTGGATGCAGGACGAGATCGCCATTATGGCAAAAGGGGCAACGGAAAGGGCAACCCGCCATGAAAAGGGTCGCGGTGAGGTTATCGTCGAAGTCGACGAGCGATAGTTTTTCCATGCCGACGAAATCCATTCCTGCTCTCCTTTTCCCTATCTAGCTTCTAATGATATAGCAAAGGGTGAAGCTATGCTTCATTTTCCTTCCTTTTGCCTTATAATCTTTGCCATGAGCCGCGCTGACGAAATATTTATCCAAAACATGCACGATATCTTGGAGAACGGATTCTCCGATGAGCATTTGCCCGTGCGCCCCCATTGGGAAGATGGCACCCCCGCTCATACCATCAAAATCTTTGGGGTCACGAACCGTTATAATCTGCAGGAAGAGTTCCCGATCCTTACCATTCGTCGGACCGCGTTTAAGAGTTGTTTAGATGAGTTGCTTTGGATTTGGCAAAAGAAATCCAATAACATCCATGACCTCCATTCCCACATTTGGGATTCCTGGGCCGACGAAACGGGTTCAATCGGAAAGGCCTATGGCTATCAGCTCGCCAAAAAATCCATCTACCCCGAAGGCGAATTCGACCAAGTCGACCGCGTTCTTTACGATTTGAAGCACAACCCTTCTTCCCGTCGAATCATGACCAACATCTACAATTTCGACGACCTGCATGAGATGAATCTTTATCCCTGCGCCTATTCGATGACCTTTAACGTCTCGGGCGATACCCTTAACGGCATTCTCAATCAGCGTAGCAACGACATGCTCACCGCGAACAACTGGAACGTGGCCCAATACGCCTTGCTTCTGCACATGCTCGCCCAAGTTTCGGGATTAAAGGCCGGAACGCTGCTCCACGTTATTGCCGACGCGCACATCTACGACCGCCACATCCCTCTCGTTAAGAAAGTCATCGCCAAGCCGTTACATCCCGCGCCGAAGCTTTGGATCAACCCCGAGGTCAAAGACTTCTACGCCTTTACCACCGATGACTTCAAACTCATCGATTACGAATATGAAGTTCTGGAGGAGAAGATTCCCGTCGCCATATGAGCAAAGTCATCTCCATCCTTAACTGCGACAAGAATTTCGGCATCGGCAAAAAAGGCGGCCTTCTTTTTCGCCTGCCCAAGGACATGAAGGTGTTCCGCGAGACCACCTCGGGCCATACCGTAGCCATGGGCGAAGCGACGCTTCTTTCCTTCCCAAACCAAAAGCCGTTGCCTAACCGCATCAACATCGTTTTGTCCGCGGACTATTCCCACGAATATGAGAACACGATTCCCGCCCACACGATGGAAGAATTCAAGCGCCTCATCTACGAGGCCAAAAAGGCTGGTGACGTCTACGTCATCGGTGGCGCTTCCATCTACCGTCAGATGCTCCCTTATGTCGACGAGGTTTCCTTAAATAAAGTCGACGCGGATGGTGAGGCAGAGGTGTTCTTCGAGAACCTCGATGCCCATCCTGACTTTGAACTCGTCTCCGAAAATGAACCTGTGGAAGATAACGGATATACCACTAGGCTTTGCATTTATCGCAATAAAAAGCCGCTTTCTTTAATCTAAAATCCATTCAAAAACCGGCTTTTTGCAGAAAACAGCAAAAAACAAAGGTGATTTTGATCGCTTAATTCCAGGAAATAACTAGACGCTTTCCGTTTCGCGCGCAGTCAGTCAAATAGAGGTTGATGAGTGTTTGATATGGGATGCCGGCCTCTTTCGCCTGCGTTTGAAATAGTAATCACGTCCTCGGGAGTTCGATTGTCACCCGTTTCGCTGGTTGTTTTGCATAGGGATTCTTCTTTCCTTTGCTGAAATCGTATTCTTCTCGCATTCGTATCAAAAACTCTCAATTATTGAGGCATGTAGCTAAGCGTGTCCGCGACCGAGTCGGCAAAGAGCTGGTCGATCTTAGATGGAAGGTCTACTTCGTTTAAACAATCCGCGAGCAACAACCCAACGTTAGTGCGTGCGTTGCTCGAACCGCGGAAGACGGGCGTATTAAAGGTCATCTCTTTAACATCGGCAATCTTCTTGAGATTATCGGCCGCACCAACTTCATAGATGGTGCTCTTATCATCGACGGCGATCATCGCTTTGTATTCGTCGCTTTCGTAGACACTGTTACGGACGCCGATGTAACCCGTGGCCAAAGACCACTCCTTCGCGTGTTCGACATCGGTGACGTATTTCCATAAGAGATAGGAGGCCAAGGCGCGGTTTTCGTCTTTATGGTCGAGAACGCAAACCGAGGGGCCCTGGTTAATCGAAACGTAATCCCTGTCCTCGGCATGGGGCAATTTGGCCACGCCGATGGAGAAGGGCGTCAAACCTTTGGACTGGACATCCCTCTCGCTGACGAAGTTGTAACTTAACCCAGCGGTCGAAGAGATGGTGAAAAGGGCTTCGCGGGTTTGGAACAGATACGAGACATAATCGTTGTACGTCTTGTGCGTTTGGAGATATCCATTCGCCTTTGCTTGGTTGAGCTTTAACATCAAACCCTTCATGCCATCGTTGTTATAGTCGATACTCGCCTTACCGTTTTTATCGAAGCTCGTATAGCCGTAGCCGTATTGGTTGGCCAAAGTAATGAAGAAGTTTTCGTCGGAATCATAGGAGACAATGCCCGAGTTCTCGGTCGTCTTCATGATTTTGTGATCGGCATCCTGCGCTTCGTCATAGGCCTTAATCGCAGGGCAAAGACGTTCGAACAGTTCTTCCCAACTAAGGTTATCAAGATATGCCGCGTCCAACGGTTTTCCGTTGTTAATCGAAGCGTTGATCGAAGATAGATCCAAGCCGATCAAAACATCCGCGTTGTAATAAAGGAGCTCCGTGGACTTACAGAAAGGCAAGGAATACGTGCCTTCGTCTTTATAGGAAGAGCCTTCATCGAGGAAAGCCTTGATGTAATCCGTGTCCGAATTGATTCCGTAATCGGGATTTGAACGATACGTGTCGACGTTTACGACATAGCCGCGGTCATGATACTTCACGACGTTATCGGGATAGCATTGGACGAGGTCTGGATAATCCTCGCGGAAGAACCCGGCAACCACGGTCTTTTCTAATGCGCTGTAATTACCCGAGCCAAGAGGGTTGGTCAAATTCACGTCGACATTGGGTTCGGTCTTTTCGAAATCTTCAACCATCCGTTCAAGGAGGGAGTAATAACTGCCGTCGACCATGCAAAGGAATTCGATTTCTGTCTTCTCTTTGATAACGAAATCCCCCTCGACGGGAATAGACGAAGAAACGTCGCCCGAAGACGAGGCGCCTCCGCACGCACTTAGGAGTAAAGAGGACAGGGCAAGGATAGGAAGCTTCTTGAATTGCACGGACGTATTCTATCACCCGTTTTCGAGATTTTGATAAGATAGCAAGCATGCAAGGGAAGGTACGTTTCTCCATTCGGGCAAAACTAGCCGTCATGTCGATGATTACCATCGCCGTTTCGGTTACCACACTGGGTGTCGTTTTGACCGCCACTTCCGCGAACAATGCCCAACAGACCGCGAGCAATAACCTCGCCTCCGTCGCCCTCAACGCCGACATGGCCCTCGAAGGAGCGATTACTTCTGTCGATACGTCGATGAAGTTGCTCTCCAGCCAAATCGGTTATAACCATGATTTCGCAAGCTCGATCCTCGACGCCTCCACTTCTACCGAAGCGGCCAACCAACTCAAAAAGGCGATGTCGGGTACCGGATTAACCGGAGATGGTTCCACTATCGTCGGGGCAATGGACTATTTGGTCATCACCGACCATAACATCGTCTCCGCGACCATGTATTCGCCCTTCATCAGCCCGGACAAACCTGTCGCGAATCGTCTCTTCCACGTTAGTCAAAGCGCGATCGAATGCACCGAGGCCCGTTACGCCGCCTTAAAAGAGCATCCCGGTCTTTCGTATTGGTTCTTTAACGAGAACGACTCCCTCTACGTTTGGAAGGCCTTGGTCAACTATGGCGTCGATGACGTCTATGACATGCAGGTCGTCGGCTACGTCGAATATGGCTTTGACCGTGACGCCTTCCTCGAATGCATCACAGGCACCTCCTACGAAGATGAAGGCATGCTTCTATTCGACGAGAACGATAAGTTGGTACTTCAACTCACCTCGGGTGAAGAAAGCATCGATAAGGCGGTTTTAGACAATTATGTTTCCCTGCGAAACGGCCTCCAAGAAGGCCCGAATTACACGGTATACCGCGCAGATATCGCTTCTTTAAACTGGAAATACGTGGCTTTTATTAACCACCGTTCCCTGCAAAAAGCCCTTCAATCGAATATTTGGTTCTCCGTTTTGGTCGTCTCGGTCGCCGTGGCGTTATCCGTTCTGGCCGCCATCTTCCTCTCTAGCCACGAGGTTAAGCGCATCCGTAACCTCTCCAAGGCGGCAGGTGAAATCAGCGAAGGCCATTACGACGTCCGCGTAAAGAAAGCCGCGAATGATGAAATAACGGACGTGGGCGAAAGCTTCAACGCGATGGCCACCAAGGTTCAGGAGTCCTTGCAAGAACTCATCGACCAGCAAGATAGCATCTCCGAAAACTTCGCGACCATCCTTTCCAATAAATCCGGTGAATCCGGCAACCACGTCAAGCGCGTCGGCGAATACAGCGCCATCCTCGCCGAAGAGATGGGCTTTAACCCCTCCCAGATTCACGATATCCGCATCGCGGCCATGCTTCATGACGTCGGCAAGATCATGGTGGACGAAAAGATTCTCCATAAGCCGGGTCGTTTTACCGACGAAGAATACAAAATCATGCAGCAGCACGTCGATTACGGCGGCCAACTCCTCAAGGGCGTACCCGGCAACATCATGCAACTAGGCGCGGTCATCGCCCAATACCATCACGAGAGATGGGATGGCAACGGATACACGCATCACTTAAAAGGCGACGAAATCCCCGTAGAAGCCCAAATCGCCTCCGTAGCCGATGTCTTCGACGCCTTGGTCAGCAAACGCTGCTACAAGGACGCGTGGACCATCGAGCAAGCCCGCGACGAGATCATCGCCCAGGCTGGCAAACAATTCTCCCCGAAAGCAGTCGAGGCATTCGAAAAGCGGTTCGAAGACTTCAAACACATTGCCGAAATCTATAAAGATCAATAATCCAACAAACGGCCGTAATCGTTCCATTCGCCATACATGCGGCCGTTTTGCGTTTCTTCAATCAGGTGGTTTAACGCCTTTTGATAAGCTTCCGTGTCGAACGATTTATAAAAGGCAACGTTATAAGCCCGTACCCGTTGGTATAGCGGAGGGAACGTTTTGAATTTCGAATACACACGTGCCTTTTTTAAGGCGGCTTCGACATCGGAATCAATTGAGTAACTGCGCGCCCCCATCTTCGGCGCGACCTTCCTTCCCTCGGGGGTCATAAGACCAAGCTTCTCTAGCCTGCGGAAACGCTCTTTGTTGAGTTCGGTCCAATAGCCTTTCTTGGTACGTGGACTAAAACGTTGCAAGTGCACGCCCTCGACGATCTTTTGGACACTGTCGATCCAGCCGAAGCAAAGCGCTTCTTCTACGGCGTCCAAATAATAGAAGGCCCCGTCGTCTTGGGGTTTGCCCCGTTTCAAAACGAGCCAGCATTCCGATTCGCTTTTCCCATACATGGATAGCCAATTCCGGAATTCGCTTCGATTGACTGCGATGCCGACATTTTTCACAAAGCAATTTTACCAAAAGAAAATGCCCCTTGAACGAATCAAGAGGCATCCGTCGTTTTGATGATGGATTAGATGAAGTCTTCGACGTTGACGTCGTTGGTGTCGATATGGGAGATCTGTTCCCTTAACGACAGCGTATAGGCTGGGGAGACCGAGAGCTCGTCGACCCCGATCTTTAGGAAGAAGGGCAAGAGCTTCTCGTCGCGGGCGAGTTCGCCGCAGATGCCGATGGGGATACCAGCCTTGTGGGCGTTTTCGGTCGAGAGCTTGATGAGGCGGCACACCGCGCGATGGTGCGGGTTGAAACTCGAAGCGAGGTTCGGATTGACCCTATCGATGGCCAACGTGTACTGGCTAAGGTCGTTCGTGCCAATGGAGAAGAAGTCGACTTTCGCGGCGAAGAGATCGGAGCACACCGCAGCGGCCGGCGTTTCGACCATGATGCCGATTTTCATCTTCTCGTTGAACGGGAGGTTACGCGCCTTGAGGTTTTCCCTGGCAAGCGCGGCCATCTCGTGAATGAAGGTGATTTCGCTTAACGAAATGATCATCGGGACCATGACGGCGAGATTACCGTAGGCCGAAGCCCGGTAGAGGGCCTGTAGCTGGGCCAAGAAGATTTCCGGGCGGGCCTTGCAGATACGGATGCTGCGGAAGCCAAGCGCCGGGTTTTCTTCCTCGGGCAAATCGAAGTAGTCGATCTTCTTGTCCGCGCCGATATCGAGGGTGCGGATGATAACTTGCTTCTCACCCATGGCTTCGACGACGCGCTTATAGTGTTCGAACTGCTCCTCTTCGGTGGGATAGTCGCTGGCTTCGAGGTAGATGAACTCGGAACGGAATAGGCCAATGCCTTCCGCGTCGTTACGGATGGCGTTTTCGACTTCGAAGGAAGAGGCGATATTGTTGTAAATCTCGACTTTCTTGCCGTCTTTGGTTAGAGTCGGCTTACCTTTAAAAGCCTGCAGTTTCGTTTTTTTCTCTTCATACTCCTTCTTTTTTGCAGAATAAGCGGAGAGAAGTTTGGAATCGGGGGCGAGAATGAGTTCTGCCTTCATCGCATCTAGAATGGCGAAGGAGCCAGTCAGCTCTTTGGTCACCTCAAGGGAATCCAGACCACAGAGGGCCGGGATTTCCAGCATACGGGTAAGGATGGAGACGTGGGAGTTCGATCCGCCCTTGGCGAAGACGATGCCGAGGATCATCTTCTTGTCGAGCTTCATGAGCTCCGAGGCAGGGAGGTCGTCGCAGACGATGATGGAGGGTTCCTTGAGTTCGAATCCGTTTTCTTCCTTACGGAGGGCAGAAACGATGCGGGCGGCCACTTCGCGGACGTCGTTGGCCCTCTCCTTCATGTAGGCGTCATCCATGGACGCGAACATTTCGGCAAGTTGGGCACCGGCGGCGTGGACCGCGTATTCGGCCGAGACATCGCCTTCGAGTTCAGCGCGGATGGCATCCTCGAAATCGAGGTCTTCCGCCATGACCTTATGGGTGGCGAACAGTGCGGCTTCCGCTTCGCCGAGCTTGGACAAGGTTTCCATGTAGGACTTATCCAGGGCGGCGATGGTTTCCGCACGGGCTTTCTCGAAGCGGGCGAATTCGGCTTCGGCCCCAAGGCCCGCCGCCTTTTCCACCTTGATGGCGGAATAGACGGCGATTTTACCCAACGCGTATCCCTCGAAAACGCGGGATCCTTTGTGGGAAGTCATATTAGAGATTTTCCTTGAAGACTTTTTCGACAGCGGCAGAAGCGGTTTCTTCGTCGGCGCCGTCGCAGGTGATCACGACTTCTTCGCCGTTTTTGACGCAGAGGGACATGACGCCGAAGATGCGCTTGAGGTCGGCTTTCTTACCTTTGTTTTCGATGGTGATGGCGGAGGCGAATTTCTTGGCTTCGGCCACGACGAGGCCGGCGGGTCTGGCGTGGATGCCTTCTTTGTCGGTGATGACGTAGGTGAACGATTTCATGGTATATGCTCCTTTATATTATTTGGCCCAAGGGAAGTTGATGCCCTTCCATTTGCCGAGTTCGGGGTTGTCGGCATTCTTCTTTAGGATACCGAGCAGAAGCGCGGTGACAAACGAACCGGCGACAATGGCGAGAAGATAGAGAAGGATGGTCCAGCCGGAGGGTTGGATCGTCGCGAGGACGAAGACACCGCCATGCGGGGCGAAAAGCTGGCAGCCGAAGAGTCCGGTGAGAAGTCCGGCGACGGCAGAACCCCCGACCGAGGAAACAATGACGCGCCAAGGATCGCTGGCAGCAAAGGGAATCGCGCCTTCGGTGATAAACGCAGCACCCATGACGTAGTTAACATAGGCGTCACGACGCTGATTCTTCTTATATTTCTGCGGGAAGAGGTTGGCGGAGATGGCGATGCCTAGAGGCGGCACCATACCACCGGCCATGACGGCCGCCATGATGATGTAGCCAGAAGGCTCGGCGCTGGAAGCGGAGGCAAGAGCAGCCGTCGCGAAGACGTAGGCCGCTTTGTTGATCGGACCGCCCATGTCGATGGCCATCATCGCGCCAAGGAGAGCGCACAGCAAGATGGTGAGGTTATTCTGGGCGAGCCAGTTGAGCATGTTGGTGAAGCCGATGTTGACGTAGATAAGCGGGGTGTTAACCAAATACATGGTCAAGCCGATTAATAACGTGCCAAGCACCGGGACGATGAGAGTCGCCTTAAGCGATTCGAGCGATTTGGGCAGGAATTTGAAGAGGCGGTTGAGCCCGATGACGAGGTAGCCAGCCGCGAAACCGGCGACGATGCCGCCGAGGAAGCCCGCGTTAGCCGTGAGGGTGTAATCTTTGCCTTGGATCGAGGCGAGGATGTTGAAGTCGGATTGGGTCGCGATGAAGCCGCCGACCATACCGACGGCCAAGGCACCTTTGTTTTGACGGGTAATCGAGTACGCGATGAAGCCCGAGAGAATCCAGACCATGAAGTTGAAGGCATATCCGCCGACGGTCTTGAACCAGTGGGCGACTTGGTTCACGTCGCCGAAGTTCTTCGCGCCAGCATTGCCGGCGATGGTATCGATTAAGAAGGCGAGGGCGATGAGAATACCGCCGCCGATGACAAACGGCAGCATGTGGCTGACGCCCGACATCAAATGCTTATAGATCTGGCGGGCAACAGAAGGCTTGCCATCACCACCGCTGGTCTTGCGTTCTTCACCCTCCATATACACGGGGGTATTGGGATCGAGGGCTTCTTTAATCAAGCGCTCGGGCTCGTGGATGCCTTTGGCGACCGCGACCTGCACGACGCGCTTGCCGGCGAAACGGTCCATTTCAACCTGGACGTCCGCCGCGACGACGATGCCTTCGCAGTGTTCGATTTCTTCATCCGTGAGAGCGTTTTTGATGCCGCCGGAGCCATTGGTTTCGACTTTGATGGAAATGCCCATTTCCTTGGCCTTGTCCTTCAAAGACTGTTCGGCCATGTAGGTATGGGCGATGCCCGTCGGGCAGCCCGTGACGGCCAAAACGCGCGGGAACTGTTCGGTTTCTTCCGCTTCTTCTAGCTTTTCAGATTCGGCTTCGTCGATGACTTTGAGGAATTCTTTCTTGCTTTTCGCGGCGAGGAGTTTGTTTTTGAACTCGTCGTTCATGAGCATTTCGGAGAGACGGGCGAGGACGTCGAGGTGGACGTTATCTTCCGAGTTGGGGGCCGCGATGAGGAACAAGAGGTGGACGGGTTCGCCATCTAGTGCGGCGTAATCGACACCTTCAGGGATGACCATGGCGGCCAAAGCGGGTTTGGCGACGACGTCGGATTTGCAGTGAGGAATGGCAATACCCTCTCCGATGCCGGTCGTCGATTCGTCTTCGCGTTTGAAGACGCCTTTCTCGTAAACGGCGACATCACGGATGGCGCCGGAGTTCGCGATGAGGGCAACCGCTTGCTTGATCACGTCCTCCTTCGATGTGGCGAATACGGTTGTGGAGATGGTTTTTTCTGATAGCAGGTCTGTTATTTTCATGCTTATCCTCCTTTCTAATCCATCTTTTTAAGCAGGGCTTCGACCTCTTCCTTGGTCGCCAGTCCTTCCGAGAAGGCGGAAGCGCTGCCTGTCGCGATGCCTCGACGGAAGGCTTTCGCGATGTTTCCCGAATTGGTGTATTCGTCGATAAAGCCGGCGACCAGGGAATCCCCTGCTCCGACCGTATTGACGACTTTGCCCTTAGGGGCGGGTAAATGAAGCGGCTCTAGCCCTTCGCCGACTAATAACGCCCCATCCCCGCCGAGGGAGACGATGACGTTTTTGGCCCCAAGAGCTAAAAGCTTCTTCGCATTTTCGATAAGTTCTTCTTCGTTATGGATGGTCACATGGAACATCTCTTCGAGTTCTTCTTGGTTCGGTTTGACCAAGAGGGGGCGGTATTTAAGGGTATTGAGGAGGATGTCGTTGGTCGCATCGACGATAAGTTCGACATGGTTGTCCTTAATGCGTTCGAGGATCTTTTCGTAGATATCGCTAGGAAGGGAAGAAGGGATCGTGCCGGAGATGACGAGGAGGTCTTTGTTCGTCAATTTCTCTAACTGCTCCATCAATTCCTCGATCTGCTCGTCGGTGATATGGGGTCCTTGGCCGTTGATCGCGGTTTCTTCCTGGCCACGAAGTTTGACGTTGATGCGCGTGTTGCCATCGACTTTCACGAATCCCGAGGCGATGCCGCGCTTTTCGAGTTCGTCGCGAATATAGGCACCCGTAAAGCCGCCGAGGAAGCCCGTCGCGATGGAAGGCTTACCCAAATTGGCCAAAACGATGGACACGTTGATGCCTTTTCCGCCCGGGAGACAATGTTCTCCCTTGCTCCGGTTAATCGCGCCTTTCTCGAGATGGTCCAAATCGACGACATAGTCGATCGCGGGCGAAAAGGTTACGGTATAGATCATGCTTTGGCCTCCAAAATACCAAGGTTCTTGAATTCGTCTTTTTCGATATGGTCGGTGATGATGTGCTCGGGATCGAAGGAATGGAAGCTCACGCTGGTGATGACGCCGAACTTGGAAGAGTCCGCGAGGATATAAGCTTCCTCGCATTGGTTCATGGCCTTTTGCTTGATCGCGGCTTCCTCTACGTCAGGGGTCGTGCACCCCTGCTCCAAATGGATTCCGTTCGTGCCGAAAAACCCGATATCAAAGTGGAAGCGCGAGAGGATTTCTTGCGCCATGGGACCGATAAACGCGTCGGTCGAGGACTTGAACTCCCCACCGATGACATAAGCCTTGTAGCCCTTGGAAATGACCTTACGGGCCAAATAGACGGAATTGGTGACCACCTTTACGCCAGGGACATCGAGTTCCTCTGCAAGAGCATACGTAGACGTTCCTGCGTCGAAATAGAGAATCGTGTTCGGACGAATAAGAGTAAGCGCCTTGCGGGCGATGGCTTTCTTTTCGGCCAAGCGAATTCCCATCTTATCTTCGAGGGACAATTCAAAAGAAAAGCTTTCATTATTGATGGCTTGGGCGCCGCCGCGAAGGCGATAGATCTTCCCTGCTTTGGATAATTCGATAAGGTCTGCGCGAATCGTGGATTCGCTGCTATTGGTGAGGTCCATCAAAGCGCGGAGGGACATGTACTTCCGCTCGTTGACCGCTTCGAGAATCTGATTAAGGCGTGCTTCTTTTAACATGTTTGCACCTAACTATGCACGATGTTGAAAGCGCTTTCAAGCAAAATCATTAAATTTCATTATATTTCGTTAAAAAACATTAACCTATCCATGCGGCGGAAAGAGGCCGTGTCTTAGTTAAAGTGATCTTGCCCGGCTTTTATTGGGGTCCTTTGTGGCCATAGTTCACTTATGGCTTAAGACAACCGAGGGGGACGATATAAACACCATTTTTGTCTCTTGAGGCAAAGGCCCCGCAAGTAATAATCATCAGAAAAGCTGGTCTTGGGTGCTCTTTCTCGTCAATGTCATTCGCAAGAGAGAGAAGTTTCAAAGAAGCCTTGTTGATTTCTTCGGCATCGCCTAATTTCACCTCGACCAGCGCCCATAGAGTCGCAGTAAAACCGCAAGTTTGTAAGTAGATAAACCGCAAGTTTGTAAATAAACAAACATTGGCTGATGCATACAAACCCCTAAAAGGGGTGTTAACTACCGTTGAAAGAGCGAGAAAAACCCTCCCATGTAGTTGCATAAGAGGGCCTTAATGGTTACAGCGAGCTCACGAAGGTGTTGATTGCTTCAGGGTCGTACCAGTTGCCGTTTTGAAGCGGGAATTCGTGGTCGAGGGGAATACCGGCATCGTTTTGCATGTATTTGCCGTCGGGCCCCTTATAAGCCATGTTGGTGAAGTTCGAGAGGTTGATGCCACTGCCAAGGGCATCGAGGTAGACGCCGACGGGGCTCACGCCGCCACCGCTTCTCTCACCGATGATCTTGACCCCTGCGTCCTTAGCCATGCCAGGGAGGCAATTGCCGCAAGAGAAGGAGAATCCAGACGTCAGGAAGAAGAAATTGAACTTGCCTTTGAACGTGTCGCCCGCGCCGCCATAGACGCCATCCGCGTTAAGGTCGACCTTGTAATGGTATTCGCGAACGGTGTTGTTCGTGGTGTCTTTAAGCACGTAAGTAGGGTCGTCGGTGAAGAAAGCGGCAAGATAAGGCAAGGTCGCAATCATGCCGCCACCGTTATTCGTCAAATCGACGACGACGTTTTTGACGACGTCCGCGTTTTTGTTGATGGTCTTAAGAATCTGGAAAGCCGCCGAGAAACCATCCGGAGAAGAATTGACCATCTTCGAACGCGAAAGGATGCGGTATTCGGATTCTTCAATTTCATAATCGGGCGGGAACATGGCACCCATGCTATCGATTTCCGCCGCGGTATGCTGGAAGCCGTCGAAGGTGATAATCGCCGTCTTCTTGTCCTTGGATAAAGTAAGGCCTTGGTAATAATTCGGATCCGTATTGCCGCTTCGCGGATCGGTGGGGTTGAGTTCCGCGTATTTCGTGACCCTAGCTTGCGCATATTTGTTCTTTTTAGTGGTGAGGTCTTTGAGACGAGGCCCAAATTCTTTCGACATCAGTTCGGGTAACGAGGAGCTATCTTCATAGGCGGTATAAGGCGAAAGGGACGTGAAGCCGGTATGGCCATCATCCACCGCGCCGATGAGCTTGGCGAGGGCTTTGTTATAGTCTGCGATCTGCGTGCTCTTCAAACCCTCTTTGGCCCCGACGGACTCGAAATAGGCTTCGGCATCGGTGATGCCTTTGATGGCCTTAAGGCCATAGATGTTATCGAAGAGGAAGCGAAGGATGTTGTAGTTGTATTCGCTGACGCCTTTGTCGATGACCTTTTTGTTGAAGTTGGTCTCGTCGAGATGGATGCAATAGTCGCCAACAGGCGTGCCTTCCTGACTGACGCGAACGTAGAGCATCTCGGCTTCCTTGGTCCAGGAGTAGCCAAAATACGCTTCGTCGCTAGGAACGGTCTTGTTCGGATCGTATTCCGTGCCGACACAGGTCACGCAGAAACCCGTTTTGGCCGCGTCGTCATTGAGAATCATGAACTTGGTGAGGGTTTCGGTTTCCGTTTCGCTTCCCGCCTTCAGGGCTTTATAGGAATATTCGAAGCGAAAAGCCTCGCCTTCGCCTTTTTTGGCGCTAGGCTTATAAATCGCGCCCGCAGAAATCCAATAGCCCTTGGAAGAATAGATGCGGGCCCTGGTGTAATTCGTTAGCGCATTGAGATGGAATTCCTTGCCGTTATAGGCGAAATCCAAACCGATGTCGCGGTACATGACTTTGGAAAGGGCTTCAAGAGGGGCATAGAACTTGCCGTTTTGCTTATAAATATCGAACCCGTATTTCGCAAAATCGAACGTCAGGTATTCGGGAATGGCCGATCCGTCCTCCGTATAAACCTTGGTCTTATCGCTTTCGGCGATGGTCTTGCCGCGGAAGACGCAATAGTCGCCCGTGACGCCGTTATTGTCGGTGACGGCCGGGTGGGAGAAGGAGGCGGTGTTCTTGGCTTTGACCTGATCGGTTTCGGCGTTAAGAATCAATTCGCCTTTCTTATCGGGGGAATAAATGTGGAACCCGTCGGATTTGCTTTCGGTGGTAATCCCCGGCGTAATGACCGTAGCCGCTGCGACATTGATCGCGTTCGCCATTTCGGAAACTTCGACGTACGGGGCCTCTCCTTTTCCGGCGAGGCGGTAAGTGGCTAGAGGCGCCGTAAGGATGTTTTCCTTCAGTTCGGGCAAGGGTGAATTCGGGTCAGCCGGGTTGGCCTTAACCCCACCGACCAGGACGCTGTTGGCGTCAAATAAGGCGATGCCCTCCGTCGGCGCGGACGAACTTGAAGTTCCACCGCCGCTAGTTTGACTCGTGGTCGCCTGACCACTGCTCGTCTGCTGCGACGAACTCGTTCCCTCGCCACAGGCACCTAGTGCCAGGACGAGAAGAAACGGAAGCGACAACACTTTCCAGTTTGCTCTCATATTTATTCCTCCGTGAAAGGCTTATAACGTCAATCTAGCCGCTTTGGGTAAGAAAAGCAAAGAAAATCCGCACGCACGTAAGGAAAACAAAAACCAAGCAATGCGTTCCTAATCGCGCAGAACTTGGTTTTTTCAATCAGAAGTCCCTTATTTTGCCGTGAGTTCCATGTCGTAGAACCCAAAGGGCACGGAACCGCTGTCGGTGAAGGAGAGGAAGAACATGAATTCGGATACGCCATCCACGGAAAGCGTGCATGTTGTCTCGCCCATCGGGTCGAGATCATATTCAGCGAGGACGCCATTAGGCGTGACGACGGAGAGCTTCTCCATCTTGCCTCCGTCTTGCGTCGGAGCGACTTTGAAGGACAGGGCGCTGAATTTATCGCGGAGATTAAAGGCGGCTAAAGAGGCACAGTTCACGTCGCTCATGCCCATTGGCACCAGCAAGACGAATCCGACAAACATCGCGCCCATGGCGATCGAAGCGCCACCACCTCCTAAAGACGCATACGTTCCGGTTTGTAGTACGACGCCCTCGGAATGCCACGTACCATTGGCCTCAAAGCCACGCCCATCGGCGGTCGTATATTCGGCGGTATCGTTGCGGTCATCGGTCAGGATGTCCTGTTCGTTTTGTTTCGAAAAGGATTCGTAAGGCAAGATATCGCGCATCAGGTAATACGTTTGACCCGAAACGTAATCGTCCTGGGCCGCGCGAGGCGAAACGGGTCGATGGTCAAAGGATAGAGGACGGACCACGCCGGTATGAACGCCGATATCGACAATCCCATAGAAACCACGATACGTGTCGCTTGTTCCTACGATTTCAAAGGTGACTTTTTTACCACCCGTGACGCGGACTTCATAGTCTTTGACGGCGCCCATGGAACTCAATGCATCATTCAGCACCAAATTGTCGTCGAGATAGATGTTCAGTTTTTCCGAAACAAGAGCCGACTTGTCCCTGCGCCCCACTTTGAACGTGAGGAAATCAAAGGCTCCGCGCAGATTAAAGCTCGCTCTGGCCGAGACGGCTCCTAAACCCGAGGTAAGGGTGTTATAAATCGACTTCATGCGGAGGCCTTCGGAATAGAGGACGCCGCACATCTGGATACCCGCCATCGACGTCTTGCCGTCCATGATGGTGTCCGCGTTGCTGAACTGGTTGACGATGCTAAAGGGCTTGCCGACTTCCGAAATCAGTTTGTAGCTGCCATCAAAAACTTGCTGCGAGCTGCTTGCGGGAAAAGACTCATTAGGCGAGCCAATCATGTTATAAATGCAATAGCTGCCATAGCTAAACATGTCCTTGCGGTCTTTGCAGTTGGGGTCGGGAAATACTTCAAACGTCACGATCTTCCCGTAATTGAGGGGAATCGTAATGTCGTGGGGAAGGTCATCGTCTTTGGCTAGTCGGAGCAACTTGACGGTCCGGTCCACCGAGACTCTTAGATACACGCTGCCATCGGTTTTGGACGTGTCGATATGCCCGAGGTTGAAATGGAGGTATTGGTAACGACCCATCGCGTTGATGACGAATTTCTTGCAATCTGTGTCATCAAACCAAGTGGCGGTCGTAAACGCGACGCCTTTGGTGATGCGCTCGTTGTCCACGAGGGCGTACTTGTCGCCGCCTAGGATTTTGAAGTACCCGCTGTCGCCGTCATCATCGTCAAGGTGTTCCCACGTATCCGCCCCATTGCTTCCGTCGCCATAGACAAAATACGTGTTATCGAGGAAGTCCTCCTCCTTGTCCGCGTGTTGGACGGCTGGGGCGATGGAATGGTTCGCGTCTTCCCATAACGTCACTTCGCCGACGCCAAAGCAATCCATGCTGAATTGGTGCGAGAGGAAGAACGTAAGGCTGCTCGCGGTGGAAATATCCACGGAAACGTATTTCGAAGGCCCAAGGGCATAAAACATGTCTTCGTAGATGCGCGTGTTCCCATTCCAGACGGAGAAGGCACAGCTAGAGTTAAAGTCATAATGGCTGAAATAGTTTTCGGCCAAGCCAGCAACGAAGCACAGCGTTTTGTATTTGCCTTTGTCGATATTAAAGGTGACCGTGGTGTCTTCCGAATCCAAAGTTTCGAACAGAAACGCCTCGTAAACGTCTTTGTTGTCCATTTTGAGGGTGGTTTCGCCACGGGCATAACGGACGCCGGGGTTACGGTTTTGAGTCGGCGAATAAAGGTCGAAAAGATAGTGGCCGGCATGGGGACGAACACCCGCATCGGCACTACTAGTGGAATAGCCGAACATCGAGCTGATGTCACAGCTTGCGAGTAGACACGCGGCTAGAAACCCTACCAAGGCTTTTCGGATGAGTCCTCTTCTCATGGCATTTCCCCCTCAATTAGAATGGCCGTCTATTCATTTTACCATTGTTTCGGACCCTAAGCCAAAAGGCGTTCCCGCCAAAAAGCGGGGTCTAGGAACAGGCCCCCTTTGGTATGGCTTGATCGACATCCGCCGCGGGAGAAGCCTGCGACGCAGAAGATGACGTTGCCCTTATCGACGAATTGCTGGTATCCCTTGATATCGAGATACTTCTTCACGCCTTCTTTGACTTGGTCGGCAGCTTCCCGGAAGCCTTGCGCTTCGCCGGAAGTTCCGAGTTGACGTTGGAGGCCCACTCCTTGCCATAACCTGCGCTACGAATGGTGATGGCGATGACGTGAGTGAGATCGTCGATGCGGTTTAGATACATCGCTTTGTAAGTATCGTAAAGCGGTTCAAGAAGAAAGGGCCACCACTCCGAGAAGAAATGATGGCCCATAGAAGCGTTAGGCGACGATTAGGCGCTGACGCCCCAAGTGGTGCTATAGGTATCCGTGCTGATGATGGGGTTGTTCTTGTAGTTCCAGGCTTCGCTCCAACCGCTAGGACGCGATGAGGCGCCGCAACGGAGATACAAGCTCATGCCGCGGTTATATTGGAAGATGCATTGGCCCATGTAGAGGACGCTGCCAGGGATGAAAATGGTCTTGCCGGCCAACGCCGAGTTGTCCGCAAAGGCCGACTCCCAAATACCGAGAAGGCCGGCGGGCAAGGTCACCGAGGAGACGCTGCGCTGATAGAAGGCATAGCTATCGATGAATTTGCAGCCATTTTCAATCGTCACGGTGCCACCCGAGAACGAACGGTTCGCGCCGATACATAGCAGATACGGATTGCTGGAAGAACCGACATAGATAATGTAGTTCTTCGCGGTGTAGGCCGCATCGTTAAGGGCGTAGAAGGCATGATTGCCGATGTAATACATTGCGTCATTCAACACGCAGCTCGTGACGTTGGTGCAGTTATAGAAGGCGTATTCGCCGACGATTTCCACCGCGGCATCCTCAAAGCTGATGGATTTCAGCCAGAGGCAGCCATAGAAAGCGTACGGGGCGATTTCCGTGACCGTGAAGGCCGGGCGTTCGCCTTGGATGACCTGGTTGGGGATGACGAGATCACGCGATCCGGCCGCATAGGTCGAGGCGACGGGCGCGGGGGCGATGGCTTCACCGGTCGTTCCGTAATAGCCGACGATGTAAACGACGTCACCAGAAGTGCAAATACGGTCGTGGGTGATGCCGTAACGGACATTCGTGCTGCCGCTATTCCAGTCGCTGACCCAGATCTTCGGCGTGGTGTCGGCATCCGTAACGATGCGGGCATTGCCTAGATTGGCGAAGGCCTTCGACTGCACGCAGGTCGTAGACGGAACGTAGACGAAGACGGTGGAGCTGTTATAGACATCCGAGAAGGCGCCTGTGTAAACATAGGTGCAGGAAGCGGGAACATCGATGTGGGTGAGCGAAGTCTTGGAGAAGGCGTAGCTGCCGATGGTCGAAATGTGGCCGGGCAAGGTCAGGCCTTCGAGGGCGACGATATCGTAGAAGGCGTAGTTATCGATGGAGGTGCACTGCGACTCTTCGCCAAAGTAGGCACCCTGCAGCGAAGACTTCGAGAAGGCGTAACTGCCGATGGAGGTGATGGAATCGGGGAGGTTCACCGAATAGATGTTGGTGTTGTAGAAAGCCCTCATGCCGATGGCCTTTATGCCGTCTGGCAAAACGACCACGCGGGCCTTCGTGTTATTGGCAAAGGCCTCCTGATAGATGATTTCGCAGTCTGCGTGGACGCGGACGGTTCCCTTACCGCAGTAGTCGAGCTTTACCAGCACCATGTAGGGGTTACTTTCGGTGCCGATGTAATCCAGGTAGTTCTGCTGGGTTGGGCTATCGCTGTCGATATCGCGGTTATATTCGAGGGACGTGCAACCGCTAAAGAGGTTGGAGCCAAAGCGCGTGATGCTGTCACCCAAGGTGATTTTTTTGAGGTGAGCGGAACCGCCAAAGGCACTATCGACGAGGGCGCCGCCATCGATGCGAAGGTAGAGCAGCGAAGCGGGGATGACCGCACCGCGCTGGTCGTCGGTGGTGTAATAGGCGAGATCGCCGACGGTGAAGAAATAGCAGAGATAGTTTTCTTTGCCGATGCCTTGGCCTAGGAAGGGGACACGTAGCGTCTCAAGGCCGCTGCAGCCCATGAAGGCACCTTTGCCGATGAAGGTTACAGTATTGGGCACCGTGATGACTTTGACGTTCGCCTGGTTTTGGAACGCCTGAATTTCGACGCGGGTGACGGGGAGGCCACGGATTTCGGCGGGGAGATCGACCTGCGTGGCGTCGCCATCGAAATAGACAACGGACACGTGGTCTTCCTCGACAAGGTAATGGATGCCAGAAGCGTAGACTTCCTTGTTGTCGGTGTTGAAGCCGAAGACGGCCTTGTTCATGCCGGTATTCCAGCCGGAAGCCCAAGAAGCGCCAGCCTCATTGGCCCGGAAATAGACCGTCAGATTACCCGCGCCATTAAAGGCGCCTTTGCCGACCGTTTCCACAGAAGCGGGAACGATAAGACGATAGATGTTGCTAACGTTTGCGAACGCGCTGGCGCCGATAGCCGTGACGCCTTCATAGAGTTCGATCGCCTGGGGAGCAGAACCGGAGAACGCATTATCGGGAAGGGCCCCACCGCGGACGATGAAGAGGGCGGGAATCGTGCCCGAATTGAAGTATTCGCTGTAGCGGCGATCCATCATGGGGATGCTGATTTTCTTCAAAGCGGTGTATTGGATGAAGAGTCTGCCAAGGGAGGTGCAGGAATCGGGAACGATGAGTTCCGCGAGGGACTTGCAGCTATAGAAGGCGGAATCGCCGATGGAGACAAGGCCTTCGGGCAAGTTGATCTCCGTCAGGTTGCTGCAGCCATAGAAAGCCTCGTCGCCGATCGCGGTGATGCCTTCGGGCAAGGTGACTCTGGTGATGGAGGTGTTGTTCTTGAAGGCGCCGGCTAAGATTTTGCGGACCTTATACTGTTTGCCATCGATGACGACATTTTCGGGAACCACCACTTCACCCGTGATGGAACTATCGACGCCCGCAAGGAAGGCGCAGTCTTGACTGAGGTAATAGAAGAAGCCGTCCGCGCTGCCCTCGCCATCGGGAATGACGCCGTAGACGATTTTGGCTTGGCAATTGGATTTCCAGTTGTAGCTCCAGGAGACGCTAGTCGCTTCAATGAAGATGGTCGAAGCGCTGGTGAAACCGGAGAAGGCATAGTTGCCAACAGAGGTGACGGAAAGGGGAATGTCGAGGCGCATTAAGGAGGAACAATTCGAGAAGCAGTTGGCTCCAATCGACTGCACGCCTTCGCTGATTTTGACTTTCATTAGGCCAGAACAACCAGAGAAGGCCTCATAGCCGATGGAAGTTACGCCTCTGGGGATGACGATTTCCGTAAGGGCTCCGTCGTTGGAGAACATGGAAGACGGGATTTCACCCTCGAATTCATCGGGGAAGGTGAAGGTAACGAGATTGCTGCAGCTGCCAAAGCAATAGTTGCCGAAGGAAGTCACCGAAGCAGGCATATGCACTTCACGTAGCGAGGTGCAGTAATAGAACGCGTCCGTGCCGATTTGACGGAGGGTGTTCTCCGGGAAGTGAACTTCGGCGAGGTCATGGCACTGATAGAACGCATAGTTGGCGATGGATTGGAGGCTATCCCCCAAGTCGATCGTTTCGATGGAAGAAGAGCCGAAAGCATAGGCCCCGAGTTCGACGACGCCAGACAGCGTGACGCTAGAAACACCTTTGATCCCATAGAAGGCCCGTTCGCCGATGGCGGTGACGGGAAGGTCGCCTTGTTCGGTAGCGACGATATCAGGGACGACGAGCGCAGAAGGCTGCTCGCCCTGATAGCCGAGAACCGTCAAGGTTTTGACGCCTTCGTTATCGATTGTTTGATAGATAAGGCCGTCTTTGATGAAGAGGCCAGAGAGGCTATCGATCGATTGGCCATAGCAAATCGTGAGGCCTGAAATCGCGCTGGTATTCCATCCGCTCGGACGGTCCGAAGCATTGGTATAGACGATGACGGAGCCCACTTTGCCGTTGGTAAGGCCCGGATCGCTGTAGATAGTGTCGACGTCTCTAGGGATGTAGACGCAGGTGACGCTGCTATCGATAAAAGCGTTGGGAAGAATCGATTTGACGGACAGATTTTCTTCTCCGACGAGAATCTCATCGGCGATGACGAAGGCCTGACACTCAGGGTCGACGAGGCGGAAGAAGCCCAAATAGGTCCTCTCGTACCACGAATCGTAATGGGCGACGTAGATGGCACCGTCGTGCTCGATAAAACTATCCTCGGTAACGCGGTAATAGTATCTATTGTTGGAACCGCTCACGAAGGAAGACCAGCCAGACGGGGTCTTGTCGGCATCCATCATCAAGGCGATGTTGCTGACGACGAACGCATATTGCTCGAGAGCGGGGATGGCGGACGAAACATAAATGGAACGGAGGGTTTTGCCCGAAATGGCGTGACCTGCGACGGTAGAAACGCCGTTTTCCATGAAGGAGGTCGGGATCGTGATGTCATATTCATCACCAATGTAATGGAGCAACACGGCCTGGCCGCTGGCGATGACGCCATACCAATCGTTTTCGAGGACGATGTCTCCCGCAGTCGTCGGGGCGCGGTAGATTTGCGAGCTGTCGTTGCTGATGGAAGAGAAGCTGGCATGAGCGTAAATCGTCATCGCAGTGCAATCGTAAAACGCATTGTTGGCAATGGTTAGAGAGCTATCGAGTTCCACGATGGCGCGGTTAACGCCGAAGAAGGCATAGATGTTGATGCCGATGACGGGAAGGGCTTCTTCACCGACGGTGACTTTATGAGTTTCGCCGCCGATAGAGAGGATGCCGTCTCCGCCTACTTGAAGCGGATCGGAAGCAATTACGGTGAGACCTGCATCGGTTTTCTTATAAACAACACCGTCAACGGTGAAGAGATTCGCGCCCTCCGTACATCCATAATAGGCGGTATAGGAGGTCGAGAATTTCCACGTGGATGGACGGGAAGGCGCATCGGAAACAAAGACGGCACGCGGGCTATAGCCAAAGGTCAAAGACCCGATGGACTGAATGGTCTTGGGCAAATAGACGTAGGAGAGCTTTTGCGCATTGGCGAGGAAGCCCGTGCCGATGGAAGTAAGCGTCTCGGGGAAGACGACCCTACGGAGACTCTGCGCGTTATTGGCCACATTGTCGGCGATCGCGGTGACGGGGAGCCCTTCGTATTCGGCGGGAATTACCAAGAGTTCCATGTTATCGAGATTATCGATTTTGGTGATGGTGTAGGCTGTCCCGTCTTCGTTCAATTCGAAGGTGAACGGAGAGAGGGCATCGGTTTCGCGGTCTTTGGTCTCACTATGGCCTTCGAAGGAGGCGGTATAGCGGATAAAGCCCGTCCGATCGTAGGTCGCGACGCGGATCACTTCTTCGTCCACTTCCGCCGTGTAGTACTTCACGTGTTCGGCGTCGTGGGCGCAGACGTACTTGGCTTGGGCGGAATAATCTTCGGCCCAGACGAAGGAGTCGAACTTATAGTCGTGGCTAATGGGATCGATATCGACTTCGCGAGTATCCGTATGGCCATCGTAGGAAGCGGTGAAGACGCCGATGCCTTTTTCTTCGCACGTCGGCTCTAATTTGACCTTGTAAGACATCTCCGCATCGAACAAATGCACATCGGAAGGGTCCTGGTCGGAAACGTATTTTGCCTTGGCGGTATAAACCCCGTCGGCGAATGTCCACACGAATTCGACAAAGTCGTACACAGGTTCTGCACTAGAAGATTCGGAGGAAGGCTCAGAAGAAGGTTCCGGTTCTGGTTCCGAGGACGGCTCAGGTTCTGAGGACGGCGCTTCGCTGCTAGACGGCTGCGGTTCGGAAGAGGGTTCCGGTTCGCTCGATTCCTTCGTGCCAGAGCTGCTAGGTCTAGTCGAAGAAGACTCGGAAGAGGGCTCGGGTTCTGGTCCCGGGGTCGGTTCCGAAGAAGGCTCCTGGCTAGAAGAAGGCCTTTGCGAAGAGCTAGAAGAGCTCGGCCTAGAGGAACTGCTACTAGGTTCCTGGGATTCGCTAGAAGGAGTTTCCGACGTCTCAGCGACGGAAGATTGGCTAGATGCGGGTTCGCTGCTAGAGGATTCTTCCGGCGGATTATCATCACCGCAGGCAGAAAGAGACAACAGCAAAACCCCCATTAACGCAAATAGTGGTCGTTTTTTCATATATATGCCCCCACGTGGTATGGAAATATTATACATGAGGACATTATTCGCGTGCTATTACGTCCTTTTGGCTTTGCTAAAAGGCGCGCAATTCGACGAAAAACATTCAGAACTCAACATAAGTCGCTTTTTGCAGGCTTTTATGCTTTGCGTTTCCGATAGACGAGAACAAGGGCCCCGCTTAGCAAGACGCCAATAGACGCGCAGGATAGCAAGGCGATAAGCCTGCCGTCGGTTTGTCCAACGTGCGGCGAAACGGCAAACGCACTAAGTACATCGATGTCTAAGAAATTGCTAAGGCTCCACATCGTCCCACGAAGGGCATAGACGGAGCGATATTTGGCCGCGAAGGCAGCCATGTCTTCGTCGGGACTATCCGCGGTCGCTTCTTTCAAAGCGGTCTGGGCTTCTGCAGAAAGATCGTTGAAGGCCTCTTCCATCGCGGCCCAAGCCGCAACGACGGTGTCTTTGTCACTATTGCCGGTAATGTCGCATGCCGCGCCGATTTGGTTATTGAACGATTTGGCGAAGTTGATAGCCTCCGCGGGGACCGAGTCGCTCATGGTAATCACGTAGTAGCAGGTAATCCCATATTCGTTCCAACCGTTCGCGATGACCTCGATGTCATAAGTTCCCGCCACGGTAGCCTCGATGTTCCTGCCGTTGCTAGAGGGAACAAAGGCGTGCCCGGCAGGCGAAGTGATGTCCGCCGCATCTTTCAAAACGAGGTAGCACGTGTACTCGCCATCCCACTCCTGCACCCACATCTGCGCCTCTTCGCCGGCTTTTAAGGGGACGTCGTGGATAACATAAGTATTCCATGGGTTCAGCGTTTCGGCAGAAAGGCCGGCCTTCCATCCGTTCCACGATCCATAAAGGCTTGCGGCGTGGGCTTTGAATGGGGTGATGTACATCGTCCCTTTGGTCAGCCAGAAATCGTAATAGCCGCTTGCAGTGCATTTGATGTTGTCGTTTTCGATGCCGTGCTCGTAAAAATAGTCGCCCATGTCGCCGAAGCTGGTGTTCCCATCGTAATAGCCTAGGCACACGGTGCTCCAGTCTTCGGTGGCGACTTTGAATTCCTGCCCCTTAGCGATATAGACGTTGAGGAGGCAATAGTCATAGTCGCTTCCTTTGGGCGCAGCTTGGAATAAGGCGTTCGAAGGCGTGCCCCAGGAATTGAAGCTGCCGCGGAGATAGATCTGCATCCCCGTGCCCGGATCGGGATCTTCGCCAGGATCGACGCTGCCCGAATAGACGGAGAAGGTATGCGAACCGTTTAGTACCGTGCCCGAAAGAGGGGCGATGGTCAGGATGTTGCTTTCCAACGTCGGACGGCCATGGAAAGAGGCCGCGCCGAGGATAGAGGTAGTCGCCCCATCAATCTGCAAGGTAATCCAATCGTGGGAGGCGTTGAAGATGACGGTCGCCGCTTTTCCGCCTTTGCTCGCGACATAAGAACCCAAACGGTTATCGGCGATGTTGTTGGAAGAAATGACGCCGTCATAAAGCACGGGTGCCGCGTTTTTAGCGCGGATGGCTTCGGAATAAGCCGTATAGAAGGAAGCGATTTCCGAGGCGGTAGAATCCGCTGTCCCGCCGGTTAGAGGCACCGAGGTATTGGAAACGTAGGGACGATAGGAATCAGAGAAGCCGTGTAGATAGGTGCCCATGTTGGTGTGTCCGGTGGCAAAGGGCATCGGAGTCCGATGGAGGAAATCCTCGTAGCCGGAACTATGCACGGTGTTGTCGTAGGTGACGGACGCTTGCAGATTAAGCTCGTCGCCATAATAGACAAAGGAATTGCCGGGAGAAAGCAGGTTTAAGTAACTCATGAAGAGGTATTTCTCCACGCCTGGATTCGACAAGAAGAAGCGACCTGCGTCGTGGTTGGAAAGGAAATTGGCAAGGCGTGCGTTGCTATTTTGGCTATGGACGTTCGAATAAAAGTTCGTCATCGTCGTTACATAGCCTTTCGCGTTTCCGTTTTCATAGGCGTCGGATGCGGCGGTAATCGCGTTGAAGTTGAACGAGGAATCCAAAGGCTTGTGATAATAAGCGAGCTCGCCGGAATCGAACGTATAGTTTTCGCCGACCATGAAGATGTCGCGCCCCGCCTCGGTTCTGCAGTAGTTATAGAAGCTGGTGAGCCAGTTGATGTTGCGCGCATCATCCGCGGAGCTCATGCCACCCGAATTGAAGAGCCATTTCACCGCGTCGAGGCGATAGCCATCGAGTTCGTATTCGGTAAGCCAATATTTGCCGATTTTCTTAAGTTCGGCGTTCACCTGGGAGTTATTGAGATTAAAGTCCTTCATCCCGTCAAAGGCAGGGTCATTGGTAAACCAACTGGGATGTTCGGTAATCCACGGGTGGCCATAGGAGCAATGATTCAAGACGAGGTCGAGGATGACCTTGATGCCAATGTTATGGCATTCGGTGATGAGTTTGGCCAAATCGTATTTGACCCCGTCGACCGTGACTTCGTATTCGGGGTTTACGGCATAGTAGTCAAGAATGTCATAGCCATGGTAACTTCCAGCCTTTTGGATGGGCGAAAGCCAAAGACCGCTGATGCCGAGGTTCTTTAAATAGTCGAGATGGTCGATGATGCCTTTGAAGTCCCCCACCCCATCTCCGTTGCCGTCAGCAAAAGAATAGACCAGCAATTGATAAAAGGTGCCGTTTTTGGTTCCAGCGACATTCTCTTGTCCTCCACCGGCGGGTAAAGTCTCGCCAAGAGTATGCCACGCCCCTTGCGTTTTCTTTTCTTCGGCGCGGTGGTTGTAAAGAGCAAAGCAATCAGCGTCGTGAACGTTGATTTTGAGGTCGGCGGTCTGGTAACGGACATTGTCCCAGCTGTTGGTCGCGCTTTTCATCACGCAGAAGATGAGGTTCTCGAACCCTTCTTTCGGGGCCAATGTGTAATAACCGTTGGTTCCGGTCTTGAGATTGATCCAAGCGTCTTGGAAGCTAGTGCCCTCCCCTTTCCACAGATAGGCCGCATAGTGGTTGACCGAAGAGCCGATGGCCCATTGCGAATTGGGGCGAAAATAAACCGTGTCGTCGGTCGCCATAACTTCACTTACGGATTTATTAGCAAAAAGCGATGCGCAGAGAACTAGCGAAGCCAAAGCAATAACAGAAACAGAACCAAGAACCCTACTTTTCATGGTTTTTCCTCCAAGGAAATCTTTGCTTTATGATGCCATGCCCCCACCGCTTTCAAAGAAAAAAATCGGCGTCATCGGGAATTAACAACAACCATCAAAAAGAAGGTGCGAGGTCATACGGAAAAAACGCCAATCGCTTTTTGACACAGTTTTGCCATCCGCTAAACCAGAAGCGTTTATGGCCGCCGTTTAAATGTCTTTCCCGACGATAAAGAAGCTATGGCCTTTGGGCAAATCCTTCAGTTCGCCCGCGACCTTATATCCGGCCTTTTGGAAGAAACCAACGTTCCAGTCATAAATATCTTCAGATATGATCTTGGTCGCGCCTTTTTCCTTTGCCTTTTTCTCGAAATGCCTAACCAGCAACGATCCGAGTCCCTGACCACGGTAGTCTTCCTCGACCCAGATTTTCCAAATCCACGCAACGTCTATTTCGTTTACCCCCGCCATAATAGCGGCGACGACTTTGCCGTCTTCGTCGACTAGCTTTCTGTTGATTTTGATGTACCCATGCTTCGGTTTGAGAATCGGGGCGTTGTAGCCGTCGTCGAGTTGGTCGCAGATATATTCGGCATCATCTTCCGACCCGTCCAATATTTCATACTCGATCGGCTTGCACGGCCTTATGGTTCGTTCTTGGTCTAAACGTTTGAACAAATGGTTGTCCGTATGGCCTTTCGGACAATCGTTAACCTCGGCAAAAAGAGTGTAACCATGCTTCAAATAATAGGGTTTTGCCTGGAAATCCCACGTTCCTAGCCAAATGAGATGGCAACCTTTTTCTTCGGCGACCTTCTCGACGGCTTGAAGGGCGTTTGAGCCCAGTTCTTGCCGGCGATACCTCTCGTCGACCCACATGTCATCGATGTACATGCAGCCCCAAGGGAAAACGTAGCCCGTGCAGCCGGCGATGATGTTGCCGTCTTTGTCCACTACTTTCTTACAGACCGTTTCCTCTTCGGGTTTAAAACCGTCCAGCATAGGCACGAGTTTGTAATAGTGTTCGTAGACGAGTTTTTCGATCCGTTCCGAATCCTTGCGGGCGCTTCTTCTTAGTCTTAATTTTTCCATCATGCTAGTTCCTTTGCGACCAGTTTGGGGTTTCGTTAACTGTCATCAGCTAGTCTATTCGCCTGGTCGCTTTTGTCCATCCCGCTTTGTGCGGATCGCCCACAACATCACGATTGCCAAAATGGCAGCCCCCAGACATCGAGGACGAAAAGATCTCTACCGATAAAAAAGATCATCCAAAAAAACCGGATGTTATTCGATTCCGACCAGTTGCGTTATTATTTTTCATCTAAGATGAAACGTGATATTCACGAAACCTGCGGTTGCGGGATTTTTCAACCAATGGTTGTGCAAAAGCAACTCCTGCTCAATCATTCTTTTTAGTTCGTCCCGTTAAGATGATGGCAAGGAGGTCCGAACCATGGACAATAAAAAATTCGCAAAGAAGCTTGCTGCCCTTCGCAAAGAAAAAGGCCTTACCCAATCCGATATCGCGGATAAGTTACACGTCTCACCGCAAGCGGTATCCAAATGGGAAAACGGCGACTCGATGCCCGACATCGATCTCCTCCTTCCCCTCGCGGAACTGCTCGACGTCAGCGTCGACGAACTCCTCGGCAGAGAAAAAGAAAAGGTCGTCTTCGCCGAGCCCCAAGATGGCCCTATCGACCTATCTAACCTCTTCCTTCGCATCCAGATCACGACGACCGACGAAGATCACGCGAAGGTCAACGTAAACCTTCCTCTCCAGCTTTTGGAACTCATCATGGACAAAGACGGCCACTTGAGCATCGATTTGGGCAACAATCCACAAGTAAAGAACATCGACTTCCGCAAATTGGTCGCGTTGGTGGAAAAGGGCGTGCTCGGCAACCTCATCGATATCCAGTCGGATGACGCGACCATAAAGATCTTTGCCGAAAGGATTTCATGAAACTTAAGGTCAGGGATAAGGAATCCGGCTTCCGGCTTTCTCTCCATTTGCCCACACGCGCAACTCTATGGATACTGAGGAAGGCGGTGGCGGACGATTACCCTTGGCTCATTCCTTTTCTGAAAAAGGCAAAGGAATCCAAGAAGCTAATGAAGGGCAGACCTTTGGTGGAAATCGATTCCGACGACACCTATGTCCGCATCACCCTATGAGGTTTTATATTCGGCATCGCTCATTCTTGCGGACAAGATAGACATAAGAGTCTTCCTAACTGCTTTTTACGACTTGCGTGTGTCTCGTTCTACTGAGATTGACCATTAATTCTTTTGAACTCGGCCGCATTAGGTAAGAATTTGCCTATCAAAAGTACCGCGCACAGCAAAAGCACCAGAATCAATGCAGCGATGACGCCAATGGCAAACGTGCCAATGTTGAGCGATAAGAACAAGGCGGCCTGTTCGTTCCGACAAAGGAAAGCGACAACCAACACGCCCGCCACCGAGCCAACGGCAATGGGAGGTATCGCACCCAAAACGGCGCCCGCCAGGCTTCTTCGATATAAGCGCGAGCGCGAAACGCCAAGGCAGCGATAGACGACATACTCGTCCTTGTTCTCTCGGAAATAAAGGCTCAGATCGATTGCGTGGAAATATATGGTAGCCGCCAGCAAGGCGAGCCCAACAGCCCCCGAGACCGCGGCAATAACGGTCTTCGTTTGGTTGATCCTACCCAAAACAATGTCGTAGTAAGAAACCGCGTTCGCTTTCTTATAGGAACCAATCAACTTTCGGAACGAGCCATTGTCCCACGCATAGGCCGAGGCGATGCTTTCTCCGCGAAGATAAGAGGAGAGGTACACAGGCACCACCGCTTCGTCAAAACCATCCAACGCGGCAGAGATTTTGATGGAGTAATGCTGTCCTCCAATGTCGACGCTTCCGTGCGAAGAAAGGGGGTGGGAGGAGGAAACAACAATCCGCGCATCCCCGACGTCGATGCCGGTAAGACGGCGGAAAACCAAAGAAGAATAACAGGTGAAGGAAAGATGAATCGGCTCGTCGACCGTGCCCAAATTAACCCAGGCGTTTTCCCGATAGAACGAGCGGGGATTAACATATCCCACGTTTTCGCTTCCGGGGATTATTTTCCGGATCGAATAGCCGTTTCTAAACCGCATCCCGACAAGATCCTCCGGCGATGTCACGCCATATTGTCCGAGTGTTAAGTTGCGATAGGAGGTTCCGTTCAAGGAATAGGAGTTCTGAATCAGGCTTTGCGCGGCGCCTAGGGTAATCACGACGTCGTCCTCCTCATATGGCCAGTCAGCGTTGCCGTCATAGAAATCGAATGGGAGCAGGGTAACGCTTCCATAGAATTCATGCTGCGAGATTTGCGAATCGCCAAGGATTAGGCCAAGGGTTTCTAGACTATTCCTGAAGTAAGCAAACGGGGCAAGTGCGACGCGGTCTTCGACCTTGAGCGGGCCGCTCATGTGGTAAACGTTTTGAGGAAGGTTGTCGGACGCCTCGGCCTTGCCAGAGGCCAAGCCCACGGCAAAGCAAGACGCCACCATGGCGATGCTTGCAAGGAAGCCCGATAAAACGCGGGCTCTTTTCCGCTTCGTCTTCCTTAAGGGGACAACGGTTTCTCGCCCCGGACTCTTTGGGAAGGCATCGTTTTCCGCTTGGGACTCCACGGAATCGCTGATGACGCGCCCGTCTTCCAATTTGATGATGCGGTCGCTGTATTCTTCGACGAGGTCCTTCTCGTGGGAGACCAGCAAGACAAGGGTGTGCTTGGATATCGACTTCAGGATACGCATGATGCCGATGCGATTGCTTGCGTCGAGGTTGCCCGTAGGCTCGTCGGCGATGAGGAAAGCGGGTTTGCCAACGAGAGCGCGGGCGATGCAGACGCGTTGTTTTTCGCCCCCGGAAAGTTTCGCCGCCTTGCGGTCCCTAAGTCCCATTATTCCCAAGCTCGAAAGGACTTCGTTGATCGATGCGTCGGTGATGGAGCGATCAAGCAGGCGGACGTTTTCCGCGACCGTGAGGGACTCCATGAGCACGAAATCCTGGAAGATACAGCCGATGTGGTTTAGTCGGTAGGCGTCATTGACTGTCTCGCCATCGATGAGCACCTCCCCTCGCGTAGGCTTGTCTAGCCCGCCGATGAGGTTAAGTAACGTGGTCTTGCCGCAGCCGGAAGGGCCGAAGAAAGACACCAGGCCAGCATTGCCAATATTGAGATTGATGTCTATAACGCCAACCGTTTCGCCTATGCCGCCGGCATCGTAGATTTTGGTTACATTTCTTAGCTCGATCATTGTTACGCCTCCATCGTCTTTCTCATGGCTTTGATGTCTCCAACCCAAAGGAAATAGGTTAGGAGCCCCATTTCGATCAGGGAAAGGGTCAACAAAGCCGGGCTAGCCAGGCCTAGGAACCAAACCCCGGCTAGGCAAAGGGCATCAAGCACCGCCATCGGCACCATCTGCAGCGCGAGGAAAGACGCCTCCACGTCCTCGCTAGAAAAGCCGATCCGCCGCCAGAGATACACTTCGTGCTTTTGTCCCCGAAGCGTGAGGGAGGAGAAGCGCCGCGCTAGCGGAATAAGGGCGATCGTGATCAAAACCGAAAAAAGGGAGAAGAGCGCCTCGTTTGTGAAGGCAACGTCGTTGCCCTTGATGCCGCCGAGTTCGTCCTCGGCGGAGATAACGACATAGCCGTCGCTAGCCAACGACCTTTTCATCTCCGCCTTCTTTCCCGTGGGGCATAGAAGGTTTATTTCCGTTACGTCCCCAACGAAGTGGGAAAAATACGTGCGAGGGAACCCCACGTACATCGCGGTCAAACCGTCCTGGCTTGCGTCCAAAGCAAAATCGCTGGCTTCCGTTCCGTCTGCAAAGGAAATCGAAAGCGGCTCTGCCCCGTCGGGAAGACGGCCTGGGCGAACATGGATTTTCGGCGTTTCGTCCGCAGGCAGCAAATTTACGCAGGCGACGTTGGTCGCAAACTCCTCCTCCCCCAGCCGGTATTTCAGCTTCAGGGGCGGCATGGGCTTGTTGTCTTTTTTGCCGAAGTAATTCAACGCGGGCAAAATGGCAAGATAATCCTCGACTGATATACGTTCTGGATAGGCGTCGTTTTCCCCTGATAGGCGTTTCTCGGCAAAGGTAACGGCGAGGGAAGTTGGAACGCTGAACCCGAAGACCGAATCGAGGGCGCGGGTGTAACGGATTCCTTTGGGCACGCTTGGATCGGCGACATAGGAAAAGCCTGTTTTCGCATGGGTTTGGGCAAAACACGTCCCTTCGAATCTCGAGGCGATTTCTAAAAGCTCTCCGTTAGCGAAGCCGTCTTTCTTGCGGACGTAAAGCTCGTCTTCGTTCAAAAGGTGCGTAGTGGGCTCCTTCAACGTGGTTTGGTATGCGTAGTCCAGGCCGTAGTTGCCGCCGACGATCGCGGCCGACGGGATCAAGCAAAGGGAAAGGAGGGCGAGCCCTAAGCCCACGCGATTTCGGAACAAAATCCCTAGGGCGCGTAGCGGATTAAGCTTTCTGGAGGGTTGCCTAATCGCGCGAGGGTCTTGCTTTGGGACGATTTCCAGAACCTCGTCCTTCACGATTCCTCCATCGGCCATGGTGATCTTGCGCGTGCAGAACTCCTCGACCTCTTCATAGTGGTGCGTGACCAAGACGACGAGTTTCCCGCTGGCGTTAGCGAAGAGCAGACGCAGCACCTCCTTCGCGCTTTTCTTGTCGAGCGAGGAGGTAATCTCATCCCCGAGGATGATTGGCGAATCCTTGAGCAGGGCGCGGGCAACGGCAAGCTTTTGCTTTTGTCCACCGGATAATTTGGAGGCCTTTTTGCCGGCGAATTTCGCAAATCCAACCTTTTCGAGCATGGCTAACGCCTTGGCTTTGGCCTCTTTGTACGCATCGCCCATGAGGAGGCGAACCAAGATGAGATTATCGAGCAGGGAATAGTTTTCGAAGACGCCGTATTCCTGAAATATGTAGGCGATGAAATCCTTGCGGTAGAGCTCATAATCCTCCTCATCAAAGCGAGAAATACCCTCTTTGCGGATGAAGATCTCGCCGCGCTCGAAGCGGTCGATTCCACCAATCATTTTAAGAAGCGTCGTCTTCCCGGACCCGGACGGACCCGTTATCGCGACGCGTTCGCCGAGGTTAAGTGCTAGGTTGATGTCGGAGATGCCGACGTTCACGCGATGTTCGTCGGAATAGTACTTATAGACGTGCTCAAGGCGCTGGAGATCGTCCAGCACGGGCGATTCCGTGATAGGGTTGAGCTTGCCGTTAAGCAGCTCTTCGAGCGAGATCCCCAAGATTTCGCAAAGCCGCGGCATGATTTTCGTGTCAGGCAGGCTTTTCCCGTTCTCCCATTTGGAGACCGATTTGTCCGTGACACCCAGGGCTTCGGCAAGTTTGGATTGGGTCAGCTTCTTCTCTTTTCGGAGCTCGGTGATCAGATTGCCGATTTCGTATTGCTTTTCCATTGTCGCTCCTTTCGCCTTAATCATCCTTGCAAAGAGGTCTATACGCAAATTATCCGCGTCATTTTTTCTCTACTTTCGGTAGAACTTATTGTCTGATACCGCTTTTTAAGTTAAAAATAGTGAAAAAATAGTGAAAAAATAGTGAAATTTTGATTTATTATATATGCGAGGTTAATAATGATTAAAACAACATTAAACAACGATATATTGAATAAGATTTTAGAAATTGAAAAAAATAAAGAAGCTTTAAATCTAGTAAAGCTGCCAGTTAATTTATCCAACAAGTTTAGAAAGAACACTAAAAAGAGGTCTTCATATGCCTCTAATCGTATTGAAGGCAATCCTTTGACATATGAGCAAGCTGACGCCGCTATTGAATCGAAGAATAGACATTTTCTTAAGCCGGAACAAGAAATAAGAAACTATTATTTAGCGTTAGAACTTCTTGAAAAGAAATTAGAAAACAAAGAGCCTGTTTCATTAAAACTTATATTAGAAGCCCAAAAGCAAATATGCGATGGCGAGCCAAAAGAAAAGATTGGTTTAAGAGGAACGATGCCCCCTGGAGTTTTATTTGCTGTTTGGAACGACGATGGAACTCCTGCATATATCCCACCTGAATATAACGAAGTGCCTGATTTGCTTAGTGAATTAATTAACTATATTAATGAATCAAGCGACCACCCACTGATTAAAGCTGCAGTTATTCATTATCAATTAGTGACCATTCACCCATTTGAAGACGGCAACGGAAGAACCGCTAGAATCATTTCAAATTATTATCTTTCTTTAAGTGGATATGGCTTTAAAAATGTCGGTTCATTAGAAGAATATATGTCTTATGACATCGATGATTATTATGATTCCATTCAAATGAATCTTCCCGTCTTGTATTACGACGGAAGAAACAATCCCCCTCATCCAGAAGTTTGGATTAATTATTTCTTAAAAATATTCTCTTTATATGCTTCTAAGGTTTTATCAATCGCGTTGAAAGAAACGTCTAACAACGAAGGCGAACGCTTGTTGCATTTATCCAATAAAGCCAAATCGTTTTTAGATTATTTAAAGAAACATAGCGTCACTAAATTTGCCCCTATTGATGTGGCTAGCAAATTAAAAGTAACCAATAGAACAATCATTAATTGGTGCGCTGAGTTAGCGAAGAATGGTTATTTGAAACCGATCCTAGTCAATAAAAGAATCAGGCAATATGAATTAATATAAAAAGTGTCCTTTATCTCCTGAATTTAAAGCCATTATAAAAGCAGGCATAGAGCACAAAATATTAGACGTATTAAACGCTGACCTTCAATGTCGCGTTTTCGGGCATGTCGGATTTCGCCAGTTCCGAAAGAAAATCTTCACGGGGGCAAGGTTTTATGCGACTGCCCGAGGGAACCCTCACGGCATATGCTTATGGACAATTTCGGATATGATCATGCCACGGCCTCTCCGGGGATCCGGGAAGGGATGATACTCTTGGTATGGATTCTTTTTAGAGGGAGATCATATCCTCGGCTCTAATTGTAGGAAAAGAGATTTCATCGATTGCTTTTGCGCAGACTCAACATTGCGGCAGTCTCCGCGTGCTTTAATCAGCATCGAAGCATAAAGCAAGGCTCCCTTACTACCGGTGATGGCAGTGTGGGAGCCTGATTTTTCTTTTAAATCCCTGCTATTATTTTATTTTCGCCAGCACATCACCAATATCCCCATTGATGCAGATGCTCCTGTTCGCAATTTCGCCCGGACAAAACGCCTCGCCATAATTGATACAGGCATACACTGACTTTTCATTTGCCAGTGTCATTTGCCAGAACGGATACTTCACAATGACAGGTGTATTGGCTCCCACGCCAAGCTCCAGATAAAGCACTTGAAGGCGCTCATGTCTGCGCAGAAAGTCCGCATATGCCGCAGACGCTCTGCGCCACCCTTCATCCTCGACAAAGGAATCATCCGCACGAAGATTCATAGTAACATCCGAACCATCGTCCGGACATTTTGGAATAAGTGATGCCGGGATCTTCATTTTCAGTGCACCACTTTCAGGAACCTGAAACGCCCCGTTCTCGTCCCTTATGAACCCCTGTGCTTTCATTGCTTTCATTACCCATTCTTCATTATCATAGGTTTTCTGTATGGATGAATTGGCGCTCTGGAAAAGTCCATAGTCTCCTTGGGTATAGAACAGACGCTTTTTATCAAATCCTGCTCTCTGAAACTGGTGATCTACGTTCGTCGTAACAACAAAATAATCCTTATCTTTCACAAGTGAGAGCAGTTCCTGATAGACAGGCTTCGGCGCATCAATATATCGGTTGTAGTAGATATGCCTTGCCCACCATGCCCAGCGTGTTTCTTTATCGGGGAAGGGATAGAAACCGCCGGAATACATATCCCGGATGCCATACTTCCTTGCAAAATCAAAGAAGTACCTTTTAAATCGCTCTCCGCTATAGGTCAGTCCTGCAGAAGTGGAAAGTCCGGCACCCGCTCCGATCACTATGGCATCCGCTGCTTCGATCTCTTTCTTTAACCCAGAGATTCGTTCCTCCTTAGAGCCTGTTCCGAATGACATATTTCTACTGAAATACCGCACCGTACTGAGTCCCTTTTGAATGCTCTCCTGATAGCCGTTCGGCATTTCATCGTATAAGTTCTTCATAGTATTTTTTGTCCTCGTCCTTAAAAACATTAAAGATCACCCTTTCCATACTGCCCGGATGCTGTAAGAGCCAGCTGTCCACGGTGCTGACGGCGATCTCCGCCGCCCGCTTGGACGGAAAATGAAATACACCTGTGGAAATACAGCAGAACGCCACGCTTTTCAAATCCTTATCAAGACACATGTCCAAGGTGTTTCGATAGCAGTCCGCCAGATCCTTCTCAAGTTCCGGCGTCAGCTCGTATTGCACAATCGGGCCTACGATATGAATTACCTTTTTCGCAGGAAGATTATAGGCATCCGTCAGCATTGGAACAGCGGTCGGTTGCTCATAATCTTTGCCGTATTTGATGCGCAGCCGATTCATCTGCTTGCCGCACTCTGCTCGAAGCTGGACTCCGGCGAAGGTGTGAATGCAGTTGTCAATGCAGGTGTGCATCGGAACAAAGCAGCCCAACATTTGAGAATTCGCGGCATTAACGATCGCGTCCACGGCAAGTCTTGTGATATCACCCTGCCAAATAGATAGACCGTCGCGGATTTCCGGGATGTCTGAAAGACGCACGATACCTTTTTCTTCGGCTCTGCCTCTCAGATATTCGTCCTGAACAGCGAGTACGTCGTCTGAAAAAGCCTTCGGCATACGGATGTTCATCAGCGAACGAAGGATGCGCCGCTTTCCTTCGGTATCCTTCGGCGTTTCCAAATCTTTATATTGAACAGAGTCTGTTTTGAATGCTTCTACGAGATAATCCAGCCGCTTATTCTGCGTCATTTTCTCATTCATGCCGTTACCTTCTTTCCACCGCACCTACAGGACATGCCGTCATGCAGTTTCCACAATGCAGGCAGTGTTCCTGCTCAATCGCAAACGGCATTTCGTCCTGAACGATACAATGCTGCGGACAAACCGCTGCGCAGCTTCCGCAGCCGATACATGTGTCGGTAATGAAGTATCCCTCTGCCTTCTTCGCCGCGCCTCCAAAGGAAAAAGAGTCGCGCTCTATCGGTTTCTTTGAAAGATCGAACCACTCGCCGCTGCCCTCATAAATCTGGAACACCGTCAGAGCCTGCATAGACTCCTCCGTGGGATATATCTTGCGCATATACGGATTTTTCTCGAACAGTTCCGGAATCTTGTCATATCCAAGCTCCCGAACCTTTCCGCGGATAGACACAGCCACGCTGCTCATGGTATCCTCGCCCTTCATTGCAGTCAGGGCAAGAAACTCTCTTTTCTTCAACCTGTCATAAAAGCCTTTCCCCTTTGCCGTGAGGAAATACAAGCCATTTTCGTCACTGTCCATCATATCGATCGCCGCCGTCACGGGAAGGCCATCGTCATCAACGGTAGCTACGATCGTTCGATGTATTTCGTTTGAGATATAGTCAAGATAATCTCTTGCTTCCATGTTAAACGCCTCCTTAGAAAAGAGCTCCGAAGCTGTTTGCCCCGGAGTCCCGTTTTGTCAGGCTTCTTTTGCGAGAATATCCTGCATTCCTGCCCTCAAGTCCGCTATCGTGTACTTTTTCATTTCGTCTTCCATAGCGGTTTGGATGTCTTTTAGCTTGTCATCGAGAAGGGCATGGATATTTTTACCGACAGGGCACTGTGGGCTCGGGTTCTCATGGAACCGGAACAAGTCTCCGCCCTCTACAGGCTCTATGGCCTGATACACATCATAGAAGGATATCTCCGACAGTTCTCTCGTCGGCGAGATTCCGCCGGTTCCTCTTGCTACCGTGATAAGTCCAGCGCTCTGCAGCTGCGTGAGTATTTTTCGAATGATGACCGGATTAGTTCCTATGCTCCTTGCGAGAAAATCGCTCGTAACCTTATTTTCATCCTTAAACGTATCCACACAGGCGAAGATATGCAAAGCCACGGTAAATCTGCTCGAAATCTGCATACAAACCACCTCCGGCCATCATTCTACATCACACCGGATGTAATTTTAATGGTTACATTAGAATTTGCCGTTCTGATTCTGCCATGTTTCTTTTACGGCAAGAGTTTCCATTACATCCCAGTGCTCAGCAATGAATCCGTTTTCGACACGGAACAGATCATAAAAGGTAGTCGGCACGCCGCCGAAAGAGCCTTCGCTGCAAGCGAGAGCATAATCGCCATCAGCAAGCACCATGTGCGTCTTGTCGTAAACCATGGAAATACCCTGTTTTGCCATTTCTTCAAGAGCCGCTCCAAGTCCCGACAGACCGTCAGCGATGGAGATGTTGTGCTGGATGTATTTATCGCCATCGTAGTAAGAGGTCAGCTTATCCGGGTTTTCTCCGCGAAGTACATCGCCGACAAATCCGGCAACGATACGGCGGGTTTCTTCCTTATCAACGTCTTTCTTTTCAAGCGTGCCGTCAATCTGAGTATGACCCGAAGGATTCGACTCTGCGACATTCTGAAGGTTATCCCAGTGCTCATCGATTTTGCCGTCGGCATTGAAATGGAACACGTCAAACGCGACCTGCTCACCTGCCCCGGCGAAATTGTAAACGGTCTGAAGGAAAACATAGTCTCCGCCCTCAAAAGCGCGGATATTGTCGACAGTGGTCTTAACGGGAGCCTGCTGAAGACCTGCGACAGCGGCCACGAATGCGTCTGCACCTGTGCCAAAAGCGAGATTGTGCTGCTTGTACTCAGGTGCGAGAAGAGACTTGGCCTTCTCCAGATCGCCGGAAACGAATGTGCCAATCAGAGCCAGCGCCTTTTCTTTGTTTGTCATGGTGGAATCCTCCTTAAAAAATTGTAATTTGCGTTTCAGTTGTAACCGTAGCGGTTTCATCTGATGGCATAAATATAATACCTGGCTGTTGTAATGGCAATAGTTACATCAAAATTTTTTCAAAAAAGCCAGGCGCCTCTAAAACAACCGGAATATGTAATTATTTCTGGCATCTATCTCGCATCCGCAACTCCCCAACATCTAACTCGGCAACTCAACTCTCACTCATTTCGAACCGATTTGCCCTTGGATAAGTTACCGAGAAGCGTTCTGTCTACCCGATGTTGAATTTGTTCGATTGCCCGAAAACCGTAAAGGCGCAAGGCAAAGCTATGCTTCGCCCGTCGAAAAGCAGAGACTAAAAATTTTGAAAATAGCCAATATTTCCAAAAATTCGTTATATAGTTGTAGGCATGAAAGTCGTGATTTTTTCGCTCATTATCGTCGGCGCCTTGCTCATGGTAGTTAACATCATCTTTTACATTCGCTTAATGCGGCGGATGAGGGACGTTATTTCTGGCGGCGTTAGAAGGGACAACATCATGGTGAGCTTTGGTCTCGTCTTATTGATCTTCTTCCTGGGCGGATACATCTTCGTCGGCATATACGCCGATCCGCACTTGGTCACCAGCTTAATCTTGTTCTTCGGCAGCTTGTTTGTTTCCGTGGTCGTCATTTTGCTGACCAGGTTGTTGCAAACGTCCAAAGAAAGGTCGTTAGAAATCACTGAGGTTTTGGCGGACATCATCGATACACGCGGTCAGCATAACGAAGGCCACGTCTTGCACGTCAAAAACCTAATGGACCTGTTTTATAAATATCTCCCAAGGAACATCCAAAGCGAATATAGCTTGGTCAGTATAGAATACGCCGCACTGCTTCATGATGTTGGCAGATCCAGTATTCCTCAGGAAATCGTGGATAAAAAAGGGGAGCTAACCCCCGAAGAAGAGGAGATTGTGCGGGTCCACCCCCAAGTGACCGTTCGTTTATTAAGGGGCGTCAAGTCGTTTGATTACATCAGCGATTGGCTGTTATATCATCACGAAAAGGCCGATGGCACCGGCTACTACTTTAAAAAGGGTGATTCCATCCCTTTGCCTAGCAAAATGCTCGCCATCTGCGACGCCTATTCCAAACTGATCAAGGATATGGACCACGATGCGGCGATCGCCATAATTCAAGACCGGGTCAACAAAGACTTCGACGAGGAATTGGTCCACATCTTCGTCAGCATCCCCAAAGAGGACATTCTGGCTTGCCTGCCCAAAAGAAAATGAGTCATACGAAATCCAATAAATCGATATCCGCTTTTGGGGCGTTCTCCCTATCCATCGGCACGGCGATCGGATGGGGCTCGTTCGTCGTTACCGGCAGCTCTTTTTTAAGCAAGGCCGGCCCTTTGGGCAGCGTAATCGGCATTGTTGTCGGCACTTTGATCATGTTGGTGGTCGCTTATAACTACCACTATATGATCAACAAATATCCTGACAGCAACGGGGGTATTTACACTTACGCCAAAAACACATTGGGAGGCGACCACGCCTTCTTGGTGGCGTGGTTTTTAATCATCACCTATGCCGCGATTTTGTGGGCAAACGTATCTTCTTTCGCTTTGTTTTCTAGGTACGTATTCGGCTCCACTTTCCAATTCGGGTTCCATTATGTGCTAGGCGGATACGATGTTTGGCTAGGCGAAATCCTCTTATCGCTGTTTTTCTTGTTGCTATTCGGTGGCATTTGCCTGCTGAAAAAGAAAATAACGGCGGG
>JAFSUM010000032.1 GCA_017445245.1 Bacilli bacterium | reverse complement strand
CTTTCGCACGCCCGAAAAAGGGGCGAAAACGGGGGAAATCGGCCTCCTTATGGGTTTTCGGACGGAGAAAACCGGCCATCGTGACTACGTTTCCTCGCGCGCCGGCCGGCTGTTGCGATTTACTTGCGAACTATCAATTGAAATCGCAAATGGGTTTTCTTAACTATTTTTGTAAGATGTAGAATAGTCTCATTCCAAGGGGAAGAAAAATGAAGAAACTGATTCTATTGCCGACGTTGGTCTTATTGATGACTGCTTGCGGAGGGGGAACCGTTTCCTCTTCGATCGGCTCCGGTGACCAGTCCGGTTTCGATGGTTCAGCTGAGGCAACAAGCCTTGAAACATCGGCGGAAGGCAGTCCCGTCTCTTCCGCCGCCGAACCCACTGCCAGCACTATCTCTAAGGCTCCAACAAGCAACATCCTCACCTTCTTAGGCGAGCAACAACTTCGTTTCGATAACAACACAAACGGTGCAGCTACGATCCGTTTTGTGTGCGATGGAGTTCAAATCAATCATTCGACCCCTACTTCATATGCACGAAACGCTTACTATACCTTTCAAATTGAAAGTAACGCCCCTGCCCTTTATTTCTATTTCGTTAAGGAGAACGAGGATTCGGTGTCCTATATTGTCCACCCCGCGTTGCTAAAAGAGTATTATGCCGACTATGGTTCCGATATCGTTACAGGCCTTCGTCTCACCGATTGCCGTCGTTTCTATATTGCGGTATCGACCGAAGCCTCTGGATGGACGCATGGACTATCTTCTGAGATGGATAAAGCCTTAGCTTCGCTGGAAGTCTGATTTCTCTACTTCAAGGCGTAGTGCTTTTTAGATCAAAAGCCACATGAAAATCTAGGTGGTGCGCATTGCCTTCTTTGTCGTAGAACATCAGCGCCGTTTCGTAGGAAAATAGAGCCTCTCGTATCCCTTCGTGTTCGAGATAATAACCCTTTTCTCGCAGATACTCGTTTAGATAGCCCAACTGTTTCTTTAAAACAGCAGTATTTCTTTGGCCTGGGGAAAGATCTTTTTTAGAATATTCCGTCAGGAATTTTGCCTTCATATTAGAAAACATTAAAGCACTATCAATTAGATAGAAGTTGTTATATCCCGATCGCATCTGGTGAAAGAATCGGTTTGCGTAATCCAAATTGCTAATTACTTTTTGGATTCGTTCCAAGGACAATGATTTCTTCTCGGCTAAATATGTTTTCAGTCCCTGCTGTATTTCAAGAGTAATAGCCTCCCGAACTTCTTCCGGTTCTGAGCGAGGCATCCGTCGCATCAGCAGTTTGCATTTGGTCGGTTCTACGCCGAAGAAACCCAAAAGATCGATGATAAGCCATATGCAATGGAGCGAAGTATGGTTAAGGTTCATATAGCATCCTTCTCGCACAAGTTCACAATTGACGTGTGGCACAGGAAGAAAGATTTCCGCCCTAGACCAAGTAGTTCGAAAAGCAAATAGTTCCTCGGTACTTTTAGGGTAACTGCGCGATAAGTATTTTGCGATTAACAAAAGAAGTCCACCCCAGCCTGAAGCTTCAAATCCCACCTTTTCCAGAGAAAAGTGTTCGGGGGCAGTAAACTCCATATCGAAATGTTTTTCAGGTAGCGGATACCAGTAACGGCGGCGCTTTCCTATCATTTCGATTCGGTATTTTTCGATGATTTTTTGGTCCATAAAAACTCCTGATAAAGAGAAAATGAGCACTCACATTAAGTCAACAAACCAATCGAACAACTGCCTGAATGATAAGCCTTTGAAAGAATGCGTCAAGACTGAGTCTTTTTGCACGAGATTACTCTCTAGTCTTCTCGTAAACACGCGCTCCCTAATTGAAAAGAGCGCCGGGTTCTTAACCCAGCGCCCTTATTCGCTTACCTAAATCCGATTAAGCGTAGAAGCTGAAATTCCTGATGTAGGCACAGTCGTCGTTGCTATTGACCGAGCCGTCTTTACGGTAGGTGAACTGAAGCGTATCGCCCGCCGTAACGGTGATGGTACGGGTGTAATAGGTCGAAGAGCTGGTAGAGGAAGTGTTGAATACCGACGATCCGTTCTGAGAGACGATCAGATAGTCGCAGTTACCTTCCGCATAGCACCGATACTCGAAGGTGAAGGTTCCGCTTTGGGCAAAGCTGATATACATGCTCGAAGTGGAGCTATGGACGCCGTTATTGCTGGAACGATAAGTGCCAGTGGAGGATTCATACCAGGCATAGCTGTCCCCGAGGTTAATGGTGTAGGGTTCGTCCACGACCGGCATTTCGCCACCGCCGCTGACGGAGGAGAAGATGATGGGGATGAGGTGGTTCTTCAGCTGCGTGACGAAGGAGGAACTGCCGATGCTGGTGATGATGCCGCCGGTGCGGTTGACCAGATCGTTATAGTAGGAATAGTAGCTGGAATTCGCAATCGCGGAGACGCAGATGTTCTCGCGGACGAAGATGTCGGTCAACTCGCTCATGGAGGTGAGACCATAGTGGTTATCGACTTTCGTTTCGGCATCGGTGAGGAGGACGTAGAAGACACGGGCATCGCGACGAACGGAGAGGTTTTCATGGGCGAACATGAGGCCGTCGACAGCCGCTTCGGGGCCATCGCCGCCGTAAGCGAGCTCGATGCCATTGATCGCGGTCGCGGCAGTCGAGGCGGAGGTGAACCAGTCGGCCGCGCCGTTACGGATGAGCTGCGCGGGTTCGCGTTCGGGATAAGTCGTGCCAGAATCCGACATGCAGGTGTAGTCGGAATAGGTCACTAGGCCCCAACGCGCGGAGACGCCGGCGGCTTCGATGTCGGTAGCGAGGCTGACGAGGTTGTTCTTGACGTTATTGATGTAGCTGCTCATCGAACCGGAGATGTCGAGGACGAAGACGATATCGGCGGTGCCGACGAGGGTCTCGGTCAAGGTGATGGAAGCATAGACCTGGGCGAGCTCTTCGGATTCGAAGAAGAAGCCAGTCGCCTGGATGTGGCCCGTGAATTCATAGGTTCCGGCCACGGTGCGGTCATAGTCGCCTAGATCCCAGACGACGGGGAATTCGTGACGGACGTTATCGGCGGTAGAGGCACCGATAAGGGTAGGAAGGCCGATGTTATCTTCCATCGTGCCTAATGGGAAGTTACCGAGGTTTCCTACTTCGTCGACAGCGACGATGGTGACTTCTTCGGCCCTGGCGCCGCAGACGGTGCAGATGCCGTCTTCGTATTCGTGGTGGCCTTGGACGGTCACGTTATAGAGACGGACGGTACCGTCTTCGTCTTCGTAGTAGTTGCCGCAGGATTCGCAGGCATAGTGGGCGATGTTGCCGGGTTCGGTGCAAGTCGCTTCGACTGCTTCCACAAAGTGGAGATGGTGATGGTAGATGACTTCGACCGACATCGAATCGCGGAAGACGTCCACGCCTAGCGCGGTGTCGCAGGGCAAGGTAACGGTGAGGAGATTATCGCAAGCGGCGAAGGCGCGGTTGCCGATGAACTCGACCGTGTCGGGCACGGTGATCGAAATGACATTGTCGCAATCTTCGAAAGCGCTCGCGCCGATACCGACGACGGGCAAGCCTTCATACAATTCGGGAATGACGATGTCGAGGTCGCGGCAAGTGCCGATGCCAACAACGCTATAGGCGGTGCCTTCTTCGTTAAGTTCGAACTCAAGGGTACGGACGATCGCAAGGCGACGGGTAACCGTCTCGCCGCAGACGGTGCAGGAATAAAGGGCAAAGCCATCGGAGCTCGCGGTCGCGGGCATCGTGTAATAAGGTTCGTCTTCTAAGACGTGGCCCTTGGCTTCGTGGAAGCGATAGTCCTTCGCGTCGCAAAGCTCGCAAACGCGGTAATCATAACCCATGGAGGTGCAGGTCGCGGGTTCGCCTTCGATCCACTCGCCATACGTATGCATATGGCCATCGCCATCGATATGGACGGTGACTTCGGCTTTCACGCCAGTATCGGTATCACCGATCCACCAGTTGCCGTTTTCGCCGATATAGGGAGTAAGGCCATCTTGGGCTTGGGCTTTGACGCCGGTATCGGTATCGCCGATCCACCAGTTGCCGTTTTCGCCGATATAGGGGGTTTCGCCGTCTTCGCCATCCTGGCCATCGATACCGTCGCGGCCATCCGAACCATCGCGGCCATTAGAGCCATCACGGCCATCGGAACCATCGCGGCCATCGGAGCCATCACGGCCGTCTTGACCATCGATACCGTCGCGGCCATCCGAGCCGTCGCGGCCATCTTTGCCGTCCTTACCGTCTTGGCCTACGGCTTTGACACCGGTGTCGGTATCGCCGATCCACCAGTTGCCGTTATCGCCGATATAGGGGGTAAGGCCGTCAACGCCATCTTCGCCGCGGATGGACTCCAACCACTCTTCGTAAGTTAAGGGAGTATTGCCCGCTTCGATTGCGTGCTTTTGGTAGAGGAGATAGATCTCGTAGATCTTGCCGTCTTTATCGACATCTGACGTGTTCGTGACGGCACCACCGCTCGATTTGGAAGAAGATACGCCTTGCGAGGTTTGGGTCGATGTTTCCGTTGTCGATCCACCGCAAGCGGCAAGGCCCATCGCGCCTAGAGCGAGCAGCGCGAGCAAGCCTTTCTTGAATGGGTTTTTCATTTTCATGTTTTAAATAACACCTCCAAAAAGTGTTTTCGTGTTTACATTTTGAAAAAATGATGTAAGCGCTGTCAATATGTCACTTAAAAAAATGTGCATTTTTTGCCTATTTCACCAAAAAAGCATCGATAAATTCAGCACTTTTTAAGCGGAACAGTCCTAAGCGCGGCTCGTTTTTGTGACGCTGATGTTCGGTCAACGTTCTTTGCGTTCCTTCGCTTGTTCCAAGTATGCGCGGACTGCGGTTAAGCCATGCAAAATCGTAGGCAATCTCATCATGATGAACGTGCCCAGAAGCCCGATGCCATATAGGGATAGCCCCCACATATAATGGGGTTTACGGTCTTTGAAGACCCAGGGGTAATGAATGGGTACCCCGTATTCCTCGCAGAGCTCGTATAAGCCCTTCTTTTCGCCGCCATCGATAACGATGCCGACCAATTCGTCTTGTTCCATGCCGTTTCTCCTTTTGAACCAATCGATCCACAAAGAGAAAGGCCCCCATCGCCATGATGGGAGCCAAATACGTCTATGGAAGGACCCATCATGCAAGCTTTGGCACCTTGCCGATTACCGGTAGGTTGCCGGTGGGTCAACGGGCTTGTCCCTCGCCACTCTCTTTATGGTGCCAAAAGAGTAAACCCAAGATATTGAAAAGGCAAGATGCTCTACTCCTTCCTATGCAGGAAGAGACATCGACTCGACTTTGACTCGTTTCCCCGAAAACGCCATACCGTAAAGGTGTATTTTGGGCACTCCCCGCGCTTTGGCTTCTTCGAAATAATGATTCTTCAAAATCTGTCCTAAAGCACTTTTGGCCGTATCGCGCAGCGAATCGTCGGACGGACGGTTTTTACGGTATTTGAGCTCGATAACATAACAGTAAGCGTTCTTTTTATCCAATATGGAAATATCGCATCTTCCCTCCCCGACATTGACTTCGCTTTTGACGATCGCATCGTTAAATAGCATGGAGGAAAGAGTGACGAGAATCGTTTGATATGTCTTCTCATCGTTAAGATCGTAAGCAGAAAAAGAGGAGAGCAAGTAATCCGAAAAGGTCTGTTCAAACTTCGAATTGGAACCACTTGCCAACGCATTTTTGATCTCGTATAAACGGCGGATCTGATCAGTTTTGGCGTACTCGGAAAGAATCTCGGAATTCAAGCTTTCGCGGACTTCGCGATTCGGAACAGAAAGTATGTATTCTCCAACGACGGGGAGGACATCGTAAGTTAAGTAACCGCTGAAGAGAAGAAGCGAATAAAGCGAAACCGAATCCCCTTTATGGCCAAAGGACAAGGAGGATCGAATCGGAACAATTACGGTTTCCCCGTTAAGCAAGGAATACAATTCTTGGATGTTTTGTTGCCCCACCTCTAACAACATGCCCCTAAGGACGGAATAGGAGCCCGTGTTAACCCAATAAGGCCGATACTGAAAATGATTGGACACGAAATTGAGGATAGACCATGGGTTATAGACTTTTTGGTTTTGAAAGCGATAGCCCCCGTACCATTCCCGCACTTCGGCCAAATCCTTTTTAAATTCGAAGCGCGATAAAAGCGTTGCTACTTCCTCTTCGGTAAATCCGAAATACTCGTTTCTCCCGCTTAAGAGGTTGTTGACGATCAGATTATTCAAGTCTGAGAAAATCGAGGCATGGGCAATTTGATTCACACCGGTCAAAACAGCCTTGTAGACACAATCGTTTCCTTTTAACGCATTGCCAAGGAAGTTTTTGAAGAAGAGTTGAGCGCGTTCGTAAAAGCCTTTCTCTTTTGCCTCCGTCAATGGGGCGTCATATTCGTCAATCAGGACGACAACCGCCTTCCCGTAAATATCGCAAAGAGCGCTTTCCAGCCGTTCTAAAGATAGTTGGAGACGTTCCTCGCCCATTGATTCCGACATGATCTCTAAGGCATAGGATTTTTGATGTTCGTCGAGTTTTTCCAATAACTCTGCGTTGAGACATTTCCGATATAAATCCGCCATCCTCATTTTGAGTAAGGAGAAGAATCCTTCCGCGTCGTTTGAGGTCAGACCTTTTAGGTTGAGGTGGATAACCGGACGCGAGTTGATTTCGCGATAAAGCGAGGGATGCCTCGCGATTTCCATATCCTCGAAAAGAGGCTCAGATGAAAGGGAGATGTCAAAGAAATAAGCAAGCATCGACATCATCAGGGATTTGCCAAATCTCCGTGGCCGCGTGAATAAGAAGACCGAAGATTCGGGGGATTCCAGAATCTCAGAAATCAACATCGTTCTGTCGAAATAGAAGCACTCCTGTTTTACTGTCTTGTAGTTCTCGATCCCAATAGGCAATTTCAGTAGTTCGCTCATCGTTCTTTCCCTCCGTTGCCCCTATGATAACACGTTTGGGTGCGCTTCGGTGCAAAAGTGCTATTTTCGGTGCAAGTTGCTCGTTTTAGGTGCAAAACCTCGATTTTGGGTGCACTTCGGTGCGCTTCGGTGCGCACTTCGTTTCATAAAACCCACTCCGCAAGTCTAAATTCCGAAAAAACCTGATGATATCTTCCTTTTTAATGGAAGAATTGCAATTTTTCGGTTATGGGACAGGCCAAAATCTGCCGTTTTTCGGTTTTCGGTTTTAGCGAGAGAAAAGTATTGGATCGGACTAGGCGACATCTTCGCCTAAAGAAGTGCCTTTTTGCCCGCGTGGTATCTAATGCAGGCCGCCTAAATATCCTTCTTCTATTTCAATCGTCTTATAATACTTGCCATGGGATTCTTTAAGAGGATCAAAGAGCGAAAGCGCCCAAGCAAGGAAACGAAAACAGGAGCACTGAGTGTTCCGGAAAAGGTGGAAGAACCGCAAACCCCTGCTGGCGAATTGGTGCAACCTGAAGCCGGCGCCTTGGTGGAAGTGAGCCCCCTCCCCGCGGACTTCTCTTTCGTCGACTATTCGTTGATGCGTATCGAAGATCCGGCTCTGCTACAGCAAATATGCCGGGTCGTTCCCGGCTTTGCCGCGGCCATCGAAGGTTTGTCCGATGTTAGCGGCTCGACCGCTTATAAAGCAATCCTTCCCACCGGGGTAGAGCTCGACGCTTCCAAAGAGGTCGCCGGAGCCGTAAGAGGGAGTTTCCGCGGTAGCGGTGGCAAGATCGCGGGTCAGGCCAGTTTTTTGCCGTTAAGCAAAGCGCCCGCGCTTATCAGCGGCGTGGCCGGAGTGGCCGTCGCGGTTGCCCAGACCGGCATGATGAGCAAAATCAACAAAGACCTCGCCCGCATCGAAGGGTTCGCCAAAAAGAACCTCCTCTACCAACAAGCCGAACTCCAAGGCAAAATCGAGGCCCTGCTGCTTTCCATCCAAAAAATCTATGCCCACGCCCAGGAAGTCGGCGAAAACGAGGAGTTACGGAAACGGGAACTCCAACACCTTAATGCCTTAGAAGACAAAGGCTTGGAACTCCTTTTCGAAGTCGATAAGCTTTTGCAGACTCTCGCCCACCAACAAGACGTTCGCTTCAAAGCCTTCGCCGAAAAGAGCAAAGACGCGGCGAGGTACCTGGACTGCAAATATATTTTGGAGAGCATCTTGTCCACCACCGCCTCTTTGAAATATGCCCTTGAGAAAGGGACGGTCAGCAAAGACTATTGCCTCTACCCCATTCGCCATGCCCTTACCAAAGGCGAGGAAGCCCAAAGCGCTTTTGCTTGCTATCTTGCCAAGGAACAGGAGATCTTCCATATCGATCTAAACGAGAAGACAAGAAAGCGGGATGGCATTCTAGGCGCGGTAGGCCGCGTCATCGACAAAGGGCTAAAGAAAGAGACCCTCTCGACGATGGATGTCACCGAAGAGACCGCCTCCCATCTCCTCGCCCTGCAAAAGAAGACGGAACGCAAAGTCCGCCTAAACGAAGAAGAGGAATACGCCAAAGACGTCGTCCTCATCCAAAAAGAAGGCAAAATCTATTACGCGGAACGAAAAGAAGCGTAAAGGAATCGAACCACTGGTTAGAAAACGCCGCTTAGCGGCGCTTTTCATTTAAAACGGCAAGTTATCGTCATCATCAAGGCTTACGGGAACCTTGGGTTTATAGCCCGTCATCCGCAGTTGATAGGTGACGATGTTCCTTTCCAACATCTAACTTTTTGCAAATTTGGTCATTCATCATACCTAACTTTTTGCAAATTTCGGCCTTTCCGACATCTAACTTTTTGCAAATAACCCTTTGATTTTTCCGTGATTATCCATATTATTCCATTAAGGACTAGAAAACATGTTCAAAAGGAAAATCTATAATCAGCTATTAAAATGGAAAGAAGAATCCAAAGGCGAATCGGCTCTTCTTATTGAAGGCGCTAGACGAATTGGCAAGACAAGCATCGCGGAAGAATTTGGAAAAAATCTCTTCCCTTCGTTTAAAACCATCGATTTTACGAAGGTATCAGACGATGTGAAGAAGGTTTTTATTGATGTAAGCGACATGGATAGATTCTTCGAAAAATTGTTTTTATCCCTACGCATGAGCCCTTTGCCAAGAGGAAGCTTGATTATCTTGGATGAAATTCAGTTCTGCCCAAAAGCCAGGCAAGCGATCAAAAGCCTTGTTGAGGATAAACGGTATTATTATTTGGAAACTGGCTCTTTAGTCTCGATTAAGGAAAACACGGCCGATATCCTAATACCTTCGGAAGAAGAAACGCTTCAAATGTACCCCATGGATTATGAAGAATTCTTATGGGCTTTGGGCTATGGATTTGAATCCGAATCGATTAAGGCGCATTTTTCAAACCAATCGGCATATGATGGCAAAACGCATAATCTTCTGATGAGGAATTTTAGAACCTATCTTGCTGTAGGTGGAATGCCTAAAGTCGTCGATACCTATTTATCGACGCATGATTTCTATGCCGTTGATAAGGAAAAGAAAAAGATCATCAAACTTTATGAAGAAGACCTGAGGAAGATCGATAATCAGTTTAAAACCATTACGTATTTAATCTGGAAACAAATGCCGTCGATGCTATCAAAGCATTCCACGAGATTCATCGTTTCTTCAACCGATGAAAGAGCGGATTCGGTTCTGTTTAAAAACACGATGGAAAAGCTGCTTGAATCCAAGATGGCGATAGCGGTTTATAAATGCACCGATCCTAGTGGGGGATATGCTTTGACCAAAGATGAAGGATCGTTCAAATTGTACTTTAATGACGTCGGATTATTCGTTTCATTGGTTTATCCAAATACCATGGATGACGCGCAAGATATTTATCAGCGCCTCGTATTCGACAAATTTAAAACGAATTTGGGAATGCTTTTCGAAAACGTATCAGCGCAGATTCTTGTCTCGAATGGCTTTGAGCCCTATTACTATTCCTGGAAAGAAAATAACGACGGTTTATCAACGAAATATGAAATCGATTTCCTAATCTATAAGAAAGGCAAAACCATACCGTTTGAAGTCAAATCGAGGAACGTTTCAAATAAAGTGTCGCTGGAGCGATTTAGAGAAAAATTCAAGAAGAAAATCGGTGAAAAATACATTGTCGATATCTTGAATTTGAAGCACGGCGATAATTTGACATATCTTCCTTATTACATGTTGTTCTGCGTCAAATAGTTTTGTAGAAAGCGAGGGCCAGCCGTTTTCGGTTCGCCCATAATGTAAACGATGGGGCCGTCGATTGCAAAGGTGGACAAAGTCGTTGCAACAGAACCCGAGGAAAAAGGCAGACGGACCGCGCGCCGGCCGGGCCGTTGCAATCACTGAGTCAAGTAACACATGACTATTCCTTTTTACCGTCCAAAATAATGAACAACATGCGTTCAAAACTCCCTTGATTTTAGGTGCAACTGTGCTAAAAAGTCCCTTGATTTTAGGTGCAGCTATGCCAAGAACTCCCTTGATTTTAGGTGCTGATAACCCTATTATGTCCGTAAGGAGAATCCCATGTATTTAGCCAGAAAAGTCGATAAAATCTTAGAAAACCGAATCAAAGATCCTCTTCATAATCCTCTTTTGGTCGCTGGAATACGTCAATGTGGGAAAACGGAGAGTATCCGTCACTTCGGAAAAACGCATTTTAAATACGTTAATGAAATCAATTTCTGGCAACGCCCGGAGGCAAGCCATATTTTCGATGGCTCATTAGAAATCGAGAGTTTAATTAAGGCTATCCTGCTGGAGTTTCCTTCCTTTAAATTCGTCCCGGGTGAAACGCTATTATTTCTTGATGAAATCCAAGAATGCCCTCGCGCACGTCTGGCGCTAAAGAGTTTTAAAGACGACGGACGCTTTGAAGTCATCGCCAGTGGCTCCTACCTTGGCGTAAACATCGATCACCCAAGGGCGGAACCTACCCCCAAGCCCGAAGGGGCCGAAGAAGTCTTGCAGATGTTTACGCTCGATTTCGAAGAGTTCTTGTGGGCCAAGGGTTATACCCCTTCCGCTCTATCGCTTTTGGAAGAATGTTTCCTTAGGCGAACCCCCATCCCCACATCCGTCCACGAAACCCTGCTTTCCATCTATAACGAATACCTTTGCGTCGGCGGTTTCCCCGAATCCGTTCTCCGTTTCGTTCAATCCGGAAGCTTCAAGAACGCACACGACAAAAACAAAAGTCTCGTCTTTGATATCAAAGGCGATCCTAGCAAACGAAAAGACGCGAAGGGAAACGCCCTCTATGCCCCCTCGGAAGTCGCCCGCATTCAAAAAGCATTCGATTTGATTCCCTCTTTCACATTAAGCGACAACAAGCGTTTCGTCGCGTCCCGAATCGAAGGAAACGGCCCCCAACGCGTCGATGCTGTCAACTATCTCGTAAACGCAGGCGTCGCCTTTAAGGCCAATAACGTCACGGTCCCTGCATTGCCCTTGTCCATCGGCAAGATCGAAAACGACTACAAGTTGCTTTACGCCGATATCGGGCTTTTGACCGCTTCCTTTAGTTACGATGAAATCAAGGCGACGATCCGCGATCAGTTAGGCGTAAACAAAGGTTATCTCTACGAAGCAGCGGTCGGCGAAACCTTGCGGAAAATTGGGATCACCCCCTACTATTTCGGGAAGCCGAGCAAATTGGAAATCGATTATGTCATTTCCTATAAAGGAAAAGCCACGCTCATCGAGGCCAAATCGAAGACCGGCAATACCAAAGCCGCCAAGATCGTCATGAACGATCCAGCCCATTATGGAAAGACGAAACTTATCAAAATCGGCTCCTATAACATCGAAGAAAGCGGAGACATTTTGACCTTGCCCTGTTATCTAACGTTCCTATTAGGCCGCGAGCAAGACGACATCTCCCCCATCATTGTTAACGCCGAATAAAAAGCCAGCGCTTTTTCACGCTGGCCCCTTCGCCTTAGTTGACCTTCTTTTTGACGTTCTCGCCGTAGATGGTCTTGAAGTCGTTTTTCATCGAGATGGTATTGAAGCCCATCCCCTTCCACTTCTCGAACAAGGGCAAGTTCTTGTCGCCCCCGTTATCGCGTTCCCCGTCATCGGCCACGAGCATGAAGGCCGCCGAGGCATAGGGGTTATCGGTGATGGTATACCTATGCATCGCCTGGTCGCCGCTACTATTGCCAAAAGATAAGACGGGTTGCTTACCGATTTCCTTCGCGATGGCGCGCACCTTATTGAACTTGAGGTTCTTGATGAGGAGTTCGTCGCCACGGACCAGCTCGTCATCGGAAGTGTACGTGTAATCCACCCCATCCGTATCGCCTTGGCCAGTCGCCACAAGGGTCACGTCCATGCCGATGACGTGATCATCGGCGATATGGAGGGTATCGCGGACGATTTCGCGGCAGATGAAACGGTCGGAACCCGAGACGATATAGACGTTGTAGTCGTACTTATGGAGATAGTCGACCACGTCGATCATCGGTTTGTAAACCGCCTGCGCATAGGTCATGCCGGTAAAGCCAGGAACGTCGCGGTTAAGGAAAGTAATCGTGTAGTCGGCGAATTCCTTTAAGGTCAAACCCGCATAGGCTTTCGCAGCCGCTTTGCCATGACGTATGGCCATGTCTTCCGCGTACTTATGCTCCGCAGAGCCCGCTTGGATCTCCAAGGCTACGTCTTTGACGTCTTGGGGGCACTTCGGCGCATATTCAGGATCTTCGAGAGCACGGTAGACGAACATCGTGTATTCGAGATAGGTCGGGAAGAGTTCGCCGAAGACCGTACCGTCCATATCGAAGACGGCCACGCGGTCTTCCACGGGGATATAGGAAGCGGTTCCCTTCTTGTTTGCGTCAACGACGAAGTTTGTCAGCGTCGTTAATGCATCGCAGGAATTCCAATGGGCGAATACAAACGTTTCGCCTTGGTTACCGCAGGAAGAAAGAAGAAGGGAAAGAGTAAGAATGAGAATTGGTTTTTTCATAATGGACCTCGTGAGGCAAAGAGACCTAAATAGGCCCGGTTTGCCTAACGAAAATAAGTATACACTTTATCTCAAGAAACAAGAGGCGAAGCATTAGGCTTCTACTACAAACGCATAAATCCGTTTGATGTTTTCCAGCGAAAGCTTTGATGTATCACCGTTTTTTAAAAACGCATTCGCGTTACCGGGATTTAGTTTCAACGTTTTGTACACGCGATAATTGGAAAGGCCTTTTTCTTTTAGACAAGAACGTATCGTTTTCCAGACCTTTGCTTTCGTGTCGTCATCGTAGATTTTGCTTTTCGCCCTGCTTTCATAAGAATTCCTAATTTTTGTGAAGTCAAATAACAAGGACGGGGTATATTCGCTTTCCAGTCGGAGAAATTCTTCGCGATATGGCGAATCGACGTAGCGAATAAACAGGTCTTTTTTGTTAAAAAGAAGGCAGTACAAAGCAAGGGAATCCATCAACCGATGATTCGTTTTCGCCTCAGCAGATAAAACGCTGATCCGGAGACTGCCACTTTCGGAGAGCCCTTTAAGGTAGCTGGCAACATAGTTTTTGTATTCTTGCTTTCTCATCGTGGTTTATATTGTTCTAAGTAATTCTGAAAGCGCCTAAGGAATTCTTTGTAACGGCGCTCATTAAAACTAACATCCATTTCCCCGGATTGAACGATTTCGATAATCTTTTCCCAATTGATTTCACTGAGGACTGCTTTGTTAGAAATATCCTCTTGGTCTTTATCTCGGTCGGAATTCAGTTTCATCAGGACGAGATCTTCCAAAGAAAGCGTCCAATAATCGAGCGTCTTCGTTTTCAAGTCCACACGCTTCAGGCGATCCTCAAAATTGTAAGGCATCATGTCCGTATAGGCGGTCATGCGCGAGTTCATATCATATTTTCGGAATATCGTTTCTAAAAGCGGATGGACATGCAAGACATCGATGTCCGGGGTGGGACGGGACAAAACGGATAAAAGCAAGAGGGCGCTGCCGCCAGCAATGACGACACGTACTCTTTCGTGAGGGCCCAGCAGCATGGTTGCTTCTTGGTCGGCATGGAGAAGTTTTTCCTTCAATTGTGAATCTAAACTCATAAATTAATAATACTATTATTGAAAAAATAGTTAATCCTCTTTTTTGGCCTTGTTCATTTTCCTTTATCCATTATTTACAGTCTATTTCCGAAATCTGCCTAGATTTGCGGTTTCACAAGCTATTTCGGCATGCCAGGTTATTTCGGACCTAAAACACGGCTTTGATAAACAGGTCTTTTGAATAAGCGCTTGTTCAATTTTACAAGCAAATACGCCTATTTCTTGTATCATGCATACTTACATATATGTTTTCGAAAAGAAAAGCCCGCGCGAATATACGCGCGAGCTATCTTAGGACTTAGTTCTTTAATCCCTTGACGAACGCATCGAGCTTACCAAGGTCGTACCAGGACTCTTTATCGAGTTCGTAATCGACGGGGATGCCCGCGTCGTCATTGACGAACTTGCCTTTCTCGTCAACCGTGCCAATCTGAAGCGGCGAGGAAGTCGAATAGAGGGACCCGCTGCCATCGGAATAGTAGCCGACCGAGCAGGCGCCTCCACCGCTCCTCATACCGATCGTCTTCACGCCGGCGGTCTTGGCCATCGCGGGGAAAGCCGTACCGCACGAGAAGGAGAAATCGCTGGTGAGCAAATAGAAGTCGTACTTGCCCGCATAGGTATCCTCGGGTTCGCCAAAGATGCCGTTATGGTTCAAATCGACGTTATAGTGGAATTCGCGGTCCACTCCCATAAGGGCATCGTGGCTCCAGAGGGTCGGATCCGCGGTGAAGAAGGCGGCAAGATAAGGAAGGGTCATGACCATACCGCCGCCATTGCAGGTGAGGTCGAGGACGACGTTTTTGACGTCGGAATTCTTCTTGATTTCCTCGAAGGCCATGTCAAAGCCCCAGGGCGTCGAAAGCGACAAGACGAACTGGAGGCCATAATCCTTCGCGTCTTCGGGTAGCGCGGGGATATAGCCCGCGGCATGGGAGAAGGCATCGAAACGGATGACCGCCGTCTCCCCTTCCATATAGACGCCTAGAGGATTCTCTAGCCCGGTCTTCTCCTTCCGGAGAGTCGTATATTCGCTAAGCTTCTCCAGGAGTCCGCCCCGGCGCGGTCCTTGATGTTCTACGGCCGTCGCGCTGGCGGATTTCTCGGTCTCGCCCGAATAGATGCTGCGGGCAATATATTTAGTGTGGCCGTCATCGACATAACGCATCGTGAAATCGGCGAGGGCCTCGTCATAGACGAGCGAATCGAGGGAGAGGAGGTCGTTCTTTAGCCCTTTCGCGGTGACGAAGGTATCGAAATCGGTATAGCCTTGCTTGGCCGCGAGCTCTTCTTTTAAGCCATAGAGTTCGTCGAACTGGAAGCGGAGGAGGTCATAACTGAATTTGGCGACCGATTCGTCGCGGCGTTTGGAGTTGTAATACTCTGTGCCATGGCGGATGCGCATATAGGAAGGCGTCTCGACGTATTCCTTTTTCACGGGATCGAGGATCTTGACCCCGATATAGGTGTCTTGGTCTTCTTTGATTTCCCAGACGAGTTCCGCTTCGGGATTTCCTTCTAACGCCCCGTCTTGGGTAGCGGCGTGAAAATAGGCACCGGTCCCATCAGATTTCAAGGCGAAAATCGCGAACTTGTCAACGTCGCTCTTGGAAGCGGGGTTAGAGGCGACGTAACGCTTGCTCTCCCCCGCAGGGACGTTCTTTATCGGCTGGAAGAAGAGATCGGAATAACGGAAGGTGTCGTTAGAACTATAACAGGTAGCCTGGTTGGGGCCGCTAAGGGTGGAGAGGAAATAGTCGTGGCCGTTATAAAGGATATCGGCCCCGTTCGTGCGGAAGATGAGGTTCGCGAATAGTTGGAACGGCACGTAGACCTTATCGTCTTGTTCCACGAGGTCGAAATGGTATTTCTTTAGGTCGTAGACTTCGTCTTTGTATTCGCCATGGACTTTCGTCTTATCGGAAGCGTGGACGGAGGAATCTTCGAGGGGGATAGGATTGGCGAGGTCATAGGAAACGCCGTTATTGAAGGCGCAAAGAGCGCGGGCAAAGTAATCGTAACGCTTAAACGTCAATGTCTCGGTCTTGGTATCTAGCAAGGCCCCGATGATGTTCTCGCAGCTAACGGCGTAAAGATGATCCGCCACCTTCGAAAGCACGGGAGGCTCGATGACGTCGGTCCTGATGAGAGGGAGGAAGTCCTTTAGTTCGATGAACGGAACTTCCCCAAAGTCCTTATGACGGTATGTCGGCAAAGCAGCGGAACCTATCGGGCCATATCCTGCGCCGACGAACGACGAATCCTCTTCATAAAGGCGGATGAGAGGGACTTCCTCCGAACTTTCCTCGACGATAGAAGACAAAACGGAAGAGCTCGCCTGCTCGATGCAACTAGTTAACGCGATCAGCAAGAGAGCGCTTAGGAACCATTTGGACTTTGGCATAAATTACCTCCGATATTTGCCTAAATTTTGGGCCTATTACGCGTGGAGCGCAATAAAACTCCCTTTTTGAATAGCGATTTAAGTTAACTCCACGAGTACGCGCGGCTTGCTCGCCCCTATGGGCAAAAAGGCGGCTAAAAGAGAAAGCGCATGCAGCAATTTCGCATCCACCGCTTGTCTAGGCATACCAAAGAAAGAGAACTCGGGATTGCCGAGACTTCCATCCATAAGACGGATCATTGTATAGGTTGTCCGCCTCTTACGTTCCGCTGCCTGGTATTGGCTAGGGTCAAGTTCCCCGAAGGCGGCGATTATTCTCTTAGCCTCTTGGATAAAAGAAGGCTCAAGGCTAGAAAACTCCCACCGCTTTTCCATCTCGTAACCGGGATGGCCGCTTTGGCTAAAGCGAACCCAGGTGGGATAAAGAATAAGCTCCTCTTGGATATCGGGCTCGTTCTCGCCGCCTACCACATAACTCCAAACTCGAATGGCCTTGGGAAGCCCTTCGTAATGATCTTCCATAGCCTAATTCTAGCCGCGGCGGCTCGCATTATCGACATCCCGAATGCAAGTGGGCTGCCCTTTATATCAAAAAAGGAGGTTCCTCTTCATCCGAGCCACCACTTCAACATTAATGTTGGTTAAACGGTTTTGCCTTGTCGCGTCTAAGGCGACTTTTTCAGGTCCGTTCAGGAACGATTCGCAAAGCTTACTTGTCCACTACCAGACAAATAAGTTTAAGGGAGCGGTAAAAAAGGAGACCAGACGGTCTCCCTAAAAATCCGTTATTCCTTGGCTTTCCCGCGCCGAATCGTCCTTGCGATGTCTTTATGGTGATGGTACGTCGATAAACCAAAGCCGATGACATAGAGAATCATCGCGGCCAAAGAGGCGACGGAACTGATGATGTGCGCGGGGCTAGTTCCTCTTAGGAACAAGGAAACGAAAGACAAGATGACGAGCCCTAAGACCACGACGGTCGCGATGACCGTAAGGATGAAGTAACGATAGTTCTCGTTGAACATCTTGATGGCCAAAAAGCCTAGGCCGCATAAGAAGAACGACGATACGATCTCTAGTAAAGCGATGACGAGGGCAAGTTCGCCGCTGGCGGCGATGATATTGGCTAGTAGAGGCGCGCGTAGCATCACCCCAATTACCCCAGCCCCCACGAGGAAGAAACCGGATAGATAGAGGAACGTCGACCCTGCCTTTTTGCCAAGTTTATCGCGCTCGATCATGACGACCTCGCCATTTCGTTCCGAGGCCAAGGCCTCGTCGCTATCGTCATTATGGTAAAGGCCGATCGCGGAAAGGCGTTGCGATAAGGCATAACCTAGAACCCCGTCCGGCGTGCGTTCGAGCAACGCGGAATATAGGCCTTCCCAGATCAAGACGCATCCGGCCGTGTCGAGGAAATAGGAGAGTAGACGCCCTTCCATGGTTTCGCCTCCCCACCACCGCATGACCTCGCCTAGGATCATAAGGGCGATAAGGGACATGCCGATGAGGACCAATATGGCTACTTTATGGTATTTACGCCTTCGGGCTCCTTTGAAACGGATGAGGCGGATGTCCAAAACATTATGGAAGGCTTCTAAGATCTCTTCGTAATGGATGTCTTCGTAATCGTCGATGACAAGGGACAACTCGGCTTTGTACCCTTTGGGAACGTCGCTGATCAAACGCGCGGCCTCTTCGACGATTTCTTCTTTCATGATCCTCTTTTTGAGGAGGTCATACCGTTCGTTAAAGATGTCGCTGGCTTTTTCGAAATGGAGGACGATATCAAAAGTCTTCGTCGCCTCGTCGAACTCGTAATACTTCTTTAGCAGTTCGACCCGGCGTTCTTCATAGCAGTCGCGGTATTTCCTTTTCTTATCCGCCATGTTTACAAGATTATACATCCCACGCTGTATTCGTCATAAGGGATGCGCGATTCTATATACTGTTTCCAAGATGAAATGACGCAGCAACTTGCCGCGCAAATAGCAAGGGTGTCTTGGTGCGCATTCTTTTGATTAGGCGCACAACGAATCCGGCAAACGGGATTCTTTGCTCCCAAAATTCGTGGAGAAGGATGGTTGAGGAAAAGATTGATATATCAGATAATCGCGCCTCGAATGGGACAAATTCGAACAATTTCTAATTTAGTCCCGTAAAACCCTCGTTTTTCGACATCAGATTCACGATGTTTTTATGAAGGATCCCGCTTCTGCTTTGCAATAGATAATCCAGCGACAAGATATATTTGGGATAGTTGTCTTGGATTTGTTCTAGGGAACGGTATTCCCTCTCCTGGGTTCGATCGACTCCGTTCGCGTCCTCTTCGCCATAAATCGTCCGGGCGACCTGAAGGTAAGAGTATTCGCCGGATGGATCGCGCAATATGAAATCGACTTCAAGGCTGCCGACTTGGCCAACACTCAGCTCATACCTCAGGCTTTTTGCGTAGTTGTATACCAGATTCTCCAGCACCGGGCCGTAATTCACCCTGCCGTCCACGTTGGTCGCGAAATAGAAGCCCAAATCGCTAAGGAAGTATTTCTCTTCCCCGTTGATGGATTTCTTGCTCTTCATGTCAAACCGTTTGCATTTGGAGATGATCTTGGCTTTCTCCAATATCTCAAGGTAACGATACACCGTGTCTTTTTTGATGGGTTCTTTCCTTGTTTTGCTCAGATATTCGCAAAGCGAGCCGATCGACGTCTTCGAACCAAAATTGTTGATGATGCATGTTTGGATCGCATTAAACAGTTCCCTGTTGCGGATCTTCTTGTTCCTGCGGATATCCTTCTCGAAGATTTCCTTGATGATTCCTTGGATATAGGTTTGCTTGTCCTGGGGATTATCGAACAAGACGGCGCGGGGAAGCCCACCTTCGTGGATGTATTTCTCGAATTCGGCAGGAAGATTGCTCTTTTCGACGGGCAAACGGAAATACTCCTTCATCCCAAGGTATTCGTCGAACGTCAAGGTTCCGATCTCGAACTCGACGTACCTGCCGGTCAGATAGGTGGATAGCTCACCCGAAAGCAAATAACTGTTGCTCCCAGTGATGAAGATGGAATAGTCGCCTTCCTCGCGGTACGCATCCACCACTTCCTCGAAGCCCTTCACTTTCTGGATTTCGTCGATGAACAGGTATTTAGTGCCGCGGACGCCTTTGGAAAGCTTATCGATCGCCTCCTCCAGTTTGGCCGGAGTCTTGATTCTTTTGAATCCTTTTTTCTGGAGGCTGATGAAAAGGATGTTCTCCTTGGGGATACCATCTTTGATCAGTTCCTTGCAGGCGAGTTGCATGATGGAGGATTTGCCGCACCTCCTAAGTCCGGTAAGTACCTTGATGATGTCGTTCGCATGGTAGAAACCGCGCATCCTGGAAAGGTATTTTTCTCTTTTGTATAACTTAGGCATAATCAATCCTCCTCTGACAAAATATTACCAAAAACGGCATGTTAATGGGACTATTTTCTAAATTTTGCAAATTAGTCCTCTTAAATACCACCTTATTGGATAAATGTTGCGAAAAACGTTTTAGATTTACGAATTTTGAAAAGCACATTTATGCCGCACCGGCGAAAAAAAGGCGCTGATTCCCAGCGCCTTCTTTTGGATTATTCGGATTAGTACCGGACTTCCTGCCCGTCGATGTTGATACGAATCCACTTGCCGAACAGCGATCCGCAGATTTTGATCGTGCCGTCAACGAAGTGGTCCTTGTTGCTGATCCTGCCCGACCAGTGGCCCTTTGGACCCCAGAAGATATCGTATTCGAATTCGATCTGGCCATAATCGGCCGGGATGCGATAGGTGGCTTCTTGATCGATCGCCATCATGGATGCGTGTTGGATGGTTACCAAATCGCCCCAGTTCGGGGTGCCGTCTTTGTTCCAGCTGTCGATCTTGCGGGCTTTGACGTCCCAGGTCTTGCAGGTGAAGCCAGCGGCGTTCCAGACGCGGAGCTTCTGCTCGCGGATGATTTCCTGGGTCGTCTCGAGGTATTTGGTGGTGGAGCCGATCTTGGCGAAGTTGTTGTTCTTTAGCCAGGAGGTGGCGTAGCTAAGCATCACCGCGTTGTCGACGCTACTGGAATCGGAGGTGAGGGAGCCGCTGATCAAGGCATTGATCTCGTCGGCCTTCTCCCCGGCGTTGCCCCCGATGGGCGTGGTCGTGGCGTATTCGTCGACGCTTCCGCCGAAGATCAGGCAGCTGACGTTGCAATTTTCGAGGGTCTGTTTGAACTTGTCCTTGTTTTCGACGTCAAAGGAGCCCGCGTATTTGAATCCGGCGCTGATCTCGTCTTTGCTCTTGTCGGTTTCCACCTTGAAGTAGAGCATCTTGCCGTAGTTGGCCTGGCGGATCAAAACGGGAGGATGGGCGTCAGGGCAATCGCGCTTCACGTCGGCGAGGGTGACCGAATCGTCGAAGATGACGGTGTCGTTACCCACTTGGGTATTGACGGAATAATAGATTTGCTCGAAGGAGATGATGAAGATGTTTTTCTCCGTCTCGCCTTTGGCGTTGAAATCGATCTTGAGCCAATCCTTGATGCCGAACCCGAGGTCGACGACGAGTTGGGATTCGCTGTAGGCTTGGGTGAGGTTGAAGTGCTGGTTCGCCGTGAGTTTCCTGCCGAGGGTCTTCCATTCGTCGATTTTGCCAGAAAGGGCGGAGCGGACATTCGGACCGGTGGTCTTGTCGACGGAGAAGGTATTGTTGACTAGACCCGGCAAAATGACTTCGAAGGTCGTTTTGCCTCTTGCCAGGTTGGCTAGTTCCGTCGGGGTTCCGGCGACGAGGTTTTGGTTGGCCTGAAGCAATTCGCCGGGATAGAGCAACGAAGAATACTGGAGGGCGTGGAGCGAGCCGGTGCCGCTGCTAGCGTCGCGGACGACTTTCTTGGTGACGACGAGCTCGGTCCCTTTTTTGGAACCGGTGGTCGAAGGCTGCGGGGTGACGCTGCCGGTTAGGTCGTAAGCCAAGACGGCATCCGGGTCGAAATTCTGGTTGCGGATATAATTCGTGACGTTGCTCCTGGTGGAGATGGTCAGATTCTTGGGGGCGGGAGCGCCCTCGGGCATGCCGATATCGGCTTGGCTGAACGCGGTGCACCCGGAAAGGGAGATGACGCTCGCCAAGACGAGGAATAGTTTCTTTAGGGGTTTCATTTAGATAGCCTCACTTTCTGCTTTTTGATAGGAATCGATCTCCTTAAGCGCTCCACGAAGGGCCAAGAAGACGATGACGTCGGCAAGGGCCGCGATGACTTCGCTGGAATAGAAGATCGCGTAGGAGGCATTAGCCTGAAGCGGAAGGACGACGGTGAAGAGGTCGAAGATCGCCCAAATCGCGTAGAGGACGAGGCCGAGGACGACGAAGTGGAATAACGGGGTTCCGCGCGCCTTCCTTTCAAAGATGCCATCAAGAAGGGCGAACAAAGAGGCGACCGTCGCTAAATTCGCGAAGAAGCTTAGGACGCTAGAAGCGGTACGGTCGATCGGCAACAAGAGCAAGACTCCGGAAACGATGGCAAGTACCGCCGCCCCGATGCCAAAGCCGAGTGCAAGACCGCACTCCTTGTTCACTTTGCAGGTGAGAATCAAAGTCACCGCCGTCATCACGACCACCAAAATCCGGGTCGCGTTGAAGATGCTTAGGAGCACTTCGACGGTGATGGCGGCACCTGCGTTCCATTCATAGTTCGGATCGATGCCCAAGAGCACCGAAAGGGTAACCAAATACCCGATGCTTGCGATCATCGCAATAAGGTAAATCGCCTTAAGGAAGCGCAAGGCACGTAGCCTTTTCGGAATGTCGTTCATAAAACCCTCCAATTATATTGTTCGGCCCTCATTTTACCCATTTTTTGGGAAAAGGAATAGCCAAAGCCCTTCTTGAGTTCCATGGTTTTTTAAGGTTCCTTCGGGTTTTGGGCTTATTAATGGAAATTTTGTTATATCGATTTGCATTTCTATTTGTAGCGAGGCTTTTGCCTTGAATCGAATGAATCCTTCTTTTCTAGAGGTGCTATAATCTCAGGCTATTTCAAAAAGAGGGTAACCATGTTTAACGTTTCTGATATCTCGCGCGACCAATGCCAGCTGTATGGTAAACAAGCCAACCTAGGATACGACTGGTGGTGGCATTCATTTACGGCTTATGAAGAAGGCAGCGAGACGCCACGTCCTTTCTTCATCGAATTCTTCTTATGCAATCCCGTCCTCGGAGGTGAAGAACCCATCTTTGGCCAAAGCAAAGAGAACCAAGAAAAAGGGATTCGCCCATCCTATTTGATGGTCAATGTCGGCACTTGGGGAAAAGACGCCAAGCAACTTCATCGTTTCTTCGGCTGGAAGAAGATCCAAGTCGATTATGGCTGTCCCTTTTCCATCAAGGCCGAGGATTGCTATTTGGATGAAACGAAAACCCATGGACATGTCCATGTCAAAAAGCAAGACGCCGATGCCCACCCCGAGTGGATGAGCCAAGACGGAGATATCGCTTGGGATCTATCCATCGATAAAAGAATCGCCTTCAACGTTGGCTATGGAGCAAGCAAACCGTCGCGGAAAGAACAGCTCTTCGAGATGTTTTGGCACGCCGAAGGCATGAAAACCGATTTCGAAGGTTGGATAAAATATAATGGGAAACGCTATAACGTCCGGAAGCGGGATTGCTATGGCTATGCCGATAAAAACTGGGGTAAGGATTTCACCTCCCCATGGGTTTGGCTTTCTTCGAACCACCTAATCAGCAAAAAGAGCGGTAAGAAACTAGAAAACTCCGTCTTCGATATCGGTGGCGGTAGACCAAAGGTTGGCCGCCTTGCTTTGCAAGGCCAACTCCTTAGCGCCTTCTATTACGAAGGAAAGTGCTACGAATTCAATTTCTCGAAGTTCTGGCACCGCGTGAAAACGAAATTCGAATGCAAAGAGACCGCTACCCAAATTCTTTGGCACGTAGAACAAAGAACATGGAATTATGCCATGGTAAGCGACTTCAG
>JAFSUM010000031.1 GCA_017445245.1 Bacilli bacterium | reverse complement strand
CTTTCGCACGCCCGAAAAAGGGGCGAAAACGGGGGAAATCGGCCTCCTTATGGGTTTTCGGACGGAGAAAACCGGCCATCGTGACTACGTTTCCTCGCGCGCCGGCCGGCTGTTGCGATTTACTTGCGAACTATCAATTGATTTGAAGGCGGGAAGGATCGAGCATCAAGACGTCGGGCAGATGGACATGTATGTCCGTATGTTCGATGAATTGAAAAAGGACAAGACGGATGGCCCGACGATGGGTATCGTGCTATGTTCTGAAACGGATGAGGACATTGCCAGGTATTCCTTGCTTAAAGGAAACGAACACCTCTTTGCCACCAAATACAAGCTCATGCTTCCCAGCGAAGAACAGCTAAAGGCTGAGATCGAACACCAAAAGGAACTCTTCTACCTACAGCACAAAAAGGAAGGGCCCGATGAATAGTATTATCGCCGGTGGAGACTTTGTCGCGGAATTGGTGGCTGCCAGGAAAAAGAAAGGACTCAGCCAGGCGGAGCTCGCCGTCCGAGCGGGGCTGCCCCAGTCCACGATAGGCCGCATCGAAGCACGCCTCGTTTCACCCAATTTGGAGACGTTGAATAAGATTTTGCCTGTGTTGGGGTTGCGGCTCCATCTTTTTGGGGATGATTAGTGGTTCGCCCTTCGGAAACATCCGTTCATTCAAAACAAACTATGCCAAAGCCAAGAACCCGACTATATCGACAATTCTTGGACTACTCTGGACTACTCGGCTCCCGAAAGACTCGGCGATTATTCGTGGTTGAATGGCGTAGCAAAGCGGCCCCGGCCATCTCCTTCTATTCAGCACAATCCAAGAACGTTTCTTTCAATATCAATTTCCGCACCTAAACTTGTGTATTAATCTAATCGGAAAGGAAAACCAGATGTTTATTAAACTCAACTCAATCAAAGAAGAATACGAAAAGCGATATCGGAACCGTCTCTCCATTTGTTACCCGTCGATAGGCTCGACCGGATTTCAGGAACGGAACCAAACCAGCAACTTCCTTGCCGCAGCCGAATCTCTAGTGCCGAACCTGTTCACCTGGTTCGAGTTTCAGGTCGAGGGCGCCAAAAAGGCAGATAACCACCTTGACGCGATCGCCATCGACTTTGGCGCAAAGGAGATATGGCTTATCGAGAGCAAACGAATCCAAACCGAAAAGAAGTTCAAGGCCATTGAATCAGATAGGAAGAGGATGACGGCCTTGGCCAATCGGCCAGAGACAATCTTTGACCGTTTCTACGAAAAGTCCGGTGTTCCATTTGATGAATTCCATATCTATGGGCTTACTCTTGCAGACGTTTGGAACTACGAAGGGCAGAGGGACGCCAGACAAAAGGCATATCAATATTATCTGACCAAGAGTAAGGATGCTGGCGCCAATTCGAGGTGTCTGATCATCGAAATCCCAATCAAAGGCACCCATCATCAATGGCAATATCGGCTGATAATCGATGCCAAAAGACTTAAATAATGGAGCAATCATAATGACTTATAAAATGGAGAAACTTGAAAAAAACGAGTTTCAGACCGCTCCACACAAGCTTTTTACACCGAAAATGAGTGCATAAACAAAACCCGCATCCAAAGGAGGAAGGGATGCGGGTAGGCGATTACATTTTGTCTTCGACGCCGGCGGAGGCCTCTTTTTGGGCTTCGTTGAAATCGGCGGCTTTCTGGACGATTTTCTTGGTCACCTTCGAAGAGGAATCCTCGCCTTCTTCCATGTGGACGACCAACTGGTTGAAGGGGATTTCGATGTCGTTATCGTCGAAGAGGATTTTGATTTCGCGGTTTAGGTCGCGCTGAACTTGGTAGATGTCGCCTTCCTTGCATTTGGCTAAGAAGAGGAGGGTAACGCCGGATTCGCCGAGTTCGGAGACGCCTTTGTAGTAGGGCCCCTCTTCGATAAGGGGGATCTTTTCCTTGATGGCTTCCAAATGATCGGCGATGACGGATTCGACCTTTTCGATGCGGGTGTTATAGGAGATGGCGACGTAGCACTTGGCCACGGAGAGTTCCTGGGTCTGGTTGACGATGGTTTTGATTTCGGAGTTGTTGACGATTTTGATGTTGCCGCCGGCATCGACTAATTTCGTCGTGCGGATGCCGATTTCTAGCACCTCGCCGCGCCAGTCATCGATGACGACGATGTCACCGACTTGGAAGTCGCCTTCGAAGACGATGAAGATGCCGGCAAGGATATCGGCCACAAGGGATTGCGAACCAAGGCCGATGACGAGGGTCAGCACGCCGGCGGAGGCAAGCATCGTTGTCGTATCCGCGCCCCAGGCATCCATCGTGAAGAAGACGGCGCAGAGGAAGATGACCCATTTGAGCAAGTTGACGATGAGCTTGGCGATGGTGGTGGCTTTTTTGCCCGCGACGGGGATGCGGGCGAGGTAATGAAGCAGAATCGCAAACGTGACGGAGATGCCCCAGATCTGGATGGTCTTTAGAGAATTGGGGATGGCGCGCGAATACATGTATTGGACGAAGGCGTTATTCGAAACGACGACGTCGAATACCGAGCGCGGATCCCAGATGATTGACCCGTCGGGGTTAATGCCTTTCTTCACGCCGAAGATTTCCGACGAGAAGACGAAGACGAGGATGGTTCCTAATGCCAATAGGCCGTATAGGCTCCATTTGATGATGCGGTTACGCCGCTTCAAGGTTTTCTGTTCCATTGTTTTGCCTCCTTAAGAATTGAATGGAAAAGATTAATCGGATGGGATGACGTAGAAGGAATAGTCCTCGTAGCAAAGGACTTCCTCTTGCTTGCCTTCCATTTCGTAGGCGATGGCAATATCGACGGGCGAGGAAAGGCGTTCGACGATTTCTGCGGCCGAGGCGGAGGAATCGACGATGCTACTAAACCAGATGGAGATACTTGATGTACGGTCGGTAAGGGAGGGGAAGGAGAAGTCCATGGTTTCGCTTTTGTCTTCGCCGTAATAGATGCGTAAGCGCACGTTTTGGAACGTGTCGTCGCTAGAACCGATATAGGTGCCGTTATAGATGAGGGAGAGGACGACGAAGCAGGCGTTATCGACCGCGTCGATGCCATAGTTCGATAGGTTTAGATGGTAGATGCCCGGTTCGGTCCGCTTTTCTAGGGTGAGCGGTTTGCTATAGATCGGGGTCGGTTCCGTTTCGCCCGTATCGCCGATATAAAGGTTCAAAACGCCTTCTTCCTCGTAGCAGGAATCGGGGATGTCCGAAGTAGTTAAATAGCCGTATTGCCATCCTTTTTCGGCCCAGAGGTAACCGCCTGTGACGCCTTGGGTGATGTGGATGGTGGCTTCGGGGAAAACGAGTTCGGCCTCGAAGCAGGGGTAGATGCCTTTCTCGTCGATGTAATCGATATTTAAGGGCAAATACCATCCTTCCTCGGTCGATAGGATCGGATCGACGTCGATGCCGTTAATTTGGGAAGTCGAGGTATCGGTAAAGGAAGAGAAGCTCCCTTCGATTGCCATGATTTCCTCATAGTCGTGGTAGGTCAACGTGTAAGTGAAGGGGCCGTCATTTGGATCGAAGGAAGAAGCATCCCCAAGGGTGATTTCCTGGGTTTGCGTGGTAAGAGATAACGCCACTTCGACTTCATTTCCTTCCTCCGCCCCTTTGATGGTAAGTACGGGGGAGGAGAAGCGCCCGAAATAATCGACGTAATCGAGGGTGACTTCCATTACGCCTGTTGCAAAGTTCAAAGAGGGGGCGTCTTCGTTATCGAAGAGAATGCCTTTGAATTCGCTGGAGGGGTTCACCTCGTCGACGAATTCGAATTCCCCATGGATGGATTTCTCTTTGTTCCCATCGTAATAAGAGAGGGTATAGCCGAGGGTTTTGTTCTCAAGGTCGATTTCCGTGTCACCGTTTTTGGGTAGGGGTAGGACTTGGGCTTCGTCTGTAGCGGTTAATTCATAGGGACTACATCCGTCAAAGGCGAGGACGAAGTCATGGAACCTCCCAATCGTGTCATCGAGCTTTAACGAGGCGGCGAAGGTCTTTTCGCTAAAGTCGACGTTAGAGAAGACGATGCCATCAAAGGAAGCGGGGGAGATGTCGACAAAGGAGGTGAACGCACGTTCTTCCAATACGTGGTTTCCGCCTTCGATGCGGTCGTAATAAGAGAGGCGGTAGAGGTAGGAATCCCCTTCGAAGGGGAAGGTATCGGGGTCGAAGTAGAGGGTTTGGGTATCGTGGATAGACGTTAGTTCCGCGACGACTTCTTCGCTTCCTGCCGCCGTTTCGACGACGAAGGTCAAGGTGATTTCCGTGTAGCGGCCGAAATAGTCGTCGATATCTAGGGTCACGTTCATTTCGCCGGTATGGAAATCCATTTCCGGATAGCCTTCTTCGCCATCGAACTGGATGCCATAGAACGCCGAGGAGCGGCCTTCTTGATCCTCAAAGGAAACGGTTCCGGAAACTTCTTTGGCTTCGCCTTGGTCTAGATAGGAGAAGCGATAGGCAAAGGTTTCGTGCTCTAGATCGATTAAGGTGCCGTCTTCGAAGGTTTCGGTGCTGAGGAAGATGGAATCGTGGCTAAAGGGGAGGGAGAAGCCTTGGGAATGTTCGAGGTCGCTTGAAAGAAGGGTTAAGAGGGCGGAGTCGAAGTGCCCGGCTTCGTCTTCGTAATCGAGGGTGACTTCAAAGCCTTTTGCCTCGAAATCGGCATAGCCGAATTCGATGCCGTGGAAGATGCTTTCGGGTAGAGTTGATTCTTCGCTAGAAGTCTCTTCGGGGGAGGATGACTCTTCTTCGGAAGGTTCCTCGCTGGAGGACGATTCTTCCTCGGAGGTTTGTTCGCTGGAGGGTTCCGAGGATGGTTCTTCCGATGAAGACGGTTCATAGCTTTCTTCGCTTGAGGTGGCTTCGCTAGATTCTTCGGAGGAGGTTAGGGGTAGCGAGAAGGATTCGTCATAAATCGTATAGCCGGCGATGCGGTTTTGCTTGACGGTGATTTGATAGGTTTGCCCTGGGACGAGGCCTTCGAAGTAACCCCAGTTCTCCCCGTTCCATAAAGGCTGGGAGTTTTCGTAATCCGCGTTATGGATGTACAAGACGAACGTATTGGGAGAAACGCTTTCCTTATCTCCTTCGTAACCGCGTTTTTCGTATTCCCATTGGTCTTTTTGCCATTCTTCGTCTTTGGAAACGGAAGGGTCATCAAGAATGAGACAATACTCAAGGGCATCCTCGTAGAGGTGGAATTCGGTAAAGCGGCAGGAGGGTTTGCCTTTGGCCACGGTTACCCCTGTAGCGACCGAAATCGCGACGACGGCGACGGTCGAAGCGGCCGTGGCCACCGTAGCGGTCACCTTGCCTGCGGTTTGGGCGGTTGTGGCTTTGGATATACGAACGGTTGGTTTTTTGGAAACGTAAGTATGAGCATGCTCGTTTTTGTTGAGGCCGTCTTTGGTAAAACCCCATTCTTTCTTATGGGAAAACTCACTCCGCGGGGTCTTGCCGAATTCGGTTTTGCCCCGATCGCGGTTTTCGCTTTTGACGTTATTGAATTCGTCACGGGCCATGCTTTTAGTTAGTTATACCTTATGCGCGTGCAACAAGGCAATTGGGGGCGGAGATTAACCTCTTGAATATACACGCTGAACGGGTATATTGTTTGGCGAATAAAGAAACAACAAATGGACAAGATCGAAACACCAAAGATAAGCGAAATCCTTAGGGGGGAATTCATGGTTCCTCTTGGTATTTCGGCATACCGTCTTGCTAAAGATACTGGTGTCCCCGTATCCCGTGTACAGGATATTCTTCATAATCGGAGAAAGATAACGGCAGATACCTCGATTCGTTTGGGCCGTTATTTTGGTGTCAGCGAAAGGTATTTCCTGAATCTGCAAATGGATGTTGATATTAGGGAGGCGGAGGCTGCTATTCGGGATGAGCTAAATAAGGTTCAACCGATTGAAAAATAGCAGGAGCATGCGCTTGTTATTTAGCACGACTATACCTGCATGCTATTAGTTCAATTCTTCTTGGCCTAGATTTTTGGGTTTTTCAAAAACCTATTTTTTATTGCAGGTTTTCGCAAAACCTATTAAGATTTGGTCATCGGAGGAAAAACATTGGAACACTTAACGAAAACAGAAATCGAATTAACCTCGAATCTTTATAAGACGTATATGGGAAAGGAGGGGATTGCCGCGCTTTCTTTTTTCACTCACCAAATTCATAACCCCCCTTTTGATATTGACTTTGGCGATGCTCGCGAAACATGGTTTATGAATCCGAACGCGCCTATCGAAGGTCCAATTGAGTTCGAATGCGTTATTCATCGTCTTGCTGACTCCAAGGATCCTAGGATTGCAAGGTACGCTCGCTTTTGTATCGATCAATATCAAAACCTTTGGTATTACATGGATTGCAAAGACCCGGACGTAATCGGCCCGGTGACATATGCGTTTGTGAACGGTCTTTCGGATTCCGCTTTTAAGGAACTAGCACTCCAATTCTTCAAAGAACCCAAGGACGCTTTTAAAGAATTTGGAACCCCAGAATCCCTTTGCAATCTTGCAGGGAAGATACTCGACGTGCAAAAAAAAGAAACGATTGTGGACCTATGTTCTGGACGCGGAGATTTCTTGAGCCAGTACGCCGATTTTGATGCCTATGGATTTGAAATCAATGCGGATGCGCTTTCCTTCTCCGTTGGAATCTGTGCTCTGAATGGGTCGTATCCTCTATTTAAGCAGCAGGACGTCCTCACGCTTACGCATGCGAAGTTTGACAAGGTGTTTTGCGAATATCCTTGGGGGATCCGCTATGAACGCCCCATCCAGGCTCTTGGTTGTGAAAACTGGAAACCGTTGCCGGTAAAGGATTTGAAGCGGTCCATGATGTCGTGGCTTTTCATCGCGAAGGCTTTGAGTCTCGTAGATGAAAAGGGAATTGCGGTCATTCATGCTAACAATGGCGCGCTGTTTTCCACCTATGAAAGCGATATTCGAAAAGAAGCGGTTGAAAAAGGTTTGCTCAAAGCCGTCATCGCCCTTCCGGTTAATATCATGGAGTGGACTGGCGTTGCCTCGTCGCTCCTTGTGTTCTCTCGTGGTAATTCTTCGGTACGTTTTATCGATGGGTCGACACTTGGCAGCCTGAACAAAAACCGCAGGGTAGTGCTTTCTGATTTGGATATCGAGCGCCTTCTCAAAGAACTTGATTGTGACGAGACGAACGGATTGGCTGTCTCGGTTTCCAATGAAGACATCTTGGCTCGGGGCGCGAACCTTTCGCCGAAGGCTTATTTGAATCCAACACTTAAAGTTGCCTCCATCCCGAACGGGAAAACCATCGGGGATTTGGGAACCGAAATAATTCGAGGTGTGGTTTCAAATAGCAGATATCTCGTCAAGGAGGCCGTATCCGAATACCGCGTCCTTTCTAGTAGTGACATTGTCGACGGCAGGGTAGACGTTTCATCACTTCCTTACCTTACCGAAGAAGGAATTAAAGACATTACTCAAAAAGCTCTCACGTCTGTGCTCAAAGATGGCGATGTTGTCATGACGAACAAGTCTACGGTTATCAAAACCGCGGTAGTGGAAACCGGCGGCGAGAAGATTCTTTTGTTCGGCTCCCTATATGGGCTGCGCCTCGATCCAAATGTCATGAATCCAGACTACCTGTGCTGCTTTATTAACAGTACGGTAGGGCAGGAATCTCTCCATTCTATCCAGACTGGAACTGTGATTTCGATGATTACGGTCGCGAACCTGAACTCTCTTGTCATTCCGTGCCCGCCAATCGAAGAACAAAATCGCTTTGCGGAGGACATCGCACTTACCCTGGAAATGATTCAGGATGCCAAAGAACGAATCGCGAAATTGCAGAAACGGGTCGCAGGATCATTTGATTTCCTTCTCACGGAGAGCGTATGATGGAACGTCTTTCCCGAGGGCAACTACAGGACATCCTGATGGCTTTCGAAAGGGAGGCCGTTGCCGCGAACAACGGAGGAACCATATTCTCTTTTCTCAAAGAACATGGCATTCCGTTTGATGTGGAGGACGAATTCCCTTATGACCGTCAAAGAGTACGGATGCTCATCGCCGGCAGCTCAATGGTGGATATGCGTGAAATCACGAAGGTCCTTAAGCAACTTGGAATTGATCCAGGCAGGGTCGATACCATCCTCGATTACGATGAGCTGCAGAAATACAAGTGGCGTGCGTTGCAATATTCCGATAAGTACTCGGATATCATTGTCGGGCCTATGGGCCACAGCGCCGTTGATAAAGGCGGCTATTCTTCCATCATCGCCAGGATGGAACAGGAAGACGGTTGGCCAAACGTCGTTCGTGCGACTGCGAATCAAGAGATAAAGATTTCAAAGAACTCGCTGAGGGAGGCTCTCGTTAAGACGCTGTTTTATCAAAAATGCGCGCGTGCTTAATGTGGAAGATGTTATAAAGAATACCTATAATTTGAAGGATATGAGCTACTCAGAACAGATCAAACGGATCCGCGCCGATTTGCTCGTCACCCAAACGGAGCTCGCGGAGATGCTTGGGGTGACCTTTGCCACGATCAACAGATGGGAGAGGGGGCACCACGAGCCGAGTATCCGACAAAAGCGGGCAATAAGGGATTTATGCAAACGTCATGGAATCGACTGGAAAGGGGACAAAAATGAGTAAACTTACGCATCAAAACTACAAGCGACAAAATGTCGGCGGCTTTGTCCTCAAGGTCCTCCAAAGCTTGGGAGGCAGCGCCCCTAAGCAGTCGATAAAAGAGGGGATCGTTGAAGATGAGGAAATTAGTCTTTCCTATGACGACGTGTTCGTTCCTCAAAAGTCCAAGAAATCCGGGAAAGAGTACATCCCATTTAATTTCGACTTTAATTTCGCGTTGAAAGAGCTCTTGCTGCTCGGCTACATTGAGGAATACAACCGGAATACAGATATCGTCTTAACCGAAAAAGGCCGTACCTGCCGTTGGGATACTTATCCGAACCCCTCCGAATGGGACCAGATTCACGCCTATTGGGATGCATACGCCAAGAAAAGAAAAGAGGCCAACTCCTCGGAAGATCCAGCGAGCAAGTCCGCCGGGGAAGATCAGGAAGAGGAAAAGGACGCCATTGAACAGTGGAAAATAGATGTCCTCACTCAAATAAAACTTTCCCAATCGATTAGACTATACGGTCATGCTTGTTGTGGCTGACCGTCGGATTTCGACCTGTTCTTGCTTCCTTTCGGCCTGCCGCGTTTCTTCTTTGGCGGATCCTCCGGTTTTGGTAGTAGGTCTAGTT
>JAFSUM010000002.1 GCA_017445245.1 Bacilli bacterium | reverse complement strand
GGCGTTTTCGGCTCGCCTTCATCCGCGTCGGGCAGCGACATTCCCAGGGCTATGTCCGCTTGGGTAAAGCGAAAAGCCGCGATAAGTCCGATAACTCGGGTTCCGCGGCTTCAAACGGACTTAACTATTGGAATCGGCGCTTGAATTCCATGATTATTCGAGCACGGAATCGGGAGAACTTGAGAAAATGACTCCTCAATTGAAACCTCCCGAGAACGGCGAAACTTAAGAAAAGATGACAAAAGCTATTCTTTGCTAAACAGGATAAGGAACTGTCTCAATTTGCGCCAGGTCCACTTCCGACGATGTCGGACAGCGGGAAACCCGCATGACATTAATTTGCATTATCAAAGCAATCGTTGAACTGCCTAATAAAACCCGAATTGGCACATACATCGTAAATGCATTTACATATTATCGGAGTTGGTTCAAATCTAAATTCCAATCCATCAATTGTTGTGATTATTATGCGTTCATAAAGATAACCATACTTAGATTTACATTTTCTTGTTAGTTTTACGGTTTTAACATCGTTCCAATAAATTGTTTTCTTTTTTGCTGATATGCCTTCTTCCCCGATGAACATTGGAACATTCCACAATCGAATAAAGGAAAGAATGAATAGCGATAAATCAGCAGCCCAAACAATCCCGAGCAAAAGAAGAATCACAATTAGTACATCTCCTTTTAAAAGCTTAAATGGCGGAATCACCAAGAGCGGCATGAACATAATCGTCAACGATTGAAAGACACATAGAGTTGTCCTCGGAATAAATCGCTTCATTTTTGCCTACCCCTCCAATACACATTGATAGATGAACGTTACGTGGGTATCGGTCGTGGAAAGTTGGTTGGTCGGGCCGTAGATGTAAGTGGTGACGACTGCGCCCGCCGGGTTGAAATACTGCCTGGCGAAATAGGTCGTCTGGCAGGTGGAGGAATCCACACTGATCGAGGTGAGTTTCTTCGGGTTTGCCATTTCAAGGTGTTCCTTTGGAACATTATAGGGTCAAACTGACTTTATTGAAGACCGTTTTAGGTGATTGATTCACTCAACTGTTGGTCCGATTTTTGACTATTCATAATAATTTACACACGCATAAAGAACGTCTTTTAAGCATCGCGATTAGAACTATGCGAAATCACCCATCTAAGCCATTTCGATCAATCGTTGTTGATTTTTCATGACAAAACTATGTTTTGCCCCTATGATTTTCTAATAACGGAAAACACGTAGGAGAAAAGCCATGACCACTGACATGAAAGCTAAGGGCCTCGTTGCCATCCCGCCCCAGATCACGAAGAAGCTCGGCCTCAAGAAAGGCGACTTGTTCGAAATCACCGAGCAAGATGGGAACATCATCCTCGTCCCGATCGTCATCAAGCCGAGGAAATACCTCGACGCACTCGAGAAGGAACTCGCCGAGCTCAAGCAAGCTCTCGGCGTGAACGAAGAAGCCCAACCCGAAGGCGAATAATCCTATCGATAACGAGTCTCGTTGTAAGCGAGGCTCTTTTTTCTTTCCCATCTAGGGTATGATGCATCCATGACCCATATCAACGTCGTCCTCCACGAACCCGAAATCCCCCAGAATACCGGTAACATCGCCCGCACCTGCGCCGCCACAGGCGCCACTTTGCACTTAATAAAGCCTTTAGGCTTTTCTCTAGATGACAAATACATGAAGCGGGCTGGCTTAGACTACTGGGATCTTCTAGACGTAAGAGTCTACGAGAACATCGAGGACTTCTACGCCAAAAACGAAGGGGCCGTCATCTACTACTATTCCAAAAAAGCCCATCACCTCTATAGCGAGGTCTCCTACCCCGACAATGTCTATTTGATGTTCGGGAAGGAAACCAAAGGGATTCCCGTCGAGATCCTCCAAAAACACGAATCCGAAACGGTCCGTTTGCCGATGCGCGAAGGACTACGTTCCCTCAATTTGTCCAACGCCGTCGCGATCGGTGTATACGAAGTCCTCCGCCAACACGGCTTCGAAGACCTCGCCCTCGAAGGGAATCTTACAAAGTAAAGAAAGGGGCTGTTCGAAAACCTAATAGGCAATCGACGGCCCCTTTTGCTTCGCTTTGTTCGTTTCCTCGATCATTTCCCTGTTGATCCGCTTGCCCTTTTTGACCAGCCGTTTTAGGTTCGGCTTCTTGAATTCCTCCGGCTGC
>JAFSUM010000030.1 GCA_017445245.1 Bacilli bacterium | reverse complement strand
CGGGCTTTCGCACGCCCGAAAAAGGGGCGAAAACGGGGGAAATCGGCCTCCTTATGGGTTTTCGGACGGAGAAAACCGGCCATCGTGACTACGTTTCCTCGCGCGCCGGCCGGCTGTTGCGATTTACTTGCGAACTATCAAACGCATATAGGCATAAAAGGGCAAAGGAGTGTTTCGAGGGAAGCCGTTTTCCTTGCCGTTGACACTTTTTTTCACATTTTGCCCAAAAACAAGGGTTCCGCACAGTGCGTAAACTGGGGTTTGGGAAGGGATTTTAGTACTGTTTTGTCAACCCACACCCTTGTTATCAATCGTTCACATTTTCTATTACCAAATTCAATTTTGTCGAGAAATCATCGTTATTTTTTATCGGGTATCGCATGTGCTGAAAACGTTTACAAATCCAAGTTATGCACACTTGATAATTTCATCAAAAGTTTTCCACAAGTTTTGCACAATGTGAAAAAGTGAATAAGCAGTAAAAACGCCTATATCTAGGCATCTTTGGACCCTTGGGGTGTGCGCAGTTTAATTTTCGTAAAAATTGCCCATGGAAAACCGCACTACGAATTCTATAATTCTCCCTGCAGGAGGCCCCGACATGAATTCAACCGTATCCGAAATCGCACAGCTCTGGGACCGCGTTCTCGTCAAAATCAAAGACAGACTTAGGGACCAAAAAGTCTACGACGCCTTTTTCGATGGGACCTATATCGATTCCCTCGACGGAAGCACGATGATCGTCGTCACGAATTCTTCGTTGGCGCCCATCATCATCGAGCAAAAATACAAAGAGCTTGCCACTTCTTGCGTCGAAGAGGTTACCGGCACAAACTTCCAAATTCGCTTTGTCGAAAAATCCGAAGCCAAAAAGATTCACGAAGACAAGAAGGGGAAGCCCCGTTTCTTCGCGGATAGTCATCTCGATTCGAAGTTCACGTTTGACGCTTTCGTGGTCGGCGACCCCAACCGCGAAGCCTACCAAGCTTCCCTCATGATCGCGAATAGCCCGGGCAAATTGTTCAATCCGTTGCTCCTTTATAGCGAGTCCGGTTTGGGCAAAACCCACTTGATGCAGGCCATTGGTAACGCCATTCACGCCGATTCCCCGACCTCTAAGGTCCTCTACATTGCCGCGGCGGACTTCATCGACGAATACATCCGCTTCGCCCAAGGCTACAAGGAAGAGGAAAGTCTCAAGGAATTCTTCAAGAACGAAGTCGATGTCCTTTTGATTGACGATATCCAATTCCTCATCGGCAAAAAGAAAACGATGGAGATGTTCTTCGTCGTCTTCGCGGACCTAATCAAAGCCGGAAAGCAAATCGTCATCACCTCCGATCAGGCCCCGAATCTTCTCGAAGGCCTCGACGAACGTCTTAAATCCAGATTCCAGGCCGGCTTGGTCCTCTCCATCAAACGCCCGGACCTCGAAACTTCCAAAGCGATTCTTCGCAATAAAATTGCGGCAGGCGGTCTCGACGTTCACGATTTCGATGATGACGTCATTGCCTTCTTGGCTTCCCGCTTCTCGAATAACGTCCGCGAGCTTGAAGGTGCGCTTACTCGCCTCCTCTTCTACACGATCAACATGCATCCGACGAAGCACATCACGATGCCCGTGGCCACCGAGGCTATCCGCGGTCTCATCTCGGCCCAGGAAGACCGCACAAAGGTCACGGAGACCCGAATCATCGCTGTCGTCGCGGATTATTACAACCTGACGCCTTCGCAGATAACCGGCAAGATTCGCACCTCGCAAATCGCCTTGGCCCGTCACATCGCCATGTATCTCGTGAAGTCGCTTCTGGATACCCCGTTCACCAAAATCGGGCAAGTCTTTGGAGGCCGCGACCACGCCACCGCGATGAAAGGTGTAGAAAAAGTGGAGAAATCGTTGAAAACCGACGCCGATATGCAAAAGGCGATATCCGAGTTGAAAGCGAAGTTATCCTAAATACCCTTTATTTATTAAATAAAGTATTCAAGAAAACGTCGTCGCATGATACAATGTGCCACGACCTGCGCGGAAGAGTTACGCACACTGCGCACAGCCCTTAATAAAACTAATATAAGAATTCAAAACAAATTAATGGAGTAAGGAGGAAAGAAATATGCGTCTGAGCATCGACAAAGAACAGTTCCTCAAAGGCTTGGCCGTCGCCTCGAAGGCGATCGGTGGCAAATCCCCGGATCCGCTTTTAAGCAATCTCAAACTCAATCTTAACGAAAAGGGTTTGGAGATCACCGGAACCAGCAAGGAAATCACCATCAAAGCCCTTGTTCCCTATCGCGTCGGCGAAAAGGAAGTCATTCGCGCCTATGGCCTAGGCTCCGCTTTGGTCAATGCCAAACTCCTCACCGAAGAAGTCCGTTTGATGGAAGGGGCCGAACTCTCCCTCGAAATCATCGACGAGTGCATCGCCAAAATCGATGACGGCCGTTCCTCCATCCGCCTCAACTGCGTGAAGGCCAGCGAGTTTGCCGATATCGACCTCGAACCCAATGGGGTCATCCTCACTCTTCCTGCCTCGGATTTGATCCAAGCGATTGAGCAATCCGCCTTCGCCGCCTCCAACAAGGAGCAGCGCCCGATTCTCACCGCCGTCAATCTGGAGGCCGGAAACGGCATTCTGACGGCCACGGCGACCGACTCGGCACGTCTAGCTAGGAAGACCATCAACATCGATTCTGATGCCCGTTTCGTCTGCAACGTTCCCGCGAAGACGCTCGTCGACGTCTCTCGTCTATTCGAAGGCGTGGACCGCGTGACCCTCGCCGTCTCCGAATCGAGCATCCTCTTCCTCTTCGAAAACATCGTCGTCTGCTCGCGCCTGGTTTCCGGCAATTTCCCGGTCTCTCGCACGATCATTCCCTTGACCTTCAATTACTTCCTCGAAGTCAATGCCCAAGAGCTCCTCTCGGCCATGTCTCGTGCCTCGCTGATCTCCGCCGAGCGCGATTCGGTCGTCAAACTCTCCATGAGTGAGGAAGAAGTGCAGGTTTCCGCTAGGGGCGAACAAACCGGCTCCGCCTTGGAATCCATCCGCACCTTCCAATATACGGGCGAACGCTTGGACGTTTCCTTCAATTCGGCCTTCGTCGTCGATGCGATCAAAGCCCTCAAAACCGAGGATGTGCGCCTTTGCTTCCAAGCCGAAATGAAGCCCTTTGTCGTCCAAAACCCCAAAGATGACTCGGTGATCGAATTGGTCACTCCAATGCGCACTTATTAAACGAAAAAAAACCATTAAAAGGGTGGTCGAAAGGACTACCTTTTTTTACTACTATGTAGTAAACTAATTCCAGCGGTGAAAACCGTCTTTTATCGAACATGGAACGCGAAGTCAAAATCACCACTCCCTACATCGCCCTCGGGCAGCTGCTCAAGTTGGCGAACCTCATCGGAAACGGCGGGGAAGCGAAATTCTTCCTCCAAACCGAGAGGGTCCTGGTGAATGGCGAGGTTGACCAGCGGCGAGGCCGAAAGCTCTACCCGGGCGACTTAGTAGTCGTTAAGGGCGGAACCTACCGGATCGCCTCATGATCCTTAAAAGACTTGTCCTGAAGGATTTCCGGAATTACCGAAACCTCGATATCGAATTCGGGGGAAGGGAAAACCTGATCCTCGGGGGGAACGGTTCCGGCAAGACAAACCTCGCCGAAGCCGTCTACCTCCTCTCGTTGGCCCGTTCATGGCGGACGAACGAAGAGCAGGACCTCGTAAGGGACGGCTCTGTCGAAGGAAGCGTTACGGCCTATGTCCGGGAAGGGAATCTCCGCCGCGAGATTCTCATCCGCATCGGACCCGAAGGCAAATCCGTCTTCCTAAATGGCAAACCGCTCCGCCGACTGGCCGAACTGAGCAAGCTCGTCAACGTCGTCCTCTTCTCGCCCTCTGACGTTACCCTCTTCCAGGGGTCGCCTAGCGAGAGAAGGGCGTTCCTGGACATGAGCCTTAGCAAGGTATCGGCCGACTACATGAACCTGCTCGGGCGGTCGAATCGGTTGTTGAAGCAAAGAAACGCATTGCTAAAACAATCTAATCCCGACAAGGCGTTATTGGAGGTGGTCACCGACCAACTCATCCAAGTCGCCGAGCCGATCGACCGTTATAGGACGATGTACGTCACCTCGCTGAACGGCGTCTTGCCCAAGGTGCTGGGGCGTCTAAGGGGCGTGGATGCCTCCTGCGGGCTCGTCTATCGCGGATTCGTGAAAGACGACGGATCCTTCGCCGAACGAGCGAAAAAGGCCTATTCCGAGGCTTTGGAGAGCGACTTGGCTCACAAATCGACCTCCGTCGGAATCCATCGAGAGGACTTCTCCCTCCGCATCGACGGGCGGGATATCGCCTCTCGTGGTTCGCAAGGCGAAAACCGGATGGCCGCCTTGGCCCTCAAGCTCTCCACCTTCTTCTTAGTGGAAGAGGAGACCAAAAAGCCCATCTGCGTGCTCGATGACGTCACGAGCGAACTTGACGCCAACCATGTCGCAAGGCTGCTCTCCCTGTTGAAGGAATTAGGGCAGAGCTTCCTGACCGCGACCCAACTAAAACTAGAAGGCGCCTCCGTGATCGAGGTCGCCCGCAATACTGCTGCAAGGAGGAACTAGACTATGGCAGAAGAAGAAACCAAAGTCCCGGGGAACGAATTCCACGAAGAAGATCGCTTCCAATACAAACGGGAAGACGTGACCAACGAGAAGGAACTCGAGAAGGCTAAAGCCGATTATGGCGCTTCCGACCTCCAGGTTCTCGAAGGTCTTGAAGCCGTCCGCAAACGTCCGGGCATGTATATCGCCACGACCGCTTCGGCCGGTTTGCACCACCTCGTGTGGGAAATCGTCGACAACTCGATCGACGAAGCCCTCGCCGGCTACTGCAAATCGATTACCGTCACGATCAACAAAGGCGAATCCATCACCGTTCAGGACGATGGCCGTGGCGTCCCCGTCGACATCGTTGCCAAAACGGGCCTCTCGGGCGTCGAAACCGTTTATACGATCCTCCACGCCGGCGGTAAGTTCGGCGGCGATGGCGGCTATAAGGTCTCCGGCGGTCTCCATGGCGTCGGCGCTTCCGTCGTCAACGCCTTGTCCACCTGGATGGACGTCACCGTCTGCCGTGATGGCGGCAAGTATTTCCTCCGCTTCGAAAACGGCGGCCACGCGGTAGGGCACCTCACCCGCATCGGCGATTCCAACGAACGCGGCACGACCGTCACCTTCCAACCCGACCCGACCATCTTCACCGAAACCACCATTTATAACTACGAGACCATCAAGAACCACCTCCGTCAGATGGCCTTCCTCAACGGTGGCATCTCCATCACTTTGATCGATGATCGCGGCGAAGAACCCGTCTCCGAAACCTTCAAATACGATGGCGGTATCCGCGAATACGTCAAATACATCGACCAGGTCAAAGTTCCGGTCAACCCCGAACCGATCTATTGCCAAGGCGCCGAGGAGGTCACCCTCGCGGATGGCGAAACTAAGGTTCGCATCTATGCCGAAGTCGCCCTCCAATGGACCGACTCCTATAGCCAAGATGGCATCTATTCCTTCTGCAACAACATTTCCACCAAGGAAGGCGGCACCCACGTCGAGGGTTTGAACCTCGCCCTCGGCCGTATCCTTAACGATTACGCCAGGAAATCCAAACTCCTCAAGGAAGACGACAAGAACTTCGCCGGCGAAGATTGCCGCGAAGGTTTGACCGCCGTCATCTCCGTCAAGCACCCCAACCCCCAATACGAAGGTCAGACCAAAACGAAGCTCGGAAACTCCGAAGTCCGCAAAATTGTCTCCTCCGTCGTCGGCGAGGGTCTTGCGCAGCATTTGATGGAAAACCCTGCAGAAGCCAAGGCCATCATCGAAAAAATCCAAATCGCTTCCAAAGCCCGTGATGCCGCGCGTGTTGCCAGAGAGAAAATCCGCAAAACCGCGTTAGAAATCACGACTTTGCCGGGAAAACTCGCCGATTGCTCCTCCAAAGATCCCGCAGTTTGCGAACTTTACATCGTCGAGGGTAATTCCGCAGGCGGCTCCGCCAAAAACGGACGTGACCGCGAAACGCAGGCCATTCTTCCGCTCCGCGGCAAAATCCTCAACGTTGAGAAAGCCCGCGAAGAACGCATCTGGGCCAACGCCGAAATCGGCAACATGATCACCGCGATCGGCGGTGGCATCCGCGAGAACTTCGACGTCACAAAGATCCGTTACCACAAGATCGTCATCATGACCGATGCTGACGTCGACGGCGACCACATCCGTATCTTGCTGTTGACCTTCTTCTATCGCTTCATGCGTCCGCTTCTTGAAGGCGGATATGTCTATATCGCCCAACCGCCTCTATATAAAGTGGATTACAAGGGCAGTGCTTATTACGCCTATAACGACGCCCAGCTCGAAAAGCTCCGCAAGGAACTTAACCTCAAGCCCGGCTTCGCCTTCCAACGCTACAAAGGTCTAGGCGAAATGGACGCCGAACAGCTCTGGGAAACCACCATGGATCCCAAGGCCAGGAAGATGATTCGCATCACCATCGAAGACGCCGCGGATGCCGAAAAGGCCTTCAGCGAATTGATGGGCGACGAAGTTGCGCCGCGCCGCGAATACATCACCCAGAACGCGAAGTTCGTCAAGAACCTCGACATCTGATGAGAAAGGAGACCAAAAATGGATAACGACGAAAAGAAAATCCTCGAAGGCGAAGAGCCCGAAGAAGAAAAAGAAGACGCCGTCGAAGAAGCGGACGTCATCCCTCATTTCTCCCACGAGGGAGCCCAATCCGAAGACTCCATGTTCGGCCATGAGGCCGCCGTCTCCGGCATCATCCCCGGTTTGATCGACCGCGATGTTACGAGCGAAGTGCGTACCGCCTTCCTCGACTACTCGATGTCGGTCATCGTTTCCCGTGCCATCCCCGATGTCCGCGACGGCTTCAAACCCGTTCAGCGCCGCATCATCTACGGCATGAAGGAAACCAACATGCTTCCTTCCAAGCCGCATATGAAATGCGCCCGTATCGTCGGCGACGTCATGGGTAAATATCACCCCCACGGCGACTCTGCCCTCTATGGCACCCTCGTCCGTTTGGCCCAACCATTCTCCCTCCGTTACACCCTCGTCGACGGCCACGGTAACTTCGGCGACATCGACGGCGACGAAGCCGCCGCCATGCGTTACACCGAGGCCAGAATGAGCAAACTCTCCCTCGAAATGGTCCGCGACCTCGACAAAGACACGGTCGATTTCGTTCCCAACTACGACGGTACCCTCCAGGAACCGGAAGTTCTTCCTTCGCGCTTCCCGAACCTCATCGTCAACGGCTCCCAAGGCATCGCCGTCGGTATGGCCACCAACATGGCCCCGCACAACATGTCCGAAGCCATCGATGCTGTAATCGCCGTCGCCAAGAACCCGGATATCACCCCTGAGGAAATCATGACCGAATACCTCTTCGGTCCCGACTTCCCCTCCGGCGGCATCATCCTCGGCCGTCAGGGCATCCTCGACGCCTATCGCACCGGCACCGGATCGATCACCATCCGTTCCAAATACCACATCGAGGAAATGGATAACGGCAAATCCCGCATCATCGTCACCGAAATTCCCTATCAGGTGAATAAGGCGAGCATGATCGAGAATATCGCCCAGCTCGTCCGCGACAAAGTCATCGAAGGCATCACGGACGTCCGCGACGAATCCAACAAAGAAGGCATCCGCGTCGTCATCGAACTCCGCAAGGACGTCATCCCTGAAGTCGTCGCGAACAACCTCCTCAAGCACACCGCTCTTCAGACCAATTTTGGCATCATCAACCTCTGCCTTGAAGACGGTGCCCCGAAGACGCTTGGCATCGTCCCCTTGCTCCGCGACTACGTGGAGTTCCAGGTCAAGGTACTCACTCGCAGGACCCAGTTCCTTCTCGCCGAAGACACCCGTCGCCTCCACATCGTCGACGGCTTGATTCTCGCTCACGATAACATCGACGAAGTCATCCATATCATTCGCGATTCCAAGGAAGATTCCGAATCCAAGCAGCGTCTATTCGAAGCCTTTGGCCTCTCCTCCGAGCAGTGCGACGCCATCCTTGCGATGACCCTTCGCCGCTTGCAGGGCATGGAGCAAGACAAACTCCAGGCCGAAAAAGCCGAGCTCGAAGCCAATATCGCCGAGTACAACCGCCTCCTCTCGTCGCGCGACAACATCGTCGACTTGATGATCAAGGAAATCACCGAAATCAAAGACAAGTTCGGCGATAAGCGTCTCACCGAGATCTCCGACGAGTCCGCCGACATCGAAAACGAGGACCTCATCCCCGAAAAGAACATCATCATCGCCCTCACCCGCAACGGCTACATCAAGCGCATGGATGGCGATACCTTCGCCGCCCAGCACCGCGGTGGCCGTGGCCTGACTGGCATGAAGATGACCGCCGGCGATATCACCAAGCTCATCGTCCACACCAAGACGCACATCGACATCCTCTTCTTCACGACCTTCGGCAGGGTCTACCGCCTCCGCGGCTACCAGATCCCCGATTCCGGTCGTATCGGCAAAGGCGTCCCGGCCCAGAACTTCCTCAACCTCGACAAGGAAGAGAAGGTTCTCGCCATCGTTCCGTGCGAAGATTACGCGGAAGACAACTTCCTCTTCTTCACCTCGGTCAACGGCCTTGTCAAACGCACGTCCCTCAAGGAATACGAGAATATCAACCGTAACGGTAAGATCGCGGTTGGTCTACGCGAAGGCGACGAACTCTTCGACGTCAAGCGCACCCATGGCGATTGCTATATCTCTCTGGCTTCCAGCAACGGCAAGCTCTGCACCTTCAAGGAAGACGAAGTCCGCATCATGGGCCGTTCCGCCACCGGTGTCTCCGGCATGGACCTCAAGGACGGCTCGAAGATCGTCGGCGTCACCGGCTCCTTCGAAGGCGACAAGCTCCTCGTTCTCTCGACCCGCGGCTATGGCAAGATCTCCTACACCATGGACGAAGACGTCGTTCTCGAGGATGGTACGACCCGTCATTACGACGGCTACCGCATCACGCACCGCGGTTCCAAGGGCGTTACGACCATGAATTTGACCGCCAAAAACGGCAAGCTCTGCTGCGTCCGCGCGGTTAACGGCGACGAAGACCTCCTCGTCGTGACCCAGTCCGGTATGGTCATCCGCACCCCGATCGCCGAAATCAAAATCGCCGGCCGCAACACGCAGGGCGTTAAGATCATCAATATTGATGAACATACCCGCGTCGCTTCGATCGCCGTCATCCCGCACTCCGACGAAGAGGAAGAATACGAGCCCGAAGAGCAGGAAATCGATGAAACCCTCATCGACGATAAGCCCTTCACGCCCGATACTCTCGACGGAGACGCTTCGGAAGAGGGCGGCGAAGAATAAAACAGGAGACCCATGAAGGTCTTTATCCCTTACTCAACACGTAAAGCCACCGACGCTTTTGAGGGCTCGCGGTTACGCAAAACCCTCAAAGGCGCCTGTGAGGTGGCGGATATCTCGTGGGTGGACTCGCCTCGCGAAAAGGTGGACGTCGCCCACTTTCTTGCTCCTTCGGACCACGCATTGCTAAAGGAGAAAAAGGAGGAGGGGGTTCCCTGCGTCGTCTCCGCGTTCTTTGCCGAAGATGACCCTAGGGCCAGCTTCCTGACCGTCAAGACGAAGCTAGAAATCACCAAGCGCGGCCTTTCCATGCTCAATGACGCAGACCTCGTCTTGGTGCCTTCCGAGCGGCTAAAGATCTTCGCGAAGGAGTCTGGCGTATTCACCCGCATCGAAGTTTTAGAGCCCGCCGTCCGCATCAACCGTTTCTCCAACACGGCTGCGGAAAGCCGTATATTTCAGCGTTATTTCGCGGTTCGTCCCGAAGAGAAAATCGTTGTCGCGACAGGTTCTTATTACGATAAAAAAGGCTTCAATTCGATTAAGAAAGCCGTAAAAGCCTGCCCGAATTTGTCGTTTTATTTCTTCGGTTCGACCTATAGCAACGACCGTTTCGGCTTCTTCCGTTTTATTCGCGGATTCGGGAAACCGGACAACCTCCATTTCCAAAATATCGTCCAGGACGACATCTATCGCAGCGCCCTTATGAACTCGATCGCCTATATCGCGACCGATTCGATGCGGCCTAATTCCATCGGACCCATGGAGGCCTTTGCCTCGAAGACGCAGGTCGTGGCCTTCGCTTCCGCAAGAGGGAATCCACTTCTAGTGGAAGGGGAGTCCTGCTATTTCTTCGAAACGCCCGAAGAGATGGGAAAATATCTAAGCGCGTTGAACTCCGGCAAAGCCGAGAGCACAATAGATTCTGCCTTCGTGATCGCCAAATCTCATAACCTGATCCATCACGGCACGAAGCTCAAAACTTTATACGAATCGATTATCTAGGAGGATTGTTAATCCATGATCGACATCAAACTCATTCTCGAGAAGCCCGAATACGTGAAGGCTTCTCTTGCCAAAAAGCTCTGGGACTTCGATCCCGAACCCATCATCGCCCTTTCCAAGCAGCGCATCGAATTGCTTCAGAGGGTCGAGAAGAACAAAGCGGAACAAAACGCTCTTTCCGCCTCCGTTCCCGCGGCTAAGAAAGCCGGTCAGGACGTGAAGCCGATCTTCGAAAAGGTCAAGGCGCTCGCCGCTGCGAACAAGGAAGACGAAGCCAAACTCGCCGAGGTCGAAAACGAAATCACCGCCCTCGTCGAAGTCCTTCCGAACCTGCCGGATGACGATCTTCTTTGCGGCGAAAAGGAAAACAACAAGCCCATCTATCATTTCGGCGAAGAAAACAAATTCAACTTCACCCCGCGCGACCATGTGACTCTATGCGAAATGAACGGCCTCATCGACTACAAGAGGGCCGCGAAAATTTCCGGGACGGGCACTTGGATCTACACCAATCTCGGCGCGCGCCTAGAATGGGCCCTTCTCAACTATTTCATCGAAAACCATCTTGCCGATGGCTATGAAATGATCCTGCCGCCCCATATCCTCAACTACGAATCCGGATACACGGCTGGCCAATTCCCCAAGTTCAAGGAAGACGTCTTCTGGCTCGAAGGCATGGAACCCCGTAAGTTCATCCTACCGACCGCTGAAACGGCCCTTGTAAACCTCCATAGGAACGAAATATTGACCCTCGACGACCTCCCGCGTAAATACTTCGCCTACACCCCTTGCTACCGCAAAGAAGCGGGCAGCTACCGCACCGAGGAACGCGGCATGATCCGCGGCTACCAGTTCAACAAGGTCGAGATGGTCCAATACACCACCGAAGAAGGCAGCGATGCCGCCTTCGAAGAGATGGTCAAGAAGGCCCAGAAACTCGTCGAAGGACTCGGATTAACGTACCAGGTCGACAAATTGGCCGCGGGCGACTGCTCTCATTCGATGGCGAGGACTTACGATATCGAGGTCTATATCCCGTCCATGGGTATTTATAAAGAGGTCTCCTCGGTTTCCAACGCGCGTGATTACCAGGCGCGTCGTGGCAAAATCCGTTATAAGGACGAAAACGGCAAGACCAAGTTCTGCCATACCCTTAATGGTTCTGGCCTAGCGACCTCCCGCATCTTCCCGGCCCTAGTCGAACAGTGCCAGCTCGAAGACGGCTCCATCGTAATCCCTGAGCCCCTCCGGAAGTGGATGGGCGGACTCGAAGTGATTCACCCGATCAAAAAATAAGCCGAATTAAGGTTACCCGTACATGCGAGTAGCCTTTTTTCGTACCTTCCTTTTGGGGACTTTGCTATAATGACCCCGCCATCGCGAGGAGCGGGTAGCGAACCAGGTCAGGACGGGAACGTAGCAGCCTTAAACTATCTTCCCCTGTGCGGTGGTTTGTTATTATGGCAAACCTAGACACGTCCTTCATGAAAGAAGCTATCGCGGAAGCTCGCATCGCTTTCGATATGGGTGAGATACCCGTCGGGGCGGTCGTCGTTAAAGACGGTGAAATCATCGGCAGGGGGCATAATACCCGCGAGAAGGACTCCGATATCTCTGGCCACGCCGAAATCAATGCCTTGAGAGACGCCTCGAAACATCTGGGAAGCTGGGATTTATCTGGTTGCACGATCTATGTGACGTTAGAGCCCTGTGCCATGTGCGCGGGAGCTATTTTGCAGAGCCGCTTACGCACCCTCGTCTATGGCCAGGAAGACCTAATGGAAGGGGGCCTAAGTAAGTATCGCCTCTTCGAGCACGGGAACGCTTCGACCTTAGTAGAAGGCGGGTTACTACGCGAAGAATGTGCGGCCTTGCTATCTGACTTCTTTAAGAATCTACGGAAATAAAACCCTACAGTTTTCTCATAAACATTCTAAAACCCCTGTTAAATTTCGCGTTTCTTTCAAATTTGCAGGCTTTTTCTTTCTATACAGCCATTTAATAATTTCATTCGGCGTTTACGCGTTTTCTACACTGTATAGAAAGTTACTGAAAATTGAGTTCTAGTCGAATGTTTTTAACGTGATATAGTATTGGCCACCAGACGCATACGCACGTGATTATTTATGACTAGAGGCAACCCCGAAGACTTCCGTATCAATACCGACATCGAAAAAGGTCTTTCTAATGCCCAAGTCGAAGAACGCCGCCTCGCCCATTTGACCAACAAAAAGAAGAAGCAGCACACCAAGTCTTATTGGAAGATTCTTTTCGATAACGTCTGCAATCCGTTTAATCTTCTCCTCTTCGCCGTGATGGGTGTCATGATCTGGGCTAAACTCTCGCTTTCCCATTACATCTTCTGTGTTGTCCTCTTCGCGAATGTCTTCATCGGTATCTACCAGGATATCCACGCCCGTCATTTAACGGAAAAACTGAAGGTCCTCTCCGACGAAAAGGCTCTTGTCATCCGCGAGGGCAAGCAAGTCCAAATCAATGTAGACGACATCGTCATTTCCGATATTTTGGTTCTGAAGCAGGGGAATGAAATTCCGGCGGATTCCATTATCCGCGAGGGAAGCGTCTCGGTGGACGAATCGATGCTCACCGGTGAATCGAGGCCCCAGCACAAAACCGTTGGCGACGAAGTTCTTTCCGGCTCTTTCATCACCGCAGGTACTTGCTTGGTCGAGGTTCAGCACGTCGGTGAAGATGCCTATGCGGAGAAAATCCGCCTCATCGCGAGTTCCTTCAAACGCCCGAAGTCGGAGATCGCCCAATCGATTTGGAACGTTACCGTCGCCTGCTCGGCGGCCGCGCTGGTTTTCGCGATCGTCTATTTGCTCATCACCTTCTTGCGAAACCCCGGCGACATGGGCGAATTCGCCCCGATGACCACCCGCGGCAGAAATATCATCGAAAGTTTGTCTGGCCTCATGGTCGCGATGCTGCCGACTGGCATGTTCTTGCTGACCTCAATCGCCTTGACCACGGGTGTCATTGCCTTGGCTAGAAAAGGCATGCTCGTCCAAGAACTCTATTGCATCGAAACGCTTGCTAGGGCCGACGTCGTCTGCTTTGACAAGACAGGTACCTTGACCGACGGGAACATGTCCGTCTACGAGGTCATCCCCTTGGGCGAAACGAAAGAAGAAGAGATCGCCTTTGGCGTATCTGCTGTCCTAGCTGGCACGAAAGACAACAACGCGACGGCCAAGGCGTTACGGACGAAATTTGGCGATTCTTGTTCCAAAGAAATCGAAACCTTCATCCCCTTCGATTCGGCTTATCGTTATAGCGCGGTCAGCTTCAAAGAAGGCGGAACTTATGCTTTCGGTGCTTATGGGGCGGTACCTGCAAAGAAAGACGAAGAAATCGAAAAGCTCATCGAACAATATTCCAAAAACGGGTACCGCTGCTTGGTTCTTGGTTATTCAAAAAACAAGATAGATAACGGGAAATTGCCAGATAATTTTGAGCTTTGCGCGGTTTTGACCCTTCTAGATCACATCAAAGAATCCGCGAAAGGCAACATCGCTTGGTTCCTCTCTAGCGGCGTGGATGTGCGCGTTATCTCGGGTGATAACCCCATCACCGTTGCCGAGATCGCAAGGCAATGCGGACTTGTCGGAGCGGAGCATTGCGTGGACATGAGCGGGGTTAAAAAAGAAGACATTCCCGAGCTCGTCAAAACCGTGAAAATCTTTGGCCGCGTTATGCCCGAACAAAAGGAATGGATAGTCCAAGCCCTTCAAGCCGAGGGGCATAAAGTCGCGATGACGGGAGACGGCGTCAATGACGTTCTCGCCCTTAAACAAGCTGACTGTTCCATCGCCATGGCTAGCGGTGCCGCGGCGGCGAAAAACATCTCGCACCTTATCTGCACGAACTCGGATTTCGATGCCTTGCCTGACGTTGTTGCCCAGGGCCGTAGGGTCATCAATAACCTTCAGCGTTCCTGCTCCCTTTTCCTAGCCAAAACGATCTTTGCCCTTTTGGTCTCCACGGCCTTCATGATTTCCATGGCCATCGGCGGGGCATCCTATCCGTTTGAAACCTCGCATATGATCGCATGGGAAATCTGTGCGATCGGTATCCCGAGCTTCTTCCTCGCCCTCGAACCCAATAACGAACGCCTTAAGGGCTCCATGATGGGGAATATCCTCGCGAAATCATTGCCTAGCGGCCTAGCGGAGGCGTGCTGCGTCGGCGGAGGTTTCTTGCTTTGCTATCTCTTCCCCTCTTTGGTCGCGGAAAACCCGAACGACATCTTCCCGCGGATGATCGCCGTATCGGTCATTTCATTCTCTTTCTTTGCTTATGTAACCCTCTTCCGCGTTTGCCGGCCTTTACGGAAATACCGCGGCACCGTCTTCGCGGGAAGTTTGATTCTTGGTCTTATCGTCTTTGTAATCGACTATTTCGTTCGTGACGAGCATAGCCGCGGCGTCTTACTTCAGATTCCTTGGAACGGCCTTGCCCGGACGTTCTTGCTCGGTGTCCTCATCGTGTTAGCCGTTTCGACGGGCGTTTACGTTCTCGCCAATTTACTTATCAAATACATCCAGAGGAAATCCCATGATCATCAATAACGAAGTCCAAAAAGCACTGAAAGAGGGCAAAGCCGTCGTCGCTCTTGAATCCACGATTATCAGCCATGGCATGCCGTATCCGAAAAACGTCGAAACCGCCCTCTCGGTCGAAAGAGTGATTCGCGATCAAGGCGCGGTGCCCGCGACGATTGGCATTATCGATGGCGAGATTGTCATCGGTATGACTCCCGACCAAATCGAAGACTTTGGAAAGAAGAAGGGCATCGCAAAGGTGTCCAAACGCGATCTTCCTATCGTCGTTGCCAAAAAACTTTATGGCGCGACGACCGTATCCGCGACGATGCTGTGCGCGAAAATGGCGGGCATCGATATCTTCGTCACCGGCGGAATCGGTGGTGTTCATCGCGGGGCGGAGACGACGTTTGATATCTCGCGCGACCTCAAAGAGCTCGGCGAAGTCGATGTCACGGTCATTTGCTCTGGCGCGAAAGCGATTCTCGATATTCCCAAGACTCTCGAATATTTGGAAACCGAAGGCGTCACGGTCTTGTCGAACAAGGCTCCCCGTTTCGCCAACTTCTATAGTCTTTCTAGCGATGGTCCCGTCGACTATGTCTTCCAGACCCCGGAAGAAGCTGCCGATATCCTTTTGGCCAAAAAGAACCTCGGCCTAAAAGGCGGCGTTCTCATTTCTAACCCCGTCCCCGAAGAGATGGCTTTGCCTCATGACTATATCGATTCTTTAGTCGATCAAGCGGTCCGCGAATGCGAGGAGCAGGGCATCAAAGGCAAAGAAGCGACCCCTTTCCTGTTAAAACGCATCGTCGAATTGACTGGCGGAAAATCATTAGAAACGAATATCGCCCTCGTCCGTCATAATGCGGAACTAGGCGCCCAAATCGCGATTAGTTTGGCCGCCAAGAAAGGAGTCCGATGATTACCGAAGCAAAATTCAAATATGCGTTGAAGGACATGCTTCGCACGACTCCTTTGGAGGAGATTAACGTCACGGCTTTGTGCGCAAAGATCGGCTGCCACCGCCAGACGTTTTATTACCATTATCAGGACATCTATGACCTCATCGCGGCCATTCTTCTAAATGAAGACATTCCAGCCCTAGAAGGGGCCAAAGACGCTAAAACGGCGATGCATGGGTTCCTTATCTATATCCGCGATAACTTTTCCTTCTTCCGCGCGACTTATAATTCGGCGGCCCGCGATTTGACCGACGATTTCATCTTCGGGAAACTTAACGCTAAGCTATTCACTCTCTGGACCGATGGCGAAAAGCCTCTCGAGGTCAAAAAGGAAGGCGTTCGCAGTGCGGCCAGGCGCGTCGCCCACATCGTCGCCGACGAATTCGGGTTCTGTTTCAAAGACCAAAAGCTTACCCCGGAACGGTTCGCGACCAAGATGGGAAAGTTCATTAATAACCTAACCGTCATCGTCCTTCCTTCCATTGTTGCCCTTAGTAAAAAGGAGGAAACGAAATGATCGATTTCGACTTTGTTTCGCCGACAAAAATCTATTTCGGAAAAGGAAAAGAATCGCAAATCGGCGACATTCTTTCCGATTTTGGCGCGAAAAAGGTGCTAATTGTTTACGGCTCCAAGCGCATTGAGGCAGACCTTTTGCCCCTCGTTCTTAAGAAATTGGAAGAGAAGGGGATTGCCTATTTGATTCACTCTGGCGTCCGGCCGAATCCGACGCTTGACTTCGTTCATAAAGGGGTCGAAATTGCTAAATCCAATAACGTGGATTTCCTGCTTGCCATTGGAGGTGGCTCGCCCATCGACGCGGCCAAATCGATTGCCTGCGGTGCATGCTATGAAGGCGATACCTTTGACTTCAATTTGCATATCGCCTCACCTAAGAAGGCGTTGCCCGTCGGCGTCATCTTGACTCATGCTTCTGCTGGAAGCGAACTATCGAACTCCGCCGTCATCCAAGACGATGAGCGGCAAATTAAGCAAGGCTTCAATTCCGATTTCAATCGCCCGGCTTTCGCGGTCGAAAACCCCGAATTGACTTATGGCGTCTCCGCTTACCAAACTGCGGCGGGTGGAAGCGACATCATGATGCATTCTTTGGAACGCTACTTCGATCCTTCTGACGACGACCAGCTCGCAGACGAATGGGCTCTATCCTTGGTCAAAAATACGATGAAGGCCATTAAAGACGCTCTCGCGAACCCCACCGATTATCAAGCGCGGGCCAGGCTGATGCTTAATTCTTCGCTTTCTCATAACGGGGTTACGGGTATCGGAAAGAAGTTCTCCTTCGTCGTTCATCCAATCGAACACGCTTTGTCTGGTTATGCCCCGAACATCACTCACGGGGCTGGCGTCGCTTTGATTTTCCCCGCTTGGGCGGAGTACGTTTTAGACCGCGACCTCACCAAATTCGCCCATATGGCAGAGGTCTTATTTAATATAAAAGGTGATGATTTGAAAAAGATGGCTATAATAGGTGTCACATCGATGAGGCAGTTCTTTGCTTCCATCGGTATGCCAACTCGCCTCGCCGATGTCGGCCTTGGCGAGAAGGACATCCCTTCCTTGGCCGCCCTCGCGACTGGCAACAACACACGTCTGATTGGCTGTTGCCACCAATCACTGAATATGGAGGACGTCAAAGCGATCCTCACCCGGCTCTTATAGGAGGGAACTATGAAAAGAAACGAATTTGCCATCTTCTTGGTGTACGTCGGCATGCTCGCCGTCGCTTTGATCGTCGGCCTCGCGGTCATCAAACCGATCATCGACACCTACAATTCTTCGATGCCGCTGAACTCAGTGTTGCTCGTTATCCTCGGCCTTGTTGCCGGCATTCTTCTTAATTCCTTCTTGCTTGGCCTTGGCCACCTTTTGGGCGCGAAAGTCGGAAAATACCGCATCCTCAAATGGTCGGTTTTAGGCTTTGGTTACAAGATGGTCGAAGGAAAGAAAAAATACGGATTCTCTTCCTTTGATGGTCTCGTCGAAGAAACCAAGATCGCCCCGGAAGATCCTAAGACCTCTTCCCTTACGGGCTTTGTTTTCTTCCCCGTCCTTTTCCTTTTCCTCGAATTCATCATCTGCATGATCTTCATCGTCAACGCGCAGGGATGGGAAAAGACGACCCCCTCGTTAGCCTGGGTCCACATCTTTGTCGTCACCGTCCTTACCGTCGGCGGCATTATCTTCCTCTATGATCTCTTCCCGGCCCATATCGATTCCCGCACGGATGGCTTTATCCTCGTTCTCATCTCCAAGCCGATTAACAGGGAGGCCTATAACAACATCCTCCTCGCCGAAGAAGCCGAATTCCTCGGCCAGCCGCTTCCCGCGACCCCGGTCTACACCGAAATCACCGAATTCACGGCTGCGATTAATTTCGTCTCCGTCTATCGCAATCTTGGAGAAGGAAAGCCCCAAGAAGCGTTAAAGATTCTCGAACCTCTTTTAGGCGAAGAATCCAAGGCCTCCAAAGCCACGAAAGACCATGCCCTCACGTTGAAACTTGCGACCTTGCTAGAGCAGCCCCGCAAAAACGAAGGCCGTGCCTTATACGAAGAACTTAACGACGAGGCCAAACGTTACATCTCCAATATGCCGAACATCACCGCGCTTCGCTGCTACGCCCTTATCGCCTCCTTCATCGAGAACGACGCGGGCGAAGTCAACTACGCGATCGACAAGGCCGAGAAGCTCGTCAAAGCCAGCGACAAAGACTTCCGCGAGATTGAAAAATCGTTACTGCAAATGGACAAGGACATGATCAAAGAAGAACACTTGTCCTGGGATCTCGACCCGCTTCCCTGGGAAGAAAAGCCCGCAGAAGAATAAGCAAACAAAAGTAAACGAAAAGCCGCGAATTGCGGCTTTTCTTTGATAATTGCAGGCTATTTACCGCCGATATTCATCGATTTGATACGGGCGTTTGCAATGCTGATGGAACCGAGGGTCATCTTGGCGTTACTATCGAAACCCTTGAGGTCTTTAAGCATCTTGAGCAAGTTGCCAGACAAGGTGATGAGGGTGAGCGGCTCGGCCACTTTGCCGTTTACGATGCGGAAGCCTTCCGCTTGGCAAGAGAAGTCACCAGAGGTGCTATTCATGCCAGTGCCTAAGCCCATGACCTCGGTGATATAGACACCGTCTTCGATGTCAGCGATGAGCTCGTCGAAACTGACTTTGCCCGGCTTGACGAAGATGTTGCCATAGCTCGTACCGATCTTGCCACCGCCCCAAGAGCCGTTGCCCGTGGATTCGACGTTGTCCTTCTTCGCGGTCTCCCTGTTATAGAAGTACTGCTTGAGGACGCCGTTTTTGACGATGACCTTGTTCTGGGTCGCCACGCCTTCCCCGTCGAAATAGGAAAAGAAGACGTTTTTGGTGAGCGGCTTTTCTTCGATGGTCAACTTGCTCGAAGCGATTTTCTGCTCGAGCTTTCCTTCTAGCATCGAGGAGTGACGCTGCACTTCGTCGGCAATCGCGGAGGAGAGGAAGTAGTCGATGAGGTCCGCCATGACGTCGCGATCGATGACGGTCGGATACTTCTTGGAGGCAATCGAATCGGCGCCGAACTTCTTGGCCGCTCCTTCGACGACACGCTTTACGAAGGCGTCTTTATCAAAGGCCTCGAGATCGGAGTCGAGGAACATATCGTAATTGGTCTTGGTCGCTTCGCCTTCGCGCATGACGACTTCGGCCATGATGTAGAAGTAGTTGGACTTTTGCTTCAACTTTAGGCCAAAGGAGTTGTAGAACCCGGATTCGGATTCGCGTTCGGAATAGCCGACTTCGACGTCACAGACCCTTTTATCAGCGGCGTAGATCGCTTTTTCGATATCTTGGATAAGAGCGAGCTTCTCATTCGCGGGAACCGCGGCTAACTTGGGGTTATAGACGTTCTTCTTATGGTACTTTTGCGAACCCGGGAAGATATCCGCGACCTCTTCTTTTTCGTTCAGTCTAGCTGCGAGAAGGATGTTATCGATGAGAAAGGGGAAGGTGTCCTTATCGAGTTTTTCCGTGCGGCAGGAACCAAATTTGCCGTTGATGACACCGGCGGCGATGACCGATTGGCTGTCATTGACGGAGAAGTTTTCGATTTCGTGACGGAACAAAGAGATGGAAAGGGCGTTAGATTTGGAGAAGGAGAGCTGGCTTTCTTCAATGCCCTTTGCTTTGGCTAATTCAAAGAATTTGGCGAAGTTCATTCGAGTTTACCTCCTCTTCCGCCGACGGTGATTTCCTTTAGGCGGATCGTGGGCTGACCGACGTTGACGGGGACGGAGCCGCTGGCGGCGCCGCAATTGCCCTGACCGAGGGCGAGGTCGTTGCCGACGCGGTCGATTTGCATCAAGACTTCTTGGCCCGTGCCGATGAGGGTGCAGCCTTTGACGGGTTCGCAGATCTTGCCATCGCGAATGATGTAAGCCTCGGAAGCCGAGAAGTTGAATTCGCCGGTGGTCGGGTTGACCGAACCGCCGCCGAAGTTGGCGACATAGATGCCAAGCGGGGTGTCCTTGATGATGTCTTCGGGATCATCTTTGCCCGCGGCGATGTAGGTGTTGGACATGCGGGAAGTCGGGCAATAGCGGTAGGATTGCCTGCGGCTAGTGCCGTTAGCTTTGATGCCGTCCATGCGTCTAGCGGAGAAACGGTCGACCATAAAGCCGACGCAGATGCCATCGCGGATCAATTCGTTCTTCTGGGTCGGGACGCCTTCGGAGTCGATGTCGCTGGTGCCCCATTCGTTCTCGATCGTGCCATCGTCCCAAGCGGAGACGCATGGGGAGGCGATGGGTTTGCCAATCGAATCGGAGAAGACGGAGAGGCCTTTGCTGGTCGAACTGGCTTCAAGGGGATGTCCACATGCCTCGTGGAAGAGGACGCCACCCCAACCATTCTTGATGACGACGGTGTAACGTCCCGAGGGGCATTCTTTCGCGGTGAGCATCATTACGGCTTTTTCGCCAGTCTCTTTCGCGAGCTTCTTATAGTCCAAGGTCTTCGTGAAGAATTCCCAACCGGCAGTGGTGCCAGGGCCGTTGAAGTAGGTTTCGAAGCCTTCTGCTCCGGCTGCGATGGCGATCATGAACAAACGGGAACGTTCCTCGATGTTATGGAAGTGGGTCGCTTCGGGTCCTTCCGCGACGAAGAGGTCGATGTTCTTTACGGCGCAGGTGAGGCCGGTTTGGACGCGGACGATGCGCGGATCGACGCCGGAGATGATTTGGGAGATCTCGCGGAGGTAGTCGATTTTTTCCTCTGCGGGCACATCGCGAAGATGGGTCTCCACGAACGAATGTTTCTTGTAACGGCCGTTGCCGATCTTTTCCACGGTGATCTTGCGTTCGCCTTCGTAGGAAGCAGAGAGCTTCTCAGCCAAGGCGAGGAGGCTCTTCTTCGAGAGGTCGGATGTGTAACCATAGACAGAACGGAGACCGTTGAGAATGCGTAAGCCGCAGCCATAACCCTGGGGAGAGCCGACCGATTCGACCTTCCCGTTTTCGAGCATGAAGCTCTCGGGTGTGGTCTCCTCAACATAGATTTCGGCATAATCTCCGCCGGTGGCGAGAGCGGCATTGAGCACCTCTAGGGCCAATGCTTTGCTAATCATATTGGAGTTCCTTTCTCTTATTTGCTTTTGTAAGCAGCGAAATAAATCTACATGTGCACGCGTATTTTTCAATCGAAAATTAGGGTTTTGCGACAAAAAGACAAAAAGAAGAGGTTTTTACAAAGAAACCTGTTCTTGCTTATGGAGTTTTTTGCGTTGCTGGCTATCATTATTCCAAACATGGCAAAACTGCTTTACCAAGGACATGCATCCCTAAGAATCACTTCCGATGCGGGTAAGGTTCTTTACGTCGATCCTTACGCTGGAGAAGGATATGAACCGACCGCCGATTTGGTCTTGGTCACCCACGAACATTATGACCATAATGCGACTCACATCGTTCCGATGAGCCAGCGCACCATCGTCGTCCATAGCAAGGACGCTTTTAGCGATGGCATCTACCGCGACTTCGACTATTTTGGTTTCGAGGTCCACGCGGTGCCTGCCGGAAACAAGAATCATGACCCTTCCGAATGCGTCGGCTACCTCATCAAAGTCGATGGCGTATTGATTTATGTCGCGGGCGACACCGATTACATGCCCTTCATGAATCGCCTTTCGCGTCGCGGGATCGATTATGCGTTCTTGCCGATTGACGGCATCTACAACATGGGACCGGAAGAAGCGAGCCGTGTCGCCGGAATCATCCAACCCAAGCATTTAATCCCTTATCATATGAAACCCGGAAGCCTTTTCGATATCCGACAGGATATGAGGGTTTCCTATGAACGGGCGATGCTCGTAAAGCCAGGCGACGAAATCCGTCTCGAGCACGAAGAATAGCCGTATTTATACGAAACCCACATTTCGGTGTTTCTTTTTCCGTTTGGCTAGGGTATATTTTACCCGCTCTCTGTGAGACCCCTATGCGGCTCACGGCGAAAGGAGTTAAAAAGATGAAACAAGGAATCCATCCCAACTATCAGAAGTGCGTCGTTACCTGCACCACCTGCGGTTCGACCTTCGAGAGTGGTTCGACCCTCAAGGAAATCAAGGTCGATACCTGCTCCAACTGCCACCCCTTCTACACTGGCAAGCAGCGCTTCGTGACCACCGATGGCCGCATCGACCGCTTCAACAAGAAGCTGGCCCAGACCCAAGGCAAGTAAGTTAACGAAAACTAGGATCGCTTCGGCGGTCCTTTTTCTACGCGTTATGCATACACAAGCGCGCTTAGAATGTTACAATACGCCCGTCTTGAACGAAGGAGGATCTCATATGTCCAAAAAGTTCTACATCACTACCCCGATTTATTACCCCAGTGCCTCCCCGCACCTCGGTCATGCCTACTGCACGACCATGTGCGACGTCATCGCCCGCGGCAAGAAGCTCCGCGGATTCGAAACTTTCTTCCTCACCGGCCTTGATGAGCACGGCGAGAAGATTCAGAAAAACGCCGCCGCGAACGGGGTCACCCCGCAGGAATTCGTCGACGATGTCGCGAAACGTTTCCTTACCCTTTGGGATGCGATGAAAATCGAAAACGACGATTTCATCCGCACCACGCAACCCCGCCACGTCGAAACCGTGCAGAAGATTTTCTCCCGCATGGTAGAGCAGGGGGATATCTATCTTTCCACCTATACCGGTTGGTACTGCGTCCATGAAGAATCCTATTGGACCGAGACCCAAGTCGGCGAAGAACATCTTTGCCCCGAATGCGGTCGCCCGGTCGAAAAGAAAGACGAGGAAGCCTATTTCTTCAACTGTGGCAAATATGTCGAACCGCTTTTGGCCTATTACGACGCTAATCCGCTTTTCATCACACCCGAATCCCGCAAAAACGAGATGATCAACACCTTCATCAAACCGGGTCTTCAGGATCTCTGCGTTTCCCGCACCTCCTTCTCTTGGGGCGTGCCCGTTCTCGAAAACGAGAAGCACGTGGTCTATGTTTGGCTCGATGCGTTGACCAATTACATCACCGCGCTTGGCTACCTCCAGCCCGATGATTCCAACTTCAAGAAGTTCTGGCTTGATCCCGAATGTGAAATCGTTCACGTCATCGGTGCCGATATCAACCGTTTCCACACCATCTATTGGCCGATGTTCCTCGAATCCCTTGGTTTAAGGAAGCCTAACCGCGTGTTTGTCCACGGCCTTTTGATGATGAAAGACGGCAAGATGAGCAAATCCAGGGGCAACACCATCTCCGCGTACCCTCTTATCGAACGTTATGGCGTCGATGCTGTTCGTTATTACCTCGTTTCCGAAGTTCCCTTCGGCGAGAACGGCACCTTCACGCCCGAACAATTCGTCCTCCGCATCAACCTCGATTTGGCCAATAACCTTGGCAATCTGCTCAATCGTACCGTCTCGATGATCGAGAAGTATTACGGCGGCACGATTCCTGCCTTCCCGGGCGATCTCGATGATATTGATGTCGAAGTTTCTGATTTGCTGCGCAAGACCATCGTGGCCTACGAGACGCTTAACGACAACCTCCAAGTTACCGAGGCCTATGTGAAAGTCATGGAACTCGTGGGGCGTGCGAACAAATACATCGAAGAAAAAGCGCCTTGGGCTCTTGCCAAAGATCCTTCTAAGGACAAGGAACTCGCTTCCGTCATGTCCCATTTGGCGCAGGTCCTCTACGCGGCTGGTTTATTGCTCTCCCCGATCTTAGTTGAGAAGTCGCCGGAAATCTTCAGATCCCTCGGCCTAGAGAAAGGCGTTTACGAAGACGCCGCCAAGTTCGGTTGCCTCGATGGCAAGACCGTCCATAAGGGCGCCCAGCTCTTCCCCCGCCTTGATGGCGAGGCTGAAATCAAGGCCATCGCGGAAATGATGGCCGGCCCCAAAGAAAAGGTGGCTGCCTAATGATTCCAAAGACGTTCTCCGCCACTTGCGTCGACCTGAGCTACGAAGGCAAAGGCGTCGTCAAAAACGGCAAGGACGTCTATTTTGTTTCCGCCATGTTTCCGGGAGAAGAAGGGGAGATTGCATTCGATTATTCCCGTAACGGCGCAAAATTCGGAAAACTCGTTCGTTTGACGAAAAAGTCCGCAGACCGCGTTGATCCGAAATGCAAAATATGCTCCGCCTGCGGGGGTTGCGATTTCCAACAGCTCGCATATCCCGCCCAACTTGAATACAAAACGAAGAAAGTAGGGGAGCAGTTTCGCAAGATCGCGAAGATGGACGTGGAAGTCGCCCCGTGCATCGGCATGGACGACCCTTATTTCTACCGCAACAAGATCCAAATGCCTTTTGCCAAGGACAATCGCGGTCGTTGGTACTGCGGATTCTACAAGGCAAATACCCACGTCATCGTTCCGGTCGACACCTGCTATATCGAAGACGAGCGCGCGAAGCAGATTCTCGATGCGATCAAAAAACTCGCGCCGTCTTTCAAAATCGAGCCCTACCTCGAAGACGAGGGTAGGGGTATGCTTCGCCACGCCCTCATCCGCACCTCCAAACATTTGGATGGCGTCATGGTGGTCCTCGTTACCTATAAAGAAGCCTTTCCGTCCCGCAACAATTTCGTGAAAGCCCTCGTCAAGGAGTGCCCCTTCATCACCACGGTCGTCCAAAACGTGAACCCGCGGCACACCAACGTGATCCTTGGCGACTTTGAGCGCGTTCTCTATGGGCCCGGATTCATCGAGGACATGCTTTGTGGCATCCGTTTCCGCATCTCCCCGAAATCCTTCTATCAGGTGAATCCCGTGATGACGGAAAAACTATATGGCGAGGCCATTAAGGCGGCTCGTCTGACGGGCGAAGAAACCATCTTTGATGCGTATTCCGGCATCGGAACCATTGGCATGGTCGCTTCGAAATCCTGCAAGAACGTCATCGCGGTCGAAATCGTCGAAGCCGCGGTTAAAGATGCAATCCAAAACGCGAAGCGCAACGGCATCTCCAACGTTCGCTTTTATTGCGACGACGCGAGCTCCTTCATGGTTAGAATGGCTCGAAATAATCAACACGTGGATGTTGTTTTCCTCGACCCCCCGCGAAAGGGTTCGGACGAAAGATGCCTGGACGCCATCTGCAAGCTTAAGCCCAACCGTATTGTATATGTGTCTTGTGACCCTTCTACGCTTGCGCGTGATGTGAAATATTTATCGAAAGCCTATTCTTTAGAATCCGTACAGCCGGTCGACATGTTCCCATTTACGATGCACGTCGAGACTGTTGCAATGCTGCGCTTAAAAGATTCGAAAAAGTAGCGGAGTTATCGATGCTTTTCAGCCATGCTACCTTCGTTGAGAAGGGGCGTTTTGAGCGCCAGAAGGCCATCCGAGCGACCGTCAAAATCCTATGCGTTTTAGACCTCGACGCCGTAGATATGTAAAGAAAATAACGATAAATGCTGGCTTTTCGATGAAAAACGAGGTTCTTATGTTCCTTGGCACGACGACCCCCGCTAATTTCTGAACTGCGTAGATATATGGGCGGAAAACCGATTGGCGACGTCGAAAACAAAAGTTCTACCAAAAGCCGAGAGAACTCTTAGCCATTTATTTGCCATGCCCACTTGCTAGGCGCATGATGCGGACGAAAGGAGCGAGACATGGAAAAGCAATACGAAATAGGAAATCTCATTACCGAACAAAGAAAACGCAAAAATCTCACTCAGCGCGAACTTGCAGATACCTTAGGCGTCACCGATAGGTCCGTCTCCAAATGGGAAAACGGCAGAAGCCTCCCCGACGAGAAGAACGAGATCGCCAAGTTCATCGACAGCATCGGCGAAAAGCAAAACAAACCCGCCAGAGGCATATCCTGCCCGGCGGGTTTTTCAATTGATTTATGCCCCTACCTTAATGGCATGGGTTTCACTTTCTATCGGCTCAACAGTCCAAGCTAATCTCAAAGCGTGCCCAGTTCGGAATCTGTATTACGCATAATCCACTTTGATGTCCTAAGCCATTGAATAAATCCATGCGATTCAACATCGTATTGTGCCAGCCTTTCGCCTAAGAGTTTCGGAATCGTCGACAAAATAGCCGTTTTCCTTGGGCATGACCCGGCGCGCCCTTGCCGCCGTCCGCTCCATGAGGGAGGGCTCCGAGGCGATCGGCAGCTCAGAGATGACCCTCGAGGAGGCCAACGATGAAATTGCAAAGGCAAGGAACGATCAAGACTCCGTTATCAGGTTCGCCCTTTTGAACTCAGCGGCGTTGCCCATGAATCTCTTCAGCGAATATAGATAGGATACGCCAACGATAATGGCCGCGGATAAGATCGCGCCGATGAAAAAGACTCCGATATTTGGGAGGAAATAAAGGGCCGCCAATTCATTGCGGCAAATGAACAGCGTTAAAACCGCGCCTGTCAAAGAGCCAACGCAAAGGGAGGGCAGGGATCCTAGGAAAACGCCAAGGACATTATCTGTAACGAGTTTGGCTCTGCCGACGCCCAAGGCGCGGTAGACGACCAGTTCGTTCCGACTTTCATCGAAATGCGTGGATATGTCGACAAAGAAGAAGAACTGCATTAAGGCAAAGGCGATGAATCCGACTCCGCCAATCACCGAGCCGAAGAATACCTTGGCTTCCTGAATGGAATCCTGCTTGCCCTGCCTCAAGGACTTCGCCTTGACGCCATTTTCCTTTATCGCGGCAAGGAACGCCTGGTTGTCGTAAGCGCAGGCATATCCATTCGAATCGAGGAAATACTCTGCGATCGGTCCGGGCAAAACGATCCTTTCAAGAGATGGCAAAACCTCAATGGAATACTCTCTTCCCTTTAACGAAGCCTTCGTTCTTTCACCAAAAATGTCTGCGGAAGGCACGTAAATCACATCGTCGCGTATTTCCTGCTTGGCGAATCTCCTATAGGTGAAACTATCATAGAAATCGCCGTTAAAAAGAACGTTCCCCACCTGCACGGTTCCGCTTCGAGCATAGAAGCGCCGTGGGCTGATATAGCATCGATCCTCGTCGCCATCAACAACGCCTTTTATGGTGTAGGCTTTGTCCAGCCTATTTCCGATTAAGTCTTCGCTGCGGGTTAGGCCAAGCGAGGACGCAGGCAAATCGATGCCGCCCATATAGGTTTTGACGTAAGCTCCATCGATTATCGATTTCGCAAGCGAAGAGGTGATAATGCATTCGTCTTCCCCATGGGGAAATGGATCGGAGGAATAGAAATCGTATGCAAGGAGCGGAGCGACTGTAGGCAAAGGCAGAGCGTGGAAAGTCAACCCATCCCCCACTTCAAGTTCAAAGGCAAACCTCTGATTGCCAAAGAAAGCGACGTTGGAAAGCTTCTCCCTCTTCTCGTCTTCCAGATTCTTGTCCACTGCGTAGACGATATCGCTTTGATGATTCATTGCGTCCGCCACCCCCGCCACGAATGATGAGACGAAGGAAGTCGCCATCACGACAATCGCGGACAGAATCCCGGCGACGGTGTTCATTCGCTTTTTCCTTACCCTCTTCTTAGGCAGGCAGATCTTGGCGTCGCGCCCATCTTCGAATTTGCCCATCGACTTTTCCGGTGCGCTATCGGAAACGACCTTATGATCCTTCATGAAGATGATGCGGTCGCTATACCGTTCCACCAGTTCCTTCTCATGAGAAACCAAGATCACCAAATAATGATTCGACAGGGATTTCAGGATATCCATGATGGCGATCCTATTCTTCTCATCCAGGTTTCCCGTCGGTTCATCGGCGATGATGAACGAGGGTTTCCTCGCGATGGCCCTGGCGATGCAAACGCGCTGCTTTTCCCCTCCGGAAAGCCTTCCTGCCTTGCGGTCACGCAAACTCCCGATCCCCAAACTATCGAGCAATTCGTTGACCTTAGTATCCGTCATCGATTTATCGAGCAACCGGATGTTCTCCGCGACCGAAAGCGAATCCACTACCACGAAATCCTGGAATATGCAGCCTATGTGGTTAAGGCGATAAGCATCATTCACCTTTTCCCCGTCGACTAGCACCGCGCCCGAAGTCGGATAGTCCAATCCCCCGATCAGGTTCAGCAATGTGGTCTTTCCGCAACCGGATGGACCAAATATCGACACTAACCCCTTTGAGGCGATGCTTAGGCTTATCCCTTCGACGCCGACGGACCTTTCCCCGCCAAGCGATTCGTATATTTTCGTGACATCTTTAAGTTCAATCATCGTTCCAACTCCAACAACTTCTTTATAGTCTTCGCGCTGCCCTTCACCAAAAACGCGCAGCAGCAAGCAAGCTCAATGAAAGACAGCCAAAGCAAAACCGGACTCGTAAAGCCCATGAACCCGCTTGCTATGGCAAAGCCCAAGCAAGCAACGAATACGGGCAAAAACTCCAGGCCCGCATAGGACAAACCGATAATCTCAAAGGAAAAGCCGATTTGATGAAGGGTCTCCAACTCGTTCTTCTGAGATTTCAAAATAGACGAGGAAAGCTTTTTGGCCAGCAGGAGCACAACCGTGACGACAATGATCGAAATGCCTGCAAAAGCCGTCTCCATTATGAAAAGTTGGCTGTTATCCTGTAGGCTGCCCAGCTCATCTTCGCTCGTCGCGCAGACATAGCCCTCCCGAACCAGGGAAGCCTTCATCTCGGCCTTTTCCCCTTTGGGGCAAAGCAAACGCAAGTCCGTGACCCTGCCCGCAAAGCATTCGAAGTAGCGCTTGGGAATGCCAAGGGCACGGCCCCTAAGATCGAGGCCTGGCCACTGGGTTGCGACATCGGTGATCGCCGTCCCATCGGGAAGGATCACCGATTCAGGGCGGGAACCCTCAGGCAATAGTTCCTGAGGGACAATGAAATCCGTAACCGATTCATCCAGGATCAGCACATTGGAATAAACCCGCCATTCTTGGCTTACCCCATCGCCATCAAGATAGGTTAAACCGATGGAAGAGGACTGTTCCTTGAGGAAAAAGCATAGAGTGGGCAGAATCTCTAGATAATCGCTGAGGTTCATTTCGCAATAGCCTTCCTCAAGCCGAATCTCCGTTTTCGTAAACCAAACGGATGTGCCACCCCAGCCATAGGGACTGCGGTAAATCTGTTTGCCTTGCTCTACTTTTGGCGTAGCGACAAGCCTATACTCCCCGCCGTGCTTTATCGCGATGACGCCGGTTCCTTCCGTCGAGGTAGCGATGCGCTTAGCCTCTTCCATGGAGAAACCATCCTGTTTGCGCACCAGAAGCTCATTCTCCGAAAACAGTCGATCGGCGGATCGATGGGAAGTCTGCTCATAAGCGATATCGAGGCCATAATTCCCGGCGATGGTCGTCCCTACGGGTATTAGGGCAAGCATGGACAAAACGCAAAATAGCCCAAAGCGATTTCTTAGCAAGGGGATGAAAAGGAATCGCTTCTTTGCTCGAACGGGTTCTTCGACGCCTTTGGCGCTAAGCTTAGGCTTCACCATAAGTGACTCGTCCGAGACGATTCGCCCTTCGCCCATGACGATCTTGCGCGTGCACCACTCCTCCATCTCCTCGAAGTGGTGCGTCACTAGCACCACCACCTTCCCTTCGCAGTGCCTGAAAAGGAAGGACAGCGCCTCTTTCGCGCTCTTCTTATCCAAAGAGGCCGTGATTTCATCTCCCAGAATCATCGGCGTATCCTTCAGTAGCGCCCGAGCGATCGCGAGCTTCTGCTTTTGGCCGCCGGATAGTTTTGAAGCCTTTTTATTCGCGAAGCGGGAAAATCCCAATTTTCTGAGCATATCGTGGGCCTTTTTCTTGGCTTCGCCATATCCATCCCCCATCAGTAGGCGAACGATGATGAGGTTGTCCAGCAGGCTGTAATGTTCTAAGACGCCATAGCTTTGCGAGATATAGCCGACGAACGACTTCCGATAGGACTCATAGTCCCTCTCGTCAAAGCGGGAAATGCCCTCTTTCCTTATATAGATTTCGCCATGCTCAAACCGTACCATGCCGGCGATGGTTTTGAGCAGCGTGGATTTCCCTGACCCCGATGGGCCCGTTATAGCGATCACCTCCCCAAGGTTCATGGTAAGGTTCACGTCATAAACGCCGACGTTGAGGCGGCTATCATCGGAATAATATTTATATACGTGCTCAAGGCGCTGGAGGTCGTCTAGTTCCGCAGAACCGGTGATTGGGTTCAATTCGCCATTCAGCAACTCTTCTACCGTAATGCCAAGTATCTCGCACAGACGAGGCATGATTCTAGCGTCGGGGAGGCATTTACCGTTCTCCCATTTGGATACCGACTTGTCTGTCACGCCGAGGGATTCGGCAAGTTTAGACTGCGTCAGTTTCTTCTCTTTCCTTAGCTTCGTGATAAGGTTGCCGATTTCGTATTGTTTTTCCATAAGCATCCTCCAAACGTTCCATATCATTGAGCGACGGGTGGCCAAAAACAATTTTTTTGGGCGATTATTTCTCTACCTGAGGTAGAAGTTGGCTCGAAATCACGATAATCGATAGTCTAAAGCGAAAAAGAACTCACATTAAGGCACGAATCTGCCGGCAAAGAGATTAGGACCGAAACGGAGCCGCTTCTTCCCGGAAGTTCCCAATGGCCATTTTTGTCGGAGCCGACACGGACGATCTTCTTCTCCTTCTTTAAGGTGCCAAGCGGCGTTCAACGGCTCTTTTGGGCATCCCCGTCCCGGACACAATATCCGCCGTTGTTGCCCCGTCGGATTCGGAAACGAAGGAGAGGATGGCCGCGAAGTCATCGTTTTTGACTTCTCCGCCACTTACACCGCCACCATTCGAAAGCGGCGAGTCCAAAGCGAGCGGATTATACGGAACCCTCACGGCGAGGAAGCTGTCGGAGAACTCGAACGCCCCCGGACCATAAGCCTTGACGATGTCCTTGTTGCCCTTGTTGCCCTTGTTGCCGATCGGCCGGCTTCCGCAGCGCAGGGTCGCGGTGTAACGCGGCTTTTTGTGCCTGCTTCCGTAGCACCCCATAACAAAGCCTGATGCTATGCGACCGTTTTTCAATGCCTTCCTTTTTCCAAAGGTACATTTAGATGGCTCACTTATTACTTCCCATCCAAGGATTTCTTCGCGTTCGCGATCGCCAGGGCCAGCCTTTTCTCGAACTCTTCCTTGGGCGGCATCTTGGTTAGGTATTGCGCGACGCGGATGTCGCCCTCGTCCAAGCCCATCAGCTTGACCGCCTCTTCGGATTTGTCGGCGCATAGGATGAGGGCGATGGGCTTGTTTTCCCCGGGCCGCATCTCGTTCTTCTCAAGATAGCGGAGATAGAGTTCGATCTGGCCTTTGTCGGCAGGTTTGAATTTTCCGATTTTCAGGTCAATCACGACGAGGCGGTTGAGCCCGCGGTGATAGAAGAGCAGGTCGATGTAGTAGTCGTCGCCGTCGAGGACGAAATGCTTCTGCCTGGCCAGGAACGCGAAGTCGCTGCCCATCTCCAGGATGAATTTCTGCATCTCGGCGAGAATCGCGTTCTCCAGATCCTTCTCGCTATAGGTGTCCTCCAGTCCTAAAAAGGAAAGGACGTATGGATCCCTGAAGGCGACATCGACGGACATCTCGCCTTTCTTTCGGACCGCCAACAAATCGTTCTTGATGGTCTCCTCTGGTTTCTTCGAGATGGCGGTGCGTTCGTAAAGCATGGAATTCTTCCTTTCCCTGAGGGCTCGGACCGACCATCCCTCGTTCGCGCAAAGCGTTGCGTAGAATTCGCGTTTTAGGTCATCTTGGATAGGCAAAAGCTCGACGAAATGGGACCAGGATAATTGTTGCGACAGTGTCGCGACTTTTTCTTCTTCTGGAATTTCTTGGTACAGCTGAACCATACGGTGAACCGTGGTTTTGTCGAACCCCCTTCCGAACTCCAACGTCAAGCGCGCCGAAATATCTTCGATTGCTCCCCTCCCATAATCCGGCTTTTCGCCATGGAGCAAAACTTCTGAAATGGTTTTCCCGATTGACCAATAGAGCATTACCATTTCGGAATTGATTCTTGCAGCAACCCGAAGCTTCGCTTGCTTGATAAGGACGGAAACCGTTTCAAAAACCGTGTCAATTTCCTGTTTGCCGATCAGTTCATTTGCCATTTTCACATTCCTCCAAATTGTTGCGACAGTGTCGCGACTTTTTAAAAACGAGAAACCATCGCGCTTTTTCCCTATTTGCTATCTTCTCGGAACGGGTCGTTTGCGGGCGTTCCCTTGAAGAGCCTTTCGACCTCCTCGACGCTGATGTAATCATCGATGTCGAGTTTTTTGATCGTGTAGGCAATAAGACCGGCCAGCGTCTTCGGTTCGCAATCGTCGGGGTAGCCAAAAAGGGTTGACAACTCCCATTCGCGCGCCTGTAGTGCAACCTTCATGACGTTTCTGGTGTGGCTGGGCGAGGCGGACGCGAACGGGTCGTTGTAGAGGAGCCAGTCGATGCTCACGGCGAAGATCGTCGACAACCTTCTCAGCTGTTGCAGGTTCGGCTGGTACTCCAGGTTCTCCCACCTGGAATAAGACCCCATGGAGATACCGAGCTTCTTCGCTACGTCGGACTGTTTGTACCCATAGGATTTCCTGACTTCAATAAGGCGCTTCCACTTCATAAAAAAGCCTCCTTCTTATCGCGTAGATTATAAATTAGCCGAGGCTCAAAAGAAATGGGTTGCGATAAATCTAGTACCGAAATTTGCAGTTTACGATGAATTATACGTTTACATTCACGGATTGTGGTGCTTTAATATCCGTGTGAATTCATCACAAAGCGCAAGTTAGGAGGTGAAAATGGATGAAAACAGCAAATACAAAGCGGAACTCGAAGGAAGCATCGCTCTCGAGGAAAGAGTCGGAGGACAAAGCCGGCAGGCGGTCTCCGACTCTCCTTCGAGCGGCTTTCAGGCCGTAGGCGACGGTGCCGATGTCGCGCAAGCGACGCGGGGGTTAAGTAACACCCCCGCTACAGCACCAAATGATATTAGTAGGCCCCAGTCGCGCCCCATGGTGGACACCTCGATCGACTGGCTTAGGGCAAGGTTCAACGGAGAATTCAAACCAAACCCCTCGAAGGATTGGCTTTGGAGGCCGCTATTCGACGCCCTGCACATCGATCCGATGCTCTTTGAGGAAGGCAGGGGATTCGACGGATACGCCCGCGGCTACCAATACGGCGTCCACATCTTCGTATCGGCCGGCGGCGGACGAAACAAGAACAAAAAGAAGGACGAGACCTTCATCCTGGACCTAAGCGGGCAGGGGTGCCGCGAATTCGAGGACTACGCCCTTCGCGATCATGGGCCCGTCGACGGAATTGGCGACGAGTTTCTGAAAAACCAGGAGGCGGTCAAATTCGACGCCTGGAAACGGCTGATACGGTCAATTCTGCTGCTTGGCGGCATCTGCACGAGGATAGACATCCCAACCGACGAGTTCGGAGGATTCATCCCGTTCGACGAACTGAAACAGAAGATAGAAACGCACACGTACACGTCGTCGCTTAAGGCCTTTAAGAAAGATAAGTCCGTCCCCGATCCAGAGGAAGGCGACTCAACGCCGGCGCATTTCGTCGAATCGAGCCACAACGGGTGGACGGCGATGGTCGGAACCAACAACTCGTACAAAATCGTCATCTACGACAAGATCGCCGAAGTCAAGGCCAACCACCCCGAAATCACGCCCAACTGCACGCAGTGGATCCGCTTCGAGGTCCGCTTCTTCCACCAGCACGCCGCCGATTGCCTGGAAAGGTTGCTCAAGGCATACGAGAAAGGGCCGGAAGAGGTCCATCGCTTCATTGTCGGGACCCTCGGCTCGCTGATCACGGTCAAGGAGAAGCTGATCGACAAGAAGCACATGAACCGCGTCCAGACCTGGGCCCCTTGGGAAGAGTTCGTCCGCGAGGGGAAGGAATACAAGGTACTCCCGCCCGTTAAAGAAAAACGGACGCTCAAGAAGAACGCCGTGTGGATGAAAGACGACGGCGCAAGGGCCCTGTTTCGGATGTGTGCCACTTACCCGAAGCTGATGAAGGAGGTCGTCGCGTATTTGATCCTCGAAGGGATGGCCAGGGCGGACAATTCCGACCTATTCATCATCAACGAGCACCTGCTCCAGGAGAAGGAAGAGACCTATCTAGAACTTAAGGACGCGCAAGCGACGGTGTTCAAGCAACTTGGGGTTGACCCGAGCGAAATAGACGACAGGGTTCTTCGCCTCTATGGCGACACATAGTAGCGAAAACCACGACAAATCCCGCCCCATTTTCATGCTTTTGGGGCAACAAAGCCAACAACGGAGTTCCGAATCCGGAAATCCCATTCCCCAATAAGGGAGAAGGAGGAGCGCATAAACATGAGCCCATAAGGAATAGATAAAGATGCCAAGCAACAAGAACGCCAACACCCGCGCGGAGGACTTCCGCGAATACGCATACGCCGTCCAAATCCTCTGCGAGCTTCGCGACGGCGGGCTTCTTCTCGATGCCGAGTTCGATTCGGCGAAGAGGGCGCTGATGGAGGAATACAAAGTCCAAAGCGATTGGTCTTGCAGAAGGACGATCGGGCTTACCGGCGGCGAGTCAGGCAAGCCGAAAGAACTAACCGAAAGGAGAAGGAAAGATGGAAGATAGAAAACCCAAGGTAACGATGTTCGAGCCCACTTTGAGCATATCCCACAGGAACAAGCCGTCGGACGTCAAAAGGCCCCGCGTTGCCGCGTATTGTCGCGTGTCCACGGAAAGCGAAGAGCAACAGGGCTCTTTTCGCACGCAGACCGAGTACTACGAATCGTTCATCAAAAGGAACCCCGATTGGGATTTCGCCGGGATCTATGCCGACGAGGGCATCAGCGGCGCGAAGGCGGAGAACCGCCCCGATTTCCTGCGGATGGTAGACGACGCTTTGGCTGGCAAGATTGACATCATCTACATGAAATCCATCACCCGAATGGGCAGGAACACGCTCGATAACGTCTATTACATACGCCTTCTTCGAGAAAAGGGCGTTTACATCCGTTTCGAGGAGGAGAAGATGGACACCGCCTCCGAACAATGCGAATTCATGCTGACCCTCATGTCCTCCCTTGGGCAGCAGGAAATCATGAATACCTCCGCCCACGTGAAGAAAACGTTCCGGATGCGCATGGAGCGTGGCGAGCTCGTCGGGGGATCCGTGCCGCTTGGCTATGGCTTTGACAAAGAGACCAGAAGCCTTTTCATCATCGAGGAAGAAGCCAAGATTGTCCGCTATATCTACAAAAGGTATTGCGATGGGGCTGGTGGTTCGATGATTGCCAGGGAATGTATGGAACGCGGCTGGGTCACAAAGAAGGGCGGCAGGGTTTGGCATGACACGACCGTCATCGGCATCATCACCAACGAACGCTACAAAGGCGATTTGCTGCAAGGCAAAACATTCACCGTCGACCCGATTTCCAAACGCAGGCTCGTCAATTACGGCGAGTCCGTATCCTCTTACGTTGAAGGCCATCATCCACCGATCGTGAGCAAAGAAGTTTGGGAGAAGGCGAACGAAATCAGAAAAACGCGAGCGATGAATCGCAAACGCGACGAGAAAGGACGAATCACCAATTATTCAAGGGAACACCCCATGTCATCGATGTTGCAGTGCGGCTTTTGTGGCCACGCCCTCACCAGGAGGTCCTGGAATGGAGGGACGAAATACAAGAAGGTCGTCTGGCAATGCGCCAGCGCGGTCAAAGGAGGGAAAAAGAACTGCCCCCATAGCAAAGGGATCCCCGAGGAAGTCATCCAAGAGGCTTTCGTCCTGGCCTATAACGCTGTCTTCAAGGACAAATCGACGATGATCGCGGCGACGCTAGCCAAGGTCGAGGCTGTCCTTTCCGGCAGCAGCGTTAAGGGAACGGCACAAAGGCAAAGAAAGCTGTTGGACGCGAAGAAGGAGCAAATCAACAAGTTGACCAACGCCTTCCTCGACGGGACGGTCGACGAAGATTTCTATAGGAAAAAGTCCGCGGAAATCAAAAAGGAAATCGAAGAGCTCGAGTCTGCAATCCGTTCCTACGACGAACGTTTGTTTGAGCAGGAAGCGGTCGCTGAAAGAGTTCGGTCGGCCAGGGCGTTTCTAGAATCCCAGCCCGGCAGGGGCGTCGAGCGCTTTTCACCTGAGCTTTTCAATCTCGTGATCGAGCAAGTCATCGTCGGTTCAAAGGAAAACGGTGAGATTGACCCTTATCGGCTGGTCTTCATCTTCAAAGACTCTTCGTCGACTTCAATCAATGTGAAAAAGCCGTCAGCCAAGGGCAAAGAAGGCAAATCTGCTGACGCTTTATGTTCCTCATGGCATGACGCAGGAGAATCTTTATGTTCCTCGACAGGTGACGACGCACGTCGAGACTGTTGCAATGTTGAGTCTGAAAGAGCCGAAAAAGTAGGCTTGCCATCGAATTTTTAGGAAATGCCGATTTCGGGCGGAAAACCCGTGTGGATCATGAGTTGGTTCGCTAGACCCGAGTAAATAGATATGAAGAAAAACGGAATAAACAGAACGGAAGCATTTTTGGACAAGAGGCTCCTTTCAGCCCTTAGGGAAACGATTAATTCAAGCAACATCTTTTAAAGCGGGAAGACCTTTTGGGCAATTGGAATCTCATCTGTGCCTTCATGGATCGCATGGATAGCGCGGTCGATTATCTTAACGCCCACTCAACCCAGCCAGAAACCGAGGAGGATTTCGTGTGCTTTATGGTCTTCGCCGCCATTTTGCGAGACGGAATCCGCATCGTTCACAATAAGGTTACCGGCGCCTACCCGAATATAGAGGACGGAAAGAAGTGGTTTAGCGGCGCCCTTCGCTATAACCATCCGGTTTTTAATGAAGACACGTGCCCGACCGACGAGGATTTCTTTGAATACCTAAGGGCCATTGTGTTCGCGCATCCTTTTGGCACGGACCGAAGGCAGGAGAGGCCGTTCATGGCGGAGGGGGAGAAGCACGTTTCTCCTTGGGTTTTTTGCAATGGCCACTTTCTAAATGAAGGATGTGTTGGAGTAAGGGTTTATACCAACCTTCAAAACGAAACAAAAGACACCTTCATACCGTTCGCCAATCTCAAAGGGTTCGTCGCGGAAAGATATTCGTTCATAGACGGTATTACCAGTTGGGCAAAGAAATGCATATCCGAGCAAAACGAACGATGGCGAAAACGGGAAGTTAATAGGCAGGGTGACCCTACAGAAACGCTCGAAGATATTGTGGCAATTATGCGGGAGCGTTATGTGGAAGACACTTGGCCAGAAGATGAAGCGCTTGACTTTTTGTCGTTCTCTTTTCACGCAGGAAACGACCTGGCCCTTGAGCTTATAAAGAAGAGAATCGTCGAGGTCTTGCCTGCCTTATGCGACTGCATCGACGATCTTGATTACGAAGGAGCGGGCGAATGCCTAGGTTTTATCGGAGAGAGGCCGGAGGGGCTGCACGGGATGGCGCACTATCAGCTCGAAAAGACCTTTACTTATATTCCGGACGAGATCAGCCCTTGCGAATATGATCCAAATGTACGCCGGGGCCTCGAAATGGCGCGGGAGTTTTACGAATCTTATGGGAATAGGTACGTAAACATCGACTTCGATCTTTGTTCGGGCAAGGAAATTAAGCTGTTGACGAGAGCCGCTTGCATCCTTGGCTTCTTAGATGAGGCGGCCAACAAAAAATAAACCGCGAAAATCGTAAAAAATCTAATTTTTCGCGGATTAATAATTGCGTTCGAGGTTTATTTCCCCTAAGATATCGGCATGAGCAAAGGGAACATTATAGCCCGCGAAGAAGAGTGCAGGTTGCTGGCCGCCTGCCTTCGAGAGGAAGAGGCGCAGCTCGTCGTGGTTACCGGCAGGAGAAGGGTCGGCAAGACCTATTTGGTCAACGAGTTTTTTGACGACGAATACGACTTCAAAATCACGGGCGCCTACAAGGAAGACAAGAAGAGCCAACTCAACTATTTCCGCCTTGAGCTGCTGAGGAGAACGGGGAAAGACGCGGGCGAGCTATCCGACTGGCCGACGGCCTTCTTCTACTTGCAGGAATACATCTCTTCTTTACCAAAGGATAGGAAAACCGTGATTTTCTTCGACGAGATGCCCTGGCTCGACACCCATAAAAGCGGGTTCCTCAAGGCGTTCGAGCATTTTTGGAACGACTACGGGCTCGGCGTCCACAACCTCGTCTTCGTCATCGCGGGCTCGGCGACCTCCTGGATCACGGAGAAGATCCTCCGCAACAAAGGCGGCCTCTATAACCGCAAGACCGTGGAGCTCCACCTGCTTCCGTTCACACTGGAGGAGACGGAGCGCTATTTCGCTTCGAGGGGGATTCGCTATTCCCGTTACCACATCGCGGTCATCTACATGTGCGTCGGGGGGATTCCCTATTATCTTCGCATGTTCGACGGCGCCTATGACCCTCTGCGCAATATCGACGAGCTGTTCTTTGGGCCCAAGCCAAAGCTCAAGAACGAGTTCAGGGACCTGTTCGACACGCTTTTCAAAAAGGACCGGAGTTACATCAACATAGTCGAACTGCTCGCCACGAAAAGGAAGGGGTTTAGCTTCGAAGAAATCGCCGACAGACTTAAGATTCCAAATAACGGCGAACTATCCGACATGCTTGATAACCTCGTTGATGCGGGGTTGGTGAGAAGAAACACGCACTATTTCGAGCGCAAAACGGAGCTCCTCCAGCTCTGCGACTTCTTCTCCCTCTTCTATCTGCGCTTCGTGAAGGACAAGCCGAAGCAGCGGAAGGGGTATTTCACGAAGGCCTTCCTGACGCCTTCGACGTCCGCCTGGGAGGGTTTCTCCTTCGAACTGCTCTGCCGGACGCATCTGGACGCGGTTCGCTTCAATCTGGGAATCTTCGCCATCGACTACGAGGCCTACGGGTTTGATGAAAAGGCGGAAGGGGACGACCAAGGCGCCCAAGTCGACCTGGTCATCGAGAGGAAGGACAAAGTCCTCCACCTCTGTGAGATGAAGTTCTCGCGCTTCGATTTCGAAATCGACGCGGACGTCATGAGGGATATCGAAAACAAGGAAAAAGCGTTGGCCAAACGCAGCGGGAAGCGCTCCTCGATCCAAATAACGTTCATCACGGTCTCCGGGTTAAAGGAAAACAGCTACAGCAATTACGTTAACCAATCCCTCACGATCGACAGCTTGTTTACCCGTATCCCCTGATTTCGCCCCCAAAGATTCATAGATTCTTTTGGTTTGCGCGGCGTGCCCCCAGCCCTTAAAACAATAGCCCTGCAAAAAAATACGGAATAAAACCGACATATCTACCGAACGCGATGACCCAACCCCGACTGGCCAGTCATGTTCCTGACATGTTCCTAATCACGTGACACAGACGCGTTCTTATGTTCCCAGTCCCTATACGGGGCACGTCGAGACTGTTGCAATGTTGCGCTTAAAAGACTCGAAAAAGTAGCGGAGTTGTCGTTACACAGTCCCGCCCATCCGATTTTGCACACGGCCTTCCATCCGTATTATGCCGCCTCGGGAAGCTTCCGCGAGCGCCTATTCCAATGACGCCAAATAGTGGACGATCCTTGCGGGATTGCCTGCCACGACGCAACTTTCGGGAACGTCTTTCGTGACGACCGACCCCGCGCCTATCACCGCCTTATTGCCGATGGTGACCCCTGGCAAGATAATCGCTCCGGCGCCGATCCAAACGTCATCGCCGATCGTGACGTCAACGGGGATGTTGATTCCATCTCTACGGGCATCTGCTTCTACGGGGTGAGTGACGGAAAGGATCATGACTCTTGGGCCGAACTTGCAATTATCCCCGATCGTGATTTTGCCTGCGTCAAGGAAGACGCAGTCGAAATTGGCGAAGAAGTTCTTGCCGATATAGATGGTGGTCCCGTAATCGCAATGGAAGGGCGGCTTGATGAAGACGCCTTCGCCAACCTTGCCAAAAAGAGCGGAAAGGAGTTCTGCTCGGCGGGCTTGGTCTTCTTCGGAGGAGTTGTACAATTCGCAAAAGCGGCGGGTATCCGCCTTCATTTTCATGAGTTTATCGTCGCTGCCGAAGTATTCCTCTCCTCTGAGCATCCTTTCTAGTTCGTCCATTTAGCGGTCCTCCCATTAGGCAACGTCTTCTCGCATTATACCAATCGCGCCTTCATTTCGGTATAACGGCAGACCAGAAAACGAAGCGACTCTTGCGCAATTTTGGCCATTTCTGCGCTTGTATCCATATATATATAATCGAGGGAGAGGATTTGCCTTAGTGAACGTAGAGGTCCTAAAGCATATTTATAGTGCGTTAATTGAGGAAGAAAGAATTAATCACTCGGTTTTGTTATTCACCATATTCGAATCTTGGATAGCGAATTTATAAGGTACATAAAAATATTGAAATGAGGGTTAAGGGGCCCCAGGTGGCTTTTCGTTGACAAAAGGGGGCGGAAAAGTCCGTGGAAGCATGCATATATGTGCCAATATTTCCCCAACAGTTGAACTGGGTGGATATGTAAAAAGCGCGGGAAATATATAAAAGCAAGGATGGGGCGAGCACAGAGGCGACCCCAGAAGAAATCATATCAATGGGACGTGGACGAAAGGGCTTTGACTTGCAATTGACCGGGTCTTTCTTCAAAGAGGAAGACTTCTCTCAATATTCGTCCTTGGCGAAGGAATACAGAAGGGATCACCAAGCCCCGGAAAGAAACCCTCACCCTTTTATAGTTGGACCGGCCGCGACCCAACCGAGCGGTTATTTCTCTTTCCTATTCTTTAACTCGGAATAATAGTTTTCGATTTTGCTTCTGGCTCGGACATAATACTTTTCCAAGCCCGGATCGAACTGTTTCCCCATGCTGGAAATAATGATGTTGTTGGCGTCGTCAAAGGAGAATTCGTCTTTGTATACTCTTTTGCTAACCAGGGCATCATAAACGTCTGCGATAGCCATAATGCGGGCCTCTAGGGGTATTTCGTCGCCTTTCAGGCCGTTAGGATAACCTTTGCCATCCCACCTTTCGTGGTGATAATGGGCGATGTTGACCGCAATTTCTTCAAAGCTCTTATCGACGGCGTCTTCCAAGATTTGATTGACGATGACGGAACCTTCTTTGGGATGGGTTTTCATAATGGCATATTCTTCGTCGGTGAATTTGCCCGGTTTCCTCAATATCGCGTCATCGATCGTTATTTTGCCCAAATCGTGCATAGGGGCGCTTTTGATGATGCTTTGAGAAAAGGAGGAGCTGATGTTCAATAACGGATCGTCCATCATTTCTTGAACCAGGAACTTGACGACGTCGCTCGTTCTTTTGATGTGACCGCCCGTGGATTTGTCTCTTCCTTCGACCATCGTGGCCATGCCATAAAATAACTTATCCTGAACCTTGATTTCTCGGTTCTTGACCGTTGAGAACACAAAGAAGAAAACTAGTTGCGTCCCGATGATCAATAAAGAACTAAAGATGAGGGCAAAGGTGATTTCGCCTATATTGACCTCGCTAGTCGCGGTCGCGGTTTTGAACACCCAAGAAGCGATGCCGAAAACGATCAGGACGAATAAGCCGAACAGGGCAATCATGGAATTGCCGAACATCCTCTTTTTGTCCTTTTTGACCAAAAAGCCGTAATATCCAAAGCCGATTGCCGCCCAAACAATGAAGATGAAGATGGATTCTTTTGCCAGATAATCGGCATTAACGAAGCTGCTGGCCACGACGGAAATGGCAAAGCCCGCGCCAATCACCAAACCCGCTATGCTCGCGATGAGGCCTTCTAGGTTGTTGTCCTTTTTGGCCTGGGCAAAACTAATCGCGGAGATATAGGTATAAACAATGATGCCGCAAAAGGTATTAACATCGACGATCCAACCGATTAATACCCTGCCGAAAAATAGCATCAACGCCGTCACGACAACAATGAAGATGATGACGTTTCGCGGGGCCTCGTTTTTATCCAATTTGGCAAAACCCTTAAAGAAAACGCGGTCTTCGGACATCGTTTGGATTAAGTTGGATAAGGCGACGATATTGCCGATCAAGCTCGTCATGATGATGGCGCTTAAGGCGATGACGAACATCACCAATCCCCACGTGCCTAAATAGTGATGCATGACATAGAAGGCGGGGATGCCGTCTAAGCCGCTTAGCGAGGACGAAGAAGTCAGGTATTCATACCAGTTGGCGTATTCGCTGGGGAAAACGCTGATGGACAGCATGCAAATCAAAATATAGATAACCGCGGTGACGATGACGGAAGCGATCAGCACCCTAAAGACGTTTTTGTGCCTGAATTTGAAGTTTTTGGAAGAGTGGGAGATGTTTTCAAACCCAATAAAGGCCCAGGGCATCATGCCGATAACCCCAACGACCTGAGAGAATTCGCTGCTTCCGTTACTGGCGAAGTCCGGCTTATAGGACTCGATGCCGCCCTTATGCATGATCGCGGCGACAATAAAGCCGGCCACAATCAAAGATATGAATATTAAGACTAGGCCCGACTGGACCCCCGCCGTTATTTTCCTTTTCAGCAGGCAAATGCCACCGAATAGCAACAAGAAAAACAGCGATAAGAGGATTTCGCCTAGCCAAACATCGTATCCGCCTAGCACATAATGGAACCCGAATTGGAAAGTGGAGCCG
>JAFSUM010000029.1 GCA_017445245.1 Bacilli bacterium | reverse complement strand
CCGTTTTCGGTTCGCCCATAATGTAAACGATGGGGCCGTCGATTGCAAAGGTGGACAAAGTCGTTGCAACAACGCCCGCGAAAAAGGGCCGACGGATCGCGCGCGCCGGCCGGGCTGTTGCAATCACTCAGTCAAGTAACATACTTTTTGAAGCCCTATAAACGCAAACCGGAAAGCAGGGCGCCCAACTAAAAGCGTTCCATAAAATTCAGTGTTTCTTTTACGTATGCGTAAGCGTATACTTCTCCGTGCCTGTGACTCAGGCAATACGCACCCTGCGGATTCAACGCCGTGTTCCCCTCGGGCCGAAGTTAGGCTTAAAAAGCGAGCGGGTGGTCAGTTGTTCGAAACAGGGGAGGCAGAAACAAATGGAGGTCACCAAAATGAGTGACGAAAAAATCGAGGCGGTCGAAGAAACCGTCGAAACCCCGGCTCCTGCAGCCGACATCACGATGGCGGAAGTCGTCCGCGATCCCAATGCCCCCGTTATCACTTTGAAGAAGTGCTTGGAGGCCGGTGCCCACTTCGGACACCAAACCCGCCGCTGGAACCCGAAGATGGGCAAATTCATCTATGGCGCCCGCAATGGCATCTACATCATCGACCTGAACAAGACCGTCGAACGCACGACCGCTTCCTACAAGGCGCTCCGTAGCATCGTCGAAGGCGGTGGCCGCGTCCTCTTCGTCGGCACCAAGCCCCAGGCCCAACAGATCGTCATCGACGAAGCTGTCCGTTCCGGCTCCTTCTACATCACCAACCGCTGGCTCGGCGGCACCCTCACCAACTTCCGTACCATCAACGCCCGCATCAAGAGGCTCAAGGATCTCGAGACCCAGCAGGCCGATGGCACCTGGGATCGTCTCCCCAAGAAGGAAGTCGCTCTCTTGAAGAAAGAGTACGCCAAGCTCAACCGCAATCTCGGCGGTATCAAGGAAATGCGCAAGCTTCCGCACGCCCTCGTCCTCGTCGACCCCGAAGTCGAACACAACGCCGTCGCCGAAGCCAACAAGCTCAACATCCCCGTCTTCGCTCTCTGCGATACGTCCGATGATCCGGATGCCATCGACTTCCCGATCCCGACCAATAACGACGCCATCAGCTCCATCCAGTTGATCGTCGGTGTCCTCGCCGACGCCATCGTCGAAGCCCGTACTGACATCTCCTTCACCAAGGTCGCCTACACCAAGGACGACGGTGAAGCCACCATGGCCGATGCCATTCGCGTCGCCGACATCGCCGCCGAACAGCGCCGCGCCCAAATCCGCGCCGCCCGCAAGGCCCGCGAAGAGCGTCTCGCCAAGATACAGGCCGAACGTCAGGCCCGCTATGCCGCCCGCAAGGCCGCTAAGGAAGGCGCTGCCAAACCCGAAGCCAAGCTCGAGGAAGAAGTTCCCGCCGCTGAGGAAGTGAAAGAAGGAGAAGCTGAATAATGGCTGTCACCATCGCTCAAATCAAGAATCTCCAAGAACGCACCGGCGCCGGCATCATGGACTGCAAGAAAGCCCTTGTCGAAGCCGACGGCAACGAAGAGAAGGCCATCGATATCCTTCGCGAGAAGGGCATCGCCAAAGCCGCTTCCAAAGCCGGCCGCGTCGCCGCTGAAGGTCTCGCCTTCGTCAAGATCTGCGAGAAGTGCGGCCGTGCCGTCATCGTCGAAGTCAACTGCGAAACCGACTTCGTCTCCGGTTCCCCCAAGTTCAAGGAAATCGTCGAATCCATCGCTTCCCGCATCCTCGAAAAGGATCCTAAGTCCCTCGAAGAAGCCAAGGAAGTCACCCAGGACATCTTCACCGATGCCGTGGTCGCCATGCGTGAGAACTTCGTCCTCCGTCGCTTCCAGATCCTCGCCCTCGGCGAAGGGGAAGCCTATGGCACCTACACCCACATGGGTGGCAAGATCTCCGCGATCGTCCGCCTTTCCAAGGATTGCGGCGAAGTCAACCGCGGCCTTGCCATGACCATCGTCTCCGGCAAGCCCGATTACCTCACCCTCGCCGACATCCCCGCCGATGTCCGCGCCCGTGAAAAGGCCCTCGCCGAAAAAGAAGTCGCCGAAGATCCCAAGCTCACCTCGAAGCCCGAGACTGTCAAAGCCCAGATCGTCGAGCGCAAGGTCGACAAGACCCTCGGCGCCGCCTGCTTGGATCATGACGTCTATGCCCTTGATCCTAGCGGCAGCCTCCTCGTCCCCGAAGTCTGCAAGCAAAACGATGTGAAAGTCCTCGAATTCGTCCGTTACGAAGTCGGCGATGGCATCGAAAAGCCTGCCGAGGCCGAATAAGCAATTCCAAAAATGGCTCCCTACCAAAAGGGGGCCATTTCTATATAATTAATCGCGAGGTACACGCATGAGCAATATCTACAAACGAGTCATACTCAAGATCTCCGGGGAATCCCTCGGAGGCGAGAAGGGCATTCTCGACCACAAAAAGCTTGCCAATGTCGCCTCGATCATCGCCGACATGCATGCCGCCGGTATCGAAATCGGCGTCGTCGTCGGCGCGGGCAACATCTGGCGTGGCCGCCTTGCCGAAGCGATTGGCATCGAACAGTCCACCGGCGACTACATGGGGATGCTCGGTACGATCATGAACGCATTGGCCATCCAAAGTGCGGTCGAAAGCAGGGGACTCACGTGCAAGGTCCTCTCGACCATCAACGTGAATCAGGTCTGCGAACCCTATATCCGCCGCAGGGCCATCCACCATCTTGAGAAGGGTGAAGTCGTCATCTTCGCGGGTGGTACGGGAAATCCCTACTTCACCACCGATACGGCCGCCTCGTTGCGCGCCCTCGAAGTCGGGGCTGAAGCGATCCTCATGGCCAAGAACAAGGTCGATGGCGTCTTCGATGACGATCCGCGCACCAACGCCAATGCCAAATTGCTCCCCTCGCTATCCTTCCGCGAACTCATCGAAAGGAAACTCGAAGTCATGGACCTCACTGCCGTGGCCATGCTCGAAGGCAAGGGCGTGAAGATCCACGTCTTCAACGCCGACCACCCCGAGTTCTACCTCCGGGTCGTCCAAGGCGAACCCATCGGCACCATCATTCAATAATCATTCAAGGAGATACCACCATGGAAGATGCATACGTATTAGAATGCAAAGACCGTTTCGAGAAGACGGTAACCGCCCTTAAAGGAAGCCTTGGCAAGCTTCGTTCCGGCCGCGCCAATCCCGCGATGCTAGAGGGCATCAAGTGCGACTACTATGGAGACAAGATGGACATTTCCTCCCTTTGCTCCATTGCCGTTCCTGAGCCCCGTCAGCTTCTTATCAAGCCGTATTCCCGCGAGGACGTGAAAACGATCGCATCCGCCATTTCCGCCGCAAATCTAGGCGTAAATCCGCAAGTTGAGACCGATTGCATCCGCATTATCGTTCCGCCGATGACCGAGGATATCCGCCGCGACATCAGTAAGAAGGCCAAGGCCCTTGGCGAAGATGCGAAGGTCGCCGTCCGCAACGTCCGCCGCGACACGCTCTCCCTTTTGAAGGAAGACGATTCGATGTCCGACGACTACAAGGACCTCGTGGAAAAAGACATCCAGAAGGAAGTCGATTCCGCGAATAAGAAAATCGACGAAATCATCGCCGAAAAGACCAAAGAAATCATGTCCATCTAATCGAAGATGGATGATGGCTCCACTTCGTGTGGGGCTTTTTCTTCGTGCAATCGGGCGCGCGCCATTTATAATTGTCACTAACATGGGAAAGAAAAAAGAATTCGCGCTTGAGAAGAAACTGGATCATGTCGCTTTTATCATGGACGGGAATGGCAGATGGGCCAATCTACGCGGCTTACCGCGTTATCTAGGCCACCGCGAGGCCATCAACCGTCTACGCGACATCATCGACGCATGTCGCGAATTCAATATCAAGGTCATGTCCTTTTATGCCTTCTCCACGGAGAACTGGAATCGCCCCCAAGACGAAATCGATCACCTGATGGACTATTTGGAAGAATATTTCGTCAAAGAGATCGATTACTACGATTCCATCGGTGCCAGGCTTCAGATTTCTGGCGACATCAACCGCCTCCGCCCTTCGACGAGAAAGGCCTGCATCGATGCTTACGAACGGACGAAGAACAACCAGAACTTCGTCGTGAACGTTTGCCTCAATTACGGCGGACGTGATGACATTGTCCATGCCTGCAAGCTCATCTGCCAAGAAGTGAAGGAGGGGAAAACCGATATCGAGAATATCGACGAACCCTATTTTGCCGAACATCTTTACACGCACGGCCTCCCGGATGTCGATTTGATGATCCGCACCTCGGGCGAAGTCCGCTTATCCAATTACCTGCTCTGGCAAAACGCCTATGCCGAATTCGTCTTCACCGATGTCAAATGGCCCGATTTCAATCGAAAGGCCTTTATTGATTGCCTAATAGAATTCCAAAAGAGAAAAAGAAGGTACGGGGGTCTAAAAAATGGCTAAAAAAGGTTTGCAAGGGGAACTTGAACCCATCAAGTTGGACGAGAAGAAGAAAAAGAGCCTTGGCTCCCGTGTCCTCATCGGCGCTTTGCTCGCCGTCGTCGGCATCCCCGCGATGATGTTCGGCGGTTGGTTCTTCTTCGCCCTCATCATGGTCTTCTTCCTCTTCGCGATTTATGAATTCCTGAAGTTGCCCGGCAAAAAGTACCACTGGGTCATTTGGGCTTTCACTTACATCATCACGATTTCCTATGTCCTTTGGGTATATGCAAAGGCGAATATCCAAGCCTATCAAGCTGATCCCGATCACTTTGTCTTCGCCTTGGAAAGCGAATTTATCGAACCAGGGTTATCGTGGTATGCGATTATCGTGTCCTTAGGTTTCTATTGCGCGGTTGCTCTTATCAGCAAAACATTTGATTTCCACGATGTCATGTATCTATTTACCATGACGATTCTCGTGGGATTTGGCTTCCAGTCCATTTTGTTCCTTCGTTATCACCCCTTCTTTGGCGTGGCCAATCCCGACAATTTCTTCCGCTGGGTATCCTCGGCGTTCTTGTTCGCCTTTGTCGTCGTCGCGACGTTTGGCAACGACACGATGGCTTATTTCGTCGGCATTTTCTTCGGACACCATAACATGCACTCGCCCATCTCTCCCAATAAATCTTGGGAAGGATTCTTCGGCGGATGGATCCTCGGTGGCCTTTTGGCCTTTGGCTTTGCCGCGATTGTCGAAGCATGCGGCCATCCCATTTTGGATAGCCTCCGTATCTTTGGGCCCGATTCGAAGTGGTGGGGCGTCGTTATTCTTAGCTTCACGTTGCCTCTAATCGGTACGTTAGGCGACTTCACCTTCTCTCTTATCAAGAGAACGTATAACGTGAAGGACTATGGCAAGTTACTCGGCGCGCATGGCGGCGTCCTCGACCGCGTCGATTCGTTGATTTTCTGCTGCATCGCGGCCTCGATCCTTCTCGTCATCATCCAGAAGGGCACGGGCTTCTTTATATGAGAAGGGTCGTCCTGCTTGGAGCGTCTGGCTCCATCGGCACCCAGACCCTCGATATCCTAAAACGTAATCCATCGCGATTTGAACTCGTGGGGTTTTCTCTGGGCAAAAGAGTCGGCTTCGTTTCCGATGTTCTTCGTGACTTTCCCTCGGTAAAAAACCTCTGCGTTCAAAACGAAGAAGACGCGGTAAATCTACGCAAAAAATACCCGAATTTGCAAATTTATAGCGGTGATTCCGGCCTCATTTCGCTTCTAGATCATACGGATGCGGATATGGTCGTGAACGCGCTTGTTGGCTTCGTGGGACTCGTACCTTCCGTACGCGCTTTAGAACTTGGCCGCATCCTTTGCTCCGCCAACAAGGAGTCGCTTGTCGTCGGAGGCGAGATCATCAATGGATTGTTAAGGCAAGGCAAAGGCAAACTGATTCCAATCGATTCGGAACACGTTGCTATCGCCAAATTGCTGCGTCACGTCGGAATCGAAAACGCGGAGCGCATTCTCATTACGGCGAGCGGGGGTTCCTTTCGCGACAGAAAGCGGGAGGATTTAGCTCACGTTACGCCCGCAGACGCCCTTGCTCATCCCACCTGGTCCATGGGCGCGAAAATCACGATCGATTCGGCGACCATGATGAACAAAGGCTTCGAAATTATCGAGGCAGATGTGCTTTTTGGCGTCGGAACGGATTTCGTGACGCCTGTGATGCACCGCGAATCTTATGTCCATTCTATCGTGGAGGGGAAAGATGGCCTTTTCTATGCCGACGTATCCGCGCCGGATATGCACGGCCCCATCGAATATGCCGTCATGGAAGGGGATGTTCCGTTTGAGCCTACCGTTGTGAAGTCCTTAGACGAATTGCCGTTTCATTTTGCCGGCTTTGATCCGAAGCGTTATCCCGCGGTTGGTTTGGCTTTGGAAAGTCATCGCCAGGGCGGCAATTCCAATGCGGTGCTTAACGCCGCGAACGAGGAAGCGGTTTATGCCTTTTTAGAAAATCGTCTGCCCTTTCTTCAAATTGAAGAAGAAGTGCGGTACGCTTTAAAGGCCGTGCCTCATCTAGACGAGCCAACCCTCGACCAGCTGATCGACACAGATAGCCGGACGAGGCAACTCGTTCGCGAACACATCAAAGGAGGCGAATAGACATGCCGGCTTGGGCCGAATGGATTACGAACATTCTTATCGTCATCGTGATGTTGGGCGTTTTGATCTCGATTCACGAGGCGGGTCATTTGGCCACGGCCAAGGCTTTTAACGTCTATTGCTTCGAATATTCCATCGGCATGGGGCCGAAACTATTCTCCTTCAAACGAAAGAAGGGGGAGACGATCTTCAGCGTCCGCGCGATTCCTTTCGGCGGCTACGTCATGATGTATGGCGAGCGCGGCGCGGTGCCAGATGGGGTAGAAGAGCCACCGATAGAACGGTCGCTTAATTCCATCCGTAAATGGAAGAAGTGCATCGTTTTGGTCGCCGGCGTGACTCTCAATTTCATCCTCGGCCTCGTTCTTATTTATATCGGTGATTCCGCCTGCCCCATGTATTATTCGGGCATCCGTGGCGTTGTCGAAAACGATACGATCCTCACCGTCAATCTCGATAGCTCCTACGACATGCCGACGTTGGCTTATCTCGAAACGATCAAAAAGTCCGAATACAAAGCGGAAGACTACCTCGTTTCGATGCCTAGCTACACCTCGGATAGTGGCGATAGCTTGATGCTCCTTTCCTGGAATGCGAACCTCTATAATGCGAACGGCGAACTGATTAATCCCGAAACAACCTACGTTGTTGCTTATGTGCCTTCCACCTTGGTAGACAAGCATGGACTAGGGGATTCCATCTATGTTTTCCCCGGCACGACCGAAAAGGTGCCTGCATCGTTGCAGGAACTTGGGGTCGACCGCATCCCCATCATGCGCGATGCGGATGGCAATCTGAACGTCCTCAAATACGATGGATTTACCGATGGCGTGTATCTGGATTTGCCGCTTCGCTTCATCCCGAAACAAGTCGGGCGCGAGGGCAAAGTCGCTTATCTCGAAAACTATATTTCTGGCAGCGGGGACAAATTCCGCTTGACCATCAAGAACAAGGTCTTTACGGGAGGCGGCGTTTCCATCAATGTGATCAAAGGCTGGCATAACTTTCAAGAATCCTGGCAGGCCTGGGCGGAAGATGTTCCGACGGCTTGCACCGCGATCGTGAAGGGATTCGCGTCCTTATTCACTCCGAACGGTTGGAAGAACGTCAGTGGCATCGTCGGCATTACGGCCGCTATGCCGCAGATCAAAGCCGCAGGTGGGGCACGAATGGTCTTCTTCTACGCGGGTATGATCTCGATTAACCTCGCTTTCTTCAATTTGTTACCCTTCCCGGGGTTAGATGGCTGGGCCTTGCTTGTCACTGCCGTCGAAGGCGTTACCCGCAAGAAGATACCTCAGAAAGCTCAAACTATCGTTTCGCTGGTTGGCTTCGCGTTACTCATCGGTCTAATGGTCCTGATTCTCGTCAAGGACGTCATCTCGTTAATCGTTTAAAAAGGAGGAAAGAAACATGAACAACAAAATGATCCGTTTTTTGACCTCCATCGGCATCGAAGAACCCGAGCGTTTTGACCTCTCGTTCGTTTTGACGGCCCGTAATCCCTATAACCGCGACCAGGTCGACATGGCCATCGAAAAGGGCGAGGCGTGGAGCTTCCCGTTATTGGACGAATTCGTTCAGGCTATCGGGAACGTCCGTTATCCCTATACGATTCGCTTTAGTTACGACAAAGAAATCTCGAAAGAAGACGTTGCCGCCCTTTATTACGATTGGTACTTTGCCAAGTTCCAAACGATTCCTTCTTGTCCGCTTAACCCGGGCGAAGGCGATATCCTCACTCTTTCTTATCCCGATGAGGAAACCAAGCGCCTAAACGCCTATATTGCCGAAGATTTCCGTTCCTTGCTCCGCTTCATTAACTATCCTTTTTCCGTTCTTGAAGTTGTCGCGGCTCCCGTAATCGAACCCGAGCCCGAACCTGAACCTGTCGTAGAAGAACCTGTTCCAGAACCTCTTCCGGCAGAAGAACCTGTTCCTGAAAAGAAGGAAGAACCTAAGCTTACCGAAGAACAACAGGAACTCGAAGACATGCTGAACCTCGATTCGATTCCCTCCTATTCGAGCAATGTCGAAGAAACCGAGATCGAAATCGAATATGAGACGGCCCCGTTAGCAGCTGAACAAAAACCCGCTCCCGAACCTGAGCCAGTTCCTGAGCCCGAACCGGAGCCTGAGCCAACACCGGAGCCCGAACCCGAACCAGAGCCTATGCCCGAAGTCGATATCGAGCTTTTACCTGATCCTGAACCTACCGAGCAGCCCGCTGTTGCCCCTATCCAAGAGGAAGTTCCCGAACCCGTCGAGGAACCTATCGTTGCTGCGCCTATTCAAGAAGAAGCCCCTGAACCCGTCGAGGAATGCGATAACGAACCTGACGAGGAACCCGAGATTCTCGATGAACCCACGGAAGAACCTGAGCCCGCTCCCCCGATGAGCGACGAAGAACTTGAAGCTTATGCTTTTGACGCGGCCCGCCTTGAAGAAGAAGGGGCCAAAACAAGAGAAGCAGGGGAGACCTTCCTTATCAAAGAACATCAGGAAACGGTCCGTTTGCGAAAAGAGGCGGAGAATAGCCAACGCGTCTGGTCGCGTGGAAATTACGAGCAAATCCATAAGATTTCCGACCTCTTCCAAGGCAAAGTCCGCAACGTCGAATTCGAAGGCGAATTGTTCCAACCCAATTACAAATTAGGCCGTAGTGGCAAGGCATCGAATATGTTCGCCATGGGCGACGAGACCAACGCCATTTCGGTCAAAGCGTTTGAAAGTCGCTTGTTGACTCGCGATACTCTCGCTGGTTTAAAGGCAGGTCGTAGGTACCGCGTCCGCGGCGCTTTGGATACCGATAAGTTCAGCAAAACTCGCTGTGTGGTCGTCCATTATTTGGAAAGCCTTCCGACCAAAGTCTTCCGCACGGATGACGAGCCGATCAAACGTTCCGAATTCCACGTCCACACAAACATGTCGACGATGGATGGTATCCAACCGTTCAAGGAATTCTATACAGCCGCCAGGAAGATGGGACTAAGGGCCATCGGTTTATGTGATCATGGCGCTGTCCAATCCTTCCCCTTCGCCCAATATGCCCGCGAGGAGCATATCGGCGAAATCAAGAGCAAGGGCCTAGACGAGAAGCCGTTAAAGATTCTTTACGGCTGCGAATTCTATATGTTTGATCCCGAGCTTCGGACGATCATGAACCCCTCGCCCATTCCTTTGAAGGGCGCGAGGTATTGCGTATTCGATACTGAAACTACCGGTCTTTCGCGCCGGCACGATAAGTTACTGGAATTTGGTGGTGTCATCGTTGAGGACGGACACGTTACCAAAGAATGGGGTACGCTCATCAACCCCGAGATGAAAGACCTCTCGGAAGCTGCGAGCGCTTTGGCGATCAACAAGATCACCGAAGAGGAATTGCTGCGCGCCCCGACTCTAGACGAGGTGCTTCCTCAGATCATGGAATTCCTTGGCGACGCGATTCTTGTCGCCCATAACGCCCCCTTCGATATCGGCTTTCTTAACGAGGCTTTGGAGCAGAGAGGACTTCCTCCGATTTCCAATCCGGTCATCGATACCGTCCCGCTTTCCCGTTACCTATTCCCCCATGTCGCAAGACATAGTGAAGGCTCCTTGCTGAAGAACCTAGGGTTACGGAACTACGAAGAAGAATCCGCCCACCGTGCCGTCTATGACGCCCACGCTCTTAGCGAAGGTTGGACCGAGATCCTCTTCCGTTTGAATAACCAAAAGCCCGGCATCCGCCATGTCGATTTAGCCTCGTTATCCGTGCAAAAACCATCCGATTTGCCCGTTGGAGACGAGAATAATCCCGACGATCCCGTCCATAAAGCCTACCTGGCCGCCGAGGATACATATAAGAAATATTGCAAGAGCTTCCACCCGTATCACGTGACGGCTTTCGCGAAGAACAAGGCCGGCGTTTCGGCGATCTTCAACGTGTTGACCCAATCGCTTACCACCTACCTTGCCCGCGTTCCAAGAACCCCCAAAGAACTACTGAACCAGTTTCGCGAGAACCTCCTTATTGGGTCCTCGTGCTTCAATGGCGAAATCTTTGAGATTGCCTCTACGCGTGGTCGTGACGCTTTGGTCGAAGCGATGCAGTTCTATGACTTCATCGAACTTCAACCGTTAGAGAACTATTCTTACCTCATCAACATGGGCCGCGTGGCCAATAAGGAAAGACTCATCCAGATTCTCTCCGATATCGTCGAAGCGGCAAAGATCGCAGGTAAGAAGATCGTGGCTACGGGCGATGCCCATTATGTCGATCCTTCCGATAAGATTTACCGCGACGTCTTTATCGCCGCGAAAGGAATCGGAAACGGTAGTCATGACCTCTTCCCGCCTGCCCGTAGGAAATTGCCCCATTTCGAAAACCCTGACCAGCACCTTCGTACGACACGCGAGATGCTAGATTCTTTTGAGCAATGGCTCCCCAAGGAAGAGGCGTACGAATACGTCGTCACCAACTCCAATTACTTTGCGGACCAAATCGAAGACGATATCGTCATCGTCGATTCGAAGACTTATACTCCGAACGCGAACCTGCCGAACTCGGAAAAAATCCTCCGCGATCTATGCGAGACCAACTTCCATAAGAACTACGATTATCTGGGCACGGATAACGATCCCGAGGTTCTTGAGGCCATCGACAAGACCTGGCAACGCCTCCAACGCGAACTTCAAGGTATCATCGGCTCGGGCTATGCCGTCACCTATTACATCGCCCACCGTCTGATTAAACTGGCCAATCAAGAGCCTGAGCACTTTATCGTCGGTTCCCGTGGTTCCGTCGGTTCGTCCTTTGCAGCCACCATGGCCGAGATCACGGAGGTCAATCCGTTGCCGGCTCATTACCATTGCCCGCATTGCCATTACCTCAAATACGAGGACACCAAGATTTATCGTTCTGGCTTCGATTTGCCCGACAAAACCTGCCCCAAATGCGGAAGTAAGCTCGAAGCGAACGGGCAAAATATTCCGTTTGAAACCTTCCTTGGCTTCCATGCGGACAAGGTTCCGGATATCGACTTGAACTTCGAGGAAGAATCGCAGCATCGCGCGCATAACTATTGCCGTGACCTTTTGGGTGCGAATAACGTCTTCCGCGCCGGCACGATCGAAACGGTCGCCGAGAAGACCGCGTTTGGTTATGTCCGCGGCTATTTCGAGCAACTCGGGCGCGACCTTGCTTCCATCAGTTCTCTATATATCGCTTACCTTGCTTCTCATTGCACCGGCGTCAAACGCACGACGGGTCAGCATCCGGGCGGCATCGTCGTTATTCCTGCCGACCACTCCGTCTACGACTTCACGGCTGTCCAATACCCGGCCGACGATGACGAGGCGGGCTGGCTGACGACCCATTTCGACTTCCACGCGTTGCACGACGAGGTTTTGAAACTCGATATCCTTGGCCACGTCGACCCGATGGCCATGCGTTATTATCGTGACCTCACCGGCGTCGAAATCGAATCGATTCCGATGAACGATCCAAAGGTCCTTTCGATCTTCAATTCGCCGCGCGAGCTGAAGATGCACCGGAACTACCTTGGCGTCGATAACGGCGCGACGGCTCTTCCTGAATTCGGTACGCAGCTAGGCATGCAGATGCTTTCCGCCATTCACCCGACGTGCTTTAACGATTTGATCATCATCGCGGGCCTTGCCCACGGTACCAACGTCTGGGCGGGCAATGCGGAAGAACTCGTGAAGCAGGGCAAGAGCATCAACGAGATCATCGGTTGCCGTGACGAAATCATGACCTACCTCATCTCGATGGGTTTGGAGTCCGCGAAAGCCTTCAACATCATGGAACGTGTCCGTAAGGGCAAGAAGCTTACGCCGGACTTAGAAGCCGACATGAGGGCTCATAACGTCCCGGACTTCTATATCGATTCCTGCAATAAGATCGCTTATCTATTCCCCCGTGGTCACGCGACCGCCTATGTCACGATGGCCGTTCGCGTCGCCTACTTCAAACTTTATTATCCGCTGGAGTTCTACGCCGTTTTCTTCTCCGTTAGAAGCGACGACTGGGATATTCGTACGATGATCGCGGGCGAAGATGCGGTTATCGCTCGCATCGAAGAATGGAAGCCTCGCCTCCACGATAACGTCAACCCGCTGTCGGCCAAGGAGAAGAACCAGTACAAGACTTTGTTGGTCGCCTTGGAGATGTTGGAACGCGGTTATACATTCGCAAATATCGACCTCTATCGTTCCGAGGCGAAGATGTTCGTCTGCGACCATGAGAAGAAATGTCTCATCCCGCCGTTTATCGTCATCGAGTCCCTTGGCGAAAACGTCGCCCGTTCCATCTGCGATGCCCGCAAGGAAATCGATCCTTTCACCAAGAAGGAGCGGAAGTTCCTTTCCAAACAAGACCTCCAAGATCGCACCCGCCTCTCTTCGACGCTGGTCAAAAAACTCGAGGAGCTAGGGGTCCTCGATGGGATGGGTGAATCAAATCAAGGAAGTTTGTTTGATTTCTTATAATCATCGCTATATAATCTCACCGCCTTTCGAGGCATCGGGACGTAGCAAAGCTTGGTATTGCGCCTGGTTCGGGTCCAGGAGGTCTCGGGTTCAAATCCCGACGTTCCGACCATCGGAAAATGAGGAGCGCTTCTACGGAGGCGCTCTTTTTTCGTGAAACAAAGCGAAAAGCATAGTATAGTAAGGCTCGCGCAAAGGAATGAATGCGCTTGTAGCTCAGCTGGATAGAGCACTTCCCTCCTAAGGAAGGGGTCGTACGTTCGAATCGTATCAAGCGCGCCAAATTAGCGCACCATGCCTCGGTTAATCCGGGGCATTTTGCTTTATTGCAACCAATAGTTGCGCGGTGGTAAAGTAGACTAGGTAGCGAAGAAACTGCCTGACATGGAAAATAGCCGTGTCCAAAAGGAGGGCATACATGAATATTGAATTCGCAAATAGGCTTGCCGACTTACGCAAGCAGCACGGATTAAGCCAAGAAGAGCTCGCCAATAAACTCGGCGTCTCTCGCCAGGCCGTGTCCAAATGGGAGTGTGGGGAATCTTCTCCCGATACCGACAATCTGGTCGCCTTGGCCAAAATATACGGCATGAGTCTCGACGAACTTCTCGGGAATCCCGTTCACGAACATAAGAAAGAGGCGAAAGCCGATCCTGAACCTGAAGTCGTTAACGCTGAAATCGTCGATGAGAACGAACATTTGACCGAATGCGCCGATGATGACGAACCCAAAGGTGCCTTTCGCATCGCCCAGGCTATCGTTAATGGCGCGGGCGGACTCATCGCTTTGATCGCTTTCTTGCTTTTAGGCTTCTTCTGGCATGGGCCGACGGGCAATTTGGGCTGGGCGTCTGGTTGGACGGTCTTCCTTTTACCCATCATCATTTCCAGCATCTTGCTTTGCATTGAAAAGCGTCGCATCACTCGTTTTGCTTATCCCATCTTTATAGTTGCCCTCTATTGTGATATGGGCATTATCGGTGGGGCTTATGGGGTCAATTTGTGGCATCCGTATTGGTTCCTCTTCCTCACGATTCCTATCTTCTATATCATCGCCGGTTCTTTGGACCGAATTGCGAAACAATAACGCAAAAAACCTGGTGCCGCTAACCGAGTAGAATCGTGTTTTGTTGCCGCTTTGTCATTGCGACCCACTATCATCGTGTCCCTTTTTCTATAAGCGCTTGCCTGCTAATATTAAACTAAAGATAACCAATAAAAGGTAACAAAATGGGAAAAATGGAAGGCAAACAGTTTAGTTGGGTCGTTCTTATTCCCCTTTTGTTTTCCTGCCAACAACGCGGCCCGGTTCTTTATGCGAACCACTATGACACCTATTCATCGTTTGAACACGACCTCGAATATTTGAGGTCGGATTTCAAAAAAGATCTAATCGCCAATTTTGAAGAGAATGATCATTTCAGGGAAAGCCGCTTTTCCTATTATCTTTCTGGCTTATGTTCAGGCCATGCCATTCATAAGAATCACGAAGAAATCTGTCCAACCCTTGATGTGAACGAGGCGAGAAGTTATGTGATTACATCTTCTTACCGTGTTTGCGTCAGTTGGAATCTAAGTTCAAGGCCTTGGAACGCCCCCGGTTCGCTTCGACTTTCCTCGATATCGAATTACCAGATTGTCTCTCCCGCGTTTTCTCGTTTCTTGCCAGACTATCACGATCCATTCGATTCCGATTGCGCCGGCTTTGGGTTCGATTCGAATGATTACCCCCTTTTCGAACGCGATTATTTCCGGGCTCTGGTTGATACCGAAAAGAAGGTTTACGCATACGTCGTTTATTCCAAGGGCATCGCTAACGAAGAGATAGAAGCTGTTAACAACGCGCTCCTGGCTCCGATAGAGTCAATCTAGCCGAATCAAATTTCGTACCGCCGATTCCAATAGTTAAGTCCGTTTGAAGCCGCGGAACCCGAGTTATCGGACTTATCGCGGCTTTTCGCTTTACCCAAGCGGACATAGCCCTGGGAATGTCGCTGCCCGACGCGGATGAAGGCGAGCCGAAAACGCCTG
>JAFSUM010000028.1 GCA_017445245.1 Bacilli bacterium | reverse complement strand
CCGCCGAAGAAAGGGATGACCCGCAGAAGGGCGGGAAGGAAAAGGGGAAAGTACAAGCGAAAAGGGGCCCAGCCGAATGGCTAGGTCCCCTAATCAAGTTTGCTCGGTTTTCCAAAGTCCCCTAAAGAAGTTTGGAGCCCCTTGTTTTTATACCTTTATTTGTTTTTCTTTTGCCCTTTTTCTTGCTCGGCTTGATAGAGCTCGGTGCCCGAGGCAATAGACTTATGGGGAATCGGCTTCCAGGTAACGTTCATAAAGAGGCAAACGAGGTTAAGCGCGATGCCAATCATGTCGTAGAAGGGCCAAACGAAGAGATAGATAATGGCCTCAAAGAGGTTGAAGTGCACCTTCTTCCATTCGCGAATCTCGACGACGATTGCCGTGAGGAACGCAGTCAGGTATTGGCTGCCGAATAACGTAAGTACGAAGCTAAGGAAGTTCCACCAGTTGTATCCATTATCGCCAACGCAAAGGAAGAGAATAAGCGAGGCGATCTGGAACGTAAGGTTCCACATGAAGGAGAAAAGGGCGTACGGGAAGAAGTCCCAATAGCCGTCATATTTCTGCCAGGTCGGGTGTTTGAAGAAAGACCCCAAGATACGGTGGCCGCCATACCACCAATTGACCAAGCACCCCTTCGTCCAACGGAGACGCTGACGAATCGAGATGCGGATGGTGTCGGGCTGCTCATCGTAGTATTCCGCTTCTTCGCAGAAACCCATGCGCGCTCCGCTAACAGCCAACTTTGCCGTGAGCTCGCCGTCTTCGCAGATGGTCAAGCAGTCCCAGCCGTTTTTCATCAGGACACGGTAAGAAAGGACGAAGCCCGTGCCGTTGATGAGTTGCATCTTGCCATGGATGACGGCGCGAGGACGGGCGACGGCGACGGTGTTGCGATACATGTTGATGCCGTTGGTCGCGGTGATCCAGTTATCGTTCAAGTTCTTGACGTTACGATAACCCGTGCAAGTCATGAGGTCATCTTCCTGCATGGCGTCGTTGATCTTGCGGATGAAATTGGGGGCCATAACGTTATCTGAGTCGAAAAACGCATAGCCATAATAGGCATCGATGCCAATCGTATCGCGTAGATGATTAAAAAACATCTGAAGCGCATAGCCCTTGCGTTGGTGCTCGGGGTCATTACGGACGAGGACATGACAGCCAAGGCTCTCGGCAATTTCGGCCGTCTTATCTTCCGGGTCGCAGTTATCCGCGATGACATAAATGTCGATGAGCTCCTGAGGATAATCCTGCTCGCGGATGGAATGAATGAGGTTCGCGATGACCTTCTCTTCGTTCCTGGCTGAGAGAACAAAGGCGTATTTCTTGTCCATCGGATGCGGTTTGTATTTACGCGCCGGGGCAAATAGACCAATCAGCAAGTAGATGCCACGATAAGCGCTAAGGATACCGAAGAGCAATGCAACGACCGAAAATACCAGTTGCAGGTATGCCTGAACCGGAATCGGGTTGCCTTCTTGGACCGCTTTCACGATCAAGTCGACGCCCAGTAAGGACAGAAGCCAGTTCTTAAGCCATTCAAAAAACATCGTTTCGCCCCCTTTCGGAGCGCCCCATTATACCCGTGTGCCCACGCAATGGCTACATTTGTTTTCCTTGCCCAAATTGGATTTGTCTGCCTTGTTTAAAAAGTGTCTTCCGTTAAAACTAGAGGCAATCCTACCGAGAAAGATTCAAGGATAAAATGGTTGTTTTGCGAAGAAATTTAACGAAAACCAAAGAAATATATCTGAAAAAAGCATCTTGGGAAAACTACAGGAAAATCCTTAGGCTCCGTGTCACGAAAGAGCAAAACAGCTTCGCCGCCACCAACAAAACAAGCTTGATTCATGCCTTCCTTTCTTCCTCGGCAGGCATCACCGTTTATGCGTTTGGAATCCTCAAAAGGAAGGCCTCGTCTATATCCGCGTCGCTAGGTTAGGCAATCAAATTATTAAGCTTGCGACGTGCATCTAGAATTCGGTAAACAATCACTCGTTGGGCAGCCACGGCATAAAGAACCAAATAAGGTTTGTCGATGACTAGTTTCCTAACGATATTTGGAAACGATTTTGGCATAGGGAACACAGCGTTTCTTTCAGGGAAGGCCCCTAACGACTCGATCGAAGAATAAATATCCTTCGCCAGTTTACGCCCGGCTTCCTTTGGGTCTTTAAAAACAAAACCGACGCACTCCGCTAAGTCAGATTGAGCTCTTGAAGTAATGATTCAATAATGTGAGGGCCTTTAGAATGTGGTCAACCATGGCATCTGAGGTACGATACAATATGTGCAATTAGGGATTCCCAACCATGATTCAAGTCCAAAACCTCACCAAAGTCTTCCGTAAGCCAGTAAGAGGCAAGGGCCTAACTGGAATGTTGGCCACGCTATTCTCTCGAAAATACACGGAGATCCGTGCCGTCGACGGCGTGTCCTTTGATATTCATGAAGGCGAGATCGTAGGCTACATTGGTTCCAACGGTGCAGGCAAGTCCACGACAATCAAAATGATGTGTGGCATCCTCACTCCCACTTCTGGCAAAGTCCTCATCGACGGAATGGAACCCTATTTAAAGCGTCGAGTCGTTGCCAAGGACATCGGCGTCGTCTTTGGACAGAAGACCCAACTATGGTGGGACATCCCCCTCGTCGAGTCATTCAAAGTCCTCAAAGAGGTCTATCAAGTCAGCGATTCTGATTACGAGGAACGTATTGCCTTCTTATCATCAGTTCTAGGTATCGACGAATTCATGACCCAGCCCGTCCGCACCCTCTCCTTAGGACAAAGGATGCGCGCAGACCTCGCCGCCTCGATGTTGCATAATCCCAAAATCCTTTTCCTCGACGAACCCACGATTGGCATGGACGTCTTGGTCAAAGACAAAATCCGCACTGCGATTCATGCCCTGAACGCGAAATACCACACCACCGTCGTCCTCACCACCCACGACATGGCGGATATCGAAAACCTTTGTTCCCGCATCATCATGATTGAGAAAGGAACCGTCATTTACGATGGCCCGTTAGGAGATATCAAACGCCGTTTCGGAAACATCAAAACCCTGACGATTACCGTTCCACCAAGCGTCAATGTCAATGCAATCAAACCATTTTCCAGCGATGTTGCGATGACTGCAGAGGAAGACAAAGTCGTGTTCAGTTTCGATGCTGATAAGGTCGTTCTCGAGCAAGTTATCCAATATGCTTTCTCCCAATATCGCGCAATCGACATGAAAATTGCGGACATTTCCATCGAAGACGTCGTAAAGAAGATCCTCTCCCAACAGGAGGAAGAGCATGCACAGGCTAAGAAAATATAAGCCTTTTGCCCGTGCCGCGGCCATGGACATGATGGCCTATCGTTTTAACATTCTCACATGGGCGGTTGTGACCGTTTTCGAAGTCGCTTGTCTCGTCTTCTTATGGCTTGCGGTCTATCAAAGCAGCGAAGGCGGAATCGATTCTTCCATCAACGGATTCACCTATAAGGAAATGGTTGTCTATGTCGTCCTGACAACGATCTTCACCTTCATCACATTCAACGATGACACGTTGTGGTTCATCAATCGCGATATCCGGGAAGGGACGATCGGCAACTTCCTGATCAAGCCAATCTCTTATCGCGGCAAATTCATCGCCTCGAACCTCGGGGCCTTCTTGATGATGTCGGTCGTCTTTGGTCTTCCTCTTTATGCCGGGGCGTTAGGGACGCTTATCGGCATCGGGTATCTGCCCGTGGCCTCGGCATGGGATTTCATCGCCCACTTTTTCTTGTTCCTGGTCGCCAGCATTCTCGCCTGTTTGCTTAACGGAACCATCTCCTACATATTCGGAATTCTCTGTTTCTACACCACGGCCGCCTGGGGCCTCAATGCCTTGAAGACGACCATAGTTTCCTTTTTATCCGGCACCCTCCTTCCCATCGCCTTCTTCCCGAACGTCTTCCGCGAAATCGTCACCTACATGCCATTCGCGGGTATGAGTCAGAACCCCATATTGATTCTGATGATGAAATACGACTACCTCGAATGCGGGAAGGTGATTCTTATTTCTTTCGCCTGGCTTGTTCTATTGGAACTGCTTGGCAAAGCGCTTTTTAGCCACGCGATAAAACTCGTGACGGTACAGGGAGGATAGCATGCGGTACGTAAAGCTCTATTTCGTTTGCATCAAGCGCAGCATGCTCTCCCGTCTTGAATACAAGAAGGACGCGATTATTTCCATCTTGTCCTTCCTGATTTCCAATGCCTGCGCGCTTTGTTCGATCTTCTTTATCTTGCAGGCAATTCCATCATTAAAGGGCTATACCCCTGCAGAAGTCGGTTTCTTTTATGGATTCTCGATGCTTCCAATCGCCTTGGACCACCTCTTCAGTGATGAGTTCTGGCTAGTCGCTTATCGGCGTGTTCAACTCGGGGATATGGACCGTCATTTCCTCCGACCCGTGCCCGTTATTTTCCAAATGTTCGCGGAGACGTTCCAACCCGATGGATTCGGTGAGGTCATCGTCGGTGTGGCCATGATTATCATCTGTGGTTTGAACCTTCAGGTATCGGTCAGCTTTGGCGCGGTGTTCGTATTGATTATCGGGGCGATATTCGGCGCGGTGATCATCACCTCGTTCAAGGTCGCGTTATCTTCTTTGGCTTTTATCTTTAAGCGCAGTGGTCCGCTTCTCCAAATCGTCTATAACTTCACCATCTATGCGAAGTATCCAATCGCCATCTTCCCCCAGGCCGTCCGCTTTATTCTGATATTCATCCTCCCATTCGGGCTATTTATTTCATTACCGGTCGATACGTTACTCTACGGAAGCTATAACCCCTACCTGCTAAGTTTAATTATCGTCGGGGTTGCCATCGCATTCTTTGCATTAGCCACCCTTATCTGGACATTATGCGCAAGGCGTTACGAGTCCACGGGATCTTGATGCGTTTCAGAAAGAAATCCACCCACAGGATGATCCGATACGTAATTCAAAGGCCTAAAAAATCCTGCCGCCTACCGCGTGAACCCTAACGACAAAGGCGAAGATCAAATATCCGACCCCGAAAAGAAACGTTACGCCTGCCACGATGGCGCTGGCGATGTCTCTTTTTGTTCCTCTTCCCTTGATCATGGCGATGTTCCAAATGAAGGCGGGAATACTCAAGAAAGTCGAGAAGAAAGCGACTGCAAGCATTAAGTTATATGCATTTCCACTAGCTTCTTTAGTAAAGAAAGGCGCTCCAATCAAACAGGCGAGAAAAGTGGCTTGTTGAACGAACGCGATCACAAAGGCCAATACCATATTATAACGATACCATTTTTCTGATCGTCTATCGATGCTAACCAATTAACCTATAGGTCATTTGTGGCATGCATCATAATAATATATAGGCAAGAGAAGCTAGTGTGACCACGATAAAAGAAATTAATGTTGGTAAAATTGATCCCTCAATTAAAGAAGTCTTAAAGAAATTAGTTCATGTTAATTTAGACTTCTGTGTAGTTGGTGGGTTACTTTGTCAATATTACTTAAAAGAACACGCTAGATATACAAAAGATATTGATATTTTGTATAACGCAGAAGAAAAAGTTGTGGAAGAAGAATTAAAAAAGGGGTTCGGCACAATTGCCTTCTTCTACTCTAATGGAACAGATAGTTTCTATGAACCATACTTCATCTGCTTTACAAAGGTTGATGGTTTAAGAGGACAAGCCGAAGGAAAGAAGATTAACTTCCTTTCTGAGATTAAAACAGAATTATATTCATACGAAGGAATCACCTTTAAAGGTGTTTGTATCGAATATATGATTGCGGAAAAACTTGTTTCCTTATTAAATGAACTATCTCGTCCATACAAACATTTAGTGGACATCTATTCCTTTACTAAGATTGATCAATCTCTCTTAGATAAAAAAGAAATTAAAAGATATGTGTCACTAATTAATTCACAAGAAAATGAATTTAGAAAGAGTATTAATGTCAAAGAACAAGTTCTTCCTAAGCAAATTCTTGATGATAAACAGTTAAACCCACCCATTATGGTACCCACTCTTCAAAGCAAATATAACGTCAGTAAAGAAGAGATGATATCTGAAGTTAATGGGTGGTTAAAAACGGTTTTATAGATAAAATAAAGAAAAATTATATGTACTTATAAATAAAAAACGAAAAGGAGACTAAGACATGAGAAAAGATTTGGTAAAAGGTTTAACAGATGAACAAATCGAAAAAGCTAGCCGCTGCCATAGTGAAGCTGAATTACTTGCTCTTGCCAAAGAAGAAGGCGTGGAATTAACCAGCGAACAACTCGAAGCTGTTTCCGGTGGCACTTGTAGCCCACATCAAAGTTTCCGCACTACAGCGTGTCCACGATGTGGTGAACAAATGCAAGGGGAATTCGTGGAAACCACCCCAGGTGATGGTAAATATCATTTTATTTGTAGACATTGCGGTTTCGAATGGTTTGAAAAATAATCATTAAAGACCACTAATATGAATATTAGAAAGGGGTAGCTTTCGCTATGCCTTTTTTAACGAAATACAGCAAGTTTTCCATCAAAGAAATGTTTTGATATTAATCAAAAACTATTTTTGTTTTTATTACAACTCACGGTTGTGGCTTTGTTTTTTTATTAATGGCATTGGCGCTCTTATTGGCGCGCATTTCTTAGCCGATGACGATCACATAATAGACGATGATTAATCTTTAGAAAGATTATATAGAACAAAAAGCCGCCCATCATGGACGACTGATTTTACAATGATTTAGATTTGACTTAAGACTTATTTGATATGTAGTTTTAGTTTGTTTCAATGCGTTTATAAAAAACATGACCGCACTTCTTACATTTTATTTTGACAGTTTCTCTACCTGGGAGCCAATATTCTTCTAATTCACCACCACATTTTCCGCATTTTGCAGTACTGAAACAACCGCCACCGCTAACAGCGGCTAACTGTTCATCGGATAGTTCGATGCCCTCTTCTTTGGCAAGCTTTAACACTTCTTCTTGATTTTTACATTCTTTAACTTTAGCAATTTGCTCTTCAGTTAAACCTATTAATAAATCTTTTTTTATGATTTGGTCCTCCAAGATATTTATATCCTACCATATGGTTTGTCACAGATGTGTCGCAAAAAAGCCGCCCATCATGGACGACTTATTTTACATCGATTTAGCCCTAGACTTAGGACCTCTTCATATGCTGAGCCATGACGCCACTGATGGTCGTGAGAATGACGGAAGTCGCTCCCTCAAAACAAGCCATTTGGGACGCTGTTTCGACGACGGCTATATTTCGCTCACTTTGCCACATATCGTGCGACGTGGACTGAACGGGACTAGCCAGAATGCGTTATATACAAGTATATAAAGCAGCTTCGACGTCGATGGATTCTGATAGTTCCAGGGCGAGGGACGGACGAGCATGAAAAACCGCCCACGTGGGACGGTCCTGTTGGTTTGTTGCTTCTTGCCTATAAAAGAGTCGAAGGAACTATGCCTCCCTCTCCAGCAATTTGTTTTTCAGGTTATCCATCAATATCGCGCCCAATGGAGCGGTTATCAATATCGCCACCACCGCAGCGGTCAGCACCAACGTTCCGCAAGCAAGCCCTTCGGATAAAGCAATCGCCCCGATCGATGCTTGTACCGTCGCTTTTGGGAGATAAGAAATAACGATATATAGTTTTTCCTTCCAGGTGAATTTTGTTGCAATTACACTGCAAATCACGCCCAAACTCCTAAATACCAATGCAATGAAGACTAGCCCGACGATGATTGCCCCTTCTTTTGAAAAGGCGTAACGAACATCAACCGCAACGCCAACAAGGGCAAACAATAGTATCTCAAAACCTTGCCATAAGCCGTTGTAGGATTTCTGTAGCTCTTTTGCTTCCTCTTTTTTAAAGATACCCACCACAAACGCCATGACGATTATGGCTAATAGGGACGAAACGCTGAAATACGGTTTTAAGGCGTTCTCGAGGGCGAGCATTCCAAAGGAAAGACCGAGCATCAAAATGACATGGACGATTCTATTTAGTTTCATGTATCGAATGGCTAAAACCATCAAGAAGCCTACTCCGATACCCAAAATGACACCAGAAACAATCGAAATGGGGATTTGCCCAACGCTCCACGCATCAAATGTGGACGTCGCAACCAGGTTTTTGAACGAATAGAAAAGGACGATTACAAAGATGTCGTCACAAGATGCCCCCGCCATCACAAGTTCGGGCACGCAATGCTCCTTTCCATACCCTTCCTCCATTAAACGGATCATCCTT
>JAFSUM010000027.1 GCA_017445245.1 Bacilli bacterium | reverse complement strand
TTCCTTCCTATCCATTTGCGGCTCTTTCCCTTCGAAAGACCCGCGCGAGAAAGGGCTCCCCTAAGGAAGTTTGGGCATGTGGGAAAAGTCCCCTAAAGAAGTTTGGAGGCCCCCCTCACCCCTAAAGAAGTTTGGAGCGCTAAAAACAATAGAAACGGCGGCAAAACCGCCTTTTCTTTTTCTCTTCGCTTGCCTTGCCTTCTCTCGGTGCTTCATTTGAAGAGACCATGAATGGCGAAACATACGTTTGGCGTGAAAGAGAACGAAATTGCCAAGAAGTCAAAAACCGATACAATTAATTCCAAGAGGAAACAAAATGGAAAAGAGATATAGATTGGTATTCGTCTACCCTGATAGGCACATCGAAGAAATCGACGTCTGGTTCAACAATGGCCGCGAGGCCTTAGACTACGGCAATAATTTGCTTGGCCAAGTTTATAACACGGAGAAGTTCCGCGACACGAGCCCATCGGGCTTCGATGACTTCTTCGAGAAGAAACCGATCGACCCTTATTTCATGATCGTGGAGGTGTACAACAAGAAACGCCGCATGGTCTACGATAGCAGAAACAAATAATCACTTTGCCTTTCAGAAAGCTGCCCGTCCATGACAAGGGCGGCTTTTCTATTTGTGGGGGCACCCAACGATAATCCGCACTCGTGTTTTAAATAGCCTTTGATATAATCCTTTCCATTGAAAAGAACCTATGAAGATTTCCGAAAAAGAGAAACGCGAGCTCGAAGACATCTACCAGTCTTTTCTTCATGACGAGAAGATTCTCAAGATGAAGACGATTTCCATGCATCGCGGGTCCAATTGCTATATCCATTCCTTCAAGGTTGCTAAGACTGCGATCCGTCGTGCCTTAAGGCACCGTAAGGGCAATCTTCATACGATTTTGATCGGGGCCATCCTTCACGACTACTACCTCTATGATTGGCGTGCCGACCGTTCCAAAATGAAGAGCCACTTAAGCCATCATCCTTATATCGCCGCGGAGAACGCGGAAAGAGACTTTGGGATCCACGAGCCGATTAAACGCGTCATCAAAAGCCATATGTGGCCGGTCAACTTCACCGAATTCCCCAAGACGAAGGAAGCCCGCATCATCTCACTTTCCGACAAGCACATCTATGCCAAAGAGATCTTCTGCTCCAAGCGCTTCAAAGCTAAGCGCGAAGAAAAATACCTTCGTCAGATCGATACCTTGTTTTCTTGGTAAAACTAACTCGCGGTTTTTGAGTCGAGTCTTTGATCGTCGGGCTTTTGGAATTGCGTTTGTCCATAAACGAAGGTCCAGACTCGGTAGTAATCGCCTTCTTGCTCGATGTCGGAATGGATTTTCATCCCATCAAACCAAACGACATAATGATTTTCCTTGCCCAAGCCATCCAACGAGGTTGCAACGGATTCGAACCGATAACGCTGCAAACGCTCGCTAAATAAATATTTATTGGAAATAGATTCAAAGCGCAGACTCCCATCGAGCCGTTCCCGGACTTCGTCTAGACGCCGACTAAAATTTTCGAGAATAGTGAAGCGGTGCTTGGTCATATAAAGGTCAAACTCCGAAGCGGTGATCTCCCTACTGAAGGTCGACTCGTCGTCCATTCGGATCTCACAGTGATAGTACTTTCCGTTTTCTTGCCAAGTAAAATCTTGGACGTTAACTGGGGCGGTTGAAGCGAGGCTGACGTTGCGGAAGGAATAAAACTCCCCTTCTTTATAACGAAGTTCGTATCCAAACCTTAGATTGGATGAAATGGAAACGTCTTTAACATAATCGCTCTTTAGTAAAGAGGCTGATAGCGTTTTAAAGGCGTGGACCAATTCCGCTCGTTCGACTTCTTGATACCCATCGCTACCGCAGGCGGCCAATAGAAGGGACATTCCGATGAGCAACACCTTGTTTTTCATGGCTAGATTTTACCAAAGCTTCGAGGGGTGTGATAGGTTGTTTTGACGCCCAAAAATTGAGGAATCTCTCAAATGCCAATTTTGATCAAATAAGCGGGGCATGTATGCAGAAAAAACGATTTTTGATGCCTTTTCTTCCCTAAAAATACAAGGATTTTTCCCAATTGAGCCGGCAAGGGTTTCTCTTTTTCTACGAAAAAACTACAATATTCCAAACAATGATTACCTCTTGTGGTAATCACATCCGGAGGCCCTTACATGAAAAGAGTCCAAGCAACCCAAGAAATACTCGGGATTTATTTGTCGTGCCTTGAACCGACGCTGGCGTACAATTTGCCCACTTTGATACCTGTTGGGAATCACGATGAATCTGAAGTCGCTCCAGCATTGGAAAAACTGCTTGAGGCTCACCCTCATTTGAACGTCCGCTTCCAAATGGACGATGGCGTCTTGTATCAATATGAAGAAAAGGCTCCACTTGCATTCGACGTTCAAAGTGTAAGTAAGCTCGATCGCGATTCCTTGGTCCAACCGTTTGAACTCTTGGATTCGCCTCTATACCGTTTCCGTCTCATAAAGACGCCGAAAGGCAATTTCTTCTTCTCGGATTTCCACCATATGTTGATGGATGGCTTCTCGCTGACGATGTTCTATAAAGAGTTTGCCAAAGCCTTGGAAGGACATGAGCCCCATAAAGAGGCCTTCTCTGCCTTGGACGTAGCCGAGGCCCAGACCCTCTCTAGAAAAGAAAAAGCATACGAAGAAGAGAAGAGGTATTTCGATGACACCTTTGGGGGCGTTGATGCTGAAAGCTTGCCAACGCAAGACAAAGATGATGGGGAAGTTCGTTACGGTCGTTTTGACATGCCTCTAGAAGACTGGGGTGACAAGGAGGTTTCCGCCTTTATTAAGAAAAACGGTATTCGCCGTTCTAGCTTCTTCCTTGCGGCGACCGCATTGACGCTTGGCGTATATTCCTTTTCCGATGAAGTCTGCTTTGCCTATGTCGACAATGGGCGTGATGAGAAGAGCAAATCGTCTTTTGGCATGTTCGTTCGGACCCTTCCTTTCTATGCCAACCATATCGATGAGGGCGATGTCGCTTCCTTTGTGAAAGGAGCCGATGCCCAACGAAGCGAAGTCATTTCCCGCCGCCGTTATTCGTTCATGGATTTGGTCAAGGATACCGGGTTCCGAACCGACATCCTCGTGTCCTATCAAGGCGACTATTATTACCAGACGAAACTCGATGGAAAGACTGTCGACGTTGAGTTACTCCCCATAAAAGACGGCAAGGAAAAGATTACGTTTGAGATCTTCCGCCGCGAAGGTACTTTCTTCGTTCGGGCCGAATTCCGTGCCGATCTTTTTGAGGAAGATTCCATTCGCCATCTCGTCTCTTCCTTGGACCATTTAGGCAAAGAGATTCTATCGAAAGAAAAACTCGAAGATATGGCCCTTGTCAGCAAAAAGGACTTGGAATTGCTGGATTCTTTCAACAAAACAGACTTAAGTGATTATGACTTCACCCGTGATTTTGTGGATGATATCCGCGATTCTATCGTCCGTAATCCAGACCGTCTTGCGGTGGTTTGCCAAGGGGAAAACATTACCTATAAAGAGCTCGGGGATCTATCCGATCGCATCGCCGATTATTTGTTAGAGAAGAAGTTCCCCCGGCAAAGCGTGGTCTCGATTTTAGTGGGCAGGAATATCGCGATGGGTTATGCCCCCGTCGGCGTCCTCAAAGCAGGTTTAGCATACCAACCTCTCGACCCTTCTTATCCCGATGAGCGTCTGGCCTTCATGATGGAAGATGCCTCGGCGAAATTGCTCATCTGCGAACGCGGTTTGGAAACGCGTGTGCCTTCCTATGGCGGTCCGATTCTTTTCCTCGATGAAGTTCCTGCTTTGCCCTTGCTTCATTTGCCACAGCCGAAAGCTGATCCGCACGATCTCTACATCATGCTCTATACCTCGGGTTCCACGGGCAAACCCAAGGGCGTCCAACTCGAACACCATAACATTTCTGCGTTCGTCCAGTGGCAGCGCAGGGATTTGAACGTCAAAGATGGTGATGCGTTCTTCGCCTATGCTTCTTTTGGCTTCGATGCGAACATGTATGACCTCTATGGCGCGTTGACCAATGGGAACACCTTGTACGTCATCCCCGAAGACATGCGTTTGGACTTGCCTCGCCTGAACGCCTATTTCGAGGAGAACAATATCAAGTTTGGCGTTATGACCACCCAAGTCGGGCGCCAGTTTAGCGAAAGTCAAAACAACAAATCGTTAGGGACGTTGATGGTTGGCGGCGAGAAACTCGTTCCGGTCGAACCGCCTAAGCATTTCCTTCTCGAAAACGGCTATGGGCCGACCGAGTGCACGATCATCATCTCGCGTCATGTCGTCGACCGCCTTTATTACCGCGTCCCCATCGGCAAGCCATTGCCCATTTCCCACACCTTCATCCTCGACAAGAAAATGCGCCGCCTTCCTTATGGCGTCCCTGGCTTTCTATTTGCCTCGGGCCATCAGGTTGGCAGAGGTTATCTAAACCGTCCCGAAGAGAATGCGAAAGCCTTCTTGAAGAATCCGTTCGAGGATGGCGATTTCGCGAAGTTCTATCATACCGGCGACGTTGTTCGCTACCTTAAAGACGGAACGTTGGACTTCATCGGCCGTAAAGACGGCCAGGTTAAAATCCGTGGATTCCGCATCGAAACGAGTGAAGTCGAGAGGGTTTTGCGGGAATATCCGGGAGTTAATGACGCGACCGTCCAAGCCTTTCCTGCGCCTAGCGGGGGCATGTTCATCGCGGGCTATGTCGTCTCGGACAAGAAGCTTGACCTTGAAGATATCAAGCGCTTCATCGGCGAGAGGAAACCTCCTTACATGGTTCCCGAGGCTATGATGCAACTCGACGTCATCCCCCTGAATCAGAATAGTAAAGTCAATAAACGCGCCTTGCCGATTCCCACCCGTCAAGCAGGGGAGGTCGTCCCACCTGCAAATGAGAGGGAAGAAACTATTCTTAATGTCACCAAGAAGATTTTGGGTTATGACGAAATCGGTGTGACCAATGACGTCTTCGATGCGGGTTTAACCTCCATCGCTTCGATTCGATACATGAGTCTACTTGCCTCGGAGTGTGGGTTAGAAGTTTCCTTGAACGATCTTCGGGCCCATCCGACTGTTCGTGGCCTTGCAGCCTTGAACCAAGTCGAAGCCGAAGAAGAGATTGACCCCCGCGCACCTTATCCGTTAACCAAGACGCAGCAGGGCATCTTCGTCGAGATGATGGCTCACCCGAACTCCACCATCTATAACATCCCCTTACTATATAAATTAGATAAAGACATCGATTTGGATGCCTTGGAAAAGGCCGTGAAGCAAGTGATCGAACTTCATCCCGGTCTTAACACTTATGTCCAAAACGAGGGCGATGACATTTCCTTCCTTCCCGTAGGCGAACCGATTAAGGTCGAGCGTGTCCAGGGCGATCCCGCCTTCCCGTTCGAACTCACCCCTTACGATTTGTTCCGCGGTCCACTTTATCAGGCCCGTATTTACGACGGGAAAGACAAATACTTGTTCCTCGACACCCATCATATTGCAAGCGACGGTTCATCTCTTGCTTTAATGATGGAACAAATCGCTGCTTTGCTTTCCGGCAAAGAAATCGACAAGGAGCGGAAGAGCCCCGCTTCAATTGCCTTTGGCGAACGAAAAAAGGCGACACCAGAGGAACTCGCCAAGCAAAAAGCCCATTACGATTCCTTCCTCGTCGGTGTTGATAACTCCTCTTTGCCCCATAAGGACTATGACCTCCCCACGACCACGAAACCGTTGACCGCGACGGTTAAGATGAAACTGGATCCCAAGAAGGTGGATGCCTACTTCAAAGCTAACGGAGTGAACCCCAACGGTTTCTTCAATGCGGTATTCGCATATGCCCTCGCAGTATGGAACGGCAACGAAGACGCTTTGTTCACCTCCGTCTATTCTGGCCGCGACCAAGCCTCCGTCCTTTCGACGGTGACGATGCTCGTCAAGACATTGCCTGTCTATGCGTTATCTTCACCCGACAAGAAGCGTTTGGACTTCGTAAAAGAAGTGCAGGCCCAAATCGAAAAGAGCGAAGCCAACACCCTTTATTCGTTTGCCGAAATCAGCCATGACTATGGCGTGAAGGCGGACATCATGTTCGCTTACCAAGGAGATGGCTTCTTGCCTGATCACCTTGGCGAACACCCCATTGAATTGATTCCGCTGGGAGGCGATGAAGCGAAGGCCTTCTTCTCGGTGGATTGTTTGTTGAAACCAGAAGGCTACCTCCTGAATTTCGAAGTCCCCGAAAACCTTTATCTATTAGGCACCTTGAACGGCTTTGGAAAGCTCTTTGATCTCATCGCCCAAGCCATGATTGAGGAAGGAACCCTTGGTTCGATTCCTCTCGTGGACGAAGAAGATGAGAAGGGGATGGAAATCTATAACCAGACGGATGAACCTGTCGCCTTTCCCTTGTATCTCGATTATCTCGCCCGCGAAGTGGCCGCCCATCCCGACAAGAAGATGATCGTCGGAATCGACGAGACGATCACGTATCGCGAGTTCGATGAACGCAGCAACCAGATTGCGAATACATTGATTGGATTGGGCGTGAAGGCAGACGATAAAGTCGTCACGCTTACCAAGCGCATCGCGAACGCTTTCGTCGCTAGAGAAGGCGTATTGAAATCCGGCGCCGCCTTCTTGCCAATTGACCCGGCTTACCCTGACGAACGTATCTCCTACATCATCGAAGACGCGGAGGCGAAGTTCGTTCTCACGACCAAAGACATCTACGAAAAGAAGAAGGATTCCTATCCTAATGTCACCTTCCTTCTTATCGAAGATATTGTGCAAAAAGCCAGCAAAAACGCGGTCAAAATCAAAATTTCACCGCAATCTTTGGCTTATTGCATCTATACCTCAGGTTCGACTGGCAAGCCTAAAGGCGTCATGATCGAGCATCATAGCCTTGCCAATCTTGTCGACCTCAATCCTCATAACTATGTCGCCAGGGAATACGTGGAGAACGCATCGGTCACCGTCGCGTTGGCCTCGTTATCCTTCGACTTATCCATCCAAGAAGAGTTCATCCCGTTCGCGAATGGCCTCACGACCGTCATGGCCAGCGAAGAGGAAATCCTTAACCCCGTCCAGCTCGCCGAGCGGATGAAAGAAAACGGCGTCGATATTTTGACCACGACCCCTTCTTACGTAAACAACGTCCTCGATATCGAAATGGTCATGGAGGCCTTCCGTAACCTCAAGGCTATCGACCTTGGGGCAGAAGCGATTCCCGCCTCTTTGATTCAAAAGATGAAGGATCGCGGTATGAAGGCGAGGCCTTTCAACGGGTATGGCCCGACCGAAGCCACCGTCACCTGCACGATGGACGAAATCGTGTCCTCGCGTATCACGATCGGCTTCCCCGACGCGAACGTCAAAACCTACATCATCGATAATAAACTCCGCCGCTTGCCTTTAGGGGCGACGGGCGAATTGCTTATCGGCGGAACCGGCGTGGCTCGCGGCTACATCCACCGCGATGATCTCAATAAAGAGAAATTCATCCATTTTGATGGCGTCTATGCCTATCGTTCGGGTGACCTTGCGCGTATCAATTACGATGGCCGCATCGAATTCTTCGGCCGCAAGGACAACCAAGTCAAGCTGCGTGGCCTTCGCGTCGAACTCGACGAAATCGAAAATAACATGGCGACCTATCCCGGCATTTCCCGCGCGGTCGTTTTGGTCAAGGAAACCGCCGAAGAGGGGCAGTTCCTCGTCGGCTACTATCTAAGCAAGGAAGAGATTCCTACTGCAGATTTGAAGGCGCATTTGGCCAAGTCGCTGACGCCTTATATGATCCCGAAGGTTTTCGTGCACCTCGAAACCATCCCGATGACCCAAAACGGCAAGGTGGACAAGAAGGCCTTGCCTGAACCTTCCTTCAAACGCGAAGAAGCGAAGGTCCGCTTGCCGCGTAACGAAATCCAGCAGGCGATTTACGATATCTTCACCCACGTCCTTGGCGTCTCGACCCTTTCGATCGACGATGACTTCTTCGATCTTGGTGGCACGTCGCTAAGCGCATCGAAGGTCGCGATGCTCGCTTTGGAAAAGAAACTTCCCATTTCCTATGGCGATATCTTTGATAATCCGACCGTTGCCGATTTGGCCGCTTTGGTTAAGAGCCATGGCCAAGGCAATACGGCCGCTTCCGAAAAAGAAGAGGAGCCCGTGACGGAAGGAGTGGAGCATAACGTCATCGCCGAAGTCGACGACATCAAGAAAGAACTCGAACCCAAATGTGTTCTCCTCACCGGCGCGACGGGATTCTTGGGCGTTCACGTCTTCCGCGAATTGCTCCAGAACAAAGACATTAAGATCATCGCCCTCATTCGCGGCGGCAAAGGGCTCTCGGCGAAAGACCGTCTGGATACGCTTCTTGCCTATTACTTTGGTGATATCTTCCAGGAAGAAGTCGAATCGCGTGTCCGCTTCGTCGAATCCGATGTTACTGCGGAGGATTTGAAAGACAAACTTCGCGATGAGCAGTTCGACCTCATCATCAACTGCGCTGCAGTCGTCAAACACTTCAGCAACGACGACTCGATCGAGCGCGTCAACCTCGGTGGGGTGAAGAATCTCATCGAAGTCGCGTTGGAACACAAGGCTCGCCTCGTCCAGATTTCGACGTTGTCGGTGGCTGGTGAGAACATCAACGGCAAGTTCCCCGCGACGAAGCGCATCCACGAATCCGAAATCTTCTTCGGACAGGATATTTCCAATAAATACATCCACTCGAAGATTAAAGCCGAGGAGGCCCTTATCGAGGCGGTCAACAAACGAGGACTCGACGGCAAAGTCATCCGCGTCGGCAACTTGATGGGCCGTGAACGCGATGGCGAATTCCAGGTGAACTCGGGCACGAATAGCTTCATGAACTCGCTGCGTGCTTATGTACAACTCGGATGCTTCCCCGTTTCCGCAGCCGATGCGACGATCGACTTTTCGCCGATCGATGAGGTCGCAAAAACGGTGTTGTTACTCGCTTCGACGCCAAAGAAATTTACCCTCTTCCATAGCGCCAACTCGCACGAAGTCGAATTCGGCGACGTGCTCGCAGCGATTAATGGATATGGCTATAAAGTCGATATCGTTCCGGACGATGTCTATCAGCAACGCCTGAACGAATTCATGAAGGATGAAAGCAAAAATATGGCGGTTTCGTCATTGATTTCCTACGATAGCTCGTCTGGCGAAAGCCGTGCCTTCATCCTTTCGGACAACTCGTTTACCATCAAGGCACTCTATCGCTTGGGCTATAAATGGCCGATTACCGACCGTCGTTATCTCGAGCGTTCGATCGAATCCCTGGATACCCTCGGGTTCTTCGACTAGGAGGTTCCATGGACATCGAATATCGTCGTAACGACAAAATCATTCGCCGTAAGTTCTATCAATACCTGGTTCCGACGGTGTTGATGGTTTTGGCGATGCAGTTTGGCTCCTTGGCCGACGCGATCGTCATCGGTAACTTCCTGGGCGACGGGGCTCTTAGCGCAGCCTCACTCGCCTTGCCCGTCGTCTTCTTGGTCGAAATCCCGGGGATGATGATCGGGACGGGCGCGAGTATCATCGGCGCGAACTTCATCGGCAAGCGTTTAATAAAAGAAGCGTCCCAGACTTTTAAGCTGGCGATGTTCCTTTCCTTTGCCGTCTCGCTTATTTTCATCCCGATTGGGGCTTTGGCAGGGGATGCAGTGGCTAAGCTCTTCGCGGGCTCTTTCGTGGACCTCGCCCCGATGATTAGCCAGTATATCCAAGTCTATGCCTACCAGGCGCCTTTACTTGGTATCGGTATCACTTTGGCCTATTTCCTTTCCTCGGACAATAACCCTAACCTCGGGGCCGCGTTCTTTGCGATTTGCAACGTCGTCCATATCGGGGCCGAGATTCTCTTCTGCCGTTTCTTGGATATCTCGGTTGCCATGTGGGGGGTCGCCGCATCCACGGGCATCGGTATGCTCGCGGGCATGCTGGTCTTTATCCCTTACATGAAATCGAAACGAAGAGTGGTGGATCTGAAAATACCGTTCAAGGGCTCTTTCGCTTTAGTCAAACCGCTTCTACGGGCGGGCTCGTCTTCCGGGGCTCTCACGGCTTTGCTCTTCGTCTATAGCTTGGTCCTCAATATCGCCGCGATCAATTTCCTTTCGGACCTTGAGATGCCTTTATACGCCATGTTAACTAACTTCTCGTTCGTCGTTGATATCTTCGTGATCGGTATCTTGCAGATCATGCCTTCCGTCGTCGCATCTTTGTTCGGGGAGAAAGATTATTTTGGGGTTCGCTCCGTATGCAGGCGCGTCTTCCTTCTTGCCATGGGTACGACGGTAGTTCTTACCGTCATCTCCATCGCTTTCCCGCAACTCTTCTTCACAATATTCGGGGTCGACTTGTCAGCATTACAGGCAGGGTTATCGATCGACCCGTTATTCGTGGTGCGGATTTATTGCATTTCCTTCTTGGCCTATACCGGGAACAAGTTCATCGTCTATTACTATCCATCGATTCTTAAAAATGCCCCCGCGGTTCTTGACAATGCGGTTCGCGTAGGATTGATCGGACCCATTTCCGTCTTCTTCTTGATGAAGTTCCTTTCCATCAGCGGTTTTGCCTATGGGGCCATCATCATGGAAGTGGCGACGATCATCATCGTCATTGTCTTCATCACGATCGCGAAGCGGGTAGGAAAATATACCGGGAAGGGTCTTCTCCTTTTGCCTAGCACCAGCAAAAACGAAGCGCAAATCGACCTCTCAATTCCTGCAAAAGAAGAGGAGATTTCCAAAATTATCGAAGATTTGCAACATTATGCCTTCGAAATCGGCAAGGATGAAAAGGCTGCCGCTATGCTGGCTTTGGCCAGCGAAGAAATCATCGCCAACACCATTGCTTACGGCTATCGCTTCAAAGGAGGGTCCCGCTATATCGACGTGAACCTCTCGCGCACTGAAGCCGGCCTACTCGTCCGCATCCGTGACGATGGCGTCGCGTTCGACCCGACGAACTATGTTCCGGGCGACGAAGAGGAGATGAAATTCCATGGAATCGAGGTCGTCCGCAAGGTCGCGAGCGATTTCAAGTACTTGCGTCTTCTCAACACCAATAACACAATCATGGAGATTGCATTAGCCAAATAGGAGGTCTTATGAATATCTTCAAACAAAAAAACGGAACGACTCTCGAGGTTAAACTCGAAGGGCGTCTCGACACCGTCACCTCGGCGGAACTAACGGCTTCGCTTGAAGGAGAAGAAGGATTTACCGACATCCGCTTCGACTTCGAGAAGCTCGAATACCTTTCTTCTTCCGGCCTTCGCCTTCTTTTTGCCTATCGCAAGAAACTAGGCGGCAAGGAGCACGTCATTCTCGTTAACGTGAACGCTCTCGTCGCCGAAATCCTTCGCGTGACCGGCTTTAACCAACAAGTAACCATTCAATGAAAAAGAAACGGCGCGTCCCTCTAGCGATTACGATTCTTGTCCCTGTTCTTTTAGGCGTTGCCTTGGTGCAGGGCGGTGCCCTCGGGGCAACGTATTTTTATTCGCGGGAATCGAATTACAACGATATGGTTGCGACCGACAGGATCTATTTGCTCAATACGATGTGGGTTCTCCCCCCTTCCGCCGCGAAAGCGGTTGAGGAAATCAAAAAGATTTATGACGTCAATGCCCCGGAACAGGATTTGACCGACCCTACGGAAATCGAGGCCTATCGGAAACTCTTCTTCCCGGCCATGGAGTCAGAAGCTTATATCGATTTCAGCAACAATTTCCCTCCCAGCGCGCTAGGTGATTATGCCGATTATGTCTCAGTTGGGTTCTTCGATCAGGCTCGCGGGCGTTTCGTCACGGCTTATCATCAGGGATCCGGCTCGATGTATAATCCTTCCTTCCCCGGCTCTTTCGATCCGATGGTCGTCACGGCAGAGAACACGCGGAACGGTTCCTTTTATGGCATGACGTGGCGCGATCCGAAGCGCAACGAGGAATATCTTGTTTCCGGCTCCTCCTCTAATACAAAGAGTCCCTTGGAAGGGTATTGGGTCATGCGCCACACGGCCCTTCGAACGGTTTATTCTGAATCGAAGGAATTCATGTCGCGTTTCTGGTGGGTTGCCGCCGCGTCGATGCTCGCGATGGCGGTGCTCTCTTTCCTTGCTATCCAATTCCTCTTATTGAATCCGATTCGCCGCCTATCCAAGACCTCGGACGCCTATGTTGCGGAAATGGAAAAAGGCCATCTGCTCGATGATGGATTTCATCTTGACAAAAAGCGTTATAAAAACGAGCTCACGACCCTTAATGATTCCCTTTTCTATATGCAGGGAGCCATGCTCAATTATTCCGACCAGCTCCGCGAGGGGACCATCCGCGAACAGAAGACGGCCGCTGATTTGGCTTTGGCCGAAAGGATTCAAGGCTCGATGGTTCCTAATGCGCCTTTGCTAGGCGATGGCTACTCCGTTTTTGGGAAAATGCATCCCGCGAAAGAAGTGGGAGGCGACTTCTTCTCGTATTTCAAAATCGACGAGAACCGCATCGGCTTCTATATCGCCGACGTCTCGGGAAAAGGCGTACCTGCTGCCTTGTTTATGGCTAGGGCGGCCACGGTTTCGCGCCTTCTTATCGGCGACCTCGATATCGAACGCATCGGCGAGGTTTTGGCCAAGGACAATGGCGAAGACCTCTTCGTCACCGGATTCTTTGGCGTCGTGGACACGAAGAAGAACGAACTCCATTACGTCAACTGTGGCCATGAGCCCGTCTTCCTCCGCCATAACGGCGTCTACGCCCCGTTAGACGAGGCACCAAACTTGCCCTTAGGCTGCCTTGAGGATTTCCCTTACGTCAAACAAAAGATTGCCTTAGCCGATGGCGACGCCCTCTTCCTTTACACGGACGGCCTATCGGAAGCGATGAACAAAGAAGGCGACCTCTTCGGCAAGGAAGCAATTCTCAATACCCTGAACGACAATGCCGTCTTTGCAGGAGAAGAACTCTTCAGCATCATGGACGAAGAGGTGGCCAAATTCGTGGACGGAGCGGAGCAAAGTGATGACACGTGTTTCCTCTATTTCGAGTATAGCCGCCAGAAATCCTTCCTCTTCAAACCTGATATTAAAGGCTTGGCCAGCGCTTCCGCTTTCGTCGAGGAGACGTTGGTGCCGGTCTTCGGGCCTGCTCACTTTGCCCGTCTGGCAGTCGTTTTGGATGAGATGATATCCAATGTCGTCCACTACTCGGGGGCAAAGGAAGCCTGTATCACCCTTACATACAACAAAGAGAGCGTTCGCGTGACCATCTCGGATGACGGTATTCCCTTCGACCCGACGACGGTCAAGGTTCATAAAGAGGAGTGGGAGCCTGGTGGCTTTGGTATTCTTCTTGCGGGTGCCCTGACCTCGGCTCTTCGTTACCGTTACGCTTCGGGTCATAACATCTTGACCTTCGAGATGAAGGCGGACGCGGGAGAAGCCTAGCGTATCTACCTAAAGACAAAAGGGTTGCACCGTCGCAACCCTTTCTTTATACACGCCTAGTCCAAATGGAGTTCGATTGTGCCAGACGAACCGTCGGTGAGTGTATTCGTGAGCGAGAAGCAGGAGGAGACGATATGTTCCCCATGGTGTTCGATATAAAGCTTCCTGCCGACGATTGCATGCACCGTGATGTTCGCGGGGAAAGAGACATCGTCGAAGGGGAGGTCGCTCATATGGAAGGGCTTTTGACCGGCAAGATCTTTCACTTCGTACGTCAACGGGGTTCGTAATCCACCCGGTCCCAGAGTAAATCGCTCGACGGTTAGAGTCATGCATTTTGTATCTATTACAATGGTCGGGTTATCGAATAACTTCTCTTCTTCCGCGGTCATGTGAATTCCTCTCCTAAATGATAGGGGTTCGAGGGCGCGTTCCTCAAGCGACAAAAACGGGGGATATGTTTGGATAAATAATGCTTTCGTGGCGAACCTGTTTGGATTTTTAGGAGTTTTTGGTCCGCTTCATCGCCCGTGGGTTCTATTTTCTTACCCCCATTTAGGGAAGGGCTGACAAAGAGAAGTGATGACGCATTTTGTCGAGGCGTGTATAAATTTGGGTATGAAGTTTTTCCTCAAACTGAAGGTTGGCAAAGGCGAAAACAGATACGCCGTGCACTATTTTCTTCCCGATATAGAAAAGACGATTCACGTTGGCGAGAACGATTATGCGGTTAGCTTTAACAGTTCGCGTGGCGAGCATTCTTTTTCCATCGATCGGAAGGGCCAATATCTCGGCGAGTTCTTTAATGACATCGCCCCTAGGCAGTCCGTCCAACTTGAAGACGGGGAGTGGGCCTTTTCCTTTAGCCTTTTGCCTGCCTGGCGAGGGAAGTCCGCGGTGAAGCGTTTTTTGAAAGCGCGACCGGATACGATGGTCCAAGACATGAAGGACTTCTATCTCTTTACGGGAAATAGAAAGGCGTATCGTCGTTACAACACTTGCTCTCCTAAGGGTGATTCCGAAACGAGTAATCAGGTAGAGCTCGAACAAGCGGCAATCGAGGCGAAGAAAGAATAATGGCTAGCTCGAACGATTATCTTCTCTTCGTCTTGGATTTGCTTCATGAAATCCCCGGCATCACAACGAAAAAGATGATGGGGGAGTATCTCCTGTATCGGGACGGCCTGCTTTTCGGTGGGATTTATGATAATCGCTTCCTCGTGAAGAAAACCGCTTCCCTTACGGCATTAAATTTGCGCGAAGAGATTCCTTATCCCGGAGCCAAGTCAATGCTGCTCGTCGATGCAGAAGATACCGACACGGTAAGAAACATCGTCGAAATGGTCTGCCTTGATTTGGAAAAGAAATAGCCCATGCCACGGATAAAGGCGGAACGTTACGTCTAGGGCGGTATGAATGCGTTTTGAAACCCGGAACCCGCATCCAGAAGCAATATGGAGTAGGGGAAATCGGGGAACGGCACCACCATTACGAATTCAATAATGATTACCGGAAGATCTTAGAAGAAGCGGGGCTGGTCATCAGTGGGACTTCTCCCGACGGGCATTTGGTGGAAACGATTGAGACATGTAACGATTATTTCGTCGCCGTCCAATTCCACCCCGAGTTCAAGTCGCGCCCGAATCGGCCTCATCCGCTTTTCGTCGGATTGGTCTTCCACGCTCTTAAAAAGCAAAACGGGAAATGAGGGTTCGCCAATTTACGGGCATTCGCTTCTTTTTTGTTTATAACAAACGTGCTATAAATCGAGTCAACAAAAGGCAGGAAACTATGAAACACAAATCTCATTTTGCGTTGTTGTTCATGCTCCCCGTCGCTTTGGCCTCCTGCGGGCAGGTCAAAGGATACGCCGACCATCTGCAAGACTATGCCGTTGACATGGATTATCGCGATGGTTTTACGATCCTTCAGTTGTCGGACATCCATTGGAGCTACAACACCTCCACCCCGGCCTCCAAGCGCTACCTCGAAAAGGTCATCGCGGAGACCGACAAACACGTCAAGGCCACTGGCGGCCAAATCGATTTGGTCGAACTCACCGGCGACCAGTTTATGTTGGCCAACGCCTATCACGTCGAATCGTTCCTCAATTTCTTTGAAGAACAGGCGACCAAGTATGGGTTTAAGTACGCGGCCATCTGGGGCAACCATGACCGTCATGGCCTCTATAACCCCAATTGGATCGCGGACAAATTCAGGCAAGCCGCGCATTGCTTTTACATCGAAGAAGACGACGACCTCTACGGCCGCAGCAACTTCGTCATCAACTTGAAGCAAGGCAACGATGTCAAATGGCAGATCGCCAACCTCGACTCGGGCGCCTCTTTCTCGGAGACGGCTCTTTCGCCATTCCGCGACTACGATTACATCCGCAAGGACCAGACGCAGTGGTGGCTCGCCGAACATAACCTCGTCGGTGACAAAGTCCCCGCGATCGCCTATTACCATATCCCCCAGCAGGATAATGAAATCCTTTGGAAGGCGGTTCAAAACGGCGCGCCCAACAAGAATAAGTTCTTCAAGCTTGAAGGCTTTGCCGATAATGGAACGGAACGTGGCGTTTCCGATTTCATCCCAACCGCCAAGCAGCACAACCTAAAAGCTGCCTTCATGGGACATGCGCATAACATCGACTGGACGGTCGAAGATGACGATGGCCTCGTTCTCGGCTTAGGTGTCAAGACGGGCCCCGAACTCTATTACGCCCACATCTTGACCGACGATCCCGATCCAGCCGTTAAGAAAGGTTTGGAATCGACAGGTATCAATGAGAATTTCGACCTTATCGGCGCGTCTTTGGTTACCTTCCGTCATCAGGACGAGGATAACGATGGGTTTGAAGACGGCGCCTTCGACCTCGAACATCTCTATCTCAACGAAAGGGCATCTGGCGACTTCGTCAAATGGGTGAACTGGTAATGAAAGACTTGTTTAACAAAGAGAACTTCCTCTTCCCGGGCTTCGATAAGAAGCAGCGCCTCCAATCCCTCATCGTTTTCGGCCTGCTGGCCATCCTCTTCATTTTCTCAGCCTTCACGTTTGTGAACATGCTTTTCGCGTTCACGGATGCCGCGGGTTCCATCGTTTCCGGCTCCATCGATGTCGCGTTGAAGGGCCTCTATCGTTCGGTTCCGCTTTTCCTCTCCTTCTTCATGACTTTCTGGAGTCTTCTTCTCGTCCATGCGTTCTTCCGTAACGTGAGCGAAAAGAAGCGCATGAGGTCGTTAAAGAAGAACTCGATTGCCGTCATCGCTTTTGCCGGCATCTGCATCCTCTTCGTCCTCATCGGCCTTATCACCGGGGAGTATTCCTCCATCGTGGAAGGCAGTCCCTCGCCCTTGTTCCCGTTGGACGCGGTCCTTTATTCCATCGTCTTCCTCGCGCTTGGGTTACTCGTTTTGATCCGCGGCAGGAAGTTCCTCGAAAAACATCCCTATGTCGTGCCTAGCCGCGGTCCGATCGTGACCAGAGCGCGCTTTGTGTATTGTTTCTTCGTCGCTATTTGGTCCTTGTTTGCCGTCTATTCGTTTGCGACCTTCTTCTTTGGCCTATTCATCATCGACTTCATCCATGGGTACCTAGCCTTTAGCATCGCTTTGCTTCTAGTCTATTTGCTCAATGCGTGCTTCCTTATGGCCTGGGAGTTCTATTACAACGAAGTCAAAGCCGAAAAGAAGAAGGACGTGCTCCTTCCTTTGGCTATCGTCGGCCTCGTGATTTCGGTGGCTATCGCCATCTTCTACTTCGTGGCGCTTGGCTTAAATCTCGACGGTCCGTCCAACGTTGGCTTCGGCGTGCTTCCCATCGCCTTTGCGGCTTCGGCCAATATCGCGACCATCCTTACCATCGCGACGCCGATTATCGTCTCCGTCACCGCCTTGATCAAGGGTGCGGTGATGCGCAAGAGAAAGTAAATCTTCATGGAAAAGACCTCGCTTTCCGACGAGGTCTTTTTCGTTGGTTAATCAATACACGTCGCCTTCGAAATGGGCGTAGTGGGGGTGAGTGACATCCGCGCCACATTTGGGGCATTTCGTAACGGTTCCTTCGTAATAATCATTCCCACAGTGTTCGCACTTCGCCATTTTCGGTTGGCCTTCGACCTTAACGGCATTTTGCACGAGCTTGGCGCGCTTGCCTTGGAAGACGGTAATGACGATAGCCGCGACGACGCCAGCCTCCCATACGCCCATGAAGATCCATAGGCCAGGCTCGACGTAGAAGCGGGACTGCATCATGGTTGGCATAATCGCACGGAACGCATGATTGAGGGCGGCCCCGACGGTCGCGTTGGAACCCAATTCCTCATAAAGGGTTTTGTTGAATCCGTCGGTCGTATACGCGAAAAGGGCGGGATCGGTGTTATTGCCTTGCATCCCTTCGAACGCCCAGTTCGTTTTGGCCGTGTCGTCTGCGGAATAGACGATCAGCCAATGCGATTCGTCGTTGAACATCGCCAAATACTTGTCGTAGGCATAGTCTGTCAGCGAGGCGTAGTGTCCGTTCTTCCACGTGCTGGTTTGAATGGTTAAGACGCTAGGGGAGACGCCAGAAAGATCGAGAAACTCTTGGAACGTGGCGCGTAAAGTGGTTTCCTCGCTTTCCGAAATGACGTTAAGGTCATCGCGAACATACATCGTGGTCGAATAATCCGTCGCGATCTTCTGGGGGTTGTGGAAACCGGCGATTGGGATGATGGCACCGGGAACCAATAAAAAGGCTGCTAAACCAATATATAGGCCGACCCTGTTGCGCTTTTGCTTGGTCGGGTCGACGTTAGTGTAGATGGTGCGCGGCCGAAACGCGCTGTCGTAATAGACGTAGCACATCGCGCCGGGGAAAGGGCGATTTGAATAACGGGTGCTCGGGTGGGACGAACTAGATGAAGAGTGGAAGCCGCCCCCGCTGGAGCCGCCGCCGGAAGAATGAGGCATAGAGAACCCTCCTTGCCCATATTGTAGTAAGGTTGGCCACTTTCCCAAACGTTTTCTATAAAAGAGAAGACCCGTGCATGGCTAAAACGGGAACCCTCTATAGCAATCCATAGGAAAAGGTGTTGGTCAAAAATGCAAAGGGCATAAAATATGTGACATGGAAAAGCCACTTTATACATTGTCGGAGCGCAAGCTCCCCCCATATCGCGACTACCTTCGCCTCTATTGGAACGTCAACCGCCGTTTCATCATCGTGGTCTTCCTGCTGGTTGCCGTTGGCCTCGCTTACTCTATTTTCCTGTTCACCCAAGCGTTTGATTCCTTCAACATTCTGATTTTTTCGTTGGTCGGGGTCGCTTTCGTTTTGGCCTTGGTCTTAGTGTTCGTCGTGCCCTTGGTCAACCGCGCTGCGACCGCCAAAAATCTATCCGCTCTCGACATCCGCTTTTATAAGGACCGTCTCGCCGCCCTTCCTTCGGGCCAACAGGAGAACGGCAGGGGTGTCGTCATCTATTATCAAGAGTTCGGAAAGAGATTCGAAACCCGCGACTCCATCGTCTGTATTCGCGGAAAAGGCGGCCTTGTCCTAAGCAAGGAGGACCATCTTCCCGAAGAGGTCGTTTCGTTGCTCCTCAACAAGAACGCAGAAACAAAATAAAGCTCATAAACGGAAGTCATCCTTTGAGGAGAGGCCGAATTGGGGTATGGTGTGTTTGCTATGAAACACAAGTTTTCCCGAACTTTACTCTTGTTAGTCTCTTTTGCGCTGGCCTCATGCGGCTTTAATCCTGTGTCTTCTTCCCAAGCGGCGACATCTTCGGAGGTCACCTCTTCCGAAGGGGTCTCTTCTTCTAGACAGGAGTCGAGTGCGGAACCGTCAACGGAATCTTCTGAGCAGCCTTCTTCAGCGGAGTCGAGCGAGGAACCATCTGTAGAACCATCCTCTGAACCGGAATCTGAGCCGTCTTCGGAACAATCAAGCGAGATTTCTTCCGAAGAGCCTTCCCCTGAGCCCTCTAGCGAAGCAGAACCTTCCGAAGAGTCGAGCGAAGATCCTTCCTATGAACCCGAGCCTTCTAGCGAGACAGAACCCAGTTCGGAAGATCCATCCTCTGAATCAGAACCTGAGCCCTCTTCGGAGCCTGAACCGGAGCCTTCTAGCGAACCGGAGCCTGAGCCCTCTTCGGAGCCTGAACCGGAGCCTTCTAGCGAACCGGAACCTTCCTCTGAGGAACCGTCTCTTGAACCCTCAAGCGAAGAAGAGACTAGCAGCGAAGAACCTTCCGAAGAATCGAGCGAGCTTTCCTCTGAAGAGCCTTCTTCTGTCGAAAGCTCTTCCCACGAAATCATTGATCCGTTTGGGTGGAAGGTCGATTATAGCGAGTTTGGCAAGGACTTCCAAAAGACTCTCGCCGGTCTTATCAACGCGATGAATCCGGACACCACGTCCTACTCGAATTGCCTCCACGTCGGTGCGATTGCAGCCGCCTTCCCCAATGACAGCTCTTCGACGTTTATTCCCTTCTACCATGCTCCGGAAGCTTCCGAAGTCACGACGACGGCATCTTGCAACCGTGAGCATACCTGGCCGAATTCGCGTGGTGGCGGCATGATCGAAAAAGACCCCCTGATCATTCGTCCGACGCTGACCAAGGATAATTCCAGCCGCGGGAACAATTTCTATGGCATCGGAAGCATGCAATGGGATCCCGCTTCCTGCGGTTACGAGGGCGCCCGTGGCGAATCCGCCCGCATCATCCTTTATGCCGCGACCCGATACGCGAATCTGGGCTTAACGCTAAGCAACAACCCGTCGGATGGCGCGAGTGAGCATACCATGGGAACCCTCTCTAAACTCCTTGAATGGAACAATACCTACCAGCCCACGGCCTTCGAGAAGAAGGTTAATGAGAGGTACGCAAAGATGGGCTATGCCCGCAATCCCTTCGTCGATTGTCCGGATTTTGCGAATTATATCTACGATGCGAGCGGATATCGTTCCACTCCGTATGGTGGCGGAACGACTACGAGTTCCTCTGCTTCGGAAACCTCGGTTTATTCCTCGGAATCCTTGGAACCCTCCTCCTCTTCAACGGAAATCGAAGGGGATTGGAACCTCGTTACGAGTGTCTCTGATTTGAAAACGGGAGACGAGATCGTTTTTGCCAGCAATACCGCGAACGTCGTTGCAGGCAGCCTGAACGGCGCAGTCCTAAATTCCGTCTCCGCGACATTCTCCTCCGATAAGAACGCCATCTTGGGTTTTGCTTCTTCGCCCCAAGTGTTTACCGTCGGTGCAACAAAGGAAAAATTCACTTTCGCGACGGAAGCTGGTTTGCTGGGCGCGACGGCGGTTAAAAAGCTAGCCATCGATGATGGGGTGACGGATTGGACTGTCAGCTTCTCTGGGAAGAACGCGATTGTCGCAAACGGGGATTCCGCAAAAGGCACGCTGCAGTACAATAGCGGCAGCCCGCGCTTTACGACCTATACCTCGTCGCAAACCGCAATCCAAATCTACCGGGCTGCCTAGGAGTATTTATGCCATCCATCGTCCTCGTCGGCGGAGGTTCGTCCTCCGGCAAAACCTACCTAACCCATCAAGTCATCGAGGCTCTAGGGCCCGAGAATGTGACGCTTTTGACGCTCGACGATTATTACAAAGACCAATCCGATATCCCGTTAGCCGAACGTTATAACGTGAACTACGACCATCCCCGCGCTTTCGATTGGCCCTTGATGCGCAAGCAACTGAAAATGCTTAAGGAAGGCAAACCCATCGAGAAGCCGATTTACGACTTTGTGACCTTGACCCGTTCGGACAAGACCGAAATCGTCGAACCGAAGAGCCTCATTGTCGTCGAAGGCATCATGGCTCTTGTCGACAAGACGGTGCGCGATCTTGGAGATGTGGCCGTCTTCATCCAAGCCTCGGCCGAGCGCAGATTGCTCCGCCGCCTTATCCGCGATGTCAAAGAGAGGGGACGTACCTTCGAAAACGTAGTCAAACAATACTTTTCGACCGTTCAGCCGATGTATGACGAAATCGTGAAGCCCTCTTCGATTTATGCGGACTTGATCGTCAATAACGACGGCGTCAAAAACTTGGCTGTCGATGTCTTGAAACTCGTCATGGAGCGTCAACTCGCCAAAGCAAAGGATGGCACGCCGGAAAAGAAGACGATGGCCGAAGAGTTTTCCGACGCGGCCTTTGCCGACATGCTGAAGGGGGCCTGATATGGTGACTTTGCTGGACACTTCTTCTATCATCGGCCTTATCGTTGCCATCACGCTTCTGTCTGCGAATATCGCCATCATCCTTTACATCTATCAGAGGAAGAAGGGTGACGGTTCCTCGGGAGAAGAATAAGGGGCTCTTATCTATTTCTGCCCGTAATGGGCTTTTTTCTTTGCAAAACCCCTCTATGTGCGTGTTTTTCTGGCTGATTTTATTACTTGGTCAAGTAATAGGGAGTACCTTAAGGCGCGTGCGAAGCGTATAATATGGTCCATGTCGAATTCACGTCACGGAAAACAGGTTCGCCTCTCGATGTCGGAAGCGCTGCGCCGCGCCCGCATCCGCCTTTTGGTGCTGGGCATTATCGAGATTCTAGGAATTCTCGTTACGGTCGGTTTCTTCTTTTTCGATTATCCTACCGGTTTCCATGACATGATGCGTGCCGACTATTGGATCTTCATGATGTGTGGTCTCTTTGCCCTCGATATGATCGTCCTTTGGATCACAATCGCCCATATTTCCTCTCTCCGTCACAAAACCGACCTCGATGCCGCTTCTATTATCGGTTCGGACGTCCAGGAGGCTTATAGCTTTGGCCAAATCGGTCTGGTCGTCACGGACGAAGCCGATATCGTCCTTTGGGACAATAACCTTTTCAAAGAACGTCAGATTAACCTTCTCGACCAGAACATCTTCGAATGGCAACCTGAGCTAGAAAAACTCAAAACCACACCGCTCGATAATATCGTCAAGATTGAGGTGAACAGCCATAACTACGACGTCAAATATCTACCCGATGCCCACCTCTTTATCTTCAAGGACACGACCAACTACGAGGGACAGGTTTCCTATTCGCGTTCTATCGCGCCCGTCATCGGCGTCGTCATGATCGATAACTTCGCGGACATCGTCGGTAAAACCGAAGATGAAAATAACGACCTCGTCACGACGGTCCGCACCTCCATCATGAACTACTTCAAAGGCGACGATATCCTCCTCCGCCGTTACCGTAACGACTCTTATCTTGCTATCGGAAACTATGTGGCGTTGGAAGCCATGCTCAAGGACGGGTTTTCTATCTTGGATACCGTTCGCGCCCATGGCGATGGCCAAAACATTACGCCGACGTTGTCTATTGGTTTCGCCCATGGAACCGATAACGTCCTCGAATTAAACGAAATGGCATCGAGCGCCGTTGGCATGGCCATGAGCCGTGGCGGCGACCAGGCGGTCGTTTCCAAATATGGTGAAGATATTCGCTTCTATGGCGGCAAGACGGCCGCGGTCGAAAGTGCCTCGGCGGTCAAATTCCGTTCCGGCGCCGATGGCCTTATCCGCCTTATTCGCGACTCTAGCGATGTCTTGGTTTCGGGCCATACCGATATGGACATGGATGCCTTTGCCGGCTGCGTTGGTATCCTTGCAATCTGCGAACGCTTGAAGAAACCGTGCCGCATCATCATCGACCCCAAGAAAGTCGAAAAGAAAACGAAAAATGCCGTTCTTGCGACGTTTCAGGACAAGACTCAACGCGAAAAGGTCATCGTCGAACCGCGTCAAGCCGAAAACCGTTTGGCCTCTTCCGACTCGACATTGCTCGTCATCGTGGACGTCTCGGTACCGAAGAACATCATGGCAGGGGAGGGATGCTTGCTCCGTGCGAACAAGGTTGCCCTCATCGATCATCACCGCCGTGGCGAATCCTTTATCGATAACCAACTCGCGTTCGAATACATCGAGCCTTCCGCTTCCTCGGTTTCCGAAATTATTGCGGAATTCATCCACTATGCCGCGATGAACCCGCGCATCGAGGTTCAACCAATTTATGCGACGGCTATGCTTGCGGGCATCTTCCTCGACACGAATTTCTTCAAATCCAATTCCGTCGGCGTCCGTACCTTCGAAGCCGCGGAAGTCTTGCGTGAATTCGGGGCCGATCCCCGTCGGGCAGACGATTACTTCAAGGACGAATATGAGGAATACCTCCTCGTCAATAAGATTGCTTCGACCATGCGCACCCCATATCGTGGCGTCGTCTATGCCGTTGCGGAAGAAGGGGAAATCCTCGAAAGGGCGACGTTGGCCAAAGTCGGCAACGCCCTCATGCAGATCCGCGACGTTAACGCCTGCTTCGTCATCGGGCGCATTCAAGACAAGGCCTGGAGCATTTCTGCCCGAAGCGACCAGACCATCAACGTCGGTTTGATTATGGATAAACTTGGCGGCGGCGGACATTTCTCCGCGGCAGCCTGTGTCATCAACGATGGGAGCGTCAAGATTCTCGAGAACCGTTTGCTGAGCGTTCTCGCCGCATATCTTGACGAAGCCCGCAGTACCGTAGGAGGAAAATAAGATGAAAGTCATTTTGTTACAAGACGTTAAGAAAGTCGGTAAAAAGGGGGAGACCGTCACCGTTTCCGATGGTTATGGTGCGAATTTCCTCATCCCCAAGGGCCTAGCCAAGCTCTCGACCGAGGCCTCCCAGAAAGAACTCGCCCGCGATAATGCCGCCGAAGCAGTCCGCCAAAAAGAGTTGAAGAAAGAGGCCGAAGCGGTCGCGGAACGCCTCACCCACATCGAAGTTAAATTCAAAGCCAAAGTCGGCAAAGACGGCAGGATGTTCGGTTCCATTTCCCCCAAGGAAATCTCTGAAGGCCTCCGCAAGCAGTGGGACATCGATATCGACAAGCGCAAGTTCCTCGATAAGTATCCAGTCAATGCTCTTGGGTATGCCAGGCTGAAAATCGAACTCTATAAGGGACCTGAAGGGACCGTAATCGGCACCGTCATCGTCCACGTGGAGGAAGAATAACATGGCGGGTCTTACCCTTCCCTGCAACCTCGAAGCTGAACGCGTCGTCCTCGGTTCCATGCTTTTGGACAAGACGGCCGCTGAGTTAGCCCTGGCCTCTCTTAAGGTCGAGGATTTTTCCTCTACCGATCCGCGTAACGGCCTCATCTTCAAAGCGATGCAGGCTCTCTATGAGCAGAACACGCCGATCGACCCCCAGACTCTTATCCACATGCTGATCAACCTCAAATACGATAAGGCAGCAGGGGGCAACGAATACATCTACGAACTCGTTACGGCCATCATCAATCCTGATAATGTCGAGTACTACATCGGCATGGTCCAAGAACAGTCCGTTCTGCGCGAATTGCTGCAAAAGACGGATGAAATTCAAAAACAATACGCAAAAGGCGTGGCAAATATCGGCGATTTTATCCTTCGTAGTAACGATGCCATTGCCCATATCGCCGGTAAGCGTAACGTGCGCAACATGCGCTCCGCCGCCGAAATCGCCAACGAAGTCCAAGAGAACATCGCCAAGACTGCCCAAAACGATCGGGGCATCCTAGGCGTTACCACGGGCTATAAGAGATTGGACGCTATGACCCTAGGCTGGCAGCCTGGGAACATGATCATCCTCGCCGCCCGTCCTTCCGTCGGTAAGACGGCGCTAGGCATGAACTTTGCGTTTAACGCGGCTCAAAGGAATCACGTTCCCGTCGCTTTCTTCTCCCTTGAAATGTCCGCTCAGAAAATCATGGAGAGATTGATCGCCTCTCGTTCTTACGTTTCGAACGAAAAGATTCAGACTGGCCGTCTCAATAATCACGAACGGGCCAAAGTCGCAGGGGCCATTCAGGAAATTTCGAATACCGAAATCTATTTTGACGACACTCCGAACTCGCGTTTGGGCGATATCGTGGCCAAGTCGCAAAAGCTCAAGAACCAACACCCCGATCTCGGTTTGATCGTCATCGATTACCTCGGCCGTATTCGTTATTTTGATAAAGCCGACGCTTCCGCAAGGCAACAGGAAGTCTCTTATATCTCTGGCGAACTCAAAACCTTGGCCCGCACCTTGGATGTTCCTGTCCTCGTCCTTTGCCAGTTGAACCGTCACGCCGAGAGCAACGATAACAAAGTTCCGGAACTCAGCAACCTCCGTGAATCGGGCTCCATTGAACAAGACGCCGATATCGTCATGCTCCTTTACCGCGAGGACTATTACACCTCCCTCGGTCAGAAAGCCAAGGCCAAGTCGTGGGCGAAAGACAAGAAGGGACAAGGCGAGGAAGCTCCCGCGCCGCGTCCACAGATGACCGAAGCCGAGAAAGAAAAGAACGGCGACATGTCCGAAGTCAAAGTCAACGTCGCCAAAAACCGTAACGGCCAAGTCGGTCAATTGACCCTCCTTTTCCAGAAAGCCTATTCTCGCTTTGACGATCCTTCCCCCGAATTCGAGGCGAAGATCGCCGAACAGGAATCGGAAGAGGACGAATAACATGGACATCGTGTTCGCTTCCCTGGGTTCAAAAGGGAATGCGACGCTTATTCGCGAGGGGGATACCCTCATCCAAATCGATATGGGCGTGACTTTGAAATGCGTCCGTGCTGGGCTAGACGTTTTAGGCAAAACCTTTTCTGATATCCAAGCTCTTTTCGTAACGCACGAACACTGCGATCACGTCAAGGGCGTGCCTATGTATAAGAACAAGATTCCCGTCTATACGGGTGAAGGGACCTTGCCCGATATCCCGGAGGAACGCTTCCTTCACGAAGGAGAAGCGATCGAAGTTGGGGATCTGATGATTCTGCCGTTCCGCTCGTCACATGATGCCGTTCACCCTTTTAATTTCATCATCCTCGGGGGCGGAAAGAAATTCGGCTACGTTACCGACACCGGATATATTCGGGCGCGTGGTCTGAAGGCTTTGAAGAATTGCGATTACTACTTGATGGAGAGCAATTACGACGTGGAGATGCTGATGCACGGCTCTTATCCGCCTCCTTTGAAAAGGCGTATTCATGGGAAACAAGGGCATCTATCCAACATCGATTCGGCCTTATATTGCTCCGAACTAATCGGGCCGAAGACCAAACAGATTTTCCTCGGGCACATCTCCGACGAGAACAATTTGCCCGACGTCGCACTAAAGACGTATTACGATGTTCTGACCGAACAAAACGTCGATTTCAAAGATATCAAAATCATCGCGATTCCACAGAAAACAATGCAAATCGGGGGTGGATTATTATGAAAATCACCCTCTATGTCATCGGTTCGCTCAAAGAATCTTATTGGAAAGACGCGGTGGGGGAATATGCGAAACGCCTTCGCGCTTATTGCGATCTGCGCATCGAGGAATGCCCGGATTTTCCATGTCCTGATAAAGCAAGCCAAAAGGAAATCGATGCCGTGAAGAAGAAAGAAGCGGCAGGAGTTTTGAAGAAACTCAAGAAGGGCGAGTATCTTATCGCCCTAGATTTAAAAGGACGGCAATTGGACTCCGTTGCATTTGCTCATGAATTGGAGAAGGATTTCGTCGAACATGGCGCGGCCGTGAGCTTTCTCATCGGCGGTTCCATGGGTATCGACGAGGAATTGCTCGCCAGAGCGGATGCCTCGATTTGCCTAGGCAAGAACACCTATCCGCATCAGCTCGTTCGCGTGATGCTACTAGAACAGATTTATCGCGCGTTTAAGATTTTGCGCGGCGAACCGTATCACAAATAGAGGGAATCAAGTACACTTAGCAGGCATATGGAATACATCGAATTTAACGGCTACAAAGAAAAGAAAGATCCAATCAACCACCTCGTTCATCTCTATGAAAACGATGCCGGGGATCTCTTTTACGTGGAGCCTGGCTTCTATGATGGGCTACTCGGCTTCAAGGAGAAACGGGCGGAAGACTTCGACCGCATCATGGCCACTCTTGACGCGATGGTGCGTAAAGAACACCGTATCATCTTCACCGCGGATTTCGAGAATCCATGGATCGAACGCGAAGGTTTCATCTACCGTGAAATCTTCGACATCACGGACCCGTTAGGGATCTTCGTCGAAGACAAGTCGCGCGGATCTGATTACGGTGACTAGATCATGGGCAGCCTAAAAGGGCTGTCCTTTTTCTTTTACGCGCATAAGAAAAGCGCCGGACGAACCGACGCTTGTGAGCTTTAGCGTTATACCGCGGGACGCATCGACTTCATCGACATCCACATCATACGGAAGCCGAAGATGAAGAAGAACAGGATGAAGGCCATGCTCGGGATGGCGAACCCGAAGAGGGAGAGGATGGCTGGCGTGAGGGCGGACCAATAGGCCATCTTCTGCGTTTCCCAAAGGGTATAGATGCGGAAGGGGTTCTTCTTGCCACGGGTCATGAGGAAGAGCATCAAGCCAAAGAGGATGATCGCGCCTGCGTCGACGCCGAAGAAGATGCCGGTATACATCCATAAGCCAGCCTGTTTGGACGGCTCGAAGGATTTGTTGATGAAGTTGACGAAGTAGGTGGCGACCTCATCGATGTAGGCTTGATCGATGTCTTTTACATCGGCAAGTTTTTCGCTTTTTGCGAAGTCGGTGATGCTGCGACCTTTGATCTCGCTATAGGTACCGGTGAGGCCGTTGGCGGTGACGGTCTGGTTGCGGCGACGGAAGCGGACGCTTTCCTGACCGAAGGCAATATAGGAAGCGCGATAGCTTTCTTTATCCGCTTCGAAGGGGATTCCGGTAAAGGGATCCTCACCCTTGTCGATGCGGGTGAAGAAGGTCGTGTCGGTGAGGTTCGTCGGATCGGTGTTGATAAATACTTCAAAGGCGATTTTGTCGACGAGTTTGCCTTCGCTATCTTCTTCCTTACGGGAGACGGTATACCAACGGGGATTGCTGGCGGGATAGTTAAAGAAATCGGTGGTTTTGTTCTCGAACTGAAGTTTTCCGTCCTGGGAAACGCCGAGGGTGATCGGTTCGGGACGGACGTTATTGTTTTCATCGTAGGCGATGGAATGGACGAGTTCGGCAAGGCCGAGTTCATAACTGCCGGTGGGGTTGGCGAGGACGATGCTCGAACCCTGGACCGAATTCTGCTGGACAAAGTAGGGGACCAAGGCGAGGACGACGGCGCCAAGAGCCACGACGACGGGGATGATATCCTTAAGGCCTCTCCACTCGCGGGCGGCCTTGATGCAGGCGTCGTTGGAAATCAGAGTCTTTAGACCGAGACCGATGTCTTGGGCGACCTGGGAATTGCCCTGTTTTTGGACTTTCTTTTTCTTTTTGTTCTTCGACATAGTGTTTCTCTTTTGCTTAACGCAAGGAAAACGATACCTTAGTTTGTCCGTTTTGCAAATAGCGCGCGCATAGAAGTCGCTACAAAAAGAACGAAAGGACACCTATAATTTCGACATGTCGCAACTGAAGAAGTATCCGTTTGTTTACTTGGCCGCTCTATGCGCCATCTTGGCTTTCGGCTTCTTTTTCTTGGCGGATGTCTATTGTCCTACGGCCGAAGGGACGCCGATTTATGTCTATGGCTTTACACTTGCTTTTGGCGGCGAACTCCAATGCACCATAGGTGAATCAGTATATTCACTGGCCTTTTCCATCAATATCTTCGCCTTGGTTTTGTTGATGTGCCTCTTCCTTTCCGCGGTTGCTGCTCTCCTTAGCAAGGAAAGCGTGATTAACCGCGCGGTTGCTTGCGCTTTGGCCATCGCCGGCGGGGTGTTGATGTTCATCTTGCCCTCGCAGGTTGGGCAGATGGGCTTGCGCTATGCCTATGGGGCGTTTTTATGCGCGGGCTTTGCTTTCGGCTCCGCCCTTTTCGATATCCTTGCCTTCTTTATCCGCCCGAAAAAAGCTTGAGCGCCCTTTTCTTTTGAAAAGAAGACGGGTAATTTGTCTCGCTCCGAAACAAGGAGCCTGGTTCTTTGAAAATGGGGCCGTCATGGTTTTGACGGAGGAGATTTGACTAATGGCAGCAGTGGTCTGGTAAACCCAAAGACCGAAAAACAATAACGGACAACACTGTCAAACCCTGGATGGTCGGTAACAACCGCGCCGTCCGCGCTTGCGCCTAAAAAGAGCACCCGACATAAGGTTCCCGCCACGCGGGACAAGCACGTCGCCCTCGCTTTCTTCTTCTTGGGCGGGGCAGCGACTATTCCATGACGAGGGTGACGATGGTGGGGATCAAGAAGGTGAGTATATATAAAGCGTAATAGAGGATGTTGGAGGCGTTGCTGCGGTTTTTTCCCGCCGGCTTATAGAAAAGAAGGAGGGGGATCAGGCAGAAGATGAGGGTATGGTCATCGAGACGAAGGTACATCCTGCCGCCGGAAGGCACGAGATAGAATATGGCCGTATAAATGGCGATGATGAGGCATAGGATCAGG
>JAFSUM010000026.1 GCA_017445245.1 Bacilli bacterium | reverse complement strand
AGCCTTACCTTGAAGTAGTCGATCGACGTCTCGATCGCTTTGTACGTGATTGCAGGGGTGTTACTCACCCCCTGCGGGTGATGCGCGGCTTTGGCGTCGTCGCGCCCTGACGTTTGCTCGCTGTCGAGCGTTTTGTCGATGCTGTCGATCTCATTCATTTGTACCTTCTTTCTTTGGTTTTGGCCGAGGCGTGCCCCGAGCTCCCGCAATCGGGGCCCCGCCTGACGGCCGTTTCTTTCGTTTGCCTCCTGGCCGGAGGCCGGCGGATTCTTCCGAATCCTACGGGCGCACCCTCATCGGGTACGGGAACGCGCCCGCTTCCGCATAATGGCGGGGTTATGGTCATTGCGACACGGTGGTGAGGAGCTGCTTCCAGGTCTTCTTGCCGTCGCAGCTTCTCAATATGTAGACGCAACGGACCTTCCCGGGCTCTTTGACGGAAAGCCATTTCGAGCCGAGCATGGCCCGCTGGGCGTCGATCCGGGTTTCGCGTACGTGCGTTATCCTTATTTCCTGCTTGGAGAGCGGCGTCTTCCAGCGCGGGTGGGCGTATCCTTCGCAGACCGCGTAGAAGATGTCTTCGTCGCGGGTTCCGGCGAGGACGGCCTTGGTCACCACGTCGCGCAGGTGCCTGGCGCCTTCGATCGCGCGGAACTCGCCGGATCTTAGCGAAGGGGTGCAGCGGTTGGTGCGCCTGTCGATCGATTCGTTTTGCATGGGTTCTTACCTCCTTTCTGCCGACGTTCGTGGCTTTTCGGGTGTCGGGATACGCGTTTTCTAGCACATCCTGATACTTTCCGGTTGATTATCGGCCTCTCAACCACCATAATGGATTTATCAATTCTGACGACAATTATCATCAAACCGTTATCAACAGAATTGATTGACTAAAGTTTAGAATCCAGAATTTATTTTTGCAATAGGAATTATCATTAGAATTTATTAGGAGTGCACCGAAATGAAAAGAACACACACCTCGAGGATCGTCGATTTGGGCGACGGGAAGGCAATCGCCCCCGCCCCTAGGGAAGGCGAGGCCAACCCCTTCGAGCTCACCAACGGCTGGGACAGGCTCGCGGAGGCCATCGAAGCCTCCCCACTCAAGCAGAACGAGATCGCCGTCCGCTGCGGTATCTCACCGGTCACCTTCAGCAGATGGAAGAACGCCGTGAGCGGGCACCTTCCCGAATCCTGCGTGCCGTTCATCATGCTGGCGAAGACGCTGAACGTCTCCCTCGACTGGCTCTTCTACCTCGACGAGGTCGGATCGGACCTCACCCCCGAGGAGACGGAACTCATCGAGCAGGTACGTCAGATACTGAAAAAGAAGGGCAAGAAGAAGCCTGCGAAAAAGGTGTAGGGGAGTACGGCGACGGCGCGGGAAAACCACCGCACGATTACCGCACGGGACTATAACTACGTTATCCCAAAAATTATTAACAGAATTAATTTTCTAAAAGTTTAGATTTCATCGAAGTTAATTCTTTGGGCATAGGTGCCCCCGCATCGTGCTCCATTTTTCACTGACTTCCTCGACTTAGTCGAGGTTTTCTTTACTTTTTGAAAATTCTGGGACAACTCCGGGACAACTAAAATCTCGGATTTTTCTTTGGTAGCGGAGCGGAATCGTGAACCAGTGGGAGGCCGATTCACGGCAATCGATAGTGCGCCGAAAAAGCGGTGGTCTTTTCTGATAACTATGCGTCTGCCTTTGCATAACACAGCGCTTGTCACCCCCCCCCATTTTTCCCTATAATTTCGCAAACCAAAAAGGTTTACCTACATAGAGGTCAAGAAAATGAAGAAAACAGTAATCATCGCGTCGCTCGCCGTCCTCGCAAGCGCGGCAGTCGTCGCAACCTTCGCCCTCGCCGGGGCGGGAAAATTCGGGGACGTCCAGGTCAATGCGGACCCCGTCGAGTACAGCGTCACCTTCGACGCAAAATCCGGCATCAAGGAGGATTTCGGCAAATATGCCATCTGCACGACAACCGCCGCCGGCAACAGGGTCGGAGTGGTGGGCTTCAACACAGATTTTGAATTCTTATCTTTCGGCGAGGTCCCTTTCATGGAACTGCAACTGCATGATGCCACATGCGCGTTGATAAATGCCGGCGCCTATGACTTTGGCCACATCACCGGCTTCCAGGTCACCTTTACGGGAAAACTGAAATTGCGGTACGAAGTCCTCAACGAAGAGGAAGAGACATTCGAGGAAGTCGAGCAAGATGTCGAAAGCGGGGTAAAATACGACGTGTCATTGACCCCTGACGACTATCCGGCGTTCGCGAGGGACGAATATTCAGATGACGTCGTTACAATCACCTCCCTCACGATCTGGTATACCTGCTAGGGGAGCGATTGCGAGTCATGACGCCCTTATCTTAGGGCAATCGCATGAGAACAATGGGCCTCGGATAACGGGGCCTTTGTTGTCTAAAGGACCTTCTGGACAACTCCTGGATCGGCGACTGCGGGCAACGGGCTTGGCCAAAGGGAAAACGTACCCACGGAAAAGCGGACAACGGACGGGGAGAAGCGGGGCTTAGGCCATTGTCCAAAACAACCGATTTCCGGACAACAAAAAGACAACGGGGGTATGGTTACACCATAAGGAAAAATAAAGCCGGCGATACATTTCGGGCAAAAGTCCGATGACATCTATAAAATCGGCGATACATCATGGCTTCCCGCATCGTGTTCCGCTGTTTCCGGATTATTCCGATGGAATCGAAAGATATTGATTATTTTGCACAATGGCTGGCCTACGCCGGGCCTACAAATAATCGACGTTTTTTCTGGAGGCAAAATCGGGCTATGTAAAATGCCTAAAGTCTTTTTCTGAACCAATAGGATGTCTTTTGGTATCCCATGCGCTCATAAAAGGCATGCGCCGTCTCGCGCTGAAGCCCTGAGACAAGGCCGAGATACATCGTCCCATCGACCTTCGCGAACTCCTCAGCCTTCTCTATGAGCATTCTGCCGATTCCCTTGTCCCGATGCTCGGGGAGCACGCCGAGCCCGTTGATTTTGGTGTATCCGTTGGGGTGGCCGATCGCTAAACAGGTTATCGTCGTGACGAGTCCGACGACCATTCCGCCCTCTTCCGCGACGAAAGTGGCATAGCGGTCGTCTTTGCCCATTTTGGCGTAGGTCTCCGCTAGACACTCATCCGTTACGGGTATGTCAAGGACATCGCGTCAAATACGCGCCGCCTCAGGGTAATCCTTTCCTGAATCGCTCGAATCTCAATCATTATGGTCCTCTCCCTCACGCCATCAAATCCTTTAGGGTAACCACGTTTTGGTAGGACCACATGTATTCGTGCCTGGCGATGCCAAAAGTGGTGATGAGGACCTTGTGGACCACGCATTTCTTTGGCAGAAGCTCCGATACGGCGATCTCGCGTCGGGTCAGTTTCCTTTCCTCCCGCGAATCGAGCCGATACTCGTCAGAGACGAATTTGGCCTCGCAAAGGTCGGCTACATGATCGGCGCGGACGATCAATAAGTCGATTTGGGCGCCCTCGGATTCATCGCCGCCACGTTTGGTATAGGCGCTTTCCTCGCTTCGAACGCCAGAGATTCCCAAGGCACGCTTAATTTGAGGCACGTGGAGGAAGCATAGATTCTCAAACGCGAGGCCCCTCCAGGAGACGACGCGCGGATTGTCGAGGTTCTTCATCCAGAAATCGGCGTTGAGCGATTCCTGCCCGTCGACGAAGCGCAGATAGAACCAGCAGAAGGGGTCGCTCAGGCGGTAATACGGTTCCCGACGTCCCATGCCGAAGGGATAATACTCGACGATGAAATCGCTGTCCGCCAGAGCGCGCAGATAATCGGTCATGGCACCTCCGCCGGTGATTTTGGTCGATTTCTCGATTTCCTTCCGTGTGAGTCCTATCCTCCTTTCGGACAAGGCTCTCACGATTGTTTTCATCGTCTCGGGGTTGCTGAAAACGGACCCGAATAAGCGGTCGAATTCCCTTCGCAGGGCCGCTTTTTCGCCAAAGAAGCAATCGTCGACGTATTGGGCAATGCTCTGACCCGCTTCCATGGGGTTCAGGTAGAATGGAATGCCGCCGAAGACCATGTAGGCCTGAGCGATATCGTAATCGGACAGGACGACCCCATTTTCATGGAAAAGGGCTTTGCATTCACCAAGCGTAAGTGGACTGAGCCGTATTTCCCTCGTGAGCCTTCCGTATAGGCCACCATGGTTGTTGATAAGTTTGTTCGTCATCCATGATGTGGAGGACCCGGCGACGATGAAAAGCAAGTCCTTCTGACGACAGCCCCAGCCGTTCCAGAAACCCTCCAACGCCGTAATGAATCCGGACTTCGGCGTATCCATCCATGGAAGTTCATCGATAAAAACGACTTTCTTCCCTTTTCTGACCTTTTTACCGTCGATGATTCGTTCCATCCGAAAGAAGGCCTCTTCCCAGGTTTTCGGAGGCAATGTCCCGCTTTCGCCTTCTCGCAATAAAGAGGTGTGGAAATGCGCGAGCTGTTTTTTCATTGAGCTTTCGTCGGAACGGATGGAGGTTCCTTCGTTTTGCTCCTCCTCGATAGGGGAGAGCCCGTTGTGGCGGAAGACGAATCGATCGGCGAACGTTTCGTTGACCAAATACGTTTTCCCAACGCGCCGCCTTCCGTAGACGCCGACAAATTCGGCCCTATTGCTGTGATAAGCGGTTTCAAGCTTTTTGATTTCTGCGATTCTTCCAATCATATTTTTCTCCTATAAAGCGCCTTGAACGGATTAAAAACCTATTTCACGGCGGATTATAGCATGAAGATTTTAGACAAACAACAACGGTGGAAGTCGAATTATAAGTCGCCGTGGATTAATAAAAATGTTTTAAACGGCCGAAAATAAACGTAGAGGCAAATCCCGCATCGTGATTCCTGCGTTCCAAATTCACCCGATCGGGTCTATTAAATCCGGAACAATAGACATCTCTCCATACCACCTTTTCAAAGAAAAACGAGGTTGGTGGTTGAACATTACAATAAATCTAAGATTTGGATGTTTCGAAGCAAACCGGAATTTACTTTAAGGATTCACCCTAAATAATTCTTGGTCACCTGTTGGATTTTGCACAGAAAAGCCGATATTTACAATATGATCTCCCACTCTTTCCAAAGAGGAGATAATGCTAGTGAAGAAGGCGCCTAATTCAATGGAACAATTTGATTTAGATAGACGCTCAAAATGTTTAGCGGAAAAATCGTCCTTATAAACATCTGTTTTGCTTTCCAAAGCAGATAGTTCGTTTAACTTTTCTTTGTGCTTGTTGGTGAATAATTCAATCGCTAAAGAATACATTCTTTCAACCACGTCGCACATTTCTTTTAATTCCCCTTTAGCGGCGGTAGAAAACATTAGATTATCATTTTTCATTTTCACGGAATCATCAGCGAAATTCTTAGCGTAGTCACCGATTCTTTCAATGTCATTAACGACATGGAAATAACTACCTAGTATCTTTTCTTCTTCATTATTTAATTAAAACTTTCCCAATGTGTGAGACTATACAAAGTACGCTTTGAATGCCTCCAACTGATGTGAGACAGCCAAAAAAATCGCCATATTTTGTTCTCTGATCCCGGCATTCATGCAAAATCGGCCATCCGCGGGCGCAACGTCT
>JAFSUM010000025.1 GCA_017445245.1 Bacilli bacterium | reverse complement strand
GTCAGGTTGCGCCGCGTCTCGGCGATAATGCCGATAAGGGCGACGACCAAGAGGACTTGGCCCGCGGCGTTGATCATCTTGAACAATGGGTAGAGGTCTTCGATAGTGGGGGTGGCGAGGCTGGCGTTGATGATGTGCATGAAGACTGAGCCCAAGACGATGAGAGCAAAGCCGACGCCGCGGATCACCCATTCGCCTAGCACCGGCCGGATATGCGTTTTGGCGCAGAAGCGCTCGATGGGACCCTCCAAGATGACCGTAGCCCCTTTTCGGTCCTCCGGCGGCGGAAGGGGTGACGTTTCGGTGTCAGGCAGGGTGACGAGGAGATCTTCTCCCTCGCGTTCGGTGAGGGCCCCTTCTTGGAGGAGCCGGCGCTTTTTCTTTTGGATGAGGAGGCGGGCTAAGCCCAAGATGAAGAGCATCGTGATCGGGCCGCCAAAGAAGGAGAGCACGGCGGCAATGGTTAATAATCCAGAGCCCGCCTCACTGGCTTCAAAACTGCGCTTGATGCCTTTGAACACGCTGTCCGAATGGACCCCAAAGCCGTCGATGACCGCTTTGGCTTTGGGAAAGAAATCGCGTAACAAGCCTTCGGAGTTTTGGTTGATTTCCGCGATGATCTGGGGGTCGAGTTCGATGCCCCAATCGTCATAATAGTCGTGGTTGAGCTTCAATTCGCCTTGGATGGAGCAATTGTATTTGGTGCCCGCGTTGACCAGGAAGTAGTCATAGAAAACGTAAGGGGAGCCGTCGCTGTGGATGACGATGGTTTGGGCGACGAAGACAAAATCATGGTTGTTCTGGTAAGTGGGTTCGAGAATGTGGCTTAGGGTTAGCCCGAGAACCAACCCATAATCTTCGTAGAGGATCTTGGTGGCGATGCCAAGGTAGTTGGAACAGAGGCTTTCGTTGCTGACGTAGACATAATAGGTTTCTTCGTTGAGGGTTCTTTCCGTACCGACGAAGGACTTTCCGTAGAAGTCATAATCGATGAGGAAGGGGTCTTGGGTCTGCCCTTGGGCGATCACTTGCTTCCTCAGGGATTGGAAATCTTTGCCACTCATCGCGGCGGGGTTGCTGTAGGAAACGCCCGTGATGGCAAAAAGAGTGCTGATGGCGAGGATGTAGACAAGACTGATGACGCCGAGGGAAATCACGCCCTTTTTGCTAAAGAGGGACGAAAAGACTTTCTTAAGAAAACCCTTTGTTTTCACGGGAGAATACTACCATCAAACAAAAATAGAGAATAGCAGGCGCACATCTTTGATTGATTGAAATTTGTAAGCGGTCATCAAAGAAAGCCCACGATGCGTGTTTAGAGACATCCGCAATCGCTGATTGCCTTATGACTCGCGTTTTCTCTTTGCCCCTACGAGGGAAACGTATTATAGTTATCGGGCCTGTAGAGAAGGCTCTTGTTCTTTGAAAATGGGGCCGTCATGGTTTTGACGGAGGAGATTTGACTAATGGCAGCAGTGGTCTGGTAAACCCAAAGACCGAAAAAAATAACTGACAACACTGTCAAACCCTGGATGGTCGGTAACAACCGCGCCGTCCGCGCTTGCGCCTAATTAGAGCACCCGACATAGGGTTCCCGCCACGCGGGACAAGCACGTCACCCTCGCTTTCTTCTTCTTGGGCGGGGAGTGGCGTTAAGACAAGAGGATGGTTCGCGTACTTGGCTTAACTACGCGGATAAGATTTCTTAGCCTCGCTGGATGGACTTGACGTCATCATGCCTATCCAGTTAGATTCCGATGGCGTCTAAACTGTAGACGCTGTTAGGGGAACTCCTTCGGACCCGGGTTCGACTCCCGGCGACTCCACCATCAGTATCCGAGTCCCAAGTCCTGACTTGCTTGGGATTTTTATTATTCGACATATTGCGTACATAAAAATGTACATATATAATAAGCGCGGAGGTTGGAAATATGTCTGTTACAAATGCTACCGCGCTGAGAAAAAACTTATTTGGAACCATTGAGAATGTTGTCGCCTACAACGAGCCTGTGACTGTGACTTCGAAATCCGGCAACGTCGTTATGATTTCTGAATCCGATTATAACGCCTTGATGGAGACAGTTTATTTGATGTCCAACCCCGCCTTCATGGAAGGCTACCAAGAAGCAAAGAAGCAGGATCGCTCCACCTACGAAAAACTAAATTTGGGCGAGGAGTGGTAAACGATGTACGAGGTTCTTTTCTCCAAAAGGGCCATCAAGGACCGGGAGCTTTTGAAATCCGCCGGCCTTTCCGAAAAGGCGAGGGCTCTTTGCAAAATCCTTGCAGAGGATCCATTCCGCAATCCGCCACCCTATGAAAAGCTTGTCGGGGACCTAAGTGGATCCTATTCTCGTAGAATTAACGTCCAACACCGTCTCGTGTACGAGATTGACAAAGAAAAACACATCGTCTATGTCTTGAGGATGTGGTCTCATTATGAATGAGGGCATGAGCGGGCTTTAGACCATTACGATCAGATGAAAGACGTAAGCAATTATTCTTCACAAGAAGGAATCATTATTTCATTAGAGGATTTTCTGACTGGCATCAACGATCGGACATCCGGCAAAGGGATAAAGCAAATCGATTTTTATCTTCGAAACTATCCTCATTATCACAGTTGCTCAATTGGTCGCTATATCGATAAGTTCAATATCAACGGCGAAACCAAATCCTTAAACTTTCGCATTACCTGCATTTTGACGAAAGACCATGCAGAAGATTGTAGTTTTGGCCATTTGACTGGAAATGAGCATATTTTTCGGATTGGCCGTGCCGTCAAAAGAAGCCTTTCTCAAGTTTGGCCGGACGTTGTCATAACAAACATTACTTACTGGGACGAAAAATAGGGGCGAACGCTGGCGAAACAAGGCACAACAATAAATACTCGTTTCCACAATGAACCGAATTTCCGCTTGGTCTTTTTAGTAAGACGACCTTTCTAAAATCTAGACAACCAGCAAACCGGAAGCGGATACCGTCCAATACGGGGCGACTCCACCATCAGTATCCGTGTCCCAAGCCTCAAAAGGCTTGGGATTTTCTGTATTTTAGGTCCAAAAACGCGCTCGGAAACCAATCTACGTCGCGCCATATTTCCGTGTTTTCAAACGTCTGTTAGGAGAGTTTAAGATTCGCCACGATTCTTTGATAGTTGGCCATCTCTTCTTCAGTGAGCATTCTGCTTTGCGTCTTGTTAACTTCACAAATGTGAAGGTGAATGTGTGCGCCCAGCAATAAATCTTTGCCATCTGGAATGCCGTCGAGTTTATATGCCAAATATGCTTGGTCCGAAAAATCCCTGCATGACCCGCTTTCAGGAACGCCTCCTATTACGGCGTGTTTTGTTTTCCTCCCGGCTTTATATCGGACAATATCGCCTTTCTTGAGAAGAATCGGCAAAGGGCACACCTCAAGGAAAGGTGCGACAGGTTTGCTCGTCCCTCTAGGATCATTTATTTCATAAAAAGCATTTGTTTCTTCTGAGGTTTGTTTTTTAGTGGCGAAATCTGTCGCCGCTAATTCAAGCAGGTTTTTCTCAAATGGGTTGCTCGCTCGAGATACAAGTGCCTCAAAACATTCCGCCTTTCTGGAGCCTATATATTTATTTGCCAAAGTGGCCAGGTGCATGATGCCAAACAAATCTTTGTGCTCTGCGATGTATTGCCTAATCTTTTTTGATGGCACGTGAAAAGCTATTTCGCCGCACACGTTTTCGGGCGTGATCCCCTTCGGCAATGTTCTCTCGCCTGTTAAAAAAGCATATATATCGTCGATTCTTATCTTTCCATCTTCAAAAATAAAGGACCTAAACATAACGTGAGCAAGCTTTCGATGTTTGGGGTAAGAACGGATTACTTTGGGGCCAACGAAAACATAAATAAGGGCGAGAACAAAGCAGATCGCAGCAACTATTGGAAAAGCTATTAGAACACCGAGTGGCTGATTTGTGGTAAGGACCACCATTAGAATAAAAGCTACGCCTAGCACAAAGCAAAGAATGGAGACGAAGGCGATTGAAAAAACGGTATATCCAATATACTGTTCACGGATTTTTCCTTGAAACGGATCCCTTTTCATGACTTTGAAATTGTAGGCACTTTAAAGTGACTATTAAAGCATGATGGAAGACAACATCTTTTTCTTTCGAAACACGATAAATCAGCCCCGCAGAGAGGCTTTCCGATTTCAAAAGCCAATTAAAATGAATTGTTCTTACATCATAAAAACGTCCGCGAAATCTGGACAATCAAGAAACCGGACGCGGATATCGTCCAATACGGGGCAACTCCACCATCAGTATCCGAGGGGGCTGTTAAGAAACCTAAAAGGTGACTAGGCCCCTTTTAGTTCTATACCTCATTAATATAGAGATATATGTTTCCGTTATTCTTGTATAGCATTGAAAAAAACGGTTGTCACAAAAGGCGGGTTTACCGTGTCTAGTGAAGTAGGAGGGAATGATGTCGGTTGAATCGAGGCTCCGTTCCGCGTTAGCGCATGGTGACCTTGCAAAGCGGAACAAAGCTTATGAAGAAATCTATGATGCATATCGTGGGTTACTTTATTTCGTCGCCGCCAAATTTGACCTCCCCCTGTCCTTGCGCGATGATGCTGTCGCGGATAGTTTCCTCGCTTTCTTCTCTTATGCAAAGCAAGAGAATGTTGCCTCCATCAAGTCCTTCCTGGTGAAGACGATGGAACGGAAGTGTCTCGATGTCTTGATGCAGCGGAAGACCGAGGAGCTCGAAGAGGACCCTATGGGGGAGGACGAGATGGGCGCCTTCATCGCCGATCTTAAGTCCCTTCTAAGCGAAGCCGACTTTGACTTGCTTTATGACTATGTGGTCTACGGGTATTCCAGCGAAGAAATCGCTAGAAGCAGGGGGCTAAAGCCCGATGCCGTCCGCCAGCGCGTCAAGCGTATCAAAGCCAAAGTTCGCAGCATCATAGAGGTATGAATCATGTTCCGTCGCCAGTTTGAGAAAACGCTCAACCAGAAATCGCCATCCAAATTTGATTCCATCAAGGATAGAATCCCTAATTCTAATGTCCGGTCAGTAGCCTCGAAGAAGCCTTGGATCATCGGCTTATCGGCGATTGGCTCGGTGGCGGTGGCGGGTATTGTCGTCGCGGTTACTCTCGTCAGCGTTTCTTCCAAGAACCCGCTTCTCCCAGAGGCTCCCGTCGCCAAGCAACTTAACGCCCCAAGCAAGCCTTTGAATAGCCCGAAGCAAAAGCCGAATGCCCAATACCTACAGGGCCTAAAAGACTTCGCCGTCAATTTCGCCACCTACACGGATAAAGAAGAGGAGAATAATGTCTTCTCCCCCTTGTCCATCGCCACGGCCTTCTCCATGGCGTATGAAGGGGCCAGGGCAGAGACGAAAGAGGAACTTGGGAAAATGCTTGGCTATGATGGCTCTTTTGATGTTAAAACATGCGTCGCCGAGATGCTCAAGGCCACTCATTTCACCGCGGAAGATAAAGAAGGAGAGAAAGCTTATTGCGATGTCGCTGACGCGATCTTCATCGACCAAGAATTTTCGCCGTTTTTATCAGAAAACTACCTTAAAACCTTGACGGATTATTATTATGCCGAAGCATTTGGCGGTGTTTTGAAGTCGGATGAAATGCATGAGATGCTGGCTTCTTGGATCAATTCAAAAACCAACGAACTCTTTCATCTAAACGCGGACTCGTTCAAAGAATTTGCCGGTATCCTATGGCTCTGCAACACCGTCTACCTTAAGGCCAATTGGGTTTGTGGCGTATTCGAAGAGACAGGGAGTTTCTGTCCCAAGCAGGGAGCGGCCCAGGAAACCACTTTCCTCCATGGCTATGCGCAGACTAGTGGCTATGCTTCAGATTCTATCTACGTTTGCGATATCCCTCTTTATGGCGGATTAAGGTTCCGCGTGGCGGTAGAAAAACCTTCTTGTGAGCCTTTGTTTCTCCCACCTACCACTTACGCCGAGCAGGAACGATATTGGTTCCACAGCATCCTCAACCCGGAGCAACTTAGCGAAGTTAAAGCTATCGATTTGCAATTCATCATGCCCGCATTCAAGAGCCATCAGAAATACGATTTAAAAGAAGTGCTTCAGGATGCGGGGGTGGTTCGTAACGCCTTTACGCCCAAAGTGGCAGATTTCCATGATATGGTCCATTCCGTTGAGCACGATCCGTTCATTAGCAAAGCGATCCACGAAGCTCTTGTCGACGTGAATAAAGATGGTATCGAAGCCGCCGCGTATACGGTCATTGAAATGGATGTTGAGTCTGCGCTCGAAAAATGGGTGATCAAGTTAGACCGTCCGTTCCATTATGGCATCGTGGACTCGCTAGGATACCCGTTATTCTTAGGGACGGTGAATACCGCCAAGTAGGGGTGTAGCCACATCAAAAAAGACGGCCATCGCCTCCAACGAAGAGGCAGGCCGTCTTTAGCGTAACTAGAAGGATTCGTCGTTAGGGTCGCAGAACAGCAGCGAAGGCGGCTTTTACATTTCTAACACCCGAGTTTCATTGTTCAAGGTGTGAGACCAAAAGTTCGAACGCCAAAATTTTCATAAACACACAGCCATTTCTCTTAATAGACCTCTCCAAAATCTGAGCAATCAAGAAACCGGACGCGGATACCGTCCAATACGGGGCGACTCCGCCATCAGTATCCGAGTCCCCAGTCATGAATGGCTTGGACTTTTTTGTTCCTTTTTGCAGGCGCCTTTATTGCCGATTCTTCCCGCGCGCGTTATGCTAATTGAGATTTCTAAGGAGAATCCTTATGCCACGTCGCAACCGCGCTTTATTTGCTCTTGTCGCCGCTTCGAGCCTTGCCCTTGTCGGAGTGCTCTTCCTCATTCCTCATTCTTCGGCTCAGGCATCGAAGGCTACTGTCTATGAACTGACTCTTTCTTCTAACAATTCGCCGATTGTCTCGACCAACACGGAACGGACTGCAAGTGTCTCGACGGATCACGGCGGCGCTTTGGAATTGAAATACAATAACCTTGCTCCGTCTTCGGGACAATTTGCCTCTTTCTCCTCGGGCGGTTATCTCTATTCGACCAAAGGCGTAAGTGGTTTTAACCAAATTCGTGGCACTTTTACGGGGAATATTACCGTTAGTTTTGCCTCTTCTGCACGCCCGGCTTCTGGAGATTGGAGCAAACCGGTGGCATTAACTTCTGCGGGTATTGCCGCTCCTGATGGCATGGATTTCTTCCGTATCCAAGGTTCGTCTGGTGCCAAACTTACGACGCTTAGACTTACCTATGACTGCACTGGAATCGATACGAGCGAAAAGGAAATTCGTCTGCACTGGGCAAAAGCGGAAGACAAACCGAAAATTTATGGCTGGACCACTTCTGGCGAGAAGGTGTTTGGTGAATGGCCAGGCAAGGCCGGCACCGATTCGGGCGCTTGGTATACCTATACATATGCGCCAGTTGGCGATCCGATATTGAACGTTATCTTTAACGGCGAAAGTGACCAGACCGCCGATCTTAGTGTCACCGGTTTCGGGGATCATTATTACTATAACGGTCAGTGGTTTGGCTATGATCCCTTCTCCGATGAGCTAAGGGTCTTCTCCCGTATGAGCCACGTTTGGGCGTGGGATAGCGGTGGTAACATCTTCAATAAATGGCCTGGTCAAGAGATGGAACAGGTCGGCGATTGGTATACCTATTCCTTTGGTTCGCGTAGCTCGGTAAATGTGATTTTCAGTAATAACGGGGCAAATCAAACCAGCGATCTCGTGGCTAGTGGCTTCGGTGCTCATTACTATGACGGTTCTTGGCACCAAGGCGATTCCAGTCATGAAACGACTTCGATTGAATCGTCTTCAGCACAGTCGCAGGAACCTTCTTCCGAACAGGGCGCTTCTTCCAAAGAACAGGTATCGTTCCCTGATAAGATCTACCTGACAAACAACAAAAATTGGTCTGCGGTATATGCCTATCCCTTTGGCGGTGCCGCTTCCCCCAAATGGCCTGGTTCGGCGATGACGTTCGTCGAGGAAAACCAATACGGCGAGGGCATCTATTCGATCGACGGCATGTCGGCTTATACCGGAGTCGTATTCAATGACGGTGACGGTTCCCAGACCGTTGACGTTACTCCTGAGGATCTCACCGGAACAGACAACGCCTTCTATATTGCTAATACAAAAGACAGCCAAAATCATTACGAGGTTGGCAGTTGGAAATATGTTCCATCTACACCGGTTCCCTCTTCTAGTGAAGAGTCCTCGTCGGAAGCTTCCGCCTCTTCCAAGACAAGTGTGGCTCCTGCCGCGAAGTTGCCCGATACCGTCTATCTGACCAACAACCATGGATGGACGAGCGTGCACGCTTATGCCTATAACAGCGATACGGATAAGCTTGCCGATTGGCCCGGTGTCTTCATGGAGTATTTCAAGGAGAACGAATCCGGCCAAGAAGTTTATCGCGTCCAAGGCGTTTCGAACTATCGATATATCATCTTCAACGGTTCTGGAGGACAGACCGTCGATCTCGATGCGAACGATCTTAAGGGCGAGAACGCCTGGTGGATCAAGGAAAGCCAAGACGGGTCCGGACACTTTGGTTGCGGAATCTGGACGGAAAACGGTGGCGCCCATCTTTCTGGCAACAACGAAGGTCTCACGATTCTTCATGCTCAAGGTTGGTCGGTTTCCGCGATTAAAGACAATATCCAAAACATTGCAAATGCGGGCTATACCGCAGTTTTGACCTCGGTTTTGCAGCCTTTAAAGGATTATCACCAGTCTTCTGGAGACACGTATAGCGAGTGGTGGAGGTCCTATCAACCGGTCGGATTTGAGGTGGCCAGTACTTATAATTCGGTTCGCACGAACAAACTTGTAAACGGTGACGATGACCTGAAGGCGCTGACCAGCGCGGCCGATGCGGCGGGCGTTCGTATTCTTGTCGACGTGGTCGCGAATCATTTGGGCAGCGGCTCAGGGAATGGAGGCCTCCATTATCAAGTCGGTCAGTTCTGTCCTAAGATTTACGACAATACCGGAGAGACGTTGCATAACAAAGGCTTCAACGTCGACGACAGCAACCTAGAGCATATTCTCCAAGGCAATTTCGGTGGTGCGCCAGACCTCAATACCGCCCATTCGGACGTTCAGGAATATGTTTACAACTACCTTGTCGAACTTATTGACGACGGCGTCACTGGCTTCCGTTTTGACGCGGCTAAACACATTGAGACGAAATACGAGGCCTATGGTTATGGTTCGGATTTCTGGGATAACACCTTGATCAAAGCAAGAGCCTATGCCCAATCCAAAAATCGTCCTATCTATGCCTTCGCGGAAGACATCAATGGCCAAACCTGTGGCCGAACTTATACCCAATATATAAATGACGCCGGTTTCGATTCCGTTACCGATGGAAACACTTCCGGAGATTGGCGTTGCCGTAGTGGGGTTTATGGTTCGTCTAGTTTCTCAACCGGCATGAGCGAGGCGGGCAAGAATCTCGTTTATGGTGAAACGCACGATAACTATTACGATGGTACGACCTCGGGTTATCAAGGCGACGTTAACGATGCCTATGCCCTCCTCACCGCACGTGCCTATACGCATACCCTTTATTTCGCACGCCCATCTTCATTATCGGTCAATTTGGGAACCGCCCAGTGGGGCGATGGAAACATCGACTTCATCAAAGGCGCGAACCGTTTGCACCAACTAGCTCGTGGGACTGGCGAATACCTAAGCAAATCCGATAATGCGGTTCTGGTGGAACGCGGGAACGGCCTATTTGCCTTAAACAAAAACGGTTCTTCGGTCGAGTTCTCCCTACACATCGTCGGAAGCGGTAACTTCAAGAGCCTTTTCGATGACTCGGCCTATGTTATTTCGGGCGACAAAATCACCCTTTCCGCCGGACAGGCTTTGGCGTTGATTCGGGTGTAGTGAACTATTGCTGCCAGCCGGCAAGCGAGATGTTTCTCTAACACAATAAAGTAGAGGATAATAATTCACGTGATGAATATTGCTTTCCTTTCCCCGACTTCCTTCCGCCTCTATGACGAGACCGCGCCAAAAAGCGCGTGCGTCCTCGACCAGAAGGCGTTATCGGGTGGCGTGATTGGCGAAGACCAAAGTGTCTATGCCAATGGTTTGCTTCACGTCCAATTGAACCAGGACAACCTTGTTATCCTTTATCGCGGGAAAGAAGTTTTCAGCGCCGCTCCTTTTTCCGAGGAAGGTGAAGGCATCGATCATTCCCTCGCCGAAAAAGAGGGGCATGCCCATGAACAGGGCCGATTTGAAGGCGGGGGCATGAAGATTCGTTCTGTTCGTCCCGTATATGGCCTTGGGGAGCGCAGCGGACCCTTGGAAAAGCGCGGTTACGATTATATCGATTGGAACACCGATGACCCGTCCGCCCACGTCGACACGTTCAAATCCTTATATCAATCCATTCCCTTCTTTATTCTTTTTGATGGGGATGATTCAGTGGGCATTTTCCTTGATAACACCGCAAAAGTCCATTTTGATTTCAATAAATCTAACCCTGAAGAAGTCCGAATTTCCTACGTATCAGGGAAACCAGACTATTATTTCTTCGTCGGGACGATGAAGGATATCATCGCCGAGTTCACGCGCCTTAGCGGAAGAAATCCACTTTGTCCCTACTGGGCTTTGGGCGCGCAGCAAAGCAGGTGGAGCTATCCTTCGAAAGAGAAAGTCGATGAGGTGGTTCGGCGGTATAGGGAAAACGATTTGCCTTTGTCCGTCGTCTATCTCGACATTGACTATATGGATGCTTATAAAGACTTTACGGTCGATCCGAAGAAGTTTCCTAACATCCGGGAATGGCTGAGTGAAAAGAGAGAAGAAGGCATCGTCGTCGTGCCGATTATCGATGCTGGAGTCAAAGCTGAACCGGGTTATTTCCTTTATGACGAAGGAATCCAAGACGGTTATTTCTCGACCCTAAACGGCGAGGTCTACCATAACGAGGTGTGGCCTGGGGATTCCGTTTTCCCCGCTTTCTTAGATGAACGGGTTCAGCGGTGGTGGGCCGCCCATATTGCTTCCTTCCTCGAACTTGGTTTCGGTGGCATTTGGAACGATATGAATGAGCCCGCTTCCTTCCGTGGCCCTTTACCCTTGGATGTCGAAATGGGCAATGGCGTAAAGCATGACACGGCCCATAACGTCTATGGGCACTTCATGGTAAAGGCTGGCGCGATGGGTTTTGAGTTGGCGGGCAAGCGTCTCTTCCAGTTAACCAGAGCCGGCTATGCGGGAACATGCCGTTATAGCGGGACTTGGGCTGGGGATAATCAGTCTATCTGGGATCACCTTCGCTTGAGCTTGCCCCAATTGATGAACATGTCGCTTTCCGGGCAAGCATATATTGGGGTGGATATCGGAGGCTTCGGCGGCGATACGACACCCGAATTAGCGGCCAAGTGGGCCATCGCCTCTTTGCTCAATCCTCTTTATCGGAATCATTCCGCGTTGGGGACGAAAGACCAGGAACCTTATACCTTTACGGGCGTGTACTTAGAAACGTACCGCAAGGCATTAAAACTCCGTTATCGTTTACGGCCTGCGATTTATACGGAACTGTGATAGTTCGCAAGTAAATCGCAACAGCCGGCCGGCGCGCGAGGAAACGTAGTCACGATGGCCGGTTTTCTCCGTCCGAAAACCCATAAGGAGGCCGATTTCCCCCGTTTTCGCCCCTTTTTCGGGCGTGCGAAAGCCC
>JAFSUM010000024.1 GCA_017445245.1 Bacilli bacterium | reverse complement strand
TGAACTACGTCAGGAAGGTATGGGACGACCTGCTGCCATATCTTTCCGAACCCTATCTCGAGCTTTCGAACAACCTGGCCGAGAGGTGCGTCAAGCCCTTCGTCGTCGCCAGGAAGGTTTTCCAGACCTCGGGCAGCGAGGCAGGCGCCAGATACACGGTCGCGCTTTTCTCGGTGATACGGACGGCGATCATCAACGGGCTCGACCCATACCAATACCTCGAGTACGCCTTGGGGAACGTCGGGAAGAAGCCGATCGAGGACATCCTTCCGTATTCGAAAAACCTCAAACTCGATTGAGATTCCGATAGTTTCCGATTCCTCGGAATCCAACCGATGTGCCCTTAAATGGGCATTTTCAATGCAGGGGTGTTATTTGGCGACGTTTACAGTTCAAGGCACAAGAAAACCGCCCTTTTGGACGGCTGTCTATGGATACGTCGTTTTGTCCAACTTCGGATAAGTGACTTTGGACTACGACAACAACAAAATAAAAATGGTGGAGCATAGCGGGATCGAACCGCCGACCTCGTCCTTGCGAAGGACGCGCTCTCCCAGCTGAGCTAATGCCCCACGGCGCCTTATTATACCCGTTCAGCCCCTCGGTTCAATCAAATATTACGCCTACGCGGGAAGCTAGCGGCCCCAATTGCAAAGCACCTGCAAACACGCTTTCCGCAAGAGGCAATTCTTGGATAGTGTATAGAAATATCCGTCCTCGAAACGTCCTGCCGAGGAAAAGAAAATTCAGGACGTTCCCCACCCCTGAATCTTTGGATTGGCAAGAGTCCATTTTCAACTTTTTTCTTTTTACGATAAGGCCATGGGAAAAGAAGTTTACGCCGTCATCGACCTCAAGAGTTTCTACGCCTCCTGCGAATGCGCCGCGCGTGGCCTGGACATCTTTTCTACGCCTTTGGTTGTCGCGGACAAATCGCGCAGCCAAAATAGCATCGTCATGTCGGCGACGCCGTTCCTAAAGGCGAGATATGGCGTTCCAAACGTCTGCCGCATCGGCGATTTACCCGATGTTCCAAACATGATTTTCGCGACGCCGCGCATGTCTTATTACGTCGAAATGTCCGCAAAAGTCGTTTCCCTGTTCTTAAATTACGTGGCAGAAGAGGATTTGCACGTTTATTCGATCGATGAATCGTTTTTACGTCTTACCCCCTATTTGAAGCTCAATAACTGCGACGCGGAAACCTTGGTGGGGCGCATTCAAAAAGACATCATGGATCAATTCGGCCTGACGGCGACCTGCGGGATGGGGCCCAATATGTTCTTGGCTAAAGCGTGCCTAGATAACGAAGGCAAGAAGCGTCCGCCCTACCGCGCCTATTGGGGCGAAAAAGACATAAAGACCAAACTATGGGCCATCTCCCCTATCACCAAAGTTTGGGGTATTAACCGAGGTATCTCTGGGCACCTGCACCGCCTTGGAATCCGTAGCCTCGAAGCCCTGGCCAAAGCCGATGTGAAATTATTAAATAAAGAATTCGGCATCATGGGGTATCAACTCCATAATCTCGCTAACGGCATCGACGAGACGGACATTACCGTCAAATACGTTCCCAAAGACACAAGCCTCACCCAAGGGCAGGTTTTGATGCGCGATTATTCCGCCTTAGAGGGCGAATTGATTCTAAAAGAAACCGTCGACGAGCTCTGTGTTCGTCTTCGCAAAGCAAATCAGATGACTTCGTGCGTCAGCATTTATGTCGGTTATGCCAGCACCGAACAGGAAGGCGGCTTTCATCATCAATGCGCGCTGAACGTGCCGACCGACGATAACGACGAGCTATATGCCTGTCTCCTCGTCTTATATCGCCATTATGTGGGCAACCGCAAAATCCGGAACCTCTCCATCGCCTTCTCAAAACTTCGTTCCTACGATAGTCCAAGCCAATTGAGTTTCCTAAATGACCAAAAAGAATTAGAGGAAAAGCGAAGCCTCCGCCTCGCTTTGGACTTTATCGCAGGCATGTATGGTAAAAACGCAGTTCTTCGCGCATCCAGTTTGACTGACGCCTCGACAATCAAGGAACGCCACGGCTATATCGGAGGACATCGGGCATGAGAGAAGGCGAACGCGGCATGGTCAAATATGCCCCCTACCAATCACTTACCGCGCAGGCGGATGCTTTGAGACGGATGCGCGAGCAAAAGCGTTATATCGACAAACCGCTTATCAGCTATGACAAGGCGGAAGAGATTAACCGCGCCCTAACCGAATACGACGGCGGCGAAATCACCCTCGTCTATTGGCAATCTGGCCGCATCGAACGCATTCATGGACATATCCGCAAAATCGATCCGGTCTTCCATTTGATATATATCGACGAAGCACGGCTTAGTCTGCCAAGCATCATCGACGTCGAACCGTAAAAAGAAAACGGCGCGCGGCCGTTTCCTTTTAGTTGGTGAGATGAATTAGTCCAAATTCGGATCAATGAAGGACGCAACACAGGCAGAGCGGCATTGCGCATACTGGGCGTAGACATTCGCCGTATACGTATTGCGTTCGGTGTTGTCCACGTCATCTTCACGTTCGTATTCTTCGTACTCTTCGTTAACGTTGAACATCGTGCCTACCTCCTTTCGAGTGCCTCTTTTTCCTTTCGAGGCACCACTAATATAGACCTCGTCAAATTCAGGTCAATTTTGTAAGCGTTTACTGTAATCGCTTTCAGATTTTCATAAATCAAAAGTGGCTGTTTATCGGTGTTTTTCGTATTTTTTGAAAGCGGATACATAATTTGTTTCATAGTTTTGAAAATATTTTCATTGATTTTCATAAGGAAAGTATCCCTTCTTTTATCTAGGAAGGGGCCTCTGTTTTTGAGTTGAAAATCAATTCTTCATTTCTTTTTGAAAAAATAGGCGTCGAGGGGGAAACAAGAAACTGTTTTACCTATATACTATTTAACGATTCCAATAGAGGAGGCTTTGCATGTCAAAAGAAATCAAAAAACAACTGAGGGTAACCAAATTCTGGTTTATCTGGAATCTCATCGAATCCTTCATCTTGCTCGGCGGCGGCGTATTAGCCATCGTCAGCGGCGTCCTTAACGAGGGCGATCCGAGCACTTCGGGCACCATCGAAAACGTCATCGCATATGTCATCGGGGCCTTCGTCATCCTCGACGGCTTGCTCCGCGTCGTTCTCTACATGGCGAAATTCAAGGACGGAGACGAACTCACTCCGATGATCGTCGCCGGATTTGAGCTCTCGCTTGGCACGCTACTCATCTTATTGCAGACCCACTTCAACCAATCCCATATTTTCACCTACACCATCGTGAACTTTGTCGCCGTCAGCATGATGATCATGGGCGCGCTTGTGCTTGCTTTCGCCATTTTCCAGATTGCACGCAAGATGGCAAAACTCTCCATGCCGGTTACTCAGATCCTCGTCGGCGCGATTGTCATCGGTGTCGGCATCGCCATCGAAGTCCTCTACAACACCGAATCGTCCCGCCAGATGCTCGTTTTGATTCTTACGGGTGCGATTCTTAGCATCGCCGCCCTAACGATGTTCATCGTCACCCTCGTCGCCCATCATAAAAACAAGAAGGCCCTCGAACAGGCCCAGCGCGAAGAAAACGGCGATTACGACGTTGACGATGATGGCCCACGCATCTACCGCAAAGCGGAAATCGTCGATGAGCCAAAGCAAGCCGAAATCGTTGATGTCCAAGAGACCGTCCCGCCCAAGAAAGAAAACCTCGAATCCTTGCCCGGACCCCGCGCATTGAAGAACAAAAAACACGACTAAAAGAAAAGGAAGGTCGCAAAACCTTCCTTTTTCATTTGGTTTTTGCTTACTTTTTATCTTTGTGTTCTAGCTTATATGCAAGGAATCTTAAGTCAAAATCGACGACAAACGAGGTACGCATCGGACGGCTTAATTCCACATAGCCGACTAAGCCGGTCGGTTTAAGGATCTCATAGGAAATCTCAAAATCGTTACGCTCGGCGGTCTGACCTTGAATGTCGATTTGGTTTGGCGAGCCGATGATGATCATCTTGCAGTTGTTCCCGATACGGGTGACCATCGTCTGCAATTCGTCCAGGTTCATGTTCTGCGCTTCGTCGAGAATGATCAGGCAGTCATCGAACGAGCGCCCACGCATGAACTCTGGCGCGAGAGGGATGATGTCGCTAGGCATGGTTTCATAATAAGCCGAAGCATAAATATCATCGTCCGCATCCTTTTTGGTCATCTTCTTCGCGGTCGCGCGCTTGGCTGCGATTTGTTCCGCTTCGGATGCATGAGCCATCAAATGGTCGTAGTTATCCATAAGAGGGCCGATATAGGGTCCGTATTTTTCTTGGGCCGTGCCTTTAAGATAGCCAAGGCGATGCCCTACTTCGACAGGTTCACGCACGTAATAGATCTTTTCGTAGCACTTCTTCGCGCCTTTTCCGCGAACTAGGTTCAAACAAGCGGCAAGGGTGGCAAATGTCTTACCCGTGCCTGCGCTTCCCTTACAAAAAACGACCGGTAGGCGCGCTGGATCCTCGTTGATGAGGCGTATCAGTTCACGCTGTTCCGGGTTCTGTCCAAAGTCGATGCCGTAGAGGCGATAGTTGGAGGTATTTGGTGCCATATTTATAGTCCATATGGTACCCTCTTTTCGCTTCCTTGCCAAAGACTTAGAAACAAAAATGTTTTTCTATTGAAAAAAGAGGTACCAGCGCGAATAATTCTTCCATGTTAGGAGGTCTAAAAATGACTAAGAAACAATCCATTCTCTGGAACATTTGGAGCTTCGTCGTTGCCGTCTTGTTCGTCGGCATTGGCATTCTGACCTGCGCTTTCGCGGGCAACACCGATTTCCAGAACACCATCATCCTGATCGTGGGCATCATCCTGATCGTGATTGCCGGCCTTCAGATGATCGCGCAAGTGTTGCGCATCATTCTCGTGGGAAACGAGGACACGAGGTCCATCGATTTCTCCATCGCCGGCGTTACCGCGGGCGAACTCGCGCTTGGCATCGTTGCCATTATCGTCTCGCAGAACCCGGAAAGTGCGCAGATCGTGTTTAAGTATCTTGGATACTTCCTCGGAATCTTCTTGCTCTCCGTCGGCGCCATCATGATCATCTACGAGATCGTCTTCCTCATCAGGAAGGTCCATAACGCCCTCATCGGCATTGGCTCGATCATCGCTGGCCTCATCTTTGTGACCCTCGGCGTGCTCGTTATCGTCTTCCTCAACGATCAGCAGAAGTTCCTCACCTTCTTCTTCGTCTGTCTCGGCATCCTCTTCATTCTCATCGGTCTTGGCTACCTTGCGTTGACCCTCATGAGAATCCGTAAGCAGCGCCTTCTCAAGAAAGCGGCCAAAGCCGCGGAAGCGACGAGCGAAGAAAAGGTCGTCGAAGTCCCTGCTTCGGAAAAACCCGCTGAAGAGAAGCCGGAAGAACCCGAAGCTCCCGTCGAAGACAAACCGGAAGAAAAATAAGCTTCAGTAACACAAAAAGATCAGGCGACGAACCTGATCTTTTTTAATGCACGTGTTACTTCTTTGCAGCAATTAATACGTTTTTCAGAAGCGATAATCTAGTCAATAAGCCAACGCCCCCCGGGACCGGAGTTTGAAGGGCAACAGGCAACCCTTCTTTGGCATCGCCTTTAAGTTTGCCTTCTTCATTACGGTTAATGCCAACGTCCACGATCACCGCGCTTGGCTTATAGGTGAAACGTTCATCGAGAAATCCAAGGCGCCCCACCGCTACAACAATCAGGTCCGCATGGCCCACATAGAAGGCCATGTCTTCTTGTTTCGTTTTGGAATGGAGGACCGTGACGTTGCAGTTTTCTTTCAAAAGGAGATGAGCCATGGGCTTGCCGACGATGTTGCTACGCCCAATGACGACCGCGTTTTTACCCGTAAAATCAAACCCTTCGGAACGTAGATAATCCACGATGCCTTTGGGTGTGCAGGGCACGAAGGAGGTCAACGGATGGAAGCCGTCGACGTCAAGACGGGCATCGACCGCAAGTTTGACCTTCGCTTCGGAGATGTGCTTAGGAAGAGGGAGCTGGACGATGAGGCCGTCGATAGAAGGATCATCGTTGCATTTTTGAATCTCGGAAAGCAGTTCTTCCTCGGCTATTTCCTCGGGGAAGCGTAAATGGCGAGCGTCGACGCCGACTTCGCCACAATCCTTTATCTTCCCGCGCACATAGGCGTTAGAAGCAGGAACGTCTCCGACTTGGATAATGGCAAGGCAAGGCACATGGTCCATGCCTTTAACTTCTTCAGCGAGACGAAGTTTCTCGCTTGCGACATATTCTTTGATGGTCATGCAGAAAATGGTATCACCGTTCCATAAAAAGCAAAGAAAAAACGGCCTCTAGGCCGTCATCTTTTCCTATCCCCTTTTATTCGGCTGCGGCGCCGTTGCCAGAGATCACGTAGATGATCAAGGCGAGGAAGAGGAAGAGGACCGCGAAACCAAACGTCAACCAAGTGACGACTTTCTCGGAACCGCGTTCCTTGGTCTTGGCGAAGACGTTGAGGCCACCGCCGGTAATCGCGCCGGAAGCACCGCCCGTCTTACCACCTTGGAGAAGAGAAAGAATGATGATAATCAACGACACGATGATGAAGATGATGTCATACCACTTCATGTACTTTCCTCCTGTTCGCGCAAAATGCGCCCAATAACGATAAACCAATGGTTTACCTTTGGCAACAACGGGAAATCGTCATTGGCAATTTCTTTAGACGATTTCGGATAAATCTTTGATTCGGGTTCCCGAAAAAGATGAGTGTTGGCCTTCGCGGTCGAGCAAAATACCGCCGCAATGTGCGTTGTGGCCACATTCTGGATCCTGTAAGGAGTCTCCGATATAAACGACGCGTTCACGGTCGTGATAACCCAATAGCTCCAACGCGAGATCGATGGGTTCAGAATTCGGCTTTCCGCGCTTAACCATGTCTGAACCGACGATGACGTCAAAAGGTATATCGACCCCAAGCGTTTCCAAGACTAATCGAATGTGACTCGCCGCGTTGTTCGATACAATACCGATTTTGACCCCGGCCTTCTTCAACCGACGCAAGGTTTCGACCGTGTCTTCAAATAACCGAATCATGGCGATGGATTCAGGCAGATCAAGCGCAGCGATCGTCGCCTGAACGACGGTTTCGTATTGGCTTTCTGGGATGCCACTGTCACGAAGGGATTCATAGAGGTTCAGGTGCATCCAGCGCTCCGACTCCTCTTCAGTAACCTCTCTGCCAACTGAAGCAAAACCCGCTTTGAAAACGGGATGAAGGGAGGCCCTGCTGTCGACGAGAGTGCCGTCAAAATCAAATAAATAAACAGAGAATTGCATATTAACTATTCATTTCTGCGCGGATTTCAAATAGCAAGTCGCGTAGTTTTGCCGCCTTTTCAAAATCGTATTGTTTGGCCGCGGCCTTCATTTGTTTTTCTACCTCGGTCGCCATCTTGGCAAGCTCGCTACGAGAAGCCTTGCCCTTCTTCGCTTCGAGCATATCGCTTTCGTCTTCGGTATTGTGAATCGGTGGCCGCACTTCCTTACGGATAGTTGTCGGCACGATTCCATACTCGTCGTTATAGGCTTCTTGCTTTTGTCTACGGCGTTTGGTTTCCTCAATGGTCTCGCGCATGGAGTCTGACACAGAATCCGCGTACATGATGACACGTCCATTGCTGTTTCTAGCCGCACGCCCGACGATCTGGATAAGCGAACGGGTCGAGCGGAGGAACCCTTCTTTGTCGGCATCGAAAATGGCGATAAGAGAGACTTCGGGAATGTCCAAGCCCTCGCGGAGCAGGTTGATGCCGACGAGGACATCATATTTGCCTTTGCGGAGCTGATAGATGATCTCGGTTCGTTCTAGCGTTTTCGTCTCGTTGTGGAGGTAGGTGACCTTCAAGCCAGCATCGCGAAGATACGCCGTAAGGTCCTCAGCCATCTTGATGGTCAATGTAACGACCATGGTGCGTTCGTTCTTCTCGATTCTCTTTTTGATTTCGGAAATGAGGTCCATCACCTGCCCCATTGTGGGCCGCACCTCGATAATCGGATCGAGTAGACCGGTCGGACGGATGATTTGCTCGACGACTTCGTGATCGCATTTATCGAGTTCATAATCTCCTGGCGTCGCAGAGGTGCAGACGACATTAGGAGGCATTAGGCCTTCGAACTCTTCGAAATTGAGCGGGCGATTATCCAAAGCGGACGGGAGGCGAAAACCATAATCAACAAGGGTTTGCTTACGCGAACGATCTCCATTGAACATGCCGCGGATTTGGGGGATGGTCACGTGCGATTCATCGAGAAGCAAAAGAAAATCCTTGGGCATGTAATCGATAAGGGTAAATGGCCTTTGTCCGGGTTTTCGTCCATCGATATGCCTGGAGTAGTTTTCGATGCCGGGGCAGCGGCCGAATTCGCGCATCGAATCCATGTCCTGACGGGTTCTTAGTTCCAATCGTTCGGCTTCGAGTAGTTTGCCTTCCGCCTTGAAGTAAGCTAGGCGTTCATCCAGTTCTGCCGAAATAGTTTCGCAGGCCCGTTCAATTCGCGCCCTTGTGGAAGCGTGATCATAAGCGGGGAAGACGGGATAGGTGTGGTAGAGCTTTTCGACGACGCCGGTGATTGCATTCACCTGGGCGATGGACTCTACTTCGTCCCCGAAAAGAGACACGCGGAGATAAAAATCATGGGTCGCGGGGCAGATGTCGATGACGTCGCCATGGACGCGGAAAGTGCCGGGTTTTAATTCGAGGTTATTCCGCGTGTACTGTGCATCTAACAAATGGCGATAGAGATCCTTGCGGTTCAACTCCTCGCCAACGCGAATCTCAAAGATTAGGCCCTTATATTCGTTAGGATCAGAAAGACCATAAATCGCGGCGACGGAAGCGACGACAATAGTATCTCTGCGCGAGAGAACCGAATTCATCGCCGAGGTGCGCATCATGTCGATCTCTTCGTTCATGACCGCGTTCTTATCGATATAGGTATCAGATTTTGGGATATAAGCCTCGGGCTGATAGAAGTCGAAGTTCGAAATAAAGTACTCGACGCGGTTCTCGGGGAAGAGTTCTTTGAATTCGCCATATAGCTGGGCGGCCAGGGTTTTGTTATGAACCATAACCAGAGTTGGGCGATTCAATTTGGCAACGATGTTCGCGTCGGTAAAGGTCTTGCCCGTGCCTGTCGCGCCTTTGATGACTTGGATTTTCTTATTCTCAGAAACGCCTTTTAAAACCGCTTCTATCGCCGCGGGTTGGTCGCCCGTAGGAACAAAGGAGGAAATGAGTTTAAAATCGCGATTATCCATGCAAATCTTCGTTATCCGTGTCGGATTTCTTGCTTTTTATTAGTGGCGTAGAACCTAGCGGATCAAATCCTTCGCCGTTGATCATCGCTGCCTGCGTGAACGTAACGAAAGCGCGAGGATCAACCGAGGCGATGTAAGCGCGGAAGGCCGGCAGTTCGGCTTTGGAGAAGGCAACGCGGAGGAGTTTCCGTTTTTCGCCGGTATAGCCACCTGTGACTTCGACGATGGTCGTTGTTCTGTCCATAACATCTTCTACGTATTTACGAATTTTATCCGTCTCACTGGAAAGAATATCCGCGATGACGAAACGGTTCGCGGAGACATAGACGTATTGCAAAACCAACGCGCAGATAAAGGCAGAGAGGACGCCGATGATACCATTGGGAAGATTACGCAAGAAGGCTACGCCAAGGACGACGAGCAACGCATCGATGATGAAGGTGGTCGTTCCTTCCTTGATCGGTGTGTGCTTGGCGACGATGCTTGCAATGACATCAAAGCCGCCCGTGGAACCGCCGGCGTTATAGCAAATTCCAATGCCTAAGCCGATAAAGCAACCGCCCGCCATCGCAGCAAGGATGCGAAGTCCCCAGTCCGGATCGGTCGCGGCGTGATTCGTGAATACACCGAGGAAATATTCAAAGCCCGTCATGCCATGGACCATGGGAACACGAGTCAAAAGAGTAATAAACGCAGGATAAACAAGCGTCGCGAAAAGGGAACGAAGAGCATATTTCTTACCGAGTGTGAGAAAGGCAAGGCCAAGCATCACCAATTCGAACGACCAAGTCACGATATCGATGACGTTAAACCCTTGGACGAAGTGTTGAATGATGATCGCGATGGAAAAAATGCCTCCGGTAACGAGATCAAAAGGTTCTAAGAAGCAAACGCTTCCGACGGCGAGCAAAAAGCAGCCTAACGTCAAAAGGAAATATCTTTTAACGAATTCAAATGTCCGTTGCTTAGTTCTGATTCGTTCCATTGGCCTTAGCTTCCTCTTCTAAGAAAGCGTAGATAAAGTCGATGATGTCGCCATCCATGACGGCGTTGATATCACCGGTTTGGAAATCGGTGCGATGATCTTTGACCATGGTATAAGGCTGGAAGACGTAACTGCGGATCTGGGAACCCCATTCGATGTTCTTCTGCTCGCCTTGAATGGATTTGAGCTCGCGTTCCCTCTCTTCGAGTTTGCGCTGCATGAGCAAGTCGGTAAGCATCGACATACAGGTCGCCTTGTTCATAAGTTGCGAGCGCTCGATTTGACATTGGACGACGATGCCGGTCGGGAGGTGCGTAATACGGACGGCAGAGGAAACCTTGTTGACGTTTTGGCCACCCGCACCGCCGGAACGATACGTGTCAACGCGCAAATCCTTGGGGTCGATAACGATGTCGCTGACGGCACCGAATTCGGGAATAACGTTCACCGAGGCAAAAGAAGTATGTCTTCTTGCGGCGGCGTCAAATGGAGAGATACGAACGAGACGGTGCACGCCTTTTTCGCCCTTAAGCATGCCATAAGCATCTTGGCCGGAAACCTTGATGGTCGCGCTTTTGATGCCGGCATCGATTGCTTCTTCGATATCGATGACCTGCAATTTGAATCCGTTACGTTCGCAGAAGCGCCCATACATACGCAAAAGCATGGAAGCCCAATCCTGCGCTTCGGTTCCGCCCGCACCGGGGTGAATCTCTAACGTGCAGTTAAGCGCGTCGTAATCGCCTGAGAAAAGGAGCTGGTGACGGAGGTCCTCGCACTCCTTGCCGACATCCTTTTCAAGCGACTCGATAAGTTCGAGCATTTCGCTATCTTTTTCGTCAGCGGACTCGATGAGGTCTTGGACATCTTTATAGGCGGAAAGAGACTTCTTGTAGATGTTGGTTTTCGTCGTTAAGGCACTATAACGGGCCATGACGACCTTGGCCGTTCCGGGATCATCCCAGAAACCGTCCTGGTTCTGTTTTGCCTCTAATTCGGCGATTTCAGATTCAATCTTGGGCAGGTCTAAAGAATCACCCAAAGATTTGATCAGACGCTCGAGTTCTGCGGCTTTTTGTTTTAATTCAAACAGTTCTTGCATGGATAACGTCTCCTGAGAACTGCAGGGTTATTCATTGCCTTCGGGCTTCTTTTCCTCGGGCTTTTCTTCCGGTTTTTCGGCGGGCTTTTCGGTGAGCTTTTCGGTCGCTTCGGCCTCCTTGACGTTACCGCTGGCTTCGGCTTTCGCGGTCTCGCCTTCGGGGGCGGGGGTGGGTTGCTCACGCTTGACGAGTTTGACGCGCATAAGGTTGAAAGCACAGTCGGTCGCGATGGTATCGTTCATATCGCGGAAGAGGGCATAGCCTTCGTTAACGTAATCCTGAAGCGGATTGGTGTGTGCATAGGAACGGAGGCTGATACCATCGCGAAGATGCGACATGGTATCGATGTGCTTGGTCCAGTTACGGTCGATGCAGGAAAGCGAGACGTTACGTTCGACGTAGTCCGCCTGTTCTGGCGTCCACTCCTTACGGCGATTCAAATAGGCCTGGTAGAGGAATTCACCGAGGTCTTCGCCGCCTTCTTCGACGCTGGCTTCATCATACGCCTTGAAGGGGAAGGTACCCTCGGGGACGAAAGAAGGTTCGACCAGCTTGCGGAGCTGTTCGCCATTGATCAAGCCTTCGTCACGGCCCGGGGTGACCGCCTTTTTGGCGAGGTTTTTGCCGGTTTCGACGAAGAAATCGTGAACCATGTCGGTGATATCTCCCGCGAGCATGATGTTGTCGCGACGGGTATAGATGATCTGACGCTGCTTGGCGAGAACGTCGTCGTAGTCGAGGAGGTTCTTACGGGTATCGAAGTTGCGGCCTTCGATTTGTTTCTGGGCATTGGTGACAACGTTTTGGATCATGCGGTTTTCCCAATGGTCGTCGCCGAGCTGTTTCTTGAACGTCTCGCGAATGCCATCGTTGACGAAACGGCGGATCAGGTCATCGTCAAAGGAGACATAGAAGCGGGAATAACCAGGGTCACCTTGACGTCCGGCACGACCGCGGAGCTGGTTGTCGATGCGGCGGGATTCATGGCGTTCGGTGCCGAAGACGCAGAGGCCGCCGAGTTCGCGGACGCCTTCGCCTAGCTTAATGTCGGTACCACGACCAGCCATGTTGGTGGCCAGGGTAACGGCACCAGGTTCGCCGGCGTGAGAAATGATTTCCGCTTCGCGCGCTTGGTTTTTCGCGTTGAGGACTTCGTGGGGAACGCCAGCCGCGGTAAGAAGAGCAGAAACTTCTTCGTTGGATTCGACGGAGGAGGTACCGATCAAGACGGGTTGTTTCTTTTCGTGACGGGCTTTGACTTCTTCGACAAGGCCGCGAAGTTTCGCGTCATGGCTACCGTAAATATAGTCGTCATCATCGATACGAATGACCGGACGGTTGGTCGGAATGACGATGACCTTCATGTTGTAGATCTTTTCGAATTCCTCTTCTTCGGTCTTGGCAGTACCGGTCATGCCGGAGAGCTTTTTATAAAGACGGAAGAAGTTCTGGTAGGTAATCGTCGCCATGACGACGGTTTCCTGCTTGATCTCGACGCCTTCTTTGGCCTGTATCGCCTGCTGGAGGCCATCGTTATATTCGCGGCCTTTCATGATACGGCCGGTGAATTGATCGATCAGCTGGATCTGGCGTTCGGCGTCGACCATGTACTCGACGTCACGGGACATGATGTAGTTGGCCTTAAGAGCCTGGAAAATACGGTGGACGAGATCCTGGTTTTCGGGATCGTAGAGGTTACGGATACCGAACATTTTCTCGGCTTTGTCGTGGCCGGAATCGGTGAGGTTGCAGCTCTTGGTTTTGATATCGACGGTGAAATCAACATCGCGGCGGAGCATTTTGACGAAGCGGTCCGCGACCTGATATTGGCTCGCGGAGGCCTTTTGGCCGCCCGAAATGATAAGCGGGGTGCGGGATTCGTCGATGAGAACCGAGTCAGCTTCGTCGACGATGCAGAAGTTCAAGCCACGAAGGACGCGACCTGCCATCGAGGAGGCCATGTTGTCGCGGAGATAGTCGAAGCCAAGTTCGGAGTTGGTGGTATAGGTGATGTCGCAAAGGTAGGCGGCACGCTTTTCGGCGGTCGTCTTGGAAGCAAGGTTCACGTCGACGGTCAGACCGAGGAAACGATAGACCTGGCCCATCCATTCGGCGTCACGGGCGGCCAAATATTCGTTGACGGTGATGACGTGGACGCCATCGCCACGGAGGGCATTATGGTAAACGGCCATGGTCGCGGTGAGGGTTTTACCTTCGCCGGTACGCATTTCGGCGATGTTGCCGCCGTTGAGTACCAAGGAGCCGATGATTTGAACCTTAAAGGGCTTTTGTTTAAGAGTACGCCAAGCGCCTTCGCGGGCAACGGCGAACGCCTTCAGTTTGATTTCTTCGGCGCGGCGATCTTTCTCCTCCGCATCTGCAGCAGAACGTAGATAGGCTTTGAATTCTTCGGTCTTCTCGCGGAGCTGGTCGTCGGTAAGGGCCTCGATTTCCGGTTCGAGAGCCATGACCTTTTCGGCTTCGCGTTCGAGTTTTTTGAGTTCCCTTTTTTCCAGGTGGAACAGTGCTTCGATGATATTTGCCATGAATATCTCCTTCAAAAAGTGCGGGGTAATCATACCATTTAGCAAAAATGGTAAGCAACCTTAAGCGCGCATATTCGCACGATGAGCAGGCGAAAGGGCCTTTTTCGAGGGAGGTGGAACCTTGGCCATGAGCAAGACAAACACCTTTTTGGGGCATAAGGGCAATAGAAGACGAAGGCACGCCCTTATCGTTGATCCGGTTGTGAAAATATCATCCACGAGAAGGATTTTTGCCCCTCGTATGCCTTTCTTATTCACCAGCTTGATATGCTTCCCGACTTTCTTGCGCTCGCTTTTACTAAGGTTGCTCTGCTTCATGTCTTCGGTCTTAATGAATGCGTGAAGAGTCGTGAGTTTAAGGCCCTCAAACATAAGGGGCACGTGGTCAAAACCCCTCTCCTCAATCTTGTTTCGGTGTGAGGGCGCGTAGACCAAACGATAGCCATGAAACCGGAGGCGGAACAGCCGCTCCACCCGTTCCAAAAAGCAAGTGGACAGCTCGATGTCACCACACCCTTTGTATTGGTAAATCAGACTTTGGAATTCGGGCCCATATGGATAAATAGCAAGGAACGGAGTCCCGTTTTCTTTCCAGCGATAATAGGTTGGTTTTAAGGATAGAAAACATCGCAAACAAATGCTTTTTGCTGTAAAAACGGCGTTAAAAAATGAGTTTTTCTCCATTTTTCGATGGCAGATTTTACAGAAAGGTATTGCAGTAGCGGATTTCTTTGATGGCACGTTTCATCCCCTCGCTTTCCTGGTTGGCCAAAAAGACGACGTCCCCGTCTGGCGCCGCCGCTTTACGCCCGACACGGCCGGCAATTTGAATCAGGGCGGCTTCATCGTAAATGCGGTTATCCGACCCAAAGACGATGACCTGAAGATTGGCCACGGTGATGCCGCGTTCCAAAACGGCGGTCGTAACTAGATAAGTCAGTTTCCCGTTTTTGAAATCCGCGATGATTCTCGCCCTCCCTTCTCTTTTGCTGGAAACGTAGTCGCCACCCTTAACGAAATACTTCACGACGCCATACACGTTCCGACTCATCGCGACTGTCGGAACGAAAACAAAGCATTGTTTCCCTTCCTTCCGATACCGGAGGAGACGTCGAATTAAGAAGACGTATTTCAAAGGGCCTATGGCGATTTTCGATTGAGGTACGGGAATCGGGTTCTTGTGAAACCGAGTACGTAAAGTCAGTATTTCATGACCTGGTTTCCTAAACTCCTCCACTACTTGTTTTGAAGGCGTGGCGGACATCATGACGCAATTACCGCGTAACGAAGTTCTAAAGAAGCCCACGAGAACGTCGCTTCCCTTAAAGGGAAAAGCATCGATTTCATCTAAAACGAGCAAGTCAAAATACTTGGGATAGCGATAGAGCTGATGCGTGGTCAGCACGATACAGTCGCCAGTAAGGTCATCATTATGAGAGCCGTAGACAGCGATGACCTTATTGCCGGGGAAAGCACTCTTGATGCGGTCGTATAGTTCAATGACAACATCGCGGCGTGGTAAGGCAAATCCCACCGTCATCCCTCGTGACATCGCGTAACCAATGATGCCATAGGATATTTCCGTCTTGCCTGAACCGCATACGGCGTAAACGAGCGTGTTTACTCCTCGTTTAAAGTTGAACACGATGCGATCAGATAAGGCTTTTTGCTCCTCAGACAGCGAGTAGGAAAGGCATAGTTTCACCGTTTTTTCCTTTGGAGAAACGGGCGGAGCCATCTCGCCATGAAAGGCGATGCATCTACGGCAATAGGGCTTGCCGTTTTTGATTCCGATGTAGTCGGGATCTTTGTTTCCGCAGCGCGGACAAATAAAAGGGGTCTTCACACCCCTTCTATAGTTCGTTTTTGCTCAACTTGAAGAAAATTATTCAATTTCGCATACACGCCTATGGTGTTTTTCGAGTTTCGAAAACGTCTCGGCAAGGAAAATATCGACGCGACGAAGGACGTCCTTCTTCTTCATATAGGCTTGCCCGAAAGCAATCATATTCGCATTATTGTGCTCGCGTGTTTTGCCCGTGGCTACATCGTCATAGCCGATGCCGCAGCGGACGCCGGGGGTCTTGTTTGCCGCGATGGCGATGCCTTCCCCAGAAGTACAAACCAAAATGCCGAGATCATCGGTTCCGTCCACGACCGCCTTTGCCGCCTTTTGGGCGAATATCGGATAGTCGCAGGAGGCTTTCGATTTGGTCCCGTAATCGTGAACGATGAACCCGCGTTCCAACAGGTGTTTACGGATGGCCTTTTTATAAAGATAACCACCATGATCCGAGCCCAAGGCAATGGCCATTTTAGAAGAGGCGTGAATGCGTTTAGCGTCTTCTAAGGCAATGCTTCCTTGACGAATTAGAGAGAGCTCTTCTTTCGTGCAGTCGATGATGGTAGAAGGAATCTGAGAACGGCATTCCCCGACGACAATCATGTCAATGCGGCCATCAAAGACGCGTTTCACTTCTTCGAAATCCTTACAAACAGGTTCGCCAGCCAGATTAGCGGAAGTCACTAGAAGAGGCTGTCCCACCGCTTCGATAATGTCGCGGACATCCTCGGAATCCGGAATGCGGATACCAGTCACGCCCGTTTCAAGATCAATATGATGTTTAATCCCCTTCCTAGAGGGCAATAAAAGCGTCACTTCGCCCGGAAGGATGCTTTGAAGTAGTCCAAGCGTACCGACATTAATTTCGCAGTGCATCACCGCTTGAGTAATGGAAGAGCACATCAAACTGATAGGTTTCTCCGCGGGCCTATTCTTGGCCTCGCGCAAGGCTTCGTACGCCTTTGCCGAAGAAGAAATAACCCCTAGGCCATAGACGGTCTCGGTCGGGAAAGCGATGACTTTCCCTTTGCGCAAAGCCGCGACGATCAGAGGTTTGTCATTCCACGTAACGATTGTTGTTTCCATAGGCTCACCTGCAAAACACGAATAAGAAGCGCATTAATCCATTGAGGTCTTTGACGAACTTGAATTCGTAGTCCTCTAAGTATTTTCGCATAAGATCGGTGAGATAGTCTTCTAGGTCGTACCCGATCTCAAAGGCCATCAGGAGGGTGCCTTTCTTAACCTTCTTATAGTTCTTGAAGATGTCTTCGTACACCGAATGTTCTTTGTCGAGATAAAGAGCTGTCTCGGGTTCGAAACGCTTAACGGATTCCTGGACTTCTTCCTTATTAAGAATATAGGGAGGGTTCGAAACGATGACGTCGAGGTTCATATGCGCCTCGATATAAGGGGAAAGGCCATCGCCAAGAAGAGTGCGTACTGGCGCGTGATAGGTCTCGAAGTTTTTCTTCGCGACTTCCAAGGCATCCTGGGAGACGTCGCTTGCAGTGATGAGCCAATTAGGGAAGAAGGAATGCAGCGCAACGGAAATCGCGCCCGACCCCGTCCCGATATCTGCGACGACCAAATAGTTCCTCGGATCATAATAATCCATGATCATCTCCGAGAGGTTGGCGACCAATTCTTCGGTCTCCATCCGCGGAATCAAAACGCGGCGATCTACATAGATATCGTGTTGTAAAAACGTGGCTTTATTAATGATATATTCGACAGGTTCACCATTTAATAACCGCGCAAAATCCTTTTGAAAAATCTCGTTTTGCGTAAATTCGTCATCTTTATGATAGAGGGTGTCAATAGGCGCAGGATACCCCATTTCGTGGGCGATTAAGACGCGGAGGTCCTGCGATGTGACCCCTTTTTCCTTGCCTTCCTTCATCGCCTGAAGGTAGACGTCATAGATCTTAGGCATTCGCGCCTCCGGAAGCCTCTTCGAGCAGCTTCTGTTCTTGGTCGTAATGGATAAGGGCCTCGATGATTCCGTCGAGGTCGCCTTCCATGATGCGGTCGAGCTGGTTCACGGTATAGCCAACGCGGTGATCCGTGACGCGGTTTTGCGGATAGTTGTAGGTACGGATTTTCTCGGAACGTTCGCCAGTGCCGACTTTGAGTTTGCGCTCGGTCGCACGTTTCGCGTCTTCTTGCTCTTGGAAGTAAGCAAAGACTTTCGCACGGATCATCTGCATGGCGATTTCCTTGTTCTGCAACTGGGCCTTTTCGGTTTGGCAAGCCGCGACTAGGCCCGTCGGAAGGTGGGTGATACGAACCGCGGATTCGGTCTTATTGACGTTTTGGCCACCCGCACCTTGGGAATGATAGGTATCGATTTTGAGGTCCGCGGGGTTGATTTGGACGTCGACTTCTTTCGCTTCCGGCATGACCAAAACGGTCGCGGTTGAGGTGTGGATGCGGCCGCTGGCTTCGGTCTTCGGAACACGCTGGACCCGGTGGGCGCCGGATTCGAATTTGAGTTTGGAATAGACGGATTCGCCCTTGATCATAAAGGAGACGGAAGCATAGCCTCCCGCGGCCCCTAAAGCGGCATCGAGGAATTGAATCTTCCACCCTTGCTTTTCAGCATATTTTGAATACATGCGCACGAGGTCGCCCGCGAAGAGGTTCGCCTCATCGCCTCCGACCGCACCGCGGATTTCAACGATGATGTTTTTATCGTCATTAGGATCTTTCGGCAGGAGGATGATTTTGAATTTTCCTTCGAGGTCCTCCATAACGCTTTGGGCGGCCTTGCGGGTCTCTTTGGCAAATTCGGCCATCTCGGGATCGGCTTCAAGTTCAAAGGAATCCGCGACATCTTGTTCGGCTTTCAAATACTGCAAATAGGCTTCATAGGCCTCGCGCAGGTCGCTTTGTTCCTTGGTTTTTTTGGTAAAGGAGGCGAGGTCATCCGCCGCATCTTCGCGGCCGAGTTCTTCCTCTAGTGCCTCATATCTAGACCTGGTCGCTTCCAGGCGTTTACGCATCGATTCTTCCATCGTTAGAATTCCTCGGCGGGATTATATCATTTCGCTTTCAAACGATAAACGCTTACTAATCTTTGATTAGACCCTAGGAAGGAACTCTCTTCGCGGTTATAATTTACGCCAATGGCATACAAAGCACTCTACAACAAATATCGGCCTACCACTTTTGAGGAAGTGGCTGGTCAGCGGGCGATTGTCCGCACGATGAAAAACGCGATTAGCAACAATAAAATTGCTCACGCATATCTATTTTGTGGGCCCCGCGGCACCGGGAAAACGTCCATGGCCCGTCTTTTTGCCAAAGCGCTCAACTGCGAAGAAGGCCTCGGGCATCAATGCAATCATTGCGAAAACTGCCTTGCGATGAATTCTTCTTCGCACCCGGATGTCATCGAAATCGATGCCGCTTCGAACAACGGTGTCGAGCAGGTTCGCGACCTTATCGACAAGGTCCGTTACTCCCCCATTAAGGGCAAATACAAAATCTACATCATCGACGAAGTCCATATGATGAGCCAGGGCGCTTTCAACGCGTTACTTAAGACGCTAGAAGAACCGCCCGAGCACGTTATCTTCATTTTGGCCACGACCGAACCCCATAAAGTCCTGCCCACTATCGTCTCCCGCTGCCAGCGGTACGACTTTGCAAAAATCGATGACAAAGACATCGCCGAGAAGCTCGAATGGATCCTCAACCAGGAAGGCGTCGCCTACGAACCCGCTGCCCTCCAATGCATCGTAACTCTTGCCGATGGCGGCATGCGCGATGCCCTTTCCATTCTCGACCAAGCTCTCGCCTATGGTGGCAATTCCCTAAAAGAAAAAGATGTCTTGGATGTCTTTGGTCTCGCTTCAAGTGCCCAGAAGACGCACCTCCTTCAGCTGATTGCCGCCAATTCGATTGTCGAATGTTTGGCTCTAGCGGAAGAATTCCTCTCCAGTGGTATCGACATCAAACGCCTTTCTTCTTCGCTTCTTAATATCCTGAAAGACTGTCTCGTCTATGCCAAAACAGGCAAAAAGACCTTCCTCCAGGAAGCCAGTGAAGACGAGGTTAAGACCTTATTGGCCACGATTGATCCCAAACGCGCCAACGAGATGATCGACATCCTTTTGAAGTTCCAAATCGATGCCAAGTCCGTCGCGAACATCCGTTCCCTCTTCGAGCTGACTTTAATCCGCCTCGCCTCCTTGTTTGGAGATGCCCCGGCGGTTTATGTCGCACCCAAAGTCGAGGAGCCCAAACCAGTTAAGCAGCCCGAACCTATCGTCATTGAAAAGAAGCCGGAACCCGTGGTCGAAGCACCTAAGCCTGAGCCGAAGCCCGCGGCCGAAGCGGAGCCTACTGGCATCTACTCCGGGTCGAAAGCCCCCGATTGGCTTTTTGACGATAAGGAGGAAGAGTCCGAGCCGGAACCCGTTCCCGTAGTCGACTCCAAACCTGAACCAACGCCGGAACCGAAACCCGAACCTGCGCCGCTATTTGAAGAGAAAAAGCCCGAGCCCGTGATTCCCGAAAAGAAGCCAGAACTCAAGCCTGAGCCTAAACCGGATCCCCGTCCCATCTTCGAACAAATGGCGAAGAAAGAAGAGAAAACGCCGCAAAAACCGATTATGCCTTCTGGAACTCCCGTGGTACTCGATGACAAAACCATCGTCGAGATCATGGTCTTGGGCAGCAAATACAAGCCGCAGAGGCAAGCCCTCTTCCAGAGATGGAGCGAAATCAGCGACCGTCGCTTCGACCCCGAGGTTGGCCAAATCGCGGCCCTATTAGGGGAAGGCCGTCCCTTCTGCATCTGCGAACAAGCCCTCTTGGTGAACTACAACTTCACCCGCCAGAAGGACATGCTCAATATCCGCGAAAACCAAGACGCCCTCGCCAAGTTGATCACCCCGATCCTCGGTAAGCCCGTCTTCATCTATGCGTTGGACCGTAACGATTCCAACCGCCTTCAGACCACCTACTTCAGCCTGAAGCAAATCAATCAATTGCCTAACCCAGAAGATATTCATCTCAATCTGCCAATAGGAGGAAAGAAATAATGAACCAGATGCAGCAAATGCTCATGAATGCTCAGCGCATGCAGCGTGAGCTTCAGAAGGCCCACGCCGCCCTTGACGCGAAAGAATTCCACGTCTCGAAAAACGGCATGGTTGAACTCACCATGATGGGCAACCGCACCGTCAAAGAACTCAACATCGACAAGGACGCCCTCGATCCCGAGAACGCCGAACTCCTCGCCGAGACCATCACCCTCGCCCTCAACGAGGCCTTGGAAGCCATCGACGCCGAGAACGACGCCATCGAAGAACGCGTCACCGGAAAGAACGGCTTGTTCTAATGAAAGAACTGCCGACCTACGTTGCTCTCGTTGATTCCTTCCGCAAACTCCCAGGTGTTGGAACCCGTTCCGCCGAGCGTATGGCTTCCAGCGTCTTGGAAATGAAAGAAGAGGACGCTTTTGAATTCGCATCTGCGATAGAAAACGCTGCAAAATCGGTTCACAAATGTCCAAATTGCGGGCTTTATACCGAAGATGACCTCTGCGAGATTTGCAAGGATTCTAACCGCGACAAATCCCTTTGCCTCGTCGTCGCGACCGCGAAGGAAGCCGTCGCTTTCGAAGGGGTAAACGATTACCGTGGAACCTATCATGTCCTCGGGGGCCTCATCGCCCCTGCGAAGGGAATCGGACCGGAGAGTCTACGTATCGAGGAACTCAAGTCCCGCATCGTCGAGGAAGGAATCAAGGAAATCATCGTCGCGACCGCGCCTACACTAGAAGGTGAAACCACCGCCCTCTTCCTCGCCAAAATATTAGAACCGTTTGAAGTAAAAGTATCCCGGCTAGGCTATGGTCTGCCGGTCGGCTCGTCCTTGGAGTTTGCTGATAGCCTAACGTTATCCCGCGCCTTGGAGGGAAGGAGATCTCTATGAGTTTATTTATCACGTTTGAAGGTGGAGAGGGTTCTGGTAAATCCTCCGCCCTCCGTCTTCTTGACGAGAAGCTCCGCGCCGAAGGGTTTCAGACCGTTTTGACACGCGAACCCGGCGGTACCCCTATCGCGGAACAAATCCGTAACGTCATCCTCGACCGTGCCAACACGGCCATGGACGCCAGAACGGAAGCTTTGCTTTATGCCGCAAGCCGCCGCCAGCACCTGGTCGAAAAAGTTTGGCCCGCCATCAAAGAGGGCAAACTCGTCCTCTGCGACCGTTATTTGGACTCCTCTTTGGCCTATCAAGGCGGCGCCAGAGGCCTAGGCATCGATGAAGTTCTTAACGTGAACCTCTTTGCCACCGAGGGAACCTATCCCGATTTGACGTTGTTGTTTGATATCGAGCCCGAACTTGGTCTGGAACGTATCGCCAAGAACGCCCAACGCGAAGTTAACCGCCTCGACCTCGAAAAAATCGAATTCCATCGAGGCGTGCGTGCGACTTTCCTCTCCTTGGCCAAACGCTACCCGGAACGTTTTGTCGTTTTGGATGCCTCAAAGAGCCTCGAAGAAGTCGTCGAAGACGCCTATAGGGCCATCAAGGACCGCTTGGCCAAATGAACGTAAACGAGTACCTCAAAAATAGACAGCCCCTCGTTTATAAATCATTTTCTTATTCGTTAAATAGCAATCGCTTGGCTCATGCCTATATCCTGACTGGCGAGCCTGGCATTCCCCTAAAAGAAACGGCCCTCTTTTTGGCCCAGTCCATCCTCTGCGACCACCCTAATCCCCTTGCCTGTTCCGAATGCACGATCTGCGAACGCTTCGTACGGCAGGAGTATCCTGACTTCGTTTTCTTTAACGGCGAAGAAGAATCCATCAAAAAAGATGAGATCAAAGAGGCCGTTAACCTCTTCCAGATGACTCCCTTGGAACGCAAAGGAATCATGGTCTACGTCATCCATCTCGTGGAAAACATGACACCAGATGCCGTGAATTCGCTTCTTAAGTTCCTCGAAGAACCTACTGACGGAACATACGCCATTTTGACCACGCAGAACGAAGACAAGGTCCTTCCGACCATTCTTTCCCGTTGCGAAAAGCTGCGCATGATTCTGACTCCCAGAAAAGAGGTCTACGAAGGGGCGTTGCAGTTAGAGGTTCCCCATGAAGACGCGGCGATTCTTTCGTTCTTCCATAACGATCCGTCCATCATCGCCCTGAAAGCGAAAGACGAAACGTACCTCAATTTGAAAAACGCGGCCGTAGACTTTATCGACGCCTTGCCGCGCAGTCTTCATTTTGCCCGTTACATCATGGAGCACGACGTCGGCCCACTCCTTACGACCAAGGCTCTCTCGCGCTTCTTTTTTGACCTGTTGGCCCTCTTTTTCAAGGACATCGTGTCCATTAAAACGCATAATCCCCCTTCGCTAAACGCTTATGATAAGATATTGGCCGAGGCGGCAGATAAACTGCCCCACGTCGAAAACTCTCTTCTCGCCATCATGACTTTGCGCGGGGAGATCGAAACGAATATTCGAATCAGCTTATTGCTGAATCATCTCGTAGGCGTCCTCATCAAGGAGTAACGCATGGATCCACATCAGTTCTATTTGGGCATCAAAATCACCGGTTCAGACAAGACCTACTTCTTTTCTTGTCCCAATGAAGACTTTGCGTTAGGTGATTTGGTTATCGTCGCGACATCTGTTGGTATCGAAGCGGGCACTGTATCCGTGGCTCCGAAATCGATCGAAACCTATGATTCTCCCCTTGAACTAAAACCCATCCTCCGCAAAGCGGACGCTAGGGACAAGGCGGAACACGAGCAGAACCTCGAAGATGCGAAGCGTGCCCTCATCATCGCCGAACGGGAAATCGCCAAACTCGGCCTCGACATGAACCTCATTAATGCCTTCTATAGCCACGATGGCAGCAAGGTTACCATTACCTTCACCTCTTCCGAGAAACGTGTCAATTTCCGCGGTTTGTTGCCCGTGTTGGTTCCTCAGCTAGGCGCAAGATTGGAACTTCGCCAGATTGCAAACGTCGACAGGGCCCGCAAGATTGGCGGCCTAGGTATCTGCGGCTTGCCTCTTTGCTGCAGCACCTTCTTAAGCGAAAGCGAAAGTGTGGGCATCCGCCACGTCAAAAACCAGATGCTCCCCATCAACAACACGAAGCAAAGCGGCCCCTGTGGCAACTGGATGTGTTGCCTTGCTTACGAAAATGACCTCTACACCGAGGAGAAGAAAAAATTCCCCCAAATTGGAACGGCCATCGAACTCGATGAGGGCCCTTATACCGTCCATAGTTACAACATCCTTTCCAAAACCGTTCAGTTGGTCAACGCGACCCACAGCGATTACAAGACCTTTTCCTTAGAAGACACGGAAGCCTTGATGAACGGAACCTATGTCCGTCCCGTCGAAATCGTCCGTAAAGATAATGCGGCCGATTTGCCTTCCTTCGGTATCGAAGCTCCCAGAAGAGAAGAACAAAAAACCCAGCAAAACGATAATCGAAACCCGCAAAACGAGCAGAAAAATTTCGATAATCGCGAAAATCGCCATCGGAAACATCGTCATGGCCATAACCGCAATCGCGACGATCGCGGCGGAAACCAGCAGCAAAATAACCCGCAGCAAAACAACAATCAGCAACGCGGCAAGGACCAAAGGCAGAAGCACGGCAATCCTAACGGAAACAACCCCCAGCAAGAAGGGAACGAGAACCGCAAGCACCACCATCACCGCCATGGCCATCGCCCCAATAACGGCAACCAAGGCAACGGAGGCAACGCGTGATTCCGCGTGAGCTCAACTTTGAGGGGCCTTCCCCCATTCTCTACCTCGTCGCTACGCCGATCGGCAATCGCGGCGAAATGACGCCTCGCGCCGTCGATATCCTAAAAGCATGCGATTACATCGCGGCGGAAGACACCCGTAATTCTGGCCAATTGATGGCCTCCTTTGGCATCGATAAGCCTTTTATCGCCTGCCACGAGCATAACGAGGAAGAGGCCGCCTCGAAAATCATCGCGTTCCTAAAAGAAGGCAAGCATGTGTGCTTTGTTTCGGATGCTGGCTACCCCTGCCTATCCGATCCGGGATCCCGCTTAGTCGCGCGGTGTTTAGAAAACGGAATCAAAGTTTCTGTCACCTCTGGCCCTTCGGCAGCCATCAACGCATTGGTATGCTCTGGACTAGATTCCACCCACTTCCACTTCGAAGGATTCCTCCCCGCGAAAGAAAGCGAACGGGTCGCGCGCCTTAACGAAATCAATCAGCTTCCAGAGACGCTTATCTTCTATGAATCGCCCCACCGCATCCTGAAGACCTTATTTGCCCTTGTAGGCACCCTAGGAGACCGCAAAGCCGTCATTGCCAGGGAACTTACCAAGGCGCACGAAGAATTCATTCGTGGCACCCTAAGCGAACTTTGTCTGCTAGATGAAGGCACGCTGCGCGGCGAGATGGTTATCATCGTAGAAGGAGCCTCGAAAAGAGGTGGTGAGCTCACGGATAACGAGATCGCCCTTGCCTTGCGCGATGAGCTCGAATACGGACGCAAACCCAAGGAGGCCATCAAAGCGGTCTCAGAGGGCACGGGAATCGGCAAAAACCGCGTCTACGATATTTATCTAAAGACGTTCAAAGACGGCGAATAAAGTCTATTCGTGGAGCAGGTCAAAGCGATCCTGCTCTTTCTTTTTCTTGTAGCTGAAATAGAACTGGGTACCAACGATGCCAGCGAGGCAGAGGGTACCGCCGACGAACGCGGCGACAGAGAGGTTCGAATAAGGCGTCTTGTATTCCATGACACAGTGGATGGTCTTCGCTTTGCCATTCTCATCGAGAGCGCTAGGCGCGACGAAGCCGACAAGGCCACCGTTAAGGCGGAGCATTTGGCAATCCTTCTTGGAACCATCTGGCATGGTCGCTTTGACGCCCCAGCCCTTGTCATAGCCTAGTTGGGTAACGACGATGCGGTCGGTATCATAGGCCGTATCGAAGGTAAAGGTGTTCACGCCCTTCTTGACGTTCTTAAGCGACTCGGCAAGACGGTTGGCCTCTTCGAGTTCGATTTGGTCTCTTTCGAAAGTGGACAAGAAGATGGAGTTGGTGGGAACGCTTACCGAACCAGAGCCACCATAGCAAAGGACGATGTGCTTTACGCGGCCCTTGGCGTACACGCCGAAGGTGCAAGCCTCGCGGCAATAGTAATCGGTGTTGGCGGCGTTAGGCATGACGTAGTTGTCGAAGGACAAGGTCACGTTCTCGCCAGTCATGTTGCCGTTTTCATCAAACGTATCACCGATCGCGTAAACACGCGGGGCACCTTCCGACTTGCTGTTGTAGTAATGCAAATCGAAATAGCAGCCGTTCGGATCTTCGTTGAAATAAGTTTTTCCGTCTGGCGAAAGAACAACTTTTCCGAGGTCTTTTGCAACGGAAAGAGTTTGTTTGCAGTCTTTTTTGACCGATTCATAGTGGTTGAAGAAATAGGCAAGGCCCTCGGCGCGATAAGCGGAAGGCGGCATCATTCCCTGGCCGCTTTTGGTCTGATAATAGTCGACCTTCAAACCGCTTCCGGGGTAGAGGCGGCGGATGCCAGACTTGGCGAGGAGAGCGCTATCGGCATGGATGTCCGGACAGGTCTTCGGCTCGCCAAAGGATTCGGGCAAGGTCACGTTATCGTCGATGATCGCACCGTTGGTTTCGACGTATTGGGCCCATTCGAGTTCGTTGAAGGAATAGGAGCCGTTGTAATACCCAAAGAAGGCGTTCTTGTAATAGTTGTTTTCGACTTGGCCAAGGCGATAGATCAAATCGGAATCGACGGCATAGCCAAGTTGTGGCAAAGACGTTTCAGAACGCTGGTAGATGCGATATTTGTTGCGGTCAGGCGAATAAGACGTCATTTCCACGCAGTCAAAGGGGACGTTCGCGGGCAAGAAGACGGGGTTGCCTTCCACGTCTTTCCAGGCGCTGTAATTATTTTCGATGACGTAATACCGATAGCCCAGCAAGGAATCCATCGCATAACGTTTGTTGCTGTAATAACCGGACCAACGGGGGTTATAGAAAGAAACGTCGTTATAAGTTGTTCCCGTGGAGCCGGGCAATTTCATCTGGTTCGTCAAAGCGAAGGGCTCCACGTCGAAGTTCATGAGCGAATGGAAGGTCGCGGGGACGTTAAATCCGAATACGTTATGGAAATATTCGCTGCCGCGGCAAGTATCGCTATAAGTGCGGAAGAACGAGTCGTCGGCCCCATTAATGGAACGGGAGATTGCTAACGAGGTTTCGCGGTTTGCTTCGCCGCCCGTAAACGATTTTTGATAGGACCATGTACCGTTAAAGGCATAGGAGGCATTGCCCGCGACGATGGCTTCGACGATGACAAAGCCGAAGAAAACATAGGGCATCCACTTCTTTCGCTGTCCGATGCAATAAAGAACCCCTTCCACCACGACCAAGGCGATCTGGTAATAGAAATACCACGCCGAGGTGATGCCGTTATAGACGATGTCGGGGGTATAGTAGGTCGTTTGCCAATATGTCGTATGGTGGACGTTATAGACCGAGTAGGTGAACGATTTACCACTGATGAGGTTGATGACGAGATAGTAGGTCACAATGGTCCCAAGCAAGCCTAGCAATGCACCGACGAACGGGACGAACTTCGGCCCCTCGGTACGCTGATCGAAGCCCCAGCAGCAGTAATAGACGATCAAGGGCACCAATACGAGGTACCAACGGCCGTATCCGTTTCCAGAGAAAGCATAGAAGAAGAAATAGGAGAAGTTAGTGAAGATTGCAAAGAAGCAAATAGCCACGGCCAGGAGATGGTTCCATTTCTTCAAGCGGACCGAGTGAATCAAGGCGCAGAAGAACAAAATGACGCCAGGGGTGTAGCAGAATAAAGAGGAAGTCCAGGCATCGTAACCGCCGCGTTCAAAGGGCAGGTTCGTCCAACCGCCCGCGGGGAAGAAGAACGATATCGCACCCATGAGTTCGCGGCCTGGGTTATCGCCAACTTCTTCGAAGACAAGGGCGAAGACCATGCGGAAATCAAAACTCTTCAACGCCGTTTTGACCGCGCTGATATAGGCGGAGCCGATCGAGGTGCTACGCCCGGTCAATAACGTCTCGCGCATGGAGGGGATAAAGCTGAAACAGGATAACAAAAGGCCGATGGCAAATCCGGCGACGCCGAGCACCATCGTTTGAATCTGTTGGGTCTTATTTCGCTTCTTTAAGGTCGAGAAGAAGCGCCACAGAGCATAAATAACGCCATAAAGGCAGATGACAGGGACATAGAAGAAGCACGATATAGCGAGGAAGAACACCGATAACGAAAGGGTGACAACTTTCTGTTCCTGAATGACTTTCTCGATACCGAGGAGGATGAAGGGGAAGAACGCCATCGTGGTGATGAAGTTCGGGGAGCCCATGAAGAAGACCGTGTAACCAGAGAGGGCATAGATGACGCCACCGAAACGGGCCGTCCATTCCTTGATGCCCATCTGTTTGAGGTAAGCACGCATCCCAAGACCGCCGACCATGATTTTGACGAAGGTCATCTGGGCGTACATCTGGGGGATCCAGGCACGCGGGAAAAGGTAGCAAATGAACATGAACGGGTCGAATAGACCATAGTAAGAGCCCGATCCGATCATGTCGGTGCCTAAATAGACACCCGCGTCATATAGGGGCAAGTGGCCCGTCGTAAAGAAGGTGTGCCACGCATCCCAATACACATAGGTGAACGGAATGTATTGCCAGGTATAGTCCCAGTTCAGTAGCTGGGTATAGGAGTTGGTAAACAAAGGGTAGGCCGCCCAAAGGAAGGCCACCAAAAAGAGGATGACGCCATAGTAAAAGACGCTTCCGGGATGGAAAAGGAAGGAAAAATGCCGACGGAACCAATTTTCCTCTTTTGCAGGTTTTTTTGAACGGATTTCCCGCAAAGTCGCTGTTTTCGTTACGTTTTCTTCCATAATCGTTACTTATTTTGCGCCGGTTCTTCGCCTGGCTTTACAAGACCGACGACATCGTTGACGGGGAGAGAGAAAGAAATGCCCATCCCGCGAGTGGACATGCCAGCGCCCGCATTAATCGCGGCAAGTACTTTATCGCGGATTGCGGTCGGAACAAGGATGAGGACGATGTCTTTTTCCGGGGTGATGGTCACGCCGAAGAAGTCGGTTACATCTTTGTTGCTCGTACCATGGCCGCTGATGACCGTGCCGCCTTTGGCCCCGGCGCCTCTAGACGCTTCCATGACGAGGTCGGTGAAACCGTGGTTCACGATGCTGATGACGCATTCGTAGAGGTTATTCATCTTGCTTCCTCCCTTTCTTCTTTTCGCTGTTTATCGGTTTTTCGAACATTCTTGTATTCGAGAGCATTTTGTAAATGGAAACGCCCGCTACCGAATCGACGGGGATGGTATAGGCGATTCCTTTGGACAGTTTCGACACGGCAAACCGCTCTTCAAGCTGCTTTTTGTAAGCCGGCCAACAGTCTTCTCGAAGGATTGAGAAGATGACTTCGCGTTTCTCCGTCGGCATCAGAACCGTATGGAGTTCAGGCGGTAAGGTTCCTTTTCCCATCGAAACGACACACATGGCAGCCTCATTTTTGTTATTGAGTTCGATGATGGCCTGACTCTGTCCGCTTGGGACGATGGTCGTCACGAGCAGCAAGTGCCGTAGCCGATGCGTCGATTCATAGGAGACAAAGGGCTTTTTGACTTCGTTTTCGCTCATTGCGCCACTCCTTTCTCCCAATCGAAATGAATGATCTGGTCATCGTTTTCTTCAATGATGCGCTTGCGCGCTTTCGATAGCGCGGCCGCGGCTTTGATGCGCGAGGACAAACCTAACGCCTGCACGACGATAATCGGCATCATCGCGACGACGGCGACCAAGCCAAACCCATAAGAATAGACATCGTGGCCGCAGGATATGGCAAAACCGATGCAGAAGGGCAAGACGAAAGTCGAGGTCATCGGGCCTGAGGCGACACCGCCCGAATCAAAGGCCATAGCCGTATAGATTTTGGGGACCGCGAAGGAAAGGGCGAAGGCGATGATATAACCCGGGATAATGTAATACTCGAGACCGAACTTGAAATGGCACCGCAAGATCGACAAAGCGACGGCGACGCCGTTGGCCAATGCCAAAATCGTGAGGACCGTGCCTTTGCGAATGTGGCCGTCGGATACTTCCTGCATCTGATTGACCAAAACGTGCACGGCGGGCTCCGCAAGGACGCCGAAGATACCGAAAAGAGCCCCAATGCCAATGGCCAGGTAATGCATTTCCGTCGAAGTGCCTAACATCCGCCCCACCGTTTGGGCAATGGGCAGGAAACCCCATTCCACCGCCGTTAGGAAGACGACTAAGCCAACATAGGTAATGACCAGGCCAATGATGATGCGGAAGAGCTCTTTCGCGGTGATTCGGACAAACAACAACTCGTAAACGATGAAGAAAACCAGAATGGGAATAACGGATAAGGCCACTGAACCCATCGTGGATAAAGAATCATTGCCTAAGAGCTGCCAAATGGAATCTGTGGCGGGCCCATTCAAGGGGTATTCGGTGGGTAAACCCTTACCCGTCCCCTTCAAAATGAGCGAAATGATGACGACCGCGATAATCGGGCCGATGGAACATAGGGCGGTCAAACCGAAGGAGTCTTCCGAATTTTTGCCACCGCGACTAGCGGCAATACCCAAGCCGAAGCCAAGGAGGAAGGGAACCGTAACAGGTCCCGTCGTAACGCCGCCGGAATCAAAGCAAATCGGCAAGAAGCGCGGATCGATGAAGTAGATGAGGGCGAAGCAAAGACCATAGAAGGCTAAGAAGAGCATGTTTAGGCTTTGATGGAGCGAAGCGCGAATGACGCCGATGACAAGGAAGATGCCGACGCCCACGCCGATGGCCCAAACGATGATCTGCTCGTTGATGCCAATTTGGCCGGAAAGGACGCTTAAGTCAGGCTCGGCAATCGTAACCAACACGCCGATAAGGAACGTCATGGCCACGACGAAGAACAAACGCTTTTTCTGAACGAGCGAGCCGCCGATGATACGGCCGATTTCCGTCATGGATTGCTCCGTTCCCACGTTGAATAACGCCATGCCGATGACAATCATCACGACGGCAATCGCGAAGGAAACCATCTGCATGTCCCCGATGGAATAAGCGATTCCGTCTTTGGAGAAGTAATCGCCAGGAACGGCATAACGGGTGACGAGGAAGAAAACGAGAATAACCAAAGCGATCGGTAACGCGGAAATGACCGATTCTCTGAATTTGGTAAACCACGTCCTTCCTTCGGGAATCATCGATGTGCCTTTCTCCTACCTTTGTTTTGGAAGCCTTTCTTGCCCTTAACAGGTTTCTTAATGGTAGCTTCCCAGCCGTTATCGTCAACACGCGAACGCGCTTTTGCGTTTTTGCGTGCCTCCGCCTGCGCCGCTTCTGCGCGTTCGGCGGCGTGGGTCTTGAAGAAAAGTGTCTTAAAGACATCGGGCATCGGTGTTTCAAGTTCGTAACGCTTGCCTGAAAGAGGGTTGGTTAATACCAGGCGATAAGCGTGTAGCCCTAAACGCTTGATGGGGTCGGAAGGTTCACCATATTTATCGTCACCGACGACATAATGACCGCGGTGCCCGAGCTGGACGCGAATCTGGTTCTTTCTGCCCGAAGAAAGGCGCACGTCCAAAAGGGAATAGGGTTCCTTATAGGCAATCGTCTTATAAGCCGTGATGGAGAGCTTGCCTTTCAGTTTGTCTTTGGTCACATAGACGAGGTGAAGGTTGTTCTCGGCAAGGTAATCCTTGAGCACGTCCTCGCTCTTTTCCATTTTTCCTTCGACGATGGCGTAATAGGCACGGGTCTCCACGATTTCCTGCCAATGGTTCTGCAGGGCCTCTTTAACGGCGTTGCTTTTGGCGAAAATCAAAACGCCCGAGGTATCCTCGTCAAGGCGGTGGACGACATAGATGCGGTTCTTCTTATCGAACTGGGCCACATAATCGGAAATCAGGCGATAGGCAGTTCTCCCCTTTTCTTTGTCCGAAGCGATCGAAAGTAGGCCCGATGGTTTATTAATCGCGATGATATCCTCGTCTTCGTAGATGATGGGAAGGTCTTTCCTCTCGTGACGGGTAATCGACTTCTTGGAAATGGTGACGACATCCTCTGGAACGAGGGGGTAGTTGAACTGCGAAACGGGCACGCCCCCTACCGCAACTTGATGATGGACGAGCAAGGATTTGATTTTCGTGCGGGGCATATCCGGCATCTTGTACATCAAAAAATCCATGAGGGTCGTTTCGACGTATACCTTGAATTCTTTAATCGACTTGGGATCGACCTGCCCACGTTTGGAAACGTACTTCTTGTCGTTCTTATTCATGCAAAATCCCCACGAACTTTTCGATTTCGGCCCATTTTTCGGTAGCGGCCTCGCGCCCGGCCTGGTAAAGCGCTTCGAGGTTTTCAACATGTTTTTCCATCCTGCCTACGTGAATGGATTCAGGCGGATAGATGACGATGGCCTTCCCTTCGGATTCTAGACGTTCCCCCTCGATGTAGTCTTCGTTATAAAAGTCGTTCGATTTCTTATAGCTCGCATAAAACGCCTTCTTGTGGCGGTAGAGCAACCAGCCGAGGAAGCCGGTAAGCTTGCCGGCCTTCCCGCGGCGATACCCACGGGGACGAGTCATGACAATAAGGGTCTTTTCGAATCCGTCTTCGATGGGCTTTCTATACGGGACGGGGGCGACCACGCCGCCATCGAGATACTTCTTCCCAAGGACGCGAACGGGACGGGAAATAAGCGGCAAAGAGGCAGATGCGGCGAGGGCTTTATAAAACTCTTTGCATTCGCCTTTTTGGAAATAGGCGACTTCGCCCGTCTCCAAAGAAGTCGCGACGCAGATGAAGCGGCAGGTAGAGGCGTTGTATTTGGCGGAGTTGAAGGGCAGCGTAGTCTTAGGAAGCGTGTGGAACAAATATCCGAAGTCGAACGCGCCGCCGCGGAAGATCATGTTGCGAAGCGAGCGGAATTTCTTATCGAACATGACTTCGGTGGTCACTTTCTTGCTACGGCCGATATCACCCGAAACATAGTTCACGGCATTTAAAGCTCCGGCAGAGGTGCCGATGACGTAGGGAAAAACGAGACCATGTTCCATAAAAACGTCCAAAACACCAGCCGTAAAAGCGCCGCGGGCGCCACCGCCTTGGAGAACCAATGCTACATCTTTGATGTGTTTCTCGTTTTCCATGCCTAGAAAATGGTATCTTTCTCAACGAGAAAGCACAAAGACTTTCGTCAATTTTGTTTAACGAGTTTATTTTGCTTTGCCAAATAAAGGGCCAAAGAAGGCGAGAATCGCGTCGTTGACCCGCCTTGACTCAGGCAGCGAAATCTTCGTCACGTTATGAACGTGATCCACGTAATTATCCTCGGCATCGATGAAACACCAAGTGAAATCGCGGCCGAGTTTCTTTAACTCTTCGCGAAGCATCAAAGGTTGCTCCCCAATAAAGTCGTGACGGCAGCCGTTGATGAACAAAGGAAGCGAAAGGGACTCAATATATGTTTTTGGGGAAAGGCGCTTAATGAACTCATCGTCTTTGTAGTTTGGGCCGAACATGTATTTCTTGCCGCTAACGGATAGGCCATCGGTATGCGCGGCGGAAAGGTAATCATAAACAGGGCTGCTCACCGCAACGCCGTTGAAGCGGATCCCGCCCAAATCGATACCAAGTTCTTTTTGAATGTTCGGGTCGCAGAAAGCCTCGGCAAACAGAAGAGCAAAATGGCCTCCAGCCGAATCGCCAATTAGGCCAAACTCGCTTCCGTCTAGCTCTAATTCCGATGCATGGGTCGCTAAAAAGGCCAATTGTTTTGCCAACACGCGGATTTGTTCGTCGGCCCCCTGCTTCTTTGAGTTATGAGGGTAATCAAGGAGCACGACATCGTATCCCGCGTCAGCGAAAACGGAGGCATAACCATAGTTGTTCTCGCGGTAGCTATAGATATAGGCACCGCCATGAATGTCTATTAGGGTTTTCCCAAGCCGCTTTTCCTTAGGGGCGTAGAAGATGTCGAACTGATGGTCGTGAACACCATCTCCTAAGGCATCGACATCTTTTCGAATCTCGTAATTCTTAAGGTCCGGCCAATCGCGATGAATGTGTTTATCGTGTTTGGCCCACCCGGCAAAAAGGATTTTTAGACCTAGCGCACTGACTTTCATCATTATTCGATCACCCCATATTTTCGCAACGCGAACTCAATGCCGTTGTCGACGATCGGCGGACAAACGTAATCGGCGGCGGCTTTGACTTCTTCCTTGCCGTTACCGACGCAGATGAAAGTCGAGCTTTCCCCCATCGGGATATCCTGAAGGTCGTCCCCGAACGAAAGCACCTCGTCTTTAGTTAGGCCCAATTCTTTCATAAGGAAGGCCATGCCCTCGCCTTTGAGGTGTTCGACCTCGCTGATATCGACGCCACAATCGTGGAAACGGAAATAGGAAAGCTCAGGCAACTCGTTCTTGAAGAGGTGGTCGTATTCTTCCGGTGCGAACAAAAGAGCCCCGCTGACCCCCTCCCCACGATATCGGTGAACGGGTGGAACGGTATCGCTATATGTACCGTGATAGTTTTCCAAAAAAGTATTGCCCGGCGCGATGAGATAACGGGTTTTTGCAGTGACCAGTTCCATCGTTAACGAATTGCGCGTGGCGATTTTGCAGAGTTTTCTTACGTTTTGCGGGTTCATTGTCAAAAAGCGCAAAACGCGGTTTCCCAAACTGACATAAGCCCCGCAAGAGGCGATGATTCCATTCCAATGAATCCCTAGATCGAATCCGCCGAATTCCTTGAAACTCGCATAGGGCCGCGCGGTGCAAATGAAGGCTTTGACCCCGCGTTCTTGCATCACCTTGATGGCTTTGAAGGTCGACGGAATCCATTGCCGCGTCGGCCAATCATATAGGGTGTTGTCCACGTCGAAGAAAACCGCTTTGATCATTCTTTGCTTCCTCCGATTCTCAATTTCGCGTTGAGGCCACGCATGGTCTCCTTATCCACTTTGACCACTTTCCGGTCATAGGTCAGCAGGCCGTTAAGTTCTTGTTCCACATCGGTAAGTTGGGTCAAGACGGAGACGGAAAGGCCTTGGGAAAGCGCCGGCACGACTTGGTTCTCATATAAATCGACTAATGCAGCGTTAAGGTCTTTCTTTCGGGCATAGAACACGCCTTTGCCCTTCGTGGAATGCCCTTCGACCGCATGCACGTATCCGCCAAATTCAGAAAGAGAAAGAATTCGGTCTTCCGATGGTTGCATACGAATCTTCTTAAAGTAGATGTGCTTGGAGCAGAAGTCACCAGCGCCCTGATCATGCCAGCCCGACGTCGAATCGATGAGACGGTGTGGGTCGAGTTCGCGAAGGCGGGCGGTCAAGCGGACGGATTCAAATTGCCCCCACCCCTCATTGAATAATGTCCACGCGGCGATGGAGGTAACGTTATATAGGCGTGCGACGATTGGTTCCATGTCCGCCTCGAAACGCTGCCGCCATTCCCTAGAGGCGCTGCCAAAGCGAGAAAGGTGCTCTGTGTCCTTAAAATGGAAATCGAAAAACGGAGCCAAGGCGATGTAGCGCGCTTTGTATTTATCGCCGCCATTAATGAAATCCTGAATGACAATCATTCCGAGTCGGTCGCAATGGTAGTACCAGCGCATAGGCTCGATTTTGATGTGTTTACGGAGCATATTGAACCCAAGTTCTTTGGCGGCCTCGATGTCGTTAATCATCGCCGCATCGGTCGGAGGGGTTAGACCGCCGTCAGGCCAGTAACCCTGGTCTAATAGGCCCGAGAGAAAATAGGGTTTGTTATTCAAAGCGAAAACCTTATGCCCATTAAAAAGAACCGAAGAGAATTTCCGCATGCCGAAATAGCTTTTGATTTCGTCCTCATTGATTCGAAGGATGACGTCATATAAGTCGGGGCGTTCGGGCGACCATGAAAAGAAATGGTGACTTAAATCAATCTCACAGGAGAGGTTTTCGTCCAAGACGCCAGAGCCGACGAGTTGGCCCGCATGATATATCTGTAGCGAAGAAGAAGTTGGCCGGCCTTCGAAGGTCGCGCGAATGCGGACTTTCTTCTGATCGTAATCCGGATCGATACGAATCGATTGGATGACCTCATTTGGAACGGATTCCAGCCAGACCGAACCCCAGATGCCCGAAGTCCCGGTATACCAGATTCCCGAGGAAGACTTCGCCTGCTTGCCACGGGGGAACGCAGGAGATTCCACGTCGTCTTGCACGTCCACGAGGAGCTCGTTCTCCCCGTCTTTCAGCTCAAGGCAATCTACCGTAAAAGGCAAATATCCGCCTTCGTGATGTACGACGCGAACCCCGTTTAGGTAGACGTCGCAGCGTTGATCTACCGCTTCGAAATGGAGCAAGACACGCTTTTTCAAGAAACCGGCGGGCAAGGAAAACTTGCGTCGATAATGGAGGACGTCGTGTTTTGTGATGCGATGCTCGTATCCCGACAAAACGGTTTCGACCGCAAAGGGGACGGTGATATGTCGCGGATAAAAGGAGTGGTTGCCTAATGATTGGTCGACGTGGAAATCCCACTCGCCATTAAGCGAAAGATAACTGTCCCTTGCGAATTGAGGGGTTGGATATTCGGCAAGGGGGTTATTTTTGTCGACGCGCTTCCCTTCGTAGGTGAACATGGTCATATTCTAACAGGTCGTTACGTCGATTTGCTTCTTTATATAAAGAAAGGGGCTACTTTCCCTTCCCCGATTTAGGTTTACAATGTGGCCATGTTAACCGTTCAAGAAATCCAATCCAAAATAAAACTTCTAGGCGCGGACGCCTGGATCATCGTCGACTACGAGAATCAAAACCCAACTCTCGTTAAGCTTTTGGGAAGCCGAATGCTGACCCGCAAGATCTTCCTAGTGCTTCCCAAAGCGGGAAAGCCCTACCTTATCGTTCATCGCATTGACACAATCTATCTCCATGACATCGAGGACCAATTCGATCTGCGCATCTATCAGACTTGGCAAGAGATGCTGGACTTGGAACGGCAATCTTTCGCCTCATATAAGAAAGTCTTGATGGATGTATCCGAGAGCGGTTTGCTGCCGCGTATTTCCCTTGCAGACCATGGCTCTGTATCCTTCGTTTCATCCTTAGGCATCGAAATCGCATCTTCCGGGGATTTGCAGCAATATATGACCGCGGTTTTAAGCGAAGAATCCCTGCAATCGCAATTAAAAGCGTGCAAAACGTGTTTGAAAATCAAAGATGAGGCCTTTCGCCTTATCGCTTTAAAAATCCAGCAAAACGGCATCTCAGACGAACTAGAAATCCAGCGTTATATAGCCCATCGCTTTGACGAAGAAGGCATGGTCTATGACGAGCCGCCGCTGGTCGCGATTGGACCTAACGCATCCGACCCTCACTACACCCCGACCGAACAGGCACACTCTAGTATCAAAGAGGGCGACCTCGTCCTCGTCGATATGTGGGCCAAGTACAAAGAGCCCGGAAGCGTCTATGCAGACATCACCTGGATGGGTTATGTGGGTAAGGAGGTTCCTAAGGAATACCAAGAACGATTCGCCATCGTCAAAGGGGCTAGAGACGCCGCAATATCCTTCTTGCAAAAAGAATTGCCGTTACGACCCGTCCACGCTTTCGAAGCGGACGATGCGGCGCGGCAATATATCGCGGAACGCGGCTATGGCAAATACTTTCTCCACCGCCTCGGACATAATATCGCGGACGGCGTTTCGCCCCATGGTCCTGGCGCGAATCTCGACAATTACGAATCCCACGACACCCGACTCCTATTAGAAAACACTTCGTTTTCTGACGAGCCAGGTATCTACGCTCCCGACTTCGGGATGCGCAGCGAAACAGACCTCCACATCCATAATGGCCAGCTCGTTATCGCGGGCGGCCTCCAGGAAGAGGTCATTGCCATCATGAATCTTCTTTAGTCCATCAGGCGTTTCATCAACGCGCGGACTTCGGCGATCTTAGCGTCGATTTCTTCATCGCCTTTTGCTTCTTTGACACAGTGTTCCAAGTGGGCCGAAATCACTTCGGCATTCACTCTTTTAAGAATGGCAATCGTCGCTAAAAGCTGATTGGAAACATCGATGCAGTAAGCATCGTTTTCCACCATCGCCAAAAGGCCGTCGATTTGGCCGCGGGCGATTTTAAGCTGGTGCGTTACTTTCGCGTGATCGGCGCGCATTAGCGGACTCCCACGAACTTGTAGCCGGCGTCTTCAATGGCTTTGCGATAAGCTTCTTCGGCAACCTCGCCTTTGACCTTCACTTCGACGCATTTTCCTTTGAGGTCGACTTTGGCATCGGCCACGCCATCGAGCTTTTCGAGAGCTTCTTTGACGTGGGCGGCGCAGTGCTGGCACATCATGCCCTCGACAAGGACGGTTTGTTTTTTCGATCCAAACATGATTATTCCTCCTTTGGATTCTTTTTAATCCGTCTTAAGCGCAGCGCGTTCAAGACGACGGTAACAGAAGAAAGCGACATCGCAATCGAGCCGATCATCGGGGTAAGGACGAGATGAGATTGCGAACCCGTAAACCAGTTGGGCGTGACCGTGATGGCATAAAACGCCCCTGCTGCAAGCGGAATTAAGATGGCGTTATAGAAGAACGCCCAAGCGAGGTTTTGCTTAACGTTACGCACGACGCGTTTGCTTAGCTTTAAGGTAAATACAACGTCGCTAGGATCGTTATTGGCCAAGATGATGTCGCTCGATTCGATGGCGATTTCGGTGCCTGCCCCAATCGCAATGCCGACATCGGCAGAAGTAAGCGCGGGCGCATCGTTAATTCCATCGCCCACAAAGCACACACGGTGCCCCTTTGCCTTTAGTTCAGAAACGATGCGTTCTTTATCCTCTGGGACGACCTCGGAATAGACATCATCCAACCCTAAACGGGCAGCAATCGCATTCGCGGTAACGCGGTTATCCCCTGTCACCATCGCAACGCGGATACCCTTTTCGTGAAGTTCTCTGATGGCTTTTTCTGCGCTTTCTTTAATCTCATCGCCTATGGCAAGCAAGGCGAGGATACGTTTTCCTTCCGCCACATATAAAACGGTGTTGCCCACACTAGAAAGTTCCTCAAAAACCTCTTCCTTTGAGGACACATCTACGCAATTCTCCTTTAAAAGAGAACGATTTCCAATGATGAGCCCGTTGCCCTTTACGCCTTTTCCGGGGATGGGGACGAAGTCTTCACACGGAAGAAGGGCCAAGTTTCGGGCTTTGGCTTCTTTGACGATAGCGACGGACAAAGGGTGTTCGGATAAGGCTTCTACGGAGGCGACTTTTGTCAAAAGCGCATCTTCCGTTTCGCCAAAGCAAACGATGGAATGAAGTTTCATTTCTCCTTTGGTCAACGTCCCCGTCTTATCGAACAAGACACAGTCGACCTTGCAAGCCGTTTCAAACGCTTCGGCAGACTTGATCAAAATACCGTTTTCCGCGCCTTTTCCCGTTCCGACCATAATGGCAACAGGGGTGGCCAAACCAAGCGCACAGGGGCAGGAAATAACCATGACGGAGACGGCAAGCTGAATACTAAGGTTCCAATCGGGTCTCGCTTCCCCTGCTACCCCTAGTCCGGTTAAGAGCATCCATAGCCCGAACGTGAACAAAGAAATCAAAATGACGACAGGAACGAAGACGGAGGAAATTCGATCCGCCAGACGGGCAATTGGGGCCTTGGATTCGCTGGCTTCTTCGACCAAGGAAATAATCTTGGCCAAGGTCGTATCTTTACCGACGGAGGTCACGCGGAAACGGAAGGAACTCTCCTGATTCACCGTGCCGCCGATTACCTTATCGCCGACCTGTTTATAAATGGGCAGAGACTCTCCCGAAATCGCAGATTCATCGATTGAACCATAGCCAAAGACGATTTCCCCGTCGACTGGAATCGCCATGCCCGGTTTGACAACAACGATGTCGTCGAGATTGATTTCTTCGGTTTGAACTTCAATTTCAACGCCATCGCGATACACAATGGCGGTCTCCGGAACTAAGGCCATCATCGAAGCAATAGAAGACGTGGTCTTGTTGGTGGCCTTGGCCTCGAAATATTTTCCAAGAGAAATGAAGACCGGAATCATCGCCGCGGATTCGAAATAGATGTTCATGGAATAAGCCATGACCGCCATCGAGTCGCCGCGAAGATGGGCTAGAATCATCATGATGAAGATATAGAGGCCATAGATGATCGAAACCGTGGAACCTAGGGCCACCAAAGTTTGCATGTTGGGATGTCCCTTGGCCAAGGATCGGTAGCCCGAGACATAGTGGTGAATGTTTAAAACTAAGATGGGGACCAGGAAGACGATCTGGGCAGTCACATTAAGAATGCAAACGAGGGAACCATAGGGCGAGGCATCGATTTTTTCCATGAAAAACGGAATCATCGGTCCCATTGAAAAAACCATCAACAGAACAAGGAAAATTAAACTTAAAATCAGCTTTTTGCGCGTTTTCCTCAAAATCTGCTCTCTTTTTTTGTTTAGATTTGCGATGGTTTCATTCACGAAAACTGCGCAGCCATAGCCCGCAGACTCAACCGCTCCTACGATCGTAGAATCGTCGATTCTGGACTCATCGAAGTCGACGACCATGTTCTTCCCAAGCAATGAAACGTTGACGTGAGAAACGCCATCGAGCTTCGAAACGGCTCGTGTCACATTGGCCTGGCAGGCGGCGCACATCATTCCACTGACTTCGTATTTCTTCTTCATTCCTAATACCCCCGGGGGGTATATACATTTTATGAAGTCTCCTCGCGCATGTAAAGAAAAAGGCGACGAGCCCGAAGGCGCGCCGCCCCAAAAGGGAGGTGGGGAAATGGGTTACATGATTTGGATCTTGGTCGGCTTCGTCTCCTCAGGGAGAAGCTTGGGGGCCTCGATCTTCAAGACGCCGTTTTCGAAAGAGGCCGTAATGCCTTTTTCGTCGATTTCGCCGAGATAGTAACGGCGGTTGGCTTCACCATAGAAGCGTTCGCGGTGGATGGTCTTGAATTCGTCTTCCTTAGGTTCTTCGGGAGTTTTGACGGCAATGGTCAGATAGCCGTCATCGAAGCTTAGATCGATATCCTCTTTCTTGAAGCCGGGGAGTTCGACGAGAAGACGATAGCCTTTCTCGCTTTCGAGGACATTGGTCTTCATTTGGAGGAGGCCGAAGTTCTCCTCCTTATTACCGTCGAAGATCGCCTCGAAGAACGGATCGAGGATGGTACGATTACCGGGTTTGATATAGCAGTTCATATGGGTACTCCTTTCGAGTTTTAGCACTCAACATTCCTAAGTGCTAACCATATATTAACCCTGTTTTTAGCAGTGTCAAGCATTGAGTGCTAATTTTTTTTAAATTCTTTTCGTACTGCTTCTTCGCGTCTTAATTGGCACGCACGTGTAACGTAATTTCTTCATGTATTGGACGATTTTATTCGCCTCGGTGCAGAAATCCGGTAAGGATGAAGTGTTAGCCTCCCCTTTGGAAAACGGAATTCTATCGAGGAGGCGATTCATCAATTGGCAATAATTCAAAGCAGCCTTATCGATCCCTGCGCTTGCCCATTTCGCATATAGGTAAATGCCGTTTTGAAATAAAGATTCGATATCTTGGTCTTCGTCATAATGATCGAAGGAAGATAGGGTTATTTCCGTGCCCGTGAAGACGTGAATCAGCACGGTGGCATAGAACGCGTTTCTCTTGGAAAACGCCGTCAGCACTTTAAGGGGCGGACGGCGATAAAGAAATGTCTCTAGTTTTTCGTAGACAAGGGTGTTGAGGTAAGCCGAAAGACGGCTTTCCATATCGATGGTTTTTTCCATTGGCAAAAGCCCTCCTATAGCACGTATAGGCGATTTTTGCTCAATCGGAAGATTTATTTTTCGTCCCGCATCGTCGGGAAGAGGAGCACTTCGCGGATGTTATCCACGTTGCAAAGCATCATGCAGAGGCGGTCGATACCCATGCCGATACCGCCGGCAGGAGGCATGCCGTAACGCATGGCATCAAGGAAGGAGAAGTCGATATCGTTAGCCTCTTCGTCTCCCCTGCCTTTGGCAGCAAGCTGGGCTTCAAATCGTTCTCTCTGGTCGAAGGGATCGTTTAGCTCGCTATAGGCGTTCGCGAGTTCGCCGCCGCAGACAAAGATCTCGAAGCGGTCGACGAAACGCGGGTCATCAAGCTTCTTGGTGAGGGGCGAAACTTCGATCGGATACGTGTGAATGAAAGTCGGTTGAATGAACTTCTTTTCAACGAATTCATCGAAGAAGGCTTGGATGATATATCCAGTGGAGTTCCAGGATTCCTGAAGGGGAACGTGATGCTCGTTGGCCAGTTTGACGGCCTCTTCAAAAGAGATTTCCTTCGTAAAATCGATGCCAGTCTCTTCGAGGATGGCTTCGCACATGGAAATGCGCTTGAAAGGCTTGGAAAGATCCAATTCATGGCCGCCCCAGGTGATGGTTTCGGTACCCAAGATCTTCTGGGCCAAATCGCGAAGAAGGCCTTCGGTCCAATCCATCATCGAGCGGAGGTCGCCATAGGCCTGATAAAGCTCGATGGTCGTGAATTCAGGGTTATGGCGAACGTCGATACCCTCGTTACGGAAGATGCGTCCAATTTCGTAGACGCGGTCGATTCCGCCGATCATGGCCTTTTTGAGGTTCAACTCGGTCGCGATGCGGAGATAGAAGTCCTTATCGAGGGCATTATGATGCGTGATAAAGGGGCGCGCAGCAGCGCCGCCAGCGATAGGCGAAAGGACGGGGGTTTCGACTTCAACAAAACCTAAATCGTCGCAATACCTGCGTATCTCTTTGATAATTGCGGGGCGCATTAAAGCGATTTTGCGGGAATCGTCGTTCACGATAAGGTCGAGATAACGCTTGCGATAACGGTCCTCGACATCGGTGAGTCCGTGGAACTTTTCAGGGAGCGGCTTAAGGCATTTCGAGATGTGGGTGAACTTGGAAACGCGGATCGTAAGTTCCCCGGTGCGGGACTTCATTAGCGTGCCGCGGAGCCCGACGATATCGCCAAGATCGGCGAGTTTGAACACGGCGTAGTTCTCTTCGCCGACGACATCGAGTCCAAGCCATCCCTGGATGGAACCGTGCTCGTCTTTGAGATTAACGAAAGCGGCTTTTCCCATGCGGCGAATGGCCAAAAGGCGACCCGCGACATCAACTTCGATGTTTTTGGCGGATAGATCTTCCGCTTCGAGCTCGCCATAGTCGCGACGGATATCGCAGATTCGATCCTTCCAGTCATAACGGGCGCCAAACGGCTCGATTCCGAGTTCGCGGTAGCGCGGGAGTTTGTCTACGCGCGCTTGTTCTTGGTCTGTGAGTTTCTCTTCCATGGGTAAACCTCCCTAAGGCGGGCTAATCTTAACGCACCCACGCCCGCATTGAAAGCAGGCGCGCTAAAAAGCGTTCCAAAAAGGCCAAATCAATACGTCAAGCAGGAGATATCTTCCCAGTCGGCAACGACTTCTTTCGCGACACGCGCTTTAAGCGCATCTAGGTCCGCTTCCGGGTTTATCAGTGCATCGTCGATGATGTGGGCGATTTCGATGGCCTGTTCTTTCGTACACCCACGCGAGCTAACTGCGGCAAAGCCGAGACGAAGACCCGACGTATATTTCGGGGAAAGGGTGTCGCCATGGATCATGTTTTTGTTCGCGGTGATACCAATCGATTCCAGACGGTTCTGCGCTTCAAGGCCGTTGATGCGATAGGAAGCCAGGACGTTTAAGAGGAAAAGATGGTTGTCCGTGCCGGATACAACGCGCCCTAAACGAGCCAATTCGTCATTACAGGCCTTCGTATTTTCGAGGACATGGTCAAAGTAAACCTTGAATTCAGGACGTGAGGCTTCAAGGAACGCGGTAGCTTTCGCGGCAATGATATGTTCCAATGGGCCGCCTTGTGAGAACGGGAAAACGGCGGAATCGATCTTCTTTACCAAATCGAGGCGGTTGGTCAAAATCAAACCGCCACGTGGGCCGCGCAAGGTCTTATGCGTGGTCGAAGTGACCAAATCCGCATAGTCGCATGGGTTTTGGCATTTGCCAGCGGCAACTTGGCCGGCGATATGGGCCATATCGACCATAAAAAGACAATGACCGCCGGTTTTCGCATTATGGGCGTCGATTAATTCGCGCATCTTCTTGAAATCGATCGCGAAGGGATATGCGCTATAGCCGGCAAGGAAAAGATCAGGGTTCTCTTCGTCAAGACGCTTGGCGATGATATCCATGTCCAAATGGCCATCTCCCCCGAGGTCATAATGAACGAAGTTATACGTGTTGGCAGAGAAGGAAACAGGCGACCCGTGCGTCAAATGTCCGCCGTCATTTAACGCCAACGACAGAACCTTGGCACCAGAGGCGATTAAAGCACGATAAGCAGCATAATTAGCTTGCGATCCTGAATGGGGTTGAACGTTAGCGTAGGCGACGTTGAAAAGGGCCTTGCAGCGCTCGATGCAGAGGTTTTCGAGCTCATCTACAACTTCGCAGCCGCCGTAGTAACGGCGTCCTGGGAAACCTTCCGCGTATTTGCAGGTAAAGATGCTGCCCGCGGCCTCACGAACGTCGATGGAGGGATAATTCTCCGAAGCGATGAGTTCGATGCCGCTATTCTGCCGAATGAGTTCCTTGGCTGCGAGTTCCACTACTTTCCGATCCATGGTTAGTCCTCCGATGTAACTTTTCCGCCCGTGTAGAGTTGATAATATTTTCCCTTCTGGGCTAGAAGCTGATTATGGTCGCCCCTTTCGATGATGCGCCCATTTTCCAAAACCATGATGACGTTGGAATTTTGGATGGTCGAGAGACGGTGGGCGATAACGAATACGGTGCGTCCTTTCATGATGGCGTCCATGCCTTTTTGCACAAGGCTTTCGGTACGCGAGTCGATGGAGGAAGTCGCCTCGTCCAAAATGAGGACGGGTGGGTTGACGCAGGCGGCCCTAGCAATAGAAATCAGTTGGCGTTGCCCTTGAGACAAACCGGCACCAGCGCCTTCCAAAACCGTGTCATATCCTTGCGGTAGCATTCGAATAAATCCGTCAGCATTCGCGAGTTTTGCGGCGTTTTCAACTTCTTCATCGGTCGCATTCGGGTTTCCGTAACGGATATTTTCGCGCACAGTATCGGTAAAGAGGTTTGTTTCCTGCAAAACCATGCCCATTGCGCGTCGCAGGTCGTGTTTGCGAATTTTATTGATGTTGATATCGTCAAAGCGAATCTTACCTTCTTCGATGTCATAGAAGCGGTTGAGGAGGTTCGTGATGGTCGTCTTGCCCGCGCCGGTCGGACCGACGAAAGCGACTTTCTGGCCCGGCTTAGCATAGAGGGTGATGTTATGAAGAACCGTCTTCCCCGGCACATAACCGAAGTCGACGTCATAGAGGTTGATCTTGCCCTTAAGCCAGACATAGTCGGTGCCAGATCCGTCCTTGTGGGGATGCTTCCAAGCCCATTTGCCCGTGTACTCTTTGGTCTCGACGGGATTACCGTCCACGCCTTCTTTCGCGTTGACCAACGTGACGTATCCGTCGTCAATTTCGGGTTTGGAATCCAAAAGTTCGAAGATGCGTTGGCCACCAGCCAAAGCGACGATAAGCATGTTGATGTTCATCGCCAATTGCATGATAGGCATCGAGAACGAACGTCCAAGCTGCATATAGGAGAGGATGACACCAGGGCTGCTGATGAAGCCGTAAGCGACTCCTAATCCGCCCATGAGAGCGATGACGACATATTGGAGGTTGGACAAATTGTTGACGACGGGGCCGAGAATGTTAGAGAACTGGACGGCCTTCGTGGTATAGACGCAAAGTTCGTCGTTGAGCTTATCAAAACCTTCTTTGGTTTCCTCTTCATGATTGAAGACCTTGATGACCTTTTGCCCGGAAATCATTTCCTCGATATACCCGTTGGTCGCGCCGAGGATACGTTGCTGGCCGATGAAGTATTTGCTGGAGCGTTTCGAGACGTTCAAAACGGTGAAGAGAATAACAAATAAGAATCCGATGACGACCAGCAGAAGCGGCCATTCTTTTAATAGAATCATGGCCACCAACGCGGTAATCATCGTGGTGAGGGACTGCAAAAGGGTCGGCAATACGCGAGAAATGAGTTCGCGCAGGGTGTCGATGTCATTGGAATAGACGGACATGATGTCGCCTGTCTGCCTTTGATCGAAGTAGGAAATCGGCAGTTTTTCCATTTTGTGGAAGAGCTCGTCACGAAGCACTTTTTGGGTCCCCTGCCCGATTTGTGAGACCAGAATTTGGTACAAATAAGCGGAAACGATGCCAATCAGATACACGCCAGCCATCAAAATGATGACGGTTTGAAGGTCCATTGGAATTCCGTAAAGGTACGTGGGGTTCCCCTGAATCATCGGGGTGACGAATTGGTCAATTAAGATATCGCCGATGAAGACGTTGCCGATAACGCCGGCACCCGAGGAAAGAAGGATGCAGATAATCGCAAAGACGATAAGCCATGGATGGCTCTTAAACATGCGGGCAAGGATGCGACCGAAAATCTGGCGCGACTCCTTGAAATTGAGCTTTCTCGCTCTTGGATTCATTGTTCTAGGCGGCATCGAAATCACCTCCTCCGAGCTGGGTCTGATAGATCTCGCGGTAGATTTCGCAAGACTTCATCAGCTGCTCGTTGTTCCCCTGAGCAATCAGGTTGCCATCGTCCAAAACCAGGATCGTGTCGCAATCCTTAATGGAGAGGATGCGCTGGGCGACGATGAATTTGGTAACGTCGGGAATCTCGGTTTTGAACGCGTGACGAATCTTCGCGTCCGTCGCCGTATCGACGGCCGAAGTCGAGTCGTCCAAAATCAGGATCTTCGGTTTCTTTAATAGGGCCCTAGCGATACAAAGACGCTGCCTCTGACCACCGGAAACATTACTGCCTCCATGTTCGATCTTCGTATCGTATTTTTCCGGCATTTTTTCGATAAATTCATCCGCGCATGCCAGTTTTGCGGCTTTTTCGATTTCTTCCTGTGTCGCGTTTTTATTGCCCCAAAGCAAGTTCGAACGCACGGTTCCGGTAAAGAGAACGTTCTTCTGTAACACGACTGAAACGGCGTCGCGCAGGACAACAATGTCGTATTTCCTGACATCGATTCCGCCGACTTTCACCGAGCCTTGGGTCGCGTCGTAAAGACGGGCGATAAGACTAATCAACGTCGACTTAGAAGAGCCCGTCGCGCCGATGATGCCGACGGTCGAACCAGACGGGATGTGAACCGTGATGTTGTGGAGGACATCCTTGCCTCCTTCCTTGCCATAACGGAAGGACACGTTCTCGAAGTCCACCGCCCCAGAGGGAACTTCCACAATCGCATTCTCGGGGGAAACGATATCAGGCTGCTCACCTAGCACTTGGCAAATGCGTTCTGCCGAGTTGCGCGAAATGATCAGCAAGACGAAGATCAGCGACAGCATCATAAGGGAGTTAAGAATCTGAATGTTGTAGCTAATCAACGAGGTCAAAGAGCCCGTGTTGAAACCCATGGGGTCATTGCCCGATTGGACGATCATACGGGCGCCGAACCAGGAGAAGACCAAGATGGTCGCATAGACCGAAAGCTGCATCGCAGGATTGTTAAAAGCCATGATGCGTTCGGCATGGACAAAGCATTTGTAGATGTATTTGGACACGCCCGTGAACTTCTTGTATTCAGCTTCTTCCTTGCCATAACTCTTCACGACTCGAATGCCGCGGACGTTTTCTTCTACCGACGCGTTCAAGCCGTCATAAGCCTCAAAAACCCGCACAAACGTCGGATGTACTTTGATGACAATTCCGATCAAAACCACACCTAAAAACGGGATTACTGCAAGAAAAACCAATGAAAGGAGCGGAGAAATCGTCGCAGCCATGACAAGAGCGAAAATCAACATAAAAGGCGCGCGAACGACGGTTCTAATGATCATTTGGACGGAGTTTTGCACGTTTGTGACATCCGTGGTCAAACGCGTGATAAGAGACGGGGTAGAAAACTCGTCGATGTTATGGAACGAATAGTCCTGAATCTTATAGAACATCCCCTGACGGAGATTCCTACCAAACCGGGCAGATGCTTTTGCAGCAATAAAGCCGGCCGCTATACCAAAGACACAGCTGACGATCGCTAGCCCTACCATGGCACCCGACAAGCCCCACAGCTCGCCGACGTGTTCCTCCATCTTGTAACCGGCCTCGATCATCGCGGCGGTTGGGTTAATTGTGGGAATCAAATACGTGCCGGCGACCCAAGGAATCAATACCTCGCAGACGACTTCGCCGGCGACCAAAATCCATGCGGCAAAGACCCAATGCCAGCCGCCTTTCATATACCCAACCAGTTCTTTGATGATCGAGTGCTTTTTGGCGTTGGCAAGGTCGGCATCGGCTTTGCTTTCTAACCGTTCTTCTAACGGCTTCCGTTTTTTAGCCATGGTTTCCTCCTTTCGTGTTTTTTATGATTTGGTTAAGAGTTTTTCGTAATACGGCCAGTTCTTCTTGGCTCAGTCCTTTTTCGGTTTCTTTCTCCAGCTCCGATAAAACTCTCCAAGCCTGTTCTTGGTGACGTTTTCCTTTTTCGGTTTCCACGATTCTCTTCTCGCGGCGGTTTTCTTCGTTGACCACGTATTCGATAAGACCAAGCGAAGCGAGATGGTTCAGTGCCTCTGAAACGGTCGATTTGGACAATTTCAGCGCCTCTTGGACCCCCGACGCAGACATTTCGGGGTGAGAATGCAGAACAGCCAAAATCTGGCCCTCTGGGGGATGCAAAGTGGCCAGCCCTGCTTCTTGCAGCCGCTCCTCGGCGGCTTGGAAGAAACGCTTGCTAGCAAATTGAATCAATACGGGCAACGGTGGTTCGCGCATAATCGTTCGGTACCGAACAATTCTAGGCCTTTCACATAAACATGCAAGCGCATGCGCTACATTTTTGCAGTTTGGTACCCCATGTATGCAATAAATCAGCCATTGAAACGGCCGCATTAGCCGGGGAAGTCGATGGCATTATCGCATACTCAATAGGTGTTTTAAGGGTTGGTAATTGATATCGAAGGAATAGATCACCCGCCTTTTTACCGTTTAGGAGGATCAGCGAAACTTGGGTCTTCTCAAGTATTGCGGGCAGGTCTGACACGACAGGGTTTTTAATCGAGGCATCACTAGAGTTCTTGATCTCGCATTCTTCGATAACGTCATAAAGAGCTAGGTGTGCTTCTTCAAGGAAGGCTTTCTTCTCTTCTATCGTTTTAGGTTCTTCCTTCCCGAAGATGGCCGAAATCATCGGCCAGAAACGGTTTTTAGGGTGCCCGTAGAAGAACTGCTGTTCCCGCGACTTAACGCTTGGAAACGATCCAAGAATCAAAACGCGCGACCCATGATCATAATAAGGGCCGAATCCGTGGGTCAGTTTTTGATACTCAGCCATGGATTTCGATACCGGTAAAAATGGCTTCCATGTCTTGGAGCGTCTTCATGTTAGTCGCCAAGGCAAGACGAATCTTCTTATAACCAGGGAAGCCGGAGAAAAAATGGGGGAGGATTCCACGAAGCTCGGGGATAGCGTGTGCTTCACCCTTGAGTTCGACCAAAGAACGGGCAAATTGGCGTGCATACTCAATCGATTTATCCGTACCTTGCTCTGGAAGTTTTTCGCCTGTTTTAAAGTAGTGGCCAATCTGCGTAATCAGATAGGGATTCCCGATTCCACCACGCGCGATCATAACACCATCTGCATGCGTTTCATTGACGCTTCGAATGGCATCATCAAGAGTAAAAATATCACCAGAAACGATCAGGGGAATAGATAAGGTTTCCTTAAGACCTTTAATCTTGGAATAATCGGCCTGCCCAGCGTAACCCTGAACGGTTGTTCTGCAATGAACGGCAATGGCCTTCACCCCCGCTTCTTCAAGGATTTTAGCCACTTCAAAAACATTGATGGAGCTCTGGTCCCAACCCAGACGGATTTTAGCTGTGACGGGCTTTTGCGAGACTTTTACAACTTCGCCCATATATTCGCGTAACTTTGCAATATCACGCGGTAAGGCGGAGCCTGCGCCCGTTTTGACAACTTTATGTACTGGACAGCCTAAATTGATGTCTAAAATGTCATATTTAGCCACATTTTGCACGATTTCAATCGCCTTTGCAGTGTTTTTGATATCGGATCCAAAAAGCTGCAAACCTACAGGGGAATCGATTTTGCTGGTTTTTAGATATTCGAAAGTACGCTGATTGCCATAAGCGATTCCGCAGTCGGAAATCATCTCGGAATAAGAGAGGGCAACCCCAAATGGCTTCATGAATTCGCGGTACGCCAAAGAAGTCACCCCGGCCATGGGGCCAAGAATCACGTTACCGTTTAATTCGACGTCACCAATTCGCATTGTTGTCTCCCAGTTTCCCTGTAAATAGAGACAAGGCGAGCGCCTCCTTGGATAGGGATAGTCACTCGCCTTAATCTCGTTTTATATTGACGCTTATTTAGCTTTTGGTTCCGAAGGCGTTTCTTCGGGCTTTTGAGGCTCTTCTTTAGGAGCCTCTTCCCCTTCGACCCGAGCAGATTCTTCAACGGGCTTCTCCTCTTTCGGAGCTTCCTTTTTGGGAAGTTTTCCCGTCTTGCAGAGGGATTCGATTTCCTCTGCGGTGATGGTTTCCTTATCGAGGAGAGTCTCGGCGATGAGAATCACCTGATCCTTATGCTCGTTGAGCAAACGGATGGCATCCGCGTGCGCCTCATCGATGATTTTCCGGACCGCCTTATCAATTTCGAAAGCGATCTGGGTCGAGAAGTTACGCTGCGTGGACGTGTAATCACGGCCAAGGAACACAGAACCCGTGTCACGCTCATACTGAATGGGGCCGAGTTCGGACATGCCGAATTCGGTAACCATCAAACGCGCTAGACGTGTAGCCTGTTCGATATCGTTGGAGGCACCCGTCGAAACATCCTGGAAGAAGATTTCTTCGGAAGTACGGCCACCAAGGAGGCCCGTAATACGAGCTAAAAGCTCGTTTTTGGTCATTAGGAAGCGATCGTCCTCGGGAGTCATCAAGACATGGCCGCCCGTGTTTCCACGCGGGACAATGGTGATTTTCTGGACCTTATCCGAATAGGGGAGGTTAATGCCGATAACGGCATGGCCCGCTTCGTGGTAGGCGACCTGCTTCCGCTCCTTCTCAGACATGCCCTTAGAAGACTTCGCAGGGCCAGAGATACGGCGATCGATGGCCTCATCGATTTCTTCGATGCCAATCGCGGGTTTGTTGCCGCGTACGGCAAGGATTGCAGCCTCGTTAAGGACGTTTTCAAGGTCCGCGCCAGAGAAGCCAACGGTACGCTTAGCAAGGGCGCCAAAATCGACACCTGGTGCCATGGTTTTGTTTCTGGCATGCACTTTAAGAATGGCTTCACGGCCGTTTTTATCCGGCAAGGAAACGGTGACGGTTCTATCGAAACGGCCCGCACGACGAAGAGCAGGGTCAAGGACGTCATCGCGGTTGGTCGCGGCGATGACCAAAATGCCCGAATTGGGTTCGAAGCCGTCCATCTCGACAAGCAACTGGTTAAGGGTCTGTTCGCGTTCATCATTGCCACCGCCTAAGCCAGCGCCACGCTGACGGCCAACGGCATCGATTTCATCGATAAAGATAAGACATGGGGCGGCTGCTTTCGCCTGGCGGAAGAGGTCGCGGACACGACCCGCGCCGACACCGACGTACATTTCGACGAAGTCGGAACCGGAGATTGAGAAGAACGGGGCTCCTGCTTCACCTGCAACGGCCTTGGCCAAGAGGGTTTTACCAGTGCCCGGAGGGCCGATAAGGAGAATACCTTTAGGCAACCTCGCGCCGAACTTGGCGTATTTCTTCGGATCGCGGAGATATTCGACAAGTTCCACCATTTCGGCTTTCTCTTCGTCGCAGCCAGCAACGTCCGCAAAGCGGACCTTGCTCGAATCCGCGCGACGCGCAGGTGATTTGTTGAATGAATTGACTGAATTGTTCGCGCCGCTGATCGAATTGCTTAGACGCGACATGATGAAAATCGAAACGCCGACGACGAGGACGCCGATGATGATGGTCGGTAACCAGGACTCCCACGGATTGCTTTCGAAGGCGTCTGCGTTGGAGTTGGAAATGGTCGGCTGTTTGATGCCGATGCTGGTCCAATTGAAGGTACGTGCATCAGTTAAGCGGTGTTCGAAGACGTCGACATAGGCCTCGTGAACGATGCCGTTATAGCTATAGCCTTTGTCCCATTCTGTCTCGTCGATACGGACGAAGAAGGTACCATAGTTGGTGTTTCCGCCAGAGGTATGGATGATATACGCACCGGTGACGCCGACAGTTTTGTAACTGCGGGTAACCGAATATGCGTAGAGCATCTTCTTGTCTTTTACATAGTAATTCTCGTATTCGTAAGAATCCTTCGTCTCGTTGAGTTTGTAACGGAGAACGGTGTTTTCGAGCTCCACGACATCGATGTTTTGGGTGCTCGAGAACAGGTTGCCGGCGAAAAGATAAATAAACAGGCCGATGCCAAGGGCCAGCAGTAGAAAGGGGATTAAGAAGCCAAAGCGACTTCTTCTTGGGGTGTTTCCATCATTCATAAAAACTCCTTTCTCCACTAAAAGTGGGTGCACATAAATTTAGGGTAGATAACAACGTTGTCAACTTATTTACTTCTCATCGTCCGTCACATTCATATGTAATATGGATGTGTGGTACTCGCGGAAGTAGCGGCGATAACGGGGAACATAGACGACTTTGCCGTCTTTGTTGATGAAGATCGGCCATAGGCCGCGAAGCCGCGGTGGCATTTTCCAGGTCGAATAGAGCAAGTGAACGGATTCGAGATAACCATGGACCATGAAGCGATCCGAGGGTTTCGCGGTGCGGATGGTGATCGGGTAGTCTGAATCATGAATGCCACGATCTTCGGCGCCCATCGAGAAGTCAAGCTCGAAGTAATCGTTCTTCAAGGTTCCAGGCTTTTCCAAAGTATATTCGTAAACAATTTCCTCGTAATTCCTGCCTAGAAGGAGCACATCGTACTGTTTAATCAGATAAATGTCGCCATCGAGGTGTAAAGTCGCGTAAGGCACGGGAGTTAAGCAGAATTTGCGGATATTTGCGAAATCTTCCGGCTCCAAAACAACCGTTTCGATCGCCTTGGAAACAAAGTGCGAAACAGCAGTCATGAATTCGTCTGGTGCCAAAGCGATAAGGGGACGAATCTCAAGCTCTTCGCCCTCGTCGATGGAGGCGCGGAAGTCTTGGACCAATTCAAACTTATCCGCCTTTTCGTAAAGCATGCTGTTGATAAGGTTTTCGCGCTCAATCTCGGAAAGAGCGTTGATCTTGGTGCGGATCTCGTTGCGGACGAACTGGTTTTCATAATCTTCCTTTGCGCGGGAGAAGGGGACGTGATTCTCTTCGTTGTATTCGAAGAGGTCTTGCTTCGTGTAGCGCAGCAACGGGCGGATGACGATCATGCCATCCAGTTCATTGATTTCAGACATGCCATAGTCCGCGCCTTTGACGTTATGGTCGCGCTGCATGATGTAAAGTTCGAGGAGGTCATCCTGCGTATGCGCGATGAAAAGGCCGGCCGCTTTATGCTTTGTGTAGACCTGCTTGAAGAAACGATAACGAAGGGCTCTGGCCCAGGCTTTGAAATTATCGCCTTCGTGATAGGCCTCTTCTTCGGGCAGGGATTTGGCGTCCAAATACTCGAAGATCAATCCCTTTTGGCCGCAATAGGAGGCCAATTGGATGTAATCGTCCGTAGTGTTTTCAAACTGGTGATAGTTAATACAGACGACAATGGGCTTGATTCCTTCTTTTTGAATCATGTCCACAAGGGCCATGGACTCCGGGCCATACGTGCAGGCACATAAGTATTTCGCTTTGTTGCTGAACTTGAAATTAAGCATCGACGGTACCTCGATTTTCGCGTTCGTCTTGGATGACTTCGTACATGGAGGCCGCTTTATCCTTCCCGGCATAAGGAAGAAGGGAAAGCGCCCTGATGGTGAGAGTTCGTCGCCCCAGGCGCAAGGTGATTTCATCCCCTTCGTTAATCTCGCAAGACGGCTTGGCTTCCTTGCCGTTGACCTTTACATAACCGGCGTCGCAGAGTTCTTTTGCGACCTCCCGGCGTTTAATCAAACGAGAAACTTTGAGGAATTTATCCACTCTCATTAGGACAATGTTACCACAATTCCCTTATTAGGGATATTGTGCCTTAATTGGCTTTTTCGGTGTATTTCAAATACGTCTTGTGGATGAGTCGAAGGACTTTTTCGAGGAGGTTTATCCAGCCTTCTTTCTTGCTGACCATAATCTGAAGGCGTTTATCAGCATAGCTGACACGAATCGAAGACAAGTAGGGGACTAGGCTATCGAAAAGGGCTGTGCCAATACCATCAACACGCGTAAACATCGAGGAAAGGGTAATATCGACCCTTTGAGGTTTCTCATCGATTGAGGCGAATTCTTCGTATTCTCCGAGGAGATCCACGCGTTTCTTTTGAATGATGAGTTCGACTTCTTCGGGAAGGCGGCCATAGATGTCTTGCATCTTCCGCCTATAGGCGAGCAATCCTTTTTCGTCCGAAACCGCCTCCAATTCTTGATAAAGTTGGACCTTATCGGACTCTGGGGCGTAGGAGGAGGGGATGTAGGCATCGATAGAGAATAGTTTCTTGGGAACAGGCGGTTCGACCGGTATCCCAGTTGTTTTCTCTTCGATGGCTTCATGAAGCATTTTCAAATAGAGATCGAGGCCAACGGTATCGATGAAACCGGCTTGTTCCGGGCCCAGCATATCGCCTGCTCCGCGAATCATGAGGTCGCGTTGGGCAATCTTAAAACCTGACCCGAGTTCGGTGAATTCTTGAATCGCTTGAAGCCTTTTTCTACCGTCTTCGGTCATTTGTTTGCCTTCCTTGTAGAGCAAATAAGCATAAGCGATGCGGTCGCCGCGCCCGACGCGGCCCTTGATTTGATAAAGCTGGCTCAAGCCGAACTGGTTCGCGTTTTCGACCACGATGAGGTTCGCGTTTGGAATATCGATGCCGTTTTCGACGATGGAGGTGCAGACCAAAACGTTGATTTGACCATCGTAAAAACGCTCCATAACGTCCTCAATTGTTTCGCGGTCCATTTGCCCATGAACTACCCCAACGGAAGCCAAAGGAAGGCGTCCTGCCAGGCGAGATGCGACGTGATAAATCGTCTCGACTTTGTTATGAACATAGAACACTTGGCCGTGCCGCGAAAGCTCCCGTTGAATGAGTTCTTCAACGACAGGATCCTTTTGCGGAATGACATAAGTTTGGATGGGCATTCGGTTCACTGGGGCGGTCGTGATTTCACTGATTGGACGGATGCCAACAAGCGACATCTGGAGAGTTCTAGGAATGGGTGTTGCAGATAACGTTAAAACGTCAACCGTAGATTTGATTTCCTTGATTCGTTCCTTCTGTTCAACACCGAATCTTTGTTCCTCATCGACGATCAACAAACCAAGATCTTTGAAGGTTAAATCTTTGGATAAAAGACGATGCGTTCCGACGATGAGATCAATCTTGCCCTCGGCGATTTCTGCCATGCTCTTTTTTTGCTCCGCCTCGGGCACCAGGCGGGAGAAGTGGGCCATCCTCACGCCATAAGAAGCAAAGCGGTTTTGGGCCACCTCATAATGTTGACGCGCGAGAAGAGTGGTGGGGCAAAGAATGGCAACTTGCTTGCCTGCAGAGATAGCCTTGAACGCCGCGCGGAAAGCGACTTCCGTTTTTCCGAAACCAACATCGCCGCAAAGCAAGCGATCCATGATTTCGGGTTTTTCCATGTCTTCTTTTATCTCTTTGCAGGCTTTTTGCTGATCCGGCGTTAATTCGTAGGGAAATTCAGATTCAAAATTTCGCTGCAAATCGTCGTCCTCAGGAAATGCAAACCCCTGCAAAGAGGCTCTATTTCGATATAATTCGAGCAAACGGTCCGCTAACTCATTTACGCGTTTTTTTATTGAGTTTTTGCGCTTTTCCCATTCTTTTGAGCTGAGATGTGAGAGTTTTGGGGCCGCGCCTTCTCTTCCTGCGTATTTGCGGACTAATCGGAATTGCTCTAGCGGAACATAAAGGATTTCTTCCCCGGCATAAGCAATCTTCAAGAAGTCACGATGAACGCCCTCAACCTCAATGGTCGTTACCGAGACGAACTGGCCGATACCGTTATACTCATGGACGACATAATCGCCAGGCTTAAGATCTTCATAACTTTTTAGAATCGTGGCGTTCTTGAACCTAGAGGTAAAACGTGAGGCGACATGACGCTTGCCAAATAGCTCATTCGAGGAAATAAAAGCGAGCTTGATAGAGGGTATCTCAAACCCCTCGTTCAACGCCTCTTCTGTAATACCAACCTGACCTTTTGGTAGGGCATAACCTTTGACTTCTTCAAATGGTATAGAATTGTCAACCAAAAGAGTTTTAATCGCTTCTTTTTGACGGATGTCCGGAACGGATAAAACGACTTTCTCGCAGGTCGCCAAATACGTTTGAATCAGTGGCAAAACAAACGATACCGACCGCCCTAGCACCGCAATCTTGTGGGCTGAGAAAAGGATGTCGTTTCGGCCTGAAGCGAAGGGGTGCGAGACCACCAATCTTGACCCGTTGTTGCGAGCCTTGGCAAAGTCCATGTATAGACGTAACTTGGATATGCTTCTTCCTTTATATAGAAGCTCTCCAAGAAAGTCGCTGGCCTCTTGTCCGATGAGGTTCGCGGACTCCTCAAATTGGTCTTTATTTGCTACGAAAATGAGCTCGGGTTTTTGGTAGTGAAGTACCGAAAAGCCTTCCCCTAGAGCGAAACCATAGTAACGATACAGCTCGCTGCGATAGTCATGGTTAATGAATCTTTCGAGGTCTGCGGAAACATTTTGATGCATCAATTCGGCAACGGCAGGGGAGAGGAGGGCCTCATCGTTTTCCATCTGTTTTTTGAGCCGAATCGCGAACTCGGACAGCTCGTCGTCGTTAAGAAAGAAATCCGTGGCAGGTAAGATGGTGCAGGTCATCAAATTCTGTTTTGATTCCTGCGTTTGGACGTCAAAGGTGCGGATCGACTCGATTTCGTCGCCAAAGAATTCGATACGGATCGGGTCGAGATAAGAAACACTATAAACGTCCAAGATATCGCCGCGAGAAGCAAATTGAAGAGAGCGCTCGACGCGGTTGTTTGCTTGATATCCAACCTCAACAAGACGGCGTTTCAATTCACCCAAGTCGTAGGTCTCACCGACCCTAAGGAAAAAGGTCTCCTCCACAAAACGTTTCGGGTTCGGAAGGTAACGCAAGACGGCGCTAGGATGGGTGACAAGAATCTTCGGTTGTCCATCTAAAAGCTGTCCTAAAGCGAAAAGACGTTGGGACAAAAGCTCGCGGGAAGAGGCGACTGATTCTGCCCGCAAAAGTTCATCGCCCGGGAAGAAAACTACGTCTTTCTCGTTTAAAAAATTTAAAAGGAATTCATACAGCCTTTGCGCGTTATATTGATTTGAACATAAAAGCGCATAATTTGCGGGTTTTTTACGAAAAATTCCTGCAAAAAGGATACCTGTAGCGAGATTTTCTTCTATGACAAAAGGCCCGTTTCCTTGCAAAACCTGCTCGGTCACGGGAAGGGAGAAAATACGATCTAGGAAGTCTTTCACATCCCCTCCTAGTTATGGTGATTCATCGCAAAATCAAAGCCGTTGAGCAAGGCGTCTTTTGTCGCCAAAGCAGCTTTCTCAATCGCCTCGTCGGCCAATACGGCGGACTCGCCAGTCGGCTTGCCAAGCACATAATCGACACCCTTGAATTCTGGTTCTCCGATGCCAACGCGGATGCGCTTGAAGGACTCGCTTTTAAGGTTTTCGATAATGCTCTTCATGCCGTTATGGCTGCCACTGGAACCTGCGGGTCGAAGGCGGATCTTGCCCTCTGGGATCGCCATGTCGTCATAGATCACGATGAGGTCTTCTAATCCGATGTCGAAGTATTCCATCAAGGGTCGGACGAACATGCCAGAAAGGTTCATGAACGTGGTCGGCTTTGCAAAAATTACCGGCTCAGGCAACGAGTGGTGCTTGCAAACGGTGAAAAGGCCGTTGAACTTTTCGTGGTCTAAATCGCAATAGAAAATCTCGCAGAGGCGATCGATGACGCGATACCCCATGTTGTGACGGGTTTGTTCATATTTCTTACCCGGATTTCCTAGCCCGACGACCAGTTTCATTCTTTATGCCTCGGGAACGGAGAGTTTGTTGAGGACTGTGATGATCTTTTCTACGCCCGCATTGTCATAGAATTCGATGGGGTGATCTTTGATTTCCAAAAGCATTTTTTGATCTGCGGTAGCATTCGGATCGCGGGAAATCAGGCGCAGCGAATTGGCAAACATGAACTTCTCGAGCCCGCCTAATTTCGCATAGTCAAACGATCCACGGAGTTGGTAATAACGGACGTGATACATGTCTAATAGGTTCGAGGAAATCATGTTTAGACGCGTTTCTTTGGTCACGATAGACATGCCGACGGAGAAAAGAATGACATTTTTGCCTTCCATAGCCTCATAGTGGCGGAGGAATTCGTCGATTTTCTGAATGCGGTTGCCGATAACGCGCCCACCGAAGACGATCGTATCGTAGTCCTTGATCATCTTCTCTTTGAATTTCTTGAAGGGGATGACGTCTGCATTTACGGCCTTCGCAATGTCTTTCGCGTATTTTTCGGTATTGCCTGTTTTCGATTGATAAATGATTAAAGTTCGCATGGGAAAACAATATCACAAGAAGGGTCTTTTGTGCTCACACAGGCGAGAACACATTGAAATCTCGCTTCGATATGTGGAAAATTGGCGTCATGAAAACGAAAGAATGGTTTGGATTGTGCGCCCGAGGAACGACCTTGGGCCTAGGGATTCTCCCCGGTGTCAGCGTCGGGACGGTTGGCATTATCGTCAGCGTCTATGGAAAACTGCTTTCCTGCATCGACGGACTTCGTCATAAGGACACCTTTGTCCAGTCGGTTTTGGGCTTGATCCCAATCGCTATCGGCTGCCTTGCCGCCACTTTCCTCCTCTTGTTATTCTGGAACAAAGTCGCTTATCCCTATTTTCCCTTCGTCATGATTTCGATTCTGGCGGGTTTCGTCATCGGGGCGTTCCCCCTTATGACAAAAGAAATCCGCGACCGGAAATTGGTCTTCGCCGACTATACCCGCATCTTGCTCGGTTTCCTATTTGCCGCGGCGATCGGTGTTCTCGCCTTTCTTGGAAAAGCAGGCATTATTTCGCTCGACCTCGACTTCATGGACGAAATCGATGCCCCATTCCAAAGCCCATGGATTTTCGCGGTCGTCTTCGCGGTCGGTCTTTTCTCCGCCGTCAGTTGCCTCGTTCCAGGAATTTCGGGCTCCATGATCATGTTCATTTTCGGCCTGTACATCCCCGTCGTCGGGCTGTTCATGAACACGACGATGCCAGATGGCTCCATCCATCTGTCCATTTTTCACGATACAAGCCGTTTCGGAAGCGGGGCTTTCATCATTGCGGTTTTGCTTCTAGGCATGCTCATCGGCTTCCTGGCGACGGCCAAATTAATGAAGCTGCTTTTAGCAAAGCATAGGCACGGAACCTTCACCGTCATCATCGGTTTCATCTTGGGTTCCCTCGTCTCCATGTTCGTCAACAATGACATGTATTTCGTCTACGTCACCAAACCGCTAAACGAATGGTATCAATTCGTCATCGGAGGCGTTTTGTTGGTCGGAGTTGCCATCGTGACCTACCTCCTTTTGAAAAAATACGGGAGCAAAGACGAAGACTTAGTCTCGGAAGAGGCTTGACCATAACGTCAAACAAAGGGTCATAATCGCTTAACGAAATCGGTGCTTTTCGTCAAAGAAAGCGTTTTCGCGTCGCATTTCAATTGACGAATTGAATTAAATAATTATCATTACGCTCGCTGAACACTTTTGGAGGACAAGGACATGCCCCGCACCGTTGAACAGAACCAAGCCATCAAAGACAAGAGGCGCACCAAGTTACTTTCCTATGCGCTGAAGGCCTTTGCCGCCAACGGTTATGACCATACGGCTATCGACGACATCACCAAACCTTCCAAATGTTCTCACGGCCTTTTCTATCACTATTTTGAGTCGAAGGAAGTCGTTTTCCGCGCTTTGATCGAAGACGTCATCCTCCCGATGGGAACCTTCCCGATAGAGAAAGTCCTCCAGCTCGGTGGAGTCGATGGACTTGCCGAGTTATTCCGCTTCGCCGCTTCCATTCCGGAAGGCGGTTCGAAAGCCGTTGCCGTGGCCAAAATCGTCATCGAACTCGACGAGGCCACCAGCCTTGACGACTTCGGTCAGATCTTCGCGAAATCGCACGATTTGCGTAAAACCCTCGAGACCTTGATTCTCGAAGGCCAGCGCAAAGGACAGGTCATCGAAGGGGATGTCAAAGGCATCGCCCAAGCCATCATTGACTTGCTCCTGGCCTCTATCGAGCGTGTGAGCAACAAGACCGGCGGCTTCTACGACGAGCAATTGCTTCTGAATTTGGTGTTGCGGAACCCCCTTCAGTAAACGATATGAAAAACAGCAGAGCGCCCTGCTGTTTTTCTTTCTCTAAACCGCGGCGTAACGGTAGATGAAGCGGTAGATTTTCTTTAGGCTCCGGTAGAGGTCTTTATAGGCTCCGCCATAGAGTTTGTCATAGGCCTCGGTTTTCTCTTTCCGTGGCTCGAAGCGCTTGGTCACGCGGACCATATTCGAAACGGCCTCTTTCGCGTCTTTATATACGCCGAGCGATAAGAAGCCTCCGATTGCCGCCCCAAGAGAGGAAGTCTCGATAGTGTGGAGCCGTTCGACGGGCAAACCAAATAGGTCAGCATAAATCTGGCAAACCTCGTCCGACTGGGCGCCTCCGCCGGAAATACGAATAGCCTTAAATGGATGTTTGATCCGCTTTTCAAAGATTTCCTTCGATAAACGAAGTTCATAGCCGATGCCTTCGATAATGGCCTTGTAGACGTGAAGGCGGGTCGTGTAATCCGAGAAGCCTACCATCGCGCCTTTGACCTCAGGATGTTCCAAAGGCGAACCCCAGTAGGGTTGGACGATTAAGCCATCGGAACCAGGAGCGATATTATCTAGTTGTTTATCCAGTTCAGCAGGTTGAAATTGGTCCGTGACCAAATCGTCGATGCGGCACGCCCCAAATTCCTTGAGGAACCAATTAATCATCCAGAAGCCGCGATAGATTTGGACATCTAGGTTATAGACATCTTTTTGAACAGACGGGTAAGCGGGGAGTAGGGGTCTAGGGCCCATATATTTCTTGATGACGGTTTCGATCGTGCAGGCAGTACCCAAAGACACGGACGCCATCGTATCGTCATAAACGCCAGAGCCTAGAGTCTCGCAGGATTTGTCCGAACCACCCGCGAAGATCTTAATACCCTCGGGAATGCCCGTCAGCGCAGAAGCCTCTTTGGAGATTTCGCCTAGGACACCTTGCGTATCCACGAGTTCGACAAGTTGGTCGCGACGTAACGAGAAAATCTGTCCTTGCAGGTGTTTTGGTGGATTTGCATACCACTGCTTTTTCTTGTAATCCAAGGGGTAATGGCCGGTGAAATCGGAAGGGGAGTCTTTCAAATTTCCCGTCAAACGATAGATAAAATACGTGGAAATCGACACATATTTATCTATTTTTGCATAGTTTTCGGGCTCATTTTCCTTCACCCAGTTCGCCATGGTTCTGCGGCGATTTAGGGAAATTACCTCACTTTTGCCGACAAGTTTGAAAATCGTTCTAGGCAGGAACGGTAGGGGTTCTTTGCATTCGGCCATGCGAGAATCGAGCCAAAGAATCATCGGGCGGATAACGTTATGGTCCTTATCGAGGAGAACGGCCGAGTCGCGGAAACAATCGAGCTCGATGCCCGCGACGCGTCTCATCAGTTCGGGTTTCTCTTCGGAGATGCGTTTGGCGCACTCGCAAAGGCAATCGAAGTAGTAGGCCGGATCCATTTCGGCATAACCCGGTTTCGGCGAATAGTAGGCAGGTTGGTATTTCTTGCCCTCTTGGGCGAGACAATTGCCTTCTTTGTCGAAAACGGAAACGCGAACCGACTGCGTTCCGAAATCGAACGTCATGATTAATGGGGAATCGTTCATCTTAAATGAAGTATAGCACCCCCGTGTTCTTTCTAAATCATCTCCTTTGACTTAGAATATGGGCCAAAGAGGTTATATATGATTATTTCGCGCGCACCATTTAGAGTCTCGTTCTGCGGCGGCGGAAGCGATATCCCGTCCTTTTACGAACAATTCGGCGGCTGCGTATTGTCCACGACGATTCGCCGTTATGTATATTTGACGATCAACCGTGCCTTCAACAAGGACACCATCACGCTCAAATATTCGCAAACCGAGGTCGTTACCGACCCCAAGGACATCCAGCACCGCATCTTCGGCCAAGTTCTCCGCGACTTCGGCACAAAAGGCATCGAAATCACCTCGATGGCCGACATTCCCGCGGGAACCGGCTTAGGCTCTTCGAGTACCTTTACGGTCGCGCTTATCAAAGCCATGTATGCCTATAACTCGCGTTATGTGTCCACCTACAAGATCGCGAAAGAGGCGTGCGAAGTCGAAATCAACCAACTCGGTAACCCCATTGGCAAACAAGACCAATTCGCCGCGGCGTTCGGCGGTCTTCGTTATTACGAATTCTGCCCGGACGGCTTCGTCAAAATCGAACCGATCATCATGCATCGTTCCTCTTTCCGTCATCTCGAGAACTCGATGATGATGTTCTATACGGGCGCTTTGCACGACGCGAATAAAATCCTCTCCGAACAGAGCAAGAACCTCGCGACCGCGAACGAAAAGATCGAAGCGACCAAGAAACTTTGTGAAATGACGCGTGACCTCAAACGCGAATTCGAGGCCAATAACGTCGATGCCCTAGGCGAAACGCTTCGTGTTTCCTGGGAAATCAAGAAAGGCCTTGCCCGTGGCATCTCCTCGCCTCTTATTGATGACGCTTATGAACGCGGCATGAAGGCCGGCGCGATGGGCGGCAAACTCCTCGGCGCGGGTGGAGGCGGCTTCCTCCTCTTCTATGTTCCTGACGAAGAAAAGAAAAAAGCCGTACGCGAAGCTTTAAGCGACCTCATCGAACTCCCGGTCGAACTCGATAACTCCGGCGCGACCATCGTCTACACCGAATAAACGACCATGATTGCCCTTATTCAAGCCGGCGGAGCCGGAACTCGCCTCAAAAGCATTACGGGTGATACCCTTCTAAAACCGATGGTTCCAATCGGGGGAAAACCGATTTTGGAGCACCAGGTCATCTCTTTGGCCCGTTCGGGTGTTGAACACATCTGGATGGTTTGCCCTGGACATACCAATCAGATCGAAGACTATTTCGGCGACGGCTCCAAATGGGGCGTTTCCATTCACTATTTCAAGGAGTTGATCCCTCTTGGTACCGGCGGCGCCCTTTTCTATGCGGCCAAAGTGTTCAAAGAGGATTTCTTCCTGCTTTTTGGCGACTTGATGCTCGATATCGATTTCGGGCGCTTCATGAAATTCCATAAGGCCCACAATAGCATCATCACGACCTTTGCCCATCCGAATAGCCATCCCTATGACTCCGACGTTTTGGTACCTGGTGAAAATAGCAAGGTCGTGCATCTTCTTTCTAAGAAAGAGCCGAGGGATTTCTATTACGAAAACCTGACCAATGCAGGGGTTTATGTCGTTTCGAAGGAATTGCTCGATACCTTCCTAGATCTCGATGAACCCGTAAAGATGGACTTCGAGAAAGAACTCCTCATGCCTAGCATCTATGCGGATGGGGTCTATGCCTATCGCTCCAGCGAATATGTGAAAGACTGTGGCACGCCTGATCGTTATGAATCGGTGGGCCGCGATTTGGAGAAGGGCGTTGTCGAAAGCCGAAACCTCCGCAACAAGCAGCGGGCGATCTTCCTCGACCGCGATGGTGTCATCAACAAATTCGGCAATTTCGTTAAGAAAGCGGACGCCCTCGTCCTCAAAGAAGACGCACCTGGTGCCCTAAAACGCATCAACGAATCGCCTTTCCTCGCCATCTGTATCACCAACCAGCCCGTCGTGGCCCGCGGCGAAACGACGTTTGGGGAACTCAAACAAATCCATGACAAGATGCAGGTCCTTCTCGGTGAAAGGGGTAGCTACCTCAATGGCCTCTATTTCTGCCCACATCACCCCGACAAAGGTTTTGAGGGCGAAGTCCCCGAACTGAAATTCGACTGCGATTGCCGTAAGCCGAAAATTGGGATGCTTCTCAAAGCGAAAGAAGACTTTAACATCGATTTGGAGAAGTCTTGGTTCGTCGGCGACACCAAACAAGACGTGCAAACGGGAATCAACGCGAATTGCCGCACCATTCTCATCACCTCGGGCGATCCGAATCCCGACGGCAAATATCCCAACGCCAAACCCGACTTCATCTGCAAGGATTTAGCCGAAGCAGTTGATATAATCTTCAAGGAAGAAGGAGTGAACTAATGGACTTCATCGACGAAATCAACGCCTATTACGACCGCGAAAAGAAAGCGATCGACGCTCTCGACCGCAAGGAAATTAACGATGCCATGAACGCGTTAATGGACGCTTATGAACGCGGGGCGACCGTCTATACCATGGGCAACGGCGGTTCCAGCGCCACCGCAAGCCACATGGTCTGCGATTTCAATAAGGGAACCTGCTACGAACTCGACAAGAAGTTCAAGTTCGTCTGCCTCAACGACAACATTCCCATTCTCATGGCCATCGCCAATGACGATTCTTTCGAGAACGTGTTCGTCTATCAGCTAAAAGACCGTCTCACGAAAGACGACGTCGTCCTCGCCGTTTCCGGCTCTGGCAACTCTCATAACATCGTCAAAGCGGTCGATTACGCGAAAGAAGTGGGGGCGACCGTCATCGGCGTCACCGGTTATAGCGGTGGCAAGCTCCGCCAGAAGGCCGACTACTTCCTCCACGTCCCCGTCGACGACATGCAGATCACCGAAGACCTCCACATGGGCTTCGACCATCTCATCATGCAGATTTTCTGGAAGTACCTGGCCGCCAAAAACGGCAGGGATGCGATTTACAAAATCAATCAGTAGACCTCGAAAAGGACAAAAGAGGGGACACGTGTGTCCTCTTTTTTGTTGCCGATCAGTCCAAAACTTTTTCTTATTCTAAGAATAAGCGTGTAATGATAGAATTTATCCGCTGGGGCTAACGACCCCCAATGCTATTAGGAGGAAACAATGGCAGAAAAGAAGTACGTTTATTCCTTCGAGGAAGCCAAAGAAAGCAAACTTGGCAAAGAAATCCTCGGCGGAAAAGGCTTCGGTCTTGCCGAGATGACCGCCGCCGGAATCAACATTCCCGCCGGCTTCACCATCTCCACCGAAGCTTGCACCCTCTATTACGAGTGCAACAAATCCATTCCCGATTACGTGTGGAACGACATCGTCGCCCACATCCACGGCATCGAGGAAAAGAACAACAAGTCCTTCGGCGCGAAGAAAGACGGTGTCATGCCGCTTCTCGTCTCCGTCCGTTCGGGCGCTAGAATGTCCATGCCAGGCATGATGGATACCATCCTCAACCTCGGCCTCAATGACGAAGTCGTCGACAAGCTCGCCAAATTCGCCGGCAACGATCGCTTCGCCTGGGACTCCTATCGCCGTTTCATCTTGATGTTCACTAACATCGCCAAGGGCCATCCGCGCACCGATATGGACGCGATGCTCGACAAGCTCAAAGAAGAGAACGGCTACAAGCTCGACACCGAAGTCACCGTCGACCAGCTCAAAGAGCTCGTCAAAGCCTACAAGGCCTACTACAAGAAGGTCTTCGGCGAAGACTTCCCGACCGATCCCTATGAGCAGCTCCGCGAAGCTGTCGCCGCCGTCTTCCGCAGCTGGGACAACCCCCGCGCCAACGTCTATCGTCAGATGAACGGCATCCCCTACGAATGGGGCACCGCCGTCAACGTTCAGTCGATGGTCTTCGGCAACATGGGCGAAGATTCCGGCACCGGTGTCGCCTTCTCCCGCGACCCGGGCACTGGCGAAAAGAAAATCTACGCCGAGTTCCTTCCTAATGCTCAGGGCGAAGACGTCGTCGCCGGCGTCCGCACCCCGCTTCACATCGACGAGCTCAAGCGCCGCATGCCGGAGGTTTATGAACAGTTCATGGCCACCATCAAGCGCATGGAGAACTATTTCCACGACATGCAGGATATGGAGTACACCATCGAAAAAGGCGTCCTCTACTTCCTCCAGACCCGTAACGGCAAGCGTACCGCTCGCGCCGCTCTCAAGATCGCCTGCGACCTCGTCGACGAAGGCTTGATCGATGAAAAGGAAGCCGTCTGCCGCGTCGAACCGAAGCAGCTTAACGACCTCCTCCACCCGACCTTCGACGAGAAGGATTTGAAGGCCCATGAACCCGTTATCAAGGGTCTCCCCGCCTCTCCGGGCGCTGGCACTGGTGCCATCGTCTTCACCGCTGAAGAGTGCAAGGAGTGGCACGATGCCGGCAAGAAAGTCGTCCTCGTCCGCGCCGAAACCTCTCCCGAAGACATCATCGGCATGGTCAACTCCGAGGCCATCCTCACCGCTCGTGGCGGCATGACCTCCCACGCCGCGGTCGTCGCCCGCTCCATGGGCAAGTGCTGCGTCGCAGGCGCAACTGAAATCGTCGTCAACGAAGAAGCCAAGACCGTCACCGTCGGCAGCAAAGTCTTCCACGAAGGCGATATCCTCTCCGTTAACGGTACCACGGGTCTCGTCTATGAAGGCGAAATCAAGATGGTTCCCGCCGACCTCGGTGGCGACTTCGGCCGCCTCATGAGCTGGGCCGACAAGTATCGTCGCCTCAAGGTCCGCGCCAACTGCAACACGCCGGAAGACGCCCACAACGCCAACCGCTTCTCCGCGGAAGGCATCGGCCTCTGCCGTACCGAGCGTATGTTCTTCGCCGATGACCGCATCCTCAACATGCGTTCCATGATTCTCTCCGACACCACCGAACAGCGCGAAGCCGCTCTCGAGCGCATCCGTCCGTTCATGGTCGGTGATTTCTATGAAATGTATAAGGCGAATCCCGACTCCATGGTCAACATCCGCCTCCTCGATCCCCCTCTGCACGAATTCCTCCCCGAAATCCACGATGAAAAGAACATCAAGGATCTCGCCGAGAAGCTCGGTGTCACCGAACAGAAGGTCAAGGACCGTATCAACCAGCTCCAGCAGGCCAACCCGATGATGGGCTTCCGCGGCATCCGCCTCTGCGTCGCCTATCCGGAAATCTACGCTATGCTCAGCCGCGCCATCATCCAGGCCGCCCTCAAGGCTTCCGCCGAACTCGGCAAGGAAATCGAACCCGAGATCATGATTCCGCTCGCTGGCGAATTCAAGGAATACATGTGGGCCAAAAAGACCGTCGTCGCCGCTGTCGAAGACGAGTTCAAGAAGCAGGGCAAGACCCTCAAGTACCACGTCGGTACCATGATCGAAATCCCCAGAGGCGCTCTCCGTGCCGGGGACCTCGCCAAAGAAGCCGAGTTCTTCTCCTTCGGTACCAACGACCTCACCCAGCTCACCATGGGCTTCTCCCGTGATGACTCCGGTCAGTTCTTGCCGTTCTACTATGACCGCAAGATCTACGAATTCGATCCGTTCCAGACCATCGACGTCGATGGCGTCGGCGAACTCGTCAAGATCGCTGTCGAACGTGGCCGTGCCACCCGTCCGGACCTCCTCATCGGTGTCTGCGGCGAAACCGGTGGTGACCCCGCGTCCATCATGTTCTACGACAAGGTCGGTCTCGACTACGTCTCCTGCTCGCCCTTCCGTGTCCCGCTGGCCCGCCTCGCTGCTGCGCAGGCTGCCATCCTCCACGAAAAGGAAGGCAAGTAATCTCGCTTGAGATCCATTACCGCCTAGGCTTCACCGCCTGGGCGGTTTTTCATACATATCTGCCATAAAAAGATTTCGTTAAAGGCGAATATGTACGGATTTCTTATAATATTGGGCATGGAAACCAGTAAGCGCGTCAGCGTGATCGATCTCGGGAGATTCGTCGCCCTTTCGTTCATGGTCATGCTCCATGTTTTGCAACGCACGTATCCAAACTTCACTTCCACGTGGGGGTCGGTTTATCTTCTCGTGATAAGCGTCACGCCCTTCGTGTTTTTCTCGGGCATGTCTTATTCCTACAAAAAGGAACTTCGGCCCGTCGGATTCCTATATGACATCCTCAAACGTGGATTCGCCTACATGCTCCCGTTAATATGGTTCCTTCTTTTCCGCGTGCTCCTATATGGCCAGTGGGTCGACTTCCCAGCCGCCTTTTCGGACTTCCTCGAATACCCGGTCAACGGACTTTGGATCTGCTGGGTCCTGCTATGGATCGTTCTTTTCGTCGATGTTGGATTGTTGCTAGCTAGCTTATGTCCTAAGTTCAAGGTTTTATTCGTAACGATGGTTCTCGTTTTGGCCTACACGACCCTTCTTCTTTTACGGCATTACGAAGTGATTCCAAGCGACCATTTCCTCGCCTACGACTATTTCGTCATCTACGTACCCGTATTCTTAGTCGGTTATCTCCTTGGGCGGCTAGTCTTCAAATTCGATAACCCATACGTTTCTTTGAGCTGTTTGCTCGCGGGTGCAGGTGGGTTGGTTCCGATTGCCATAAATAACCCCATATTCATCCAAGTGAAGTTTCTCGAAGCTCAATGGATGTTCTACCTCGCCTGTTTCTGCGCTGCTATTGCCTATTATGGTTTGCTGAACCTATTGAAACAGGTTCGCTTCTCCAAAGGCGTGTCCTTCGCGGGACGCTTCTCGATGGAGATGTATTTCCTGCACCTGATGCTATTAAAGAACTGGGGACATCTGGACTTGCCAGGCGGTTGGGCCATATTCGGAGTGACGCTTGGCCTATATCTGCTCTGTTTCGCGAATACGGCCATCGTAACCCTAGTTACCTATTTCGTGCCCTTCCTCCATTTCGCTTTATTCGGGCGGCATTATTCCCATTACGCATTTGAAAACGCCCTCTTCGACAAGCTTCACGATACGTGCTTATCCAAGTAGGGCGTGTTGCGATTAGTCTTTTTTGGCTTTTGGAGAACGGCCCGGTTTGTTTTCTTGGCGACTTCTAGCGATCGCGAGGGCATCAGACGGCACATCGTCCGTGATAACCGATCCCGCGCCTACAAAGGCCCTTTCTTCAATTTTTACGGGGCTTACGAGCACGCTGCCGCAGCCGACGAAGGCGCCGTCATGGATTTCCGAGGGGTGTTTGGTTTCCCCATCGAAGTTCGCCGTGATGGTTCCGCAGCCGATATTGACGTCTTTGCCGACGGACGTATCGCCCAAATAGGAGAGGTGGAGGCAATGGCTTCCTTCACCAAAATCGGTATTCTTGAGTTCATTGAAGTTGCCGATCGTGGCCCCATTATGGATATGGGCACCACCCCTGGTCCGTAAGTAGGGCCCAAGATGTGTATCGTCATCGATGACCGTATCGACTAAATGAGAGCAGATAATCGTATTTCGTTCCCCGACACGAACGTTTTCCAAGTACGTGTCTGGGCCAATGACGTTCTCGTGCCCGATGAACGATTTGCCTAGGACGTGCACGTTCGGACGGATGACCGTATCGCGGGAAAGCTTGACCTCGGGACCGATATAAGCCGTATCGGGGTCTTCGAAGGTTACCCCGTGAATCATCCAACGCTTATTGATGCGTTCGCGCATACATTTGGTCGCGACGCTCAACTGGTAACGGTCATTGACACCCATGGTTTCGGCGACATCGGCGATGGAAAAAGAGGAAACCTTGAGGCCGTCCTCGACGAACATTCCGATAATGTCGGTCAGGTAATACTCACCAGCGGCGTTATTGGGGGTAATCCGTTTCAAATAACGGAACAGCTCGCGGTTATCGAAGGCATACACGCCTGCGTTAATCTCGTGAATCGCATCGATATCGGGCGTGCAGTCTTTCTGTTCGACGATACGGATGACGCGGCCGTTCTTTTTGATGACGCGGCCATAACCGCGCGGATCATCGACGTTCGCGGTGAGAAGAGTCAAGGCGTTGCCATGGAGTTCATGGCTAGAAAGAAGGGCTTCGAGGGTCTTGGAAGTTAGAAGAGGCGTGTCGCCGCAGCAAATCAGGGTCACGCCCTCTTTGTTTTCGAGCAGGGGAGCGGCCATCATTACGGCATGGCCCGTTCCTTTTTGCTCTTCTTGCCAGACGACTTCGCCATAAGGCTTAGCCAAGGCTTCGCTGGTCTTCCCGCCGAAACCGACGACGGTGACGATTTGATTCAGGTTCAAAGCCTTAAGGGATTCCAAAACCCACTCCACCATCGCCCGACCCAATATCGGGAACGAGACTTTCGAAACGTCCTCGCGGACAGATTTCATGCGCGTGCCTTTCCCGGCCGCGAGTACGATGGCGAAACGATCCATGGTCATTCTCCTTATAGCAATTTGGTCAAGTAGGTGTCGTAGCCCTTCTTAATCCATTTCTTTTCTTCGGATTTCAGGGTTTTGGCATCGCAGGAAAGAGCGTAGCAGCAAGAGCCGCTTCCCGTCATCGCGGAGAGGGGGAAACCGTCTTTGCGAAGTTCGGCGACGATATCGGCCACTTCGGGCAAGAGTTTTTTCGCGGCAGGGAAGAGATCATTGCCGAAATTGGCGATGATTTTTCCATCATCCCCTTCGACAAGGCCATCGACTACCTTGGAGGTATCAATCAACAAACGTTCCGTCTCGTTGCAGGCTTTGTAGACGTCTTTGGTCGATAATCCCTTTTCGGGTTTGATTATGAGGGCATGGTAGGTCTTTTTCACCGTGATCGGGGTCACGATGTTGCCAATTCCTTCTACGAGGGCGGGTTTGCCATGGAGAAAAAAGGGGATATCGCTTCCGACGGGAAGGGATAGCTCGCAGAGGTCCCGCGTCGAAAGACCAAGCTTCAGCATGTGATTCACGGCCATCATGACGTTGGCCGCATCGCTGGAACCACCGCCTAAGCCGGCGGCAGAGGGAATGCCTTTATGGATGCGGACGAGGAAGTTCTCCTGGAAGCCGCATTTCGCACGCATGTGTTCGATAACCTTCATGCAGATATTCGAATGGCCGTTCAAAAGACGGAGCTCGTCGCAGACGATATAGGTGTCTTTGTAATAGGGCAGGCTTTCGATTTCGATCACGTCGTGAAGGTCGATGGGAAGGTTTACCATCGAAAGGAGGTGATATCCGTCTTCCCGCGTTCCTTTCACCTGAAGGGCGAGATTGATTTTGGCGTGGCACTTGATGACCATAATGGATGTGACTAATTGTACTCGTTTCGCTTCGGGTAGATAGCAAGATTTACTTTATTTCAAAAGTAAGGCGATAGAGGCGAAGAAAGACTTCTGGGCTTACTTGTTCGGGGCGGATATCGGGAGACAAGCCGCATTCGTGAAGGATATGTTCGGCTTTTTGGGAATCGTGTAAGGCATTTTTCAGATTGTTGAGCAGCTTTTTGCGGCGTTGTAGGAACATGGCCTCAACAAAACGGTACGCCTTTTTCAAATCGATGTCGGGGCGCGACAGCATATCAAACCGCAAGACGATGGAATCCACGTGAGGAGCAGGGGCGAAACAATCCCGTTTGACGGAGAAGGCGCGTTTTGGGTTGGAGAGCCAGCGAAGAAGAACCGGCAAAGGGCCATAATCCTTTCCGCCGGGCAAGGAAAGCAACCTCTCGCCGGCCTCTTTTTGGACCATGAACACCATCTTTTTGGCATTCACGCCTAAAAGCAACGTCCGTTCGACGAGGGAGGAGGTGATGTAGTAGGGGAGGTTGCCGATGATTTTGTCGTAAGGGGCATATTCGAATTTGGCCGCATTGCCATAATGGACGTTCACGTCCCCCGCGAAATCTTCCTGCAGCTTGGCGATAAGGCCTTCGTCGATGTCGATGGCTTCGATATCGCCTTCGGTTTTGGAAAGGAAATAAGTCAAAGAACCTGCGCCCGAGCCGATCTCGAGGACTTTCTCGCCTTTTTGGATATCGGCTTCGGCGACGATGCGCTGCGCGGCGTCGGTATCGATAAGGAAATTTTGGCCGACCTCGTGTTTGGCCATGAGTTTATATGAGGCGACGATTTCAAAGTAACGGCGTTCATCCATGAAGGGCTTCCTCCAATTCTTTCTTATTCTTCCCCAAAGCGTTCAACCTTTTAAGGAAAGACTTCGCGTTAACGTGTCCTAAGTGCCACATCGCGGCTATCTTTTCTCTTTTGAAAGACGAATCCGCCTCACCCATGAGGCCTAAATCATAGAGGTCATTCATCGTAAGCGTGCCCGTTTCGAAAGAGCCCGGAACGATGTTCGACAAAGCGGTGAGGACTTCTTCTCTCGTCGATTCGGCGACACCAACTTTATGATGCTTAATCGAAACTTCCTTGCGGACGAAGGCGTGGGAAACGTTCGGCACCTCGGCAGCGATCTTTGCCCGTATCTGCTCGCCCGGAAAATCGGGGTCGGTCAAAACGACGATTTTCTTGCTCTTCGAGAGTTCTTTAATGTAGTCAATTGTTTCACGTGAAATAGCAGAGCCGTTGGTCATGACGAACTCGCAATCGATAAAACTGCTTAAAAAAGCCTTGTCCGATGGTCCTTCTACAACCAAAACGATAGGGAACGAAGTCTTGCTCATAGTTTCACGCGAAACAGCCTTTCGAAATTTGATTGGAGAATTCGGCCCATCATCTCGAGGGATACGCCGCGAAGTTCGGCCATCGCGGAGACGATGAAAGGAATGTGGGCAGGGCTATTTTGTTTCCCGCGGAAGGGGACGGGGCTAAGGTAGGGGGAATCGGTTTCGACGAGGATGCGGTCTTCAGGGCAAATACGCACGCATTCTTTGGGCGCGATGGCGTTTTTATAGGTGATGGGCCCATCAAATCCAAAATATAGACCCATGGCAGCGAATTCTTTTAAACTCTCAGGGGAACCAGAATAGCAGTGAAGGACCGCGCCCGCCTTAACGGGGTGGGCCTTTAGGATTTCCATCGTGTCCTGGGTGGCCTCTCTAGCGTGGATGCTCACCGGCAAATTCAATTCATTGGCCAAAGCAATCTGAGCGATGAACCACGGTTTCTGGGGTTCCCGTTCTTCGGGTTTCTTGTACCAGTGGTAGTCCAAACCAATTTCCCCGATCGCGATAACTTTGGGGTGGGCGGCCATTTCGCGAATCTTATCGAGGTCTTTTAATTCCAAACCATCGCGGTTTTCGGGATGTACGCCGATCGCGGCATAGACTTCTGGGTATTTTTCAGCAATTTCGATGGCACGTTTCGAAGATTCGATGTCGTAACCGATGCAAACCATGGCTTTCAGGCCGGCTTCTTTGCAGCGAGAAATCTCTTCCTCTAGATTTGGAAGGAAGGCTTCATCGTTTAAATGACAATGGGAATCGAAATAGACCATGTATCACTTACCTACGCAGAAGCGCGAAAAGATTTCATCACCGAAATCCTGTGTCGCGTCCAGCCCCAACAGGCGGCGAATATCGTTATAAGCCTCTTGCAGGGAAGCCGAAACGATATCGAGAGTCATGTTATCCATGCATAGGCGTTCCGCTTCTTCCAAGGCCGTTTTGGTCTGGCGGAGCAAGGCGAGTTCGCGTTCCGAAGATAAAGAGGGGGTAACGAAAACGTCTTCGCGCAAGCTTAGGGCATCAAAGATCGCTTTCTTTAACGGTTCGATATCGCCGTTTTTGGCCGAAACATAGCACACGTCTGACACATTCGGTTTCGTGAGATCGCTTTTATTGGCGACTTCGATAACGCGTTTTCCTTGAAGGGTTTCTTTAAGACGAAGGTATTCTTCTGTTTCTCCGCGTTCGTCGCGGACGAGGAGGACGATGGTCGCTTTTTCCAAGGCTTTACGGCTGCGTTCGACACCAAGTCGTTCGATCTCGTCTTCGGTATCGCGGATACCCGCCGTATCAAATAGGCGCACGGGCAAGCCGTTTAGGGAAATCGTTCCTTCAACAACATCGCGGGTCGTGCCGGGAATCGCGGAAACGATTGCCTTATCTTCGGCTAGGAGGGCATTCAATAAAGAGGATTTACCGACGTTAGGTTCACCGACAAGGGCAATATCCACACCATTACGGACATAATGCCCGCAGGATCCTTTTTCGATAAGGGCATCCAAGTCTTTCTTCATGTCGCGGATGCCAGACAACAAAGCCGGAATGGTCGCCTGCTCTTCCTCATCGTATTCAGGGTAATCGATGCCGACTTCGACCAAGGCGAGCATAGCAGAAATCTTTTCCAAGAACGGGTTAAGTAATTTGCTTGTTTCGCCTTTTAAGGAAAGCATGGCCACGTTTTTGCTCTCGGAGGTGGTCGCGTTGATGATATCGTTGATGGCTTCGGCTTGGATAAGGTCCATTTTGCCGTTATAGAAGGCGCGGGAGGTGAATTCCCCGTTTACGGCATAACGGGCACCTAGAGACAAATAGGCCTGGATGATTTCGTTTGCGATAAGCGGGGATCCATGGCAAGAAATCTCAACGACTTCTTCGCCAGTCATCGATTTGTTTGCGGGAAAACACAAAAGGACGACTTCATCTAGATTTCGGCCTTCAAAACTCAAATAGGCATGTACGATTTGCGGCTTTTCGATTCCGTTTAAAGGCTTTCCGCATAGTTTTTCAGTGATGGAAAAGGCTGCATCTCCGCTGACGCGAATCAGGGCGAGAGCGCTGACTAAGGCGGGGGTAGCTAAGGCGACGATCGTTTCCATGTGCGCTCATTATACGCGAAAGAAAACCGCCAGCGGTATGCTGACGGTGTTGGTCGGTTAGTCGACGTATTTGATGGTGACCGCGCGGTCGGCGCCTTCGCCGCTGGACTCGGTCTTGATGTGTTCCCAGGAAGAGAGGGTGTTATGGACGACACGCCTTTCATCGGGGGTCATCGGGTCGAGGGTCGCATCGACATGATCGCGGAGGACCGATTTCGCAACGCGGGTGACCATACGCTCTATACGCGCGTACTTATCTTCTTTATATCCGCCGACGTCGAGGAGGATGCGGAATCTCTTGCGGAACTTGGTCGAAACGGCGAATTTGGTGATTTCGTTGAAGGCCTGCAACGTTCTGCCGCCTTTGCCGATGATGATCGGGTTGGCATCGGAATCGATGCTGATCTTGATGATGCCGTCTTCGAGAACCGCTTCGGTTTCGATGTCGACGCCAAGGGCCTTAAGCGAGGATTTGAGGTATTCCTCGGCATAGTGGGCGGCGTCTTCGTCCTCATAGACGAGGATGGTCGCGGATTTCTTGAAGAGGGATTTCTTTTCCTCTTTGACTTCGTAGACGAGGTGGAGGGAGTCGACGCCAAGGCTATCGGCGGCAACCTTGACGGCCTCATCGACCGTCTTACCGGTGAATTCTTTCATCGATTATTTTCCTTTCTTCTTTTTGCCCAAAATGAGTTGGGTGACAAGGGTCTGAATCATGGAGATGAGACCACCGATCAACCAGTAGATTCCCATGGCCGAGGGGAGGAAGAAGCCCATGATGATCGTGAAGATGATCATGCCATAAGAAACTAGCTTCATGGTTCTGCCGGATTGGTCGGCAGCCGGGTTCTTGGTAAGTTTGACGGCGTTCTTGTTGCGCGCTTTCTGGATGATACGCGGCAAGAGCATCGCCATGATTTGCACGGCCGCCATCAAGATGAAGAGGACGAGGGCGGTCCACCAACCGGTGGTGTTGTAATACCAAGATCCGGTGGTGTTAAAGAGAATGGTGTTGATGTTATCGGAAAGCCTCATGTTGAGGACTTCGCCAGTCGCAAGCGCGGCAGAACCCTGCAAACCAGCCCAGACGCAGATGAAGACCGGGAACTGAAGGACCATGATGATGAGCTGCCTAAACGGCTTGATGCCATGCCGGCGATAAAGGGCCATTTGTTCCTGCGAGAGGCGCTGCTTCTCGGCCTGGTTGGTATTGGAATTCGGGTATTTTGCCTGCAATTTCTGCAGTTCGGGCTGCAAAGCCTGCATCTTTTGGCTATCCAAGGTGGAGCGGAAGCTCACCGCGAGGAGGATGCCGCGGATGATGAGGGTTACGATAACGAGAGCCCAGATCTGACCCATACCGTTGAGAGAGGGGTCAAACGAATAGGCCATGGTATCGAGCAACCAGGTGACGGGATAGACGAGCAAGCCTTCGAGGAAGCCTTTGCCCCAAGCATAGCCCCAGTCCTTCTGTTCGATGGCGACACGCCAATCGGAGAAGTTGCCATAGTGGCCGAAGTCATCTTGGCGGGTCGCGATGCAGGAACGGATGGCATCGACCCTGGCGATGACCTTGTTCTGGTAGAACGTGGAATAGTCCTTGGTCGGCACGTCAAAGGAAGAAAGAAGCTCGAAACCAAGGGCCGTATTGGCACGGATTTCGGCATTCCAGCTATTGAGGTAGCCAAACAAGGTGGCATCGACGCCCGTGAATTTCACGCTGCCTTTGCGACGAAGAATCGATTTGGCGATGGGGATGTCGGTCGGTCTTTCGCTTGGATCGGGTTCCACATAAGGATTGACTGCGACGACAGCCTTCTCGAAATCGAGGCCAGCTTCGTCACCCGCATAAACGGCGGCGAGTTTCGCCTTGGCTTCTTCGCTATTGAAAACGCGAGCAAAGACGTTGGCGTATGAGCCGTTATCGGCGGCGTCGAGGACATAGGCGTAATTGAAATACTCGACAGTAGAGGCCTTGAGGGCATAGTCGTCGATATAGGCGTAATAGTAGAGACTAGGGAGCTTATAACCTGCCGAAGCGGCAGAGCTCATGGTGTCTTTGAGGATGGCTCCGGCTTTGGTGGAGGTGAACGTTAACGTATCTCCAGAGCCGGAATAAGGAACGTATTTGTAAACGTTGTCATTGAGGTCGCCGAAAGCGGGACCAGCAATGGCGGGAAGGCCGAGAGCTTGGGCCTTGATGGACCAGGCCTCTTCCTTTTCAATAAGCTTTTTGACTTCGTCGGTACCGTTGGCTTTCAGGTCTTCGTAGGCGCTTTTGCTGAGGTATACCGTGGCACCTTGCTCGTAGGGATAAGCCATCGACGCTTTGTCGAGGGGAGAGCAGAAGTTAGCGGTACACGAAGTGAGCAAAATCGTCCCGAGCGCAAGAGCGCCGATCGTGACGAGTTTCTTGTGTTTAATCGGTTTCAATGGATGTGCTCCTTCACGTGTTCGAGGAGAGTCAGTAGCTCTTCTTCGAGGAGGCCATAGCAATTCGGGTCGTAACTCGGACGGATGACGAGAATGAAGTCATCGGAGTAGGGGAGCAACTCGGCTTTGGCGACCATGGCACGGACTTGCCGCTTGATGAGGACGCGCTTCACCGCAATGCCGTTCTTCTTCCCCACGGAAATGCCGATGCGGGCATGTTCCAATTGGTTCGGAAGGACGTATGCGGCGAAATGAGTTGATTTGAAGCAATGGCCAGTGTGAATGATTCGATCGAAATCGCGATGGGATTTGACCGTATTCTTTTTCTTCATGGCCAAATTCCGGAATTAGTCAGCGAGTTTAGCGCGGCCTTTGGCACGGCGACGAGCGATGACAGCACGTCCGCCCGGGGTAGCCATCCTAGCGCGGAAACCGCAGAGGTTAGCGTGCTTTTTCTTCGAGGGTTGGTAGGTTTTCTTGCCCATAACGAGGTTCTCCTTTGCTTTTAAGCAAGGGGTATTATAGGTGCGAGGCGCATGAAGGGCAACAACTATGTGTGCGCTATGGCGAACGCATATAGGCATGATAGTTCGCAAGTAAATCGCAACAGCCGGCCGCGGCCTGTCGCGTTTCTCCCGCGAATTCGCCTTTGCTATCCTTTTGATGCCCTTCAGGCGGGGAACAGAAAGGAAAGGAAAGCATATGAAACACCTGAGATACCAC
>JAFSUM010000001.1 GCA_017445245.1 Bacilli bacterium | reverse complement strand
GTCTAATAGCGCCTGGGCCGATTGAACGCCTTCCAGTTGGACGGCATAATCAGTCATCGGCTCGACGACGTCTTCGTATTGGAAGACATATTCTTCCTCCTCGGTGTAGTAGGTGAATTCTTCGAGGTCGCTTCGGTATAGGCGGCCGAAAGGCACTCCGTTTTCATCGAAAAATTCATAGCCGTCTTGATATAACAGCCACCTTGCATGATTCGAGGTTTTTCCAAAGCGTTTCCTGCACGCTTCAAAGATGTCGCAGTGGCTGCGCTTGATCCTGACAACTTGGGAAACGTCTTTCATCCATTCCTCGGCTTCCTCCAAACGGAACGCACGATAGGGCGTATCATAGCCGACTTCGCCTTCGTTGATCTGGTTGTTCAAGGGAGGATCCGGCTTCCAAACCCGCCTAAAATAAACATCTCTAGACATGAATAAACCTCCTAATCGTTTCGCCAGGCCTTCTTCAATTGAACCAGTTCGAGTGGGTCCCACTCCACCGCCTCGATGAACGCTCTTTTTTTGGATGCGGGAAATGGGTGGCCAACCGGCGTTCGAATAAATCGTAATTCGACACAAAGAGCTTGCCGTCCAAATAAGACTCGGTCCAACGTTCGTAGGGTCGCATCGTCATTCCCTCCTCATTTCTTTTATGAGCGAATCAAAATCAACCGGGCGATAATCTATCCTTTCGGCGGATACGCAACGGCAATTGGAATAATCGTCCATTGGATGCCATTTATCGTGTACATGCCCAAAGAAATAGATATATCTAGGACAGATGAAGGACAGATCTTCGAAGGGCTCGTGCATGAGGATGATCCCTGGTTCTACCATCATCGGTTTGCGCGTAGCTACGTCGAAGCCGCAGGCGATATAGTCTCGGGGTTTCCGCGTGTCGTGATTTCCCATGATTAGGATCTTTCGCCCGTTTAGTCTGCTAACGAGGTTTTCGATGACTTCGATTCTTCTGCTGAGAGTGAAGTCGCCGAGAACATATACGAGGTCATCGCTTTGGACCGTCTCGTTCCAATTGCGGATGAGCATCTCATTCATGTGCGAAACGTCGCGAAAAGGCCTATTTGCGTATTGAATGATGTTCGCGTGCCCGAAATGGGTATCCGCGATGATGTAGCGCTTCATGGTTGTTCCTCCTTGTTTGGGATATGCTCGTTTGCTGTTTAGAGCTTGCGTTATTGATGCAGCGCACTGCTATTTCCCATTTTTCTTCGATTAATGCTCCTTGTTTTATGACTTCCCCGATTCATATTCCTTTTCGGCGATGCTGATCTGGGTTTGGAGTTCTTCGGCCGTAGGCAGATGGGCCGCGATTTCCTTAGCTCTGGCGTTATCGTAGGTCGCTACGCCCATCGGGGTCGTGATTCCTTGGAAGGATAGGTGAACGTCGGTTTTGTCCATGCCTTTGCAAACGAGCAAACCGATGGTTGGGTTGTCGGAAGGATCACGCAGATAAGCGTCAATCGCGTTGACGTAGAAATTGAGCTTTCCAGCAAACTCAGGCTCGAAAGGCTTAGCCTTCAGTTCGAGTACGACATAGCAACGTAGCCTGATGTGGTAGAAGAGGAGATCAATTCGCCTTGATTTGCCCGAGATGATGAGTTCCTTTTGCCGTCCGACAAATGCCCATCCCTGGCCAAGCTCCAAAAGAAACCGCGTCATGCGCTTCTCCAAGGCATCTTCTAATTCAAATTCATTGTGCTCTTCGGCTAGTTGGACGAATCCAAAATCATAGTTACCCTTAAGCAGGTCTTGGGCTAGCTTGCCTTGGGCATCTGGCAGCGTTTCCGTGAAATTGGTTACTGCGGCTCCGGCGGTATGGTAGAGATCGGCCTGGATGAAGTTTTCAAGCGCGCTTCGACTCAGGTTATCGGCGATTGTCTTTTTGATATAGAAAAGTGCTTCTTCGACGTTTTTGCACTTCTGGATAATAACCACGTGGTGTTTCCAAGGTACCAAACTGAAAATAGGCGGGAATTGTATTTCTGAATCAACTTGGTTCAGTTTTTGCCTTTCCAATTGTGAACCAGCTTGGTTCAGTTTTCTTTCACCGCTTTTGAACTGGGCAGACAAGTTGGTGAAATGTGCATCGGAACAATAGAAAAGAAACCATTGTCTCATGAACCAAAGATTCCTCGGCGAAAAGCCGGTGGCGTTAGGGAATTCCGCCTGCAGGTCGAGCGAAACCTGTTCCACAACGCCCTTTCCCCATCTTTCTTCTGCGCGCAGCAAAACCAAGTCGCGCCCTAGGCACCAATTGAAATATAGCTGCTCGGAATTGACTCGTATCGCGGCTTTGATTTGAGCGTTGCGATACCGCTTTTTGATATCCACGATCCAATCGGCGTATTCCTTATTCACCCTAACGTCATGGCTATGGGTGATTCCGTTTTTGATATCCATGCTTATTCTCCTTTCTCGCCAATGGGCATGATTCGGACCCACTGGGTCAAGTCATGTCCCGTATCGTAGGCACGGTAATAGGGGTCTTCTTTTCTCTCTTCGTAACGGAACCTTTTCAGGCGTAGGTTGCGGGTGACATAGAAATCTGCGTACTCGATCGCCCTCTCTTTTTCGACGAAGGTGCCGAGGATACGATCGCCGTGATAGACCGCGTAGTGGGCGATGCCGCCTCCCCATCTAGCGTGATAACGGGGCGTTTTGACTTCGGGGAAGGGACGGCATACGACATCGCTTCCGTGCTCATACATGTCGCCGTTGTTGTATTGGTCGTAGTTCAGGTTGATCTGCGCTTTGATTCGCTCGAGTTTTAATCCCGGGGAATACTTCTCCAAGGCGAGGATGACGTCCACGAGGCTCGTCCGCCACGTATGAACTTCCCAATCCTTTTCGTTTTTGGGGCTTTGGTCTTTGTTCTTGGGATGCGTGTCATCGTAAGAGAGGTAGATGCGCGAGTCTTTGCTGATATGGTTGTCGAAAGGAGATCCTTCATAGGCGACGTCTTTGACACCGGACATGTCATAGAACCAGTAACGGTAGGAATAATTACTGAGGAACCACTCGGGCAAATCTGCGACGGTAAGGCGCGTCTTCCGTCCCGTTTTCCGATGGCGGAGATAGGGGGATTCCGCGTCGTCTTCCAAGGTCAGTAAATGCTGCTTGATTGGGCGCTTCCCCGTCTTCATGGCAGGGATTTCCAAGATGTCGTTATAGAAGCAACGGAAGTTCTCGTGCGTTTTATCTTCGTGGTAATGGCCGAAATACCAATAGATAAAAGAGCATTCGCTTCGGATGTATTCGAGCTTGTCCGTATCGTTATCCCGAGAATAGCCAAACATCTCCCTGACGATGCGAGTTGGGGCGCAGTGGGTGAGGACGTAGTCGACCTTTCCGCCTTCCATGGTGAGGTTATTCAAGGCGCGCTGGACGTCCTCTTCGGCGATGTGTTCCTCAGGCCACCAGGTTAGCCCTGGGGTCCGATAGGCCTTGTCGGTGGAAGTGGCCCCGCCTAGGCAAAGGAACGAAAGGCCGTTGATATGGAGGATTTCCCCGCGCAGGACGTGATAGACGCTTCGTCCTAGGTAGTGGACTTTGGCCCCGAATCGCTCGACGACGGGGAATTGGTTTAGAAGAGGGAAGTTCTCATGGTTCCCATCGATGAAAAGGACGGTAGGACGAAGCAAACCATATTGGGTGATATAGCAGTCTTTCTCGCTCCAGACGATCCCGGCGTCGCCAAGGATGATAAGGACGTCGTTTTCGGATGCGTAGCGATGCTTGAAATAGTCCTTTATCTTTTGGAAATCGATGAGCCCGTGGGTATCTCCGGTGATATAGATCGTTGTTCTTTCCTCCGATAGCGTTGAATGGTGGACTGGGCCTCGATTCGGCGTTCTTTCACTCCGTAATAGTTGCTAAGGAAAGAAAGGCGTTCTTCGGCCCAGGCGACATCGAGGCCTTGGTAGTGGGATGCGAGAAAAGTGGCTAGTTCTTTGGAATCGAAGCGCCTCGCGGCATCCCGAAAGGCCAAGATGCGGTCGAGCAGGGGCTCATATTCCTCGGGGAGCGAAACGGAGCATGCATTTCCGTAAGTGAAGGAGCAGGGGAAAAGGCATTTGTGGTCGCGGACTTCTTTTTCGATATCGTAGGACCAGGAATTCCTTCGCGTATCCAATTCATGACGGATG
>JAFSUM010000023.1 GCA_017445245.1 Bacilli bacterium | reverse complement strand
CCGTTTTCGGTTCGCCCATAATGTAAACGATGGGGCCGTCGATTGCAAAGGTGGACAAAGTCGTTGCAACAACGCCCGCGAAAAAGGGCCGACGGATCGCGCGCGCCGGCCGGGCTGTTGCAATCACTCAGTCAAGTAACAGATATGTTTTCTTGACCCGTACTGATGCGCCCCTTGCCGCATAAGCATGAAGATAGTGCAACCATCAAGCGGTCGTGGGGCAGGTCGACTCCTTGCACCTATAAAATGAGCATGTCCTCTCTTGGTTCGGGAGACTGTCCATGTCCCCTTGGTTCATCCATTACGCATTCTCCGCCGGATACGTTAACCAGACCGTTCCTCTATTCGGTTTCGTATCGAATGCTAGGGTAGGGGCCGTTATCGCGCTGCTTGCGTTAGCGATGTGCGTTCCCGTCGCCTTGGATTTACTATTTCGTGCTCCCGAGGGGGGTTCGGCGGTTGGCTGCTTTTGGGCCGGCGGCCTTCCTGGAGAATGATACCAACACGGGTATCCGGATTGATGCTCTCGCTCTTTGCGGGCAAATGAGCGACGATTCCGCACTCATAATCTCCGAATCGGATGCAGTAGACTGCCCCATTCTTTACTTGTTCTTAGGAACAAAAGATAATAGTTGACATATGAACAGCCAATCGCAGCATCAACCCAGCATTTCCTCAAGGAAGAAGGGGCTTCACATCTATGTCGAGATCCTTAATTTCGACGACGAACTCGAACAAGAAGAAAAACGGACTCATAATATAAGGAAATCCTTGGCTTTCTTGAATGGTCTATTCTCCAGCATCCAACGTTTCGCCGTTGGACGTTATCCCGATGCGGTGATTGAGAAAGTAACTGGCAGCCGGCTTCATTTGTATATAGAAGACAAAAGAAACCAAGGCGTTGGTCATTGCATCTTGGTCATGCTCAACATTGCCGTTTATGCATACGGAGCTTTGAAAACTGCGAATGAGAATTCGGCAATAGCTTTGTCCCAACCTATGAATATCCGAATCGGTGCTAATTACGGGGAGTTCCGTGTGTTTTCTCTCGAAGAAGAAGAAACGTCTATCGGGTATGCCGCGAATTTCGCTTGCAAACTCTTGTCCGTAACTCAAGTCTCTACGATTGCCATCGCCAAAGACGATTATCAGGCATTGAACGTTGGCGCGCGAAGATTATTCGCTATGACGGTTAGCCCAAGAATTAAGAAATATACCGATGATGGAAGCGGCGTTTACTACGCTGCAGGTCTTCATCTTTTGTTTGCAAACATGGATGCCTTAAACGCCGCGTTTGACGATGACAGCAGAAGACAGGTGCTGGAGTCCTTCTCGCGCCATTCTTCTAGGCAAATTCTAATGGAATCGGCTAATTCCTTGTCCGATTTAGACCGGCTATCCGAGAATCGCCCGGTGAAAATCTCCGGATCTGCCATCTTCGCGGATATTCGCGGGTTTACCCTTCTTTTTGAGCCTGACGATTCGAATTTAAACGTATTGGTTGGACAAATAGCCCACACCTTGCAGAAAATGCGTGCCATTGTGGACAAATCAGGCAAGCACATTCAAATCCAAGGCGATAAGGAGGTGGGGGTTTTTGCCGGGGCTTATGCCGGGAAAGTTGTCTCCGTCGGAGAAGCCGTTCGTTCTGGAATGAACATATTGGATTTCTTCGCGGGGGAAAAGTTCAGCGTAGGGATTGGAATGGCTTCAGGGCCGATTTACGTGGCGAAGGTTGGAATAAGAAACAATACCGATGTTGTTATTTTTGGCAGAACCGTTTCCTTGGGCGATTGGCTCCAAGAAACAAGAGCCGAGGAAGGAGACCTGGTCATTACCGACCAAATGCATAATGAATTGCTGAAAGAGCCTTACTTAAAATTTCTAGCCAACCAATTCAAACCTATCGATTATGGCCTGTATTGGAAAACGGATGTCGGTCTCACTGAATATACGCAGCGGTTCCAGAACAACAAGAATAACGAGGCCATAGCGAAGAAGGAGTATCCAGGTGCCTACAGATCGTTCGTTTCAGACGGACTATGATGAATTTCACGAAGAGTTCCCGCTTAGCGAAGTTATTTATTACCCAAGCAGCGTCTTGAGTGAGGATGCTATTATTCGATTTTATGCAGTGGATGCCGAAACTGTGGTTGCTTTGGGGTTGGACAAAAGTCAATTGAAAGAAGAGCGGTTTTCAAAACTGGCGTATATGCACGTGGGCCCCAATTATCAAAAGGAAGGAACTAAAATCTACGCTTTTTCAAAGTGGAGTGAGGGCGATCTAAGGCAAATACCTAAAGAGAATCGCCACTTCTACGACACTCAAAAACCAGATGAAGGCCATTTGGTTTGTGCTTATATGGAAGAGGAAGTTGAGCATATGCCGAACGTGCTATTGTTCAATGCGAGAACCACGCAAGCAATCATTCGAGCCTATCAACTGTATCTTGAAGGGGTGAATAATTCCGTCGTGCTTCGAGAGTATTCGCATGGTGACAAAGGCAGAATGGAGTATCAGGCCGAGAAAGCTAGGGAGTCTAGCGACCCCCTTCAGCCACCCGCTTCTATCCGAGGAAAAACAAACGGTTGACACCGCTCTTTGGCAAAGTGTTTTGCATAAAGATTTGGGATATATAATATTGGGCAATAGAGGCGCGCTCAAACGCAAGGGGAGGCAGATAGCATGGACGATCTGGACGACAAGAAGTTGGACGACAATGATTTGCACAATAACCTGCAAAAGGCGAATGACATCATCTACGGTCAACTAGGTTATGCCGACGTTAAACTATCGTTTGTTTTGGCGGCCAGCACCGCTCTTATTGCGGGTGCCACATCCGGAATCGTTGGGTGCTTGGTGCAGGTTTACTCTGAATCGAAGTCGCGTTTGCCTGATTGGGCATGGTTTATCTTCGTTGGCGTGCTTGCCTATGTGGCCCTCCTCAATATGATTTCCGTTTTTTGTGTCGGGCTTGCGCTTAATCCGAACACAAGAACTCACGGAACCAAACGTAAAGTAGATGTGAAAGAAGGCAAAGTTTCTCGCAACCAGTACTTTTACGGCGATATAGCAAAATACAATATCGAAGCCGAAGGAAACGACGCAAATGAGACTGTCGCTTCAAAACGGGGAAAATACATAAACGAAGTCCAGCAGCGCGGTTACCGTGGATCCATAGAGGATATGGCGGGGCAGAACATCGCCGTATCCAGCATCATCCTCAACAAATATCGAGTGACTAAAGGCGCCGTGTTTTGCTTAATCCAATCTGTTTGCCCTTTTTGGTTCTTGGTCAAAATACCCTGGCCCTGGAAGTAGTTTCTTTAACCTGCTAAAGCGACTTTTCGCAAATCACAGAGCACTTGGATGGCTTATTTTGATGGCCGTTTCTGGCGCTCTTTTAGTTGCTACCACCATTCGAAACGCGCCTTCTTGTTTTGATTGTGCGCGACCCTCTTCGGCGGAGCCTGCTCTCGCAACCTTTGTCGCCGTTTCCACCATTTTAGGATTGGTGTTAACCACGATTGCCATTGGTTTGCAAATAGACCATCGCTGCATGTTCGATATTCCTAAGAAAGTGCTCATGAATAATCGGTAGTACGTCTTTTCCCGTTTATGTCAATGCTGGCCTTCACAATTCTAATCATCTTGGCTTTTGATTTTGCGTATTTCGGCAAAGACGTTATCTTGACTTGGGTTATTAACATCACTTGTGCCTTGTTCGCGCTGCTATTTGCCATCCTTGCGCAAGATGATCGCGCCATCCTTTTTGAAATTCGACTGGTGGCCAAAAAGAACGACGTCTCGAATGACAAAATTCTGAGGCGGTGCCTTCAAACGATGCTGTTGTCAAAAGAATACGGCGTTATGAATGTTCTTCATGGGAAAGACAAGATTGCAATCGGTGGCGAACTCTCCCCCTGTGGTTTCCCTTCTGATGCTGGTTGATGGAGGCCTTCAAGCACATTTGCAAGGTGAAGAAATATCTGGAACATCCGTTCGAGAGAGCATCTACATGGGAATGGATGCAATTCGTGTTTTAGAATCGGGGTCATCCCCATTTGGGCCACAAATCACGCTGACTATCCGTTATTGATCGAGGCCCTGTTCAAGATGAACTTTAGTATAGTAGCCGTTAATTCCTTCAGGGCGTTAAATCGAAAATGAAAGCAATTCTCTTATCCTCCAGATTGTTTATGAATTTATAGCTTTTTTGGTATCGAGAGTCACCGTCCATGTTATTTGCTAATAATCTAACGGAATCCAAGTATTTCCTGGGATCAGATGAGTACCGTTTTACTAATTCTTGACCAATCAATAAATAGAGTTCGTCGATATCATCGCCCGGTTTACCGGGGCATTGTTTGATTAATTTAACGACATTGAGGATACTGGCGATATCCATTTCAGTTTTCGCCAAACTCTCTTTGATTTTTTCCTTTCCTAAGCAATCTATTTTCCGAAAAATGTTTTGGGTCAAAGAGTCTTGTCCGAACTGCAGGAACATGGGAAGGTAATTGAAAACCAACACCGTTTCCGCAGCCTTAGTAACGAGCGCGGTTTCAAATGACTCTGTCAAATTTTGAACTTCCGCCTGCTTCTTGACAGGAAGCATTTTAAAGAAGTATGTCCTAAACAAGGAATACGATTTGCATATCGAAAAGATATTGAAAGAAGCACTGGATAACGCTTCGGAAAACTGCTGAAAGGCATCCAGATATCCCACCAGAAGATTTGGCGCCGACAACACAACTTCGACAAAATCGTAATCAAACGCTTTGCCCATGTTTCTTGCGGGTATGTTAAATTCTTTTATGCGGGTGTAGTCTTCCGTGTCTAGTGCATGAATGATTTGCTTGGCGAATTCAAGAGTCCATTCTTCGATTTCGTGAAAAGAATGTAACCGGAGGATGATTTTATTCGCTATTGAATAGTTATCGAATTGGGTTTTTCGGGCCTCATCAATTAGTTTCTTTAGGGATTCTTCGGCATATTTATTGGCTGGTCTCGATAATTCATTCTGAAGGAAATTCAAATAATGGTCATTGCCAAGCTCGCCTTCGTAATAAAGCGTTATTACGTAAAAAGCGTAGAGGAACGCTTCGTCAGGAAGTGAAGGTTTTAAAAACGCCGCAAAAGCTTTAAAGTGCACTACCGTTCTCAGGTTTCGTAATACTCTCGAATGGTTTTTCGCTATTTGGTAAAGACGATCCCCTAGCAACAAAGAAAGCACCTCTTTTGTTGGTTCAGAAATCGCAATAACTTCATCAATGACGCGTTCAGAATATCGTGAGAAAACAGTTCCCCTTTCTCCTAGTTCCTCTTTATTCGCAATCAAAATGACTTTTATGTAACTCGGTAGGACTTCGACAAAACCTAAAAAATCTTCAAAAGAAACATTTGGCGAGGCGCGTTCTATGTCGTCAATTATTATGATGATGCTCCGATGATGTTTCAGGATGGGCGGAAAATCGTTTTCCATGCCCGCGGCGATTAATGACAAGGGCGCATTTAACGAAACTGGCCCGAGTCCAATTCCAAACGACGACTCGCCAAAGTTGTGCATTCTCTTGAACAGTTTTCTGGAGGTGAAAATCTGTGAGAGGGCATCACAATAGATAGAATTAATGTCCGGTTTGCCAAATAAACTTATGCGGATGTATTTATCTGGGCGCAAAAGATTCTCTGCCAATTGATCCTTTTGTCTTTGTTCCACCCAATGGTCGATGAGATAGGTTTTGCCGCAGCCCCATGGTCCGCTGAGAAGAAGGCAATGGTGGTCAGATGCTAGGAACGCGTTTAGGCGCGAAAAAATAGAAGGCGTGCTCATTGGCTAACTAATAAAGCGATGCCCGCCGACATTAGGCTGATAAGCGATAGGGAATAGAACACCGTTTTGAGGTTGCTCACCAAGGCTACGGGATAATCCTGTTTGCGATTCCGCGGGAGAATTCTCAAATCCGAGAACGTGGCATCCTCTTCCGGGACTTTTGATTTTTCTAATGATAAACGTTCGAATGCGATGACTTCAGCGTCAAAAGCGGCGCCTAATAACCAAAACACAGTAATCGGAGCAGAAGACCCAATGAAAAACCATGCGTTTCCAGTGAGGCCATACGCGATGATTAGCGCCGAACAAACTAATGTGCAGCTGAGTAAACACACGATTGAAGCATAGGCGTCCCGATTTTGGCGTTGGGATAGAAGGAGTAAATAAGTGTTTTTGTTATTTCCCATGTAAATAATTATATCGCCTCATCCATCTAAGGTATTCACCGGATTCGACGTTACGAAGCCAGCTTTGGTTCTCTTGATTCCAACGGATGGTTTGGGCGATGCCCGTATCGAAGTTGTACTGGGGCTTCCATCCTAGCTCGGTTTCTAACTTGTGCGGGTCAATCGCGTACCTGCGGTCGTGGCCCAGGCGGTCCTTCACGTAGCCGATGAGGCTTTCATCCTTGCTCAGGGCCTTGAGGATAGTTTTAACAACTTCCAGGTTGCTGCGCTCGTTATGGCCACCGACGTTATAGATTTCGCCGTCACGTCCTTTGCGGACGATCAGGTCTATCGCCTCGCAGTGGTCCGCCACGTGCAGCCAATCCCTTACGTTTTTGCCGTCCCCATATACGGGCAGTTTCTCGTCGCGGGTGGCCTTCTGGATCATCAACGGGATAAGTTTCTCCGGGAACTGGTACGGCCCGTAGTTGTTCGAACAACGGGAAATCGTGCAGGGAAGGCCGTATGTCCTGTGGTATGCCAACACGAGTAGGTCTGCCGCGGCCTTGGAGGAGGAATAGGGGCTGGAGGTATGCAAGGGGGTATCCTCACGGAATAAAAGATCCGGGCGGTCCAAAGGCAAATCCCCGTATACTTCGTCCGTGGATACCTGGTGGAAGCGTTTGATCCCGTATTTACGGCAGGCGTCCATCAATACCGAGGTGCCGACGATGTTGGTCTCCAAGAACACCTGCGGGTTCTCGATGGAACGGTCCACGTGGGATTCGGCCGCGAAGTTGATGACGATATCAAAACGTTCTTCTTCGAATAGCCTTTCGACGAGTTCGCGGTCACGGATGTCGCCTTTGATGAAGCGGAAGTTCGGCAGGTCCATGATGGGCTGAAGGGTTTCGAGGTTACCCGCATAGGTCAAAGCGTCCAAGCAGACGTAACGGTCCTCCGGATGCTTCCTGGTCATGATGTGGAGGAAGTTCCCGCCGATGAAGCCGGCGCCGCCGGTGATTAGAAAGTTCATGCACGTTCCTCCTCTTTTGCTTCCAGTTCCCTTAGGTAACGTCGAAGTGCGTCCTTCCAATCGGGGAGGCGCTTGAAACCATGCTGGTCCAACTTGGCCTTGCTCATCCGCGAATTCAGGGGACGCTCCGTCTGGTTGGGGTTCAGTTTCCTGTATTCCTCGGTGGTTACGGGATGGACGATGACGTCCTTCTTCGACATGGCGAAGATCTCCTTCGCGAATTCGGCCCAGGAGCAGATCCCCTCGTTGGTCGCGTGGTAGGTGCCGAATTCGTCGGTAAGGGCCATGTCGACCAGTAGCCTAGCCAAATCGAAGGTATAGGTAGGCGAACCGATCTGGTCGTCAACCACGTTTAGTTCCTTATGGGTTTTTGAAAGGCGGAGCATCGTCTTCACGAAGTTGTTCCCGTTGATGCCGAACACCCAGCTGATGCGTACGATGAAGTGCCTCTCATAGGCACGTACGAATTCCTCTCCCTGCCATTTAGTAAGGCCATAGGTGGATTTGGGGCCTACGGGGTCGTTTGGTTCATAAAACCTCTCCCCGTCCCCGGGGAAGACGTAGTCGGTGGAGATGTAGACGATCTTCGCCCCGACTTCCTTCGCGGCCTCGGAAAGGCATTTAGGTCCCAAGGCGTTTACCTTATAGACAAGTTCCTTGTTATCCTCGGCCTTGTCGACCGCCGTCCAGGCGGCATTATGGAAGATGACGTCGGGTTTAGAAGAATTAACGTAGGCATGCACCGCCTTTTCGTCGGTGATGTCGAGTTCCTCGATGTCGATGCCGATGACGTCGTTAAAGCCGCGGCTACGCAGTTCGCGTACCACGTCGTAGCCTAATTGCCCTTTTACGCCGGTGACGAGGAAGCGCATATCAGAGTTCGATCCTCGCATTCCCCAATAACGGGCGGTTCTTGTCCTTGTCGGACAAAAGGACTTCTCCTACGTCCGGCCATCGCACGCCGATGGAGGGGTCGTCGTAACGGATGCCCCCTTCGTCCTCGGGGTGGTATAGGTTGTCGCATTTATAGGCGAACACGGCGGTTTCGCTTAGCACGAGGAAACCGTGTGCGAAGCCGCGCGGAATCATGAACATCTTCTTGTTCTCGCCAGAAAGGCGGACGCCAACCCATTTGCCATGGGTGGGGCTTCCTTTTCGGAGGTCTACGGCGACGTCATATACCTCGCCCCCTAATACGCGGACGAGCTTGGCCTGGGCATAATTGACCTGGAAGTGCAATCCCCTGAGGACGCCTTTCCTTGATTTGGACTGGTTGTCCTGGACGAAATCATAATGGAGGCCGAGCTTCTCGAAGTCGCCCTTGTTGTACGTTTCCATGAAATAGCCACGGTCGTCCCCGAATACCTTGGGTTCGAGGATGACGAGGCCGTCTATTTCGGTCTTGGTCATGGTAAGCATCTTTCTATTCCCCCTCTTCCTTCGAATAGAGGATCTTGCCCCTTGCGACGTTAAGCAGGTGCTGGCCGTATTCGTTCTTGGCCATGGACTGCCCGGCTTCGATCAGCCGCTCCTTACTTATCCAGCCGTTGAGGAAGGCGATTTCCTCGGGGCAGCACACTTTGATGCCCTGGTGCTCTTCCAGCATGCGGATGTACATTGAGGCGTCGATGAGGGATTCCTGGGTACCGGTATCGAGCCAGGAGTAACCGCGACCAAGGGTGGTAACGTTTAGCCTGCCTTCCTTTAAGTACACGCAGTTGAGGTCGGTGATCTCGTATTCCCCCCTGGCGCTGGGCCTTATTTCCTTCGCCTTCCCGATGACGTCCTTGGGATAGAAGTAAAGACCCGTAACAGCATAATTCGATTTCGGGGAGGGCGATTTCTCGACGATGGAGACGGGTTTGCCGTTTTCGTCCAGCTCGACCACGCCGAAGCGCTCGGGATCCTTAACGTAGTAGCCAAAGATAGAGGCAGTATCTTCTTTCTCCGCGCGGCGTACCGCCTGCTTCAGATGTTCGGTGAGACCCGCGCCGTGGAAGATGTTGTCGCCTAGTATCAACGCACAGGGCTCACCCTTCGCGAACTCGGCCCCGACGACGAAAGCCTGGGCCAAACCGTTGGGAACCTGCTGGACCGCGTAGGAAAGATGGATGCCGAACGCGCTACCATCGCCTAATAACTGTTTGAACCGCGGAGTATCCTCCGGGGTGGAGATGATCAGGATGTCACGAATCCCCGCGAGCATCAGGGTGCTGAGGGGATAGTAGATCATCGGCTTGTCGTATATAGGCAAAAGCTGTTTGCTGGTTACGTAGGTTATCGGATAGAGGCGGGAACCTGAGCCGCCTGCGAGGATTATGCCTTTCATATTATTCAAGATATTAGCACACGCATACATTTGGGCGCGAGGGGCTTAGTGCTCTTGTTTTGAACAAGATTTCATCAGAATGCGACACCGGGGTATACGTCCTTAAGCGACTAGACTATATCCTCTCACGGGCAGGGGGCTACCGTTGCCTTTTTGCTATATGTTCCTTGCCAGGTGCTTTAATATCAGGTCTTTTCTCTAGATCCGCTGACGTAGCTTCGTGAACGGGTATCTATATTTCTTCTGCCGTGTCATATTCACTGGGGCTATCTCTTTTTGCTTTGAAGCACATATTTGATGCTTCCTGTAGAGCTGCTCTAGGCAGGATTAAGTTTGGGTGATTCTTCACTCTTTGATCGGCAATTAAAAATCGTCCAAATCAAAAATGGCAATTTGTTCAAACAAGTCATTGGGAGAGCTGTCGTCATCATCGCTTTCGTCACGGTTGCTCAAACCAAACCCTAATGAGATTGTTTCAATTACGTTTTGCCAGTATTTCTGTATGTTTTGGTCGAGATCGGCCATGGTGCAGCCCTCAAATTCCTTAGCGATGGCCGCTTTGATGTTGTCAATGTCTTCATCGTTTAGTGGTTTGCCGGCCCTGTTTGCCCGGTCTTTCAGGAAAAGAGCAAAACGCAATTTGGAGGAAAGAACGTCAGAGACACCAACAGGCAATCCATAATCTTGGAGGACCTTTACGACGATCCGAGGCGGAATACAGTTTTCAATTTCAGGCCCCTTGACTGCCCGTATCTCGGGCAGCATCATTACTTTCTTCGGGCCAAAAGTTCTCTTGATCTCTTCGTAAGCGTCCACCCCAGCCTCGTCATGATCCAGCAAAACATAGCAATCGCGAATCCATTGATTGCATACTTGTGCATAAAAAGGGATCTTTGATGATCCGTGGGATGCGAAAATCTCTAGACTTCGTTCTAATAGTTTTTGATGTATTGCTGGCGCGAACAAAGAGAACGCCTTCGTAAGAATTCGCACATCGGTAGGACCTTCAACCAATAAAACCTGCTCGCAGAAGAATAATGAATCAGCCCCGATTAAGCCAAGCTCCCTTCTAACTTCATCTATGCTTTTGGGAGTTCTTGGAATCCCCTTATTAACGATGTAAGTGGCATCCAAATTCGTTGAGCAAACGAAACTAGGATTATGAGTGGAGATGATGAGAGGAGAAAAACGGCTTGCCTCGCGCAGGTTCATGTTGAGTTTATGAATGGCATCTGCGTGTAAATGACACTCGGGTTCTTCGAATATTGTTAGTGAACTGCTCCTTCTTCCGAAATTAGTTAGCGCCATAACCAAAAGCGAAGAAAGGCCGCTGCCTTTATGGCTAAGCTCTGTATTGACGCCGTCATCTATGGTCACAATAGGGTCGAAGTTGGATTGAAGTTCTTGGCTGCTGATATTAATATGCACGCCTTTCAACGAAGGCGCATAAGCGCACATGGTTTCGAGCAATTCTTTGTTATATTCATTTGCTGCCGTTTCTTCCAATTGATGCAATTTATCACGCAGAGAAAGGTACTCGTCAGAGTTTGTCTTCTCTTTTATGTTGCCGTAAATAAGACTATGAACGGTGTTTTCGACGTCTTTTTCCGTTCTAACAGCAGGGACATATGCAAAGGAAAAAGCGCTATTAATGTAATCGCAAATTTGAATGATATTATTCCTGTATCTTTCTGCGCTTTTTTGCCGCCGATGCAGAATGGCCCAAACAAACTCAGATTTTTTGCCATCGGCCTCGCGCAAGTCTACTTTTAGGACGAGGCGGCCATCACTTTTGATGCCTGTTTTAGTTTTAATCGCCCGGATGTCATCTTCGTTGAACGAAAAGGAAGCGCATAGTGTGACCTGTTTATCCTTGTGTGTTGCAGCTCTAGGGTAATCACGTTCAAAAGAAAAACCGCAGGAAAACATGGATTCCGCAAGATGGCCAAAGGGGATTAGATATGTTCTGCTCCTCAACAGGGAAAAGTACAGATGTATGGCCTTGAGAATGTTAGTTTTCCCTTGATTGTTCTTTCCAATTAAAACTGTATAGTCGCTGAGTTTTAACGTGACCTTGCCCGAGATGGATCGATAGTTTGTAATGGAAAATTCTACGAGTTTCATCTCGATAATTATCGAGTTGCCCGATTGTCATGTAAAGGAATTGACGTGTAGGTCATTATCACGAAAACCCGCATGAGCCGAATCGAACCGGGCGGATTCCCGGCGAGATCCGGCCTTTTTCCCGTAGGAGGCGCCCAAAAGACTCTCGCGGAAGGCGCATTGGTCCGTCGGCCTGCTCATCGCGTACGTGCCGTTGACGATTGCGGTTGTCGTCTGGACTGTTCTAGACAAAAACGATGCATACGATTCGTTACGGGGGCTCCTCATCCATTTCATTTCCGTATTGGGTGGCGTCGCTTTCTATAGATATGGCATCTTCGAGAAGGCGCGTTCCCTGCTAAGCAAGGCGAAATTGGACAAGTGGTGGTTCTATCTCGTTCTTTCCATCGTCGGTTTGGCGGTGCTAGGGATCGTTAGGAAAGGCCTTGTTTGCCCGTTTGCGTTGCTGCCGTTACTATTCCTGACCGTTTCTTTGTTCGACGAACGCGCCATGCCGCGTTGGCTGGATTTCGTTTTGATCTGGCTTGGCAGGCTTTCCATGCCCCTATGGTTTATCCATTATGCGTTCTTTGCGGGATACGTGAATGCGATAGTCCCCTTGTTCGACATTGCCTCAAGCGCAAGGGTAGGGGTGGTTATCGTGTTGCTTGCGCTGGCGATGTGCATCCCTGTGGCGCTTGTATACCATTTCGTATTCGTTGGCGTGCGTATGGGGGTTGCTAAGTGCAAGATAGTTTTCGCCAAAAGGTTTTTCTAATCCCTAACAACTGAGGGTTTACACAATCTTTTGGACAGTCCCGTGCGAATTGGAGTTGGAATTTAACTAAGGCATCCCTGATGGATTTCTTCATTGTTTCTGAGCGAAGAGCGCAATTAGGCTACCAGAGCACCAAGCCCACATCATAACCACCACCTCCCGCCGACGCACAAACGCCATCCTAAGGGTTTTCTGTTGAATACTCTCTAGGACTTACAAAACTTAATCAATCAGTTCGTTTAAGAGGGCGCCAAATACGCGCCAGACAATTGAAGAAGACCGATTAGCCACTAAACGGCTTGGTCTTTGTTTTGAACCCGAATCAACTGCAAATCAATAATCGCCTTCGTGCTTGATTCCCTTATAAGTCACGTATTTAGCAATTGGTTTACCAAGCTTTTCGTATGCTTGGTTGATAAACTTTTCAGGATCTTGCATGAATTCATTATATCTGCACAAGACACAAAACCGTCCATCCTCCTCAAAGTGCCCGCAGTCGTCTGATCTTAGATAGTAATTTTTGGAGAATTCTCGGATTACTGTTGAATCATCTATCCTGACGATGCTGATAGTTTGTTGGCAGTGCTTACATATATACGAACCACCAAAAACTTTCTGTTCCATTTCCGGTAAGATAACTCCAAGAATTCCATCGCGAGGATTCCCCTCTCTATCAGAAAGAGCAGACCTGAGTTCACGTATGATAAAGCTCTGATGATTCCTGCCATAATAATCGAGGCCCTCGTTTTCCGATGAATGCGTGCCAATCAAAAATATGGTGACTGTCGTTGACCCTTGCCATTTATCACGGATTTGCTGCATCACGTAATCAATATCCTCCGAACGAATTTCTTCGTCGAGATGGTTAACTTGTATGCCTTTTTCTTCTAACTTCGCAACTATCTTATTCTTGTAAGAAAGGTCTTCCTTTTTGAAACTAATGAATACTCTATGGCTCATTGTTGCACCCTCTAATCATAGATTGAAACTTTGTCCCTTGAGTCTTCGTAAATAACGATGGATAGGGACGCTCTCAAAGTGCATTTCTTATTCAAGGCGGCATTCTTGATATATTCGAAAGATGAGAGCTCATCGATTCCGAAGAGGGCTATCTTTGTACCCATAACAGGGATATAGACGTGTTTACCGGCACATTCATCGGTAATGTCCATAAGCTTCTTCATTAAAAGCGTGAATTCTTCCGCGTCCTTTTTGATTACTTTGTTGTGTTCATCGAACTCGGTTAACGCGAATAGTAAAAACGTATAATCATCCCTCTCGATAAAGACGTGGCTCCCCAGTGGATATACGTTTTGTTTCCCCCTCTTATGCGTTAAAACGCTTATCGGAGAACAGTGCTTGTCAACCAGGAACTGATTGATTTCGCAATCAACTCTTTTTAGCAATTCAGGTGTCGATGCGTATTTTTTGAGCCATTGTCCATGAATTGATGTCCCTTCAACAATCCTATCCACAACACTTGGACTGTCTTCGACGATAGTATCAAAAGAGGAGTTAACGGGGATCACGATCACCGGCTTCGACTTTTTTCGTCTTTCTCTTTTTATGTTCAGAATGTTACCGTATCTGGACTCGATAAGAAGCGATCCCCTACCAGAAATCCTATGGCGCTTCTTAAACCTCAGTACTAAGTAAATCAACAAAAACGCGGCAATAAAGGCGGTGATAAAAACTATTAACCCAACCCACCAATAATCGTGCGGGAGCAAGATAAAAGACAAAAGCGCCCCAACAAACGAAGAGATTGCGAGTGCCCAATTCAATGCCTTGATGGCGTTTTTCTTTTTCCACATACTTTTCCATAAACATTATAATCCATCTTCGCTTTTTGAACTCGAAAACCCGCTAGAAAATGGGGCGCAATAACGCATGGAAACGTAAATAGAACTGTAAAATCCTCCCAAACAAAACATATGCTCACTTTTCTTCGACGGAATGAGCATCAAAAACGGCCTTCAAGCATTTGTCACTGCCAATAGGTGACTATGGTGTATCGAGCGTATCTCATTCAATTCGGTTTGAAGAACAGTCGGTAAACCTTTTGTCTGGAGGAAGCATCAAGTGATCGTTTTCTAAAACCAAGCAATGTAGGAAATCCAACAGCGTCCGACATCCAAATCGGTATTTTGTTATTATGGTGTTATAGTAGGAGGGATCCGCCATTTTAAGGTAAGCCAGTTTGCCGTAGAGACGGTTTTTATCTTTAAGGTCGGCCCCGCTCAAAGAACACTTTTTCCAAAATTGATAAACATCGTTCTTTAGTTCTTTTTTAAACAAAGTGTTGAGACCAAGCTTTTTGTTATCTTTGAGTCGAATACCGGTAATATGAATTCTTTGTCTGTTGCTAATAAAATGCGTTTTCTTGTGATTTATTCGCAACCCAAATTCTGCTAAGGCCGCCGCGACTTCCGCGGCTATTTGCCCGGGGATTCGTTCAGACGAAGAAAGCACAATATCGTCTGAATATCTTGTATAAACCCCATTGGGAAGCCCGCGGGCTAGCATATCCATTTTATTGTCGAATTCATAAAGATAAGCGTTCGCAACAGAGGGTGAAGAAACACAGCCTTGGACAAAATGGCCATCATATGTGCAAAGCGAAATCAACATTTCCGCATCCGCCGGATTAACGAAAACCCCATTGTTCAACAACATGCGTTTAACCCTGCCCCGCTGAATTGAATCGAAAAAGGACTCAATATCCATTAAGAGAAAATGACTATTTCCAGTATGCGCTTTAGCATTTTTCACTACACTGCTCCCGCGTCGATAAGCGGTCGCGGAACCGTGGACGGGCAACTTAGAAATATACCTTTCAACGAGAAAATGCTGCATGAGTTTAATTTCCGGCGATGGCAAATAGATGATTCGTCTCTCATTTGGTTTGTTCTTTTTCGGGATCGAGACGCGCCGATAAAAACTGCGGGACCAAGGGGAGCTGCCTGCACATTCCGCCACAAATTGAGGCGAAAAAGACAGCGAATAGGCGACGACTTCAATCAAGCTTCTTCCCATAACTGGAAACCTTCTTTGCAAGCGCAATTTCGGATTTTGCTCGTCAGTTTGCGAATCTCTGTAGAACGAGAAAAGATCCCATGAAAAATTAGACCGGATAGCCTGTTTAGATCAACGGGATGATCATTGCTTATTCTCGTGCCCAAGCGGTAATAAGATTCTCCCCGATGATCAGCCGTAGCAAAAAGGCCTAATTCAGTCAAGATCACAGGTATTGCGTAAACTGCTTCCCGCGTTTCGGATTCGTCTAGCATATTATTCGAGGAGAGGCGCGCAACAAGAGGGAGCTCATTTACGTTTTGGGCCAGCCAGTTTACCGCATTTAGAACATTGCTCTTTCGCAAATAACCAAACCGAACCACATACTCAAAAACAAGACAAGTTAGACAAGCTAAATCATTTATTGCCATTTGTCTTGGCTCGACCTCTGGTTCCTCAGTGAAAATTTTCCTTTTGAATCCACTCCTTCGAATCTCATCTATGGAATTAACCAATCCAGGCGAAAAACAAATATCCTCCCCTGTAAAAGACTCATACAGCACCCCTTTGTCCAAGGTCTTCCTCCGTATTTTCGTTAACGGCCCCAGTTCAATAAATGAATTTTCACCTTTGTGCTTAATATCGTTAATGACCAGCAACTTTGATAGGCCGTCATCCAGCAGGGAGAACGCCCCCAATTCACACGCTGATCCATAACTCTCAACGATTATTACAATCTTAGAACTGATGTCGGCGAGCACCTCTTCAACTGTTAGCAAGTCCAAACCAGAAGAAGTAAAAGCGTGGAACGTTTTTTCAGAATAAAGGGAATAACGGAAGGTTTGTTTCTCAATGATTTTTCTTGTTAGTTGATCGCGGTTGTCATTCGGTTGACTCGCTTTTCCACACAAAAAGACGAATTCCAAATATTTTCCTTTTCCATAAGAAAAATCTTTTTTGCGGTATTTCGTCTCAAGAAGGAGACCTCTTGTCAAAAACTCGCTAGCGTATTTCATTTGAAGCCCTACGAGATGGCGACTGAAGTCGGCGTGAGCGCTCGGACGGGCAGGAGGCTCTCCTGGTCGCCCGAGCGTGAAAGGACGAGTTCGGTCGCCACAATACCCAAGATGGGTTTCGAGGTTTGCTTGCACAAACCTTGGTGGTTTTCACCAAAAAATAGGGCATTTCTATTCTAATCAAGGAAACGTGGGTTGCAAAGTAATTAACAAAGCCTAATAGGAGTACTTACAAAAGGGTGATAGAAATTAAGCCCTTTTCGCCCGTGTGCTGGAATAACCGAGCCAAGCAATCCGGGATCTGCGTGGCATGGGTGGGGATCGTTTGGCGATGACCTCTTGGGCCATGCCGCCCGGATCCTCTTGCCCGAGAGGTTTTCTTTATGCGCGGAAGCGAATGCCCATTCTGCGGATCGGGCGAAACCGTCAAGGGGGTCGAGGGCAGGCGCCTGCGCAACTCCCGCGCCGTTCGTTCGGGGCGTCCATGTCGACGGCGATGTCGTCGATGAAGCCGGACCGGGAACGGTTCAGGAAGATGGCGAGCCTCCGGCCCGTCAATTCCTTCATCTCCGAGCTGAAGCGCTTCCTCAGGTGCCACGTCGGCGTCAGGACCGAATATCTCGGGATCTACGCGGCGTGGATAGCTTTCAAATCCTCCGCGAGGGATGACGGAATCGAGGAAAGGATCGACCTTCTGGAATCGTATTGCTTCCAGACGAAGGCCAGTTTCAAGGTAAAGGACCGATACCGCGTGGGCTAATCATCATCCGTTTTGTAAATACTCCTATGGTTCTATTAGCAGACCCTGAAAAATAGGTGTTGGATAAAGAACCACACGACCAGTGACTTTGAGCGTTTTTGGCGAAGGGAACATTCCATAACCAAAAACCAAATATTTGGGGAACACGCATTGGCGCGAATGATATACTTCTTTGCGAGTAAAGCTATGGGAAAAAACGAGAAAGTTTTTATTTTGAATAAGCCCTTTGAAGGAGGCTACGCGGATAAAGGCGATCGTATCGCTCATGAAATCATCGATTTTTTTCGAGCAGATAATGACAAAATCTATGTTTACAACAACTCATTTGGTCATTGTCCTACTAACATCGGAACGGATGGGAACAACAAATACAATTTGGAGTATATGTTCTTGACCAAAAAGGCGACTATCCGGAAAAGGAACGGGGAGACAGTATCATCTTTTGAACTTACCCACCTAATCAAGATTTGCAGATGCCTTCACCACGAATCCGCGCATCGGGAGGATGACAAATTAAAGGCATCGCAAGACAAGATTAAACAAATAATAGATAACGAGGAAATCGATTATGCCGGCAAACGTCTTTATCGAATCTACGGGAACAATGACAGATCGCTATATGTGACGTTCGAGGCCAGCGAAATATATAAAGCGAAGAAGAAAATTATTGTTTCCACACCGGGATACCGATACCAAAGAAACAAGGGATATGTGTTTTCTGACGCTAATCACGAAGCTTTTACTGAATTGGGAAAATATACCAGTTTAATTTATTGGACCGATATCACGACCAAAATTAAGCGAGTGGAGAACAAAAAATACGCGTCACCCCCACTTAAGAGAACTTTTTTAGACTTGATTTTGAAGAGAGATAGTGAAACCTGCTATACGAACATGCTCTACAAAATTTTGGAATGGAAAAAGACGATGAATCGCTTTGTCGAAAAGTTCGGCGGACAAGGGCAGGCTACCGAAACTGAATTCGCGGTTCGCAGAGAATTGCCTATTGCAGGGCGTGACAACAACAAGGGCGGTCGGACGGATCTCTGCGCCTATAACGAGGATCTTAGGGTCGTAATTGAAAACAAGATTTGGAGTGGCTTGCATGGAGGGGATGGCACAAAAAAGTCAACGCAGCTATCCGTTTATTATGGTTGGGCCTCCCAAGGAGGCGCATCAAGATGCTTGTGCATCATCGTCTGCCCTGATTTCCGAAAAGAAGAAATAGAGGCCGAGATAGAAACGGAAATGAAGGGTATATACCAGTTTGTAACGTACAAGAATATTGCGTCATTTATCAAATCACTTAACAAAGAGAAATATTTTAGTGGCTTTCAATTTGAGTCATACGTGGATGATGTCATTGGCGCATTCAAAAACTTTGGGCAAGAAAGCAAGCTGGATTTCTTCAGACAACTATTCCTGGAAACCGTCCAAAATGCTTAATGGAAATCCGTGCTTTTCGCACGGGCTGGCACCCCGCAATCCTGGAGTTTCGCCGCAACTGTCCTGCCTAGGCGATTACTTGTGATGCCTATTGTCTTAGTTTCAGGCTTTCATGACACGGAATGGTGGTGGCCCATTCCCCCTAGATCACTAATGCCGGCTGAATTGCCAACGCCACGATGCTTCTAGTTTGTCGGTTCACGGTCCATCAAGTTTTCTTAAGGAAGTATCACCTGCTCATCGTCTTTTTTGGGAAACCGCTTGATAATTATTTGCATGAAAAAGCAATCAAATAACCAAGTCAATCTGTATATCATCGGCAATGGCTTCGATCTAAGCCATAACCTACCCACCAAATATTCTGATTTTAGAGAGTATCTAGTTAAAACGACCCATTATTTTCCTAGAGGCTATTTATCTGTGCCGGACGTTGCTATCGGACATCATGGCGATGTGATCGTGGATGAAATGGGTTCTGCTTGTTTGTTCATCGAGTGGCTCGATTGGAACTCGGGTGAGACTTGGTCAGATCTAGAAGATGCATTAGGCGAACTGGATTATGACAGTGTTTTTTCCGACATTTCTCAAGAACTCGATGATGATCACCCTTTTAATGGGATTTATGATGCTGAAGATTTGGCTGATTCCATCAGAACGAGTGTCTCTTGGGTTATTACCGATCGGCTATTGGAGTGGATTCAGAGCGTTGATACGCAAAATGTCAAAAAGAAGTACCAGCTTGACCCCTTTGGTTTTTACTTAACATTCAACTACACGATGCTACTTGAGAAAATTTATGGCATCAGTTCCAACAGAGTTTGTCATATTCACGGGTCTATTGAGGAAGGAGATTTGATTATAGGGCACGGCTGTCCTTATGGACAAGAAATATGTCACAATTTTATATATGGTGATTCTGCGCAAGCCATCCACGACTCCTTAAGAAAAAACACAAAGAAAGCCATCGAGCGGCATGGTGCTTTCTTCGGCGATCTTTTTAGCCGGAAAATTACGGATATATATTGTTTGGGCTGCGGTATCGGTTCTGCCGACCTCCCTTATTTTCAATTCTTGTTTAGCGCTATTAATACGAAGATGGTCCGGATTCATTTTTCCGAATTCGAAGAGAAGCGCGGCGAGTGTGTGAAGAAAATTGCTCGTTTGAGGGCGGTTGGCTTTAAAGGCGCCATATCCCGTTGTTTGCCTGAGTTGCCACGCTAACGCTCCTGAAACTAGCCTGTAACTATCATAAGATAGCTTAGCCCTATGCTGCCCTGGCATAGAAATGGTAAACAAGTCCTTTGCCGTTGGGCCTACGATCGAGGCGGCAATATAGTCGTTTCCGAGGTCGTCCTTCCTGTTAGAGGATCCGTCCCTGACGAATCTTATGTGGTGCTGGAGCACGTTGGTTTCATGCGACATTCTGGTTTGACGACTCCTTTTTCGGAAATCGTACCGGGCGACGTTTTCCATGAAGGGGCGTTCAGATTCCATCGGAATTTTCCAAATCTGGAGCGCTGTCCGTCCGGTGGAGGCTCAAAAACCATGGAACTTAACGATTAGAATCGTTGGAAATGGATGCAACGAATCATTTTTAATTGTGTTTCATTATTTACAAAAGCGTCCCAAAAGATTGATAATAATGACGAGGAAGCGTTATGAAGAAACAGCTCATCGTCGATTTAATTAAATACCACTCGGAAAAAGACGAGCGCTCTTTTAAGAGAACCGCAAATGAAATCGCCTCCGAATTCGATCGCGAAGGTTTTAGGGACCTTGCTGTCTACGTCGCAAGTCTTATTGCCGAAGGTGGTGTTTTCGTTCCGCAAGAGGCCGAGTTGAAACTACATTATCTAACTCAGTTATCTCAGGCGACGTCACCCCTATATTTTCCGAGTGCGTTAGAAGATGAAATCGCCGGCGTAGTTAATGCGGCCAGCAAGGATAGGAACTTAAATAAGTTTCTTTTCCTTGGTGCTCCTGGAAGTGGGAAGACAGAGTCGATTATCCAAATCGCTAGGTTTTTAGATAGGAAAGTGCTCTCCGTTAATCTTTCTATGCTGATCGATTCCAAGTTGGGCGAATCCGCGAAAAACATCGAACTCTTATTCCGCGAGATAAAGATGGTTCCCGCTTCGAGATACGTCGTTCTTTTTGACGAGATAGACGCCATTGTTTTAGACAGGATTAACAGCAATGATCTCCGCGAGATGGGGCGTGTGACGACTGCGTTCTTAAAAGAACTAGATTCATTAGGTACGGGTATCTTGCTCTTCGCTACTAGCAATTTGAAAACTGCCTTTGACAGAGCTCTCCTTCGCCGATTTGATGCGGTGGTGGATTTTGACTGTTACTCGCGTGAAGATTTGATCACTATTGCTAAGGAAGTCTATAAGGATGTCCTTAAGGATTACCCATATACAAAATCCGACCTCAAGATACTCTCAAAAATCTTCGACTCGGCGCCCTCTTTGCCCTATCCGGGCGAAATCAAGCAGATCATTCGAAGATCCATCGCTTTTTCCGCTGAAAGCAACGGGAGCGAGCATCTTCGCCGTCTTTTCGTTGCATTGCTAGGCAAAGAGGCCTTATCCGATGTTGCAAAGCTAGCTCGAATGGGTTTTACCAATCGCGAGGTCACAGTGCTGACCGGCATCTCTAAAAGCAGCGCTTCTAGATTGCTAAATGGAGGCAACAAAGATGCATAACCTCCTCGAGTTGAAAGGAGAGTTCTACCCCAAGTCGAACGAGCAAAAGGGCGGCGGACTTACTCTACCGGTTGGCGCGCTTGTTACGTCAGATAAAGTGCGTCGCCTTGCGGATGAATTGGATCGGATTTGCGTTTCCTGGAAAGGATCACCTCTATTGGCGAATGTACTCATCGACGTCCATTACACGACTTTGGTAGCGAAAAGTAACAGGGTCGGCCGCGTGTTTTGGCAATCCAAAATTAAGCCGAGCAGTCTGATTGTTGGCGCTCGTTTTTCCGAGGACGACTGCCACATTATTACCTATTACGTCCCGATGGATGTTATTCGGAATTCCGCCATGGAATTGCGCATTTGCGCGGACTATTTAGACCAGGAGCACGAGGGTTCTATCTCAAGGAACGTTTTCAATACAAACAACGGGACAGCCGAGGGGAACGTACTAACCAAATATGGCCTCGCTCGCACGAATATTCGCGCATTAATCGTAGACGCACATTATGTAGGACACTTTGATCTGCCCCAAGCGCATCCCGTAGTCTGCGATGACCCTTATCGCTTGGTGACGATGTATAAGACCGAGCGTACTCTTGATGACATTTTCGATTACCTCCGCATTCGGTTTGACCGCAGCATGTTGGAGGACGACAGCGGATTGAGCTGCGTCCTTCCGACGGCGGAGTATGAGCGCTTAGTCGAGCTGGCCCCGTATTTGGTGGCAATGTCAATTGCCGGTTCTTTTGAAAGCAAGCTAGACCGCATGGACAAACCCGCAAAAACCTTGCGTACCATTCCCGGCCCTCGAGACGAACCAACCATCGGTGTCATCGATACATTTTTTGACGAGAAAGCATATTTCGCTAGTTGGGTCGAGGCAACCAATGAATATCCAGTTGGACATATTATTAAGGACGAGGATTTCGATCATGGAACTATGGTTGACTCCATCATAGTCGATGGGCCTAACCTGAACCCAGGAATTGACGATCACTGCGGTAGATTTCGGGTACGGCATTTCGGCGTCATGCCCTCGGGCAAAACATACTCTGCGAAAATAGTCGACCGTATTAGAACCATCGTTAGGCAAAACAAGGACATTCACGTATGGAATCTATCGTTAGGCGGCATCATGGAGATCAATCGAAGTTTCATTTCCTATGAAGGTGCTGCGCTGGACGCAATTCAAAGGGAAAATAGCTGTCTATTTATAGTTGCTGGCACCAATGGCGATACCAAACATGGCCCATCAACGCAAGCAATCGCGCCTCCTGCGGATTCTCTGAACTCTCTAGTTGTGGGCTCGGTGAATGGGAAAAAGCAGCGCACATCTTATTCTAGGCATGGTCCGGTTCTTTCGAATTTCACCAAGCCTGACGTTTGCTATTATGGCGGCGAGGATGGCGTGGAATCTTGCACTGCCTGCGGATGGAACAATCAGGAAGATTTCTTTGTCGGGACATCCGCCGCTGCCCCTTGGATCGCCCGGAAGGCATGTTATCTTATCGACGTCCTTAAGTTTCCAAGGGAGATAGCCAAAGCGCTCATCATTGACTCTGCGGCGGGTTGGAATAGCGAAATCGCCGCCTCCCCAGATCCATATTTAGGTTATGGGGTCGTTCCGAAGACGATCGAGGAAATCTTGCAGTGCCAGAACCACGAAATCCGTTTTTATGTGTATGGAAAGATAAAGGAGTACAAGACGTATAACTATAGCCTTCCCGTCCCAAAGGATTCGTCTTCCAAATATCCATACGTCGCTCGGGCGACGATGTGTTACTTTTCTTGCGGAAATAGGAACGCTGGTATCGACTATACCGACACGGAGCTCGCCCTACGATTTGGCCGTATTACCGACAAAGAGAAAATCGACGCTCTTAAGAGCGGAAAACTTTCTCAGGAGACGGATGGATCCGGCAAAAGAGAGCGTGAACTGCGCAAGTTTTTCCGTAAATGGGATACGGTAAAGTTGCTGTTCTCTTCGAACAAGGAAGAACTTAAGAGCTACGAAGGGAAGAAATGGGGGATCGAGGTGCAACACAACGAACGCCAACTCGTCGACGATGCCGAGTCTGACGATCTGGCCTTCGGGATTGTTATTACGTTGCGTGAGTTGAAAGGGAAGGATAGGTTGCAAAGCTTCATCGACGAATGCATCATGAACAATTGGGTGGTTACAACCATCGATATCGATGCGAGGATCAGGACCTATCTGCAAATGCAGGGCGATGTAAGTATCGATGACTAGGATGGCCGATTCGATTAGGAGGAGCAACTATGACGTTTTATGAAATCATCTCCTTAGTTATTGCGGGCATTAGCGCGATAGCCGCATGTGTGTCTGCTATCGGTGCTTTTTTAGCGAAAGCAGAAGTTAAAAAACTGAAAACTGAGCTCAGAGATGTTAATCTACGCGCCAAAACAAACTCAGGCTTTATGGCGGGTCTCGTTCAAGGTGATGTCTATGAAAAATAAAAGCATAAACGAAGCAGAGCAAAACGCCGGAATGCAGGCAGGCACCATTAACGGTCCCGTGACACTCAACATTCACCAGGGATTAACCGAAGAGCAAGTTCGCAATCTTATTGAAACCGTATTGGAAGAAAAGATCTCCAAATACAGGCTTGAAGCCCTAGAGGTCGCCAAGCTAAGGGAAGAAAGTCTTACTTCACGTTTGGTTGGCCTTTTATTGCGTGATCCCGCAAAGTGGGAGCGAGATGAGTTTAGACGTGTTCTTTCTGACCCGTCGATGCAGGCGGATTTTAACACGGCATACGAGGGCTATATCAAATATGGCGGTGATGATTTGCTAAACAATCTAGCTGATTTGCTTGATAAAAGGATGAACCAACCAAGTCGGTCGCTCCTCCAAATTACCCTCAGCGAAGCAATTAGGGTTTGCCCCTTGCTCGGGAAAAAACATTTTGCTTTTCTTGCCCTCGTTTTCATTACCACAAAGGCAAAGCTTTTGAACATTCCAAATAAGACGGTATTATATGCTGTTTTTGGTTCAATATTGGGTTCACTCTACGAAGCCTGCAAGACGTTGTCCAGAGGAGATATTGAACATCTAATTTATGCCGGATGTGGCATCAGGTCGGCATTCAGCGGCGGGGGTATTTGCGATAGGGTTAGGGCCGATTATCCGGAGGCGCTCCTAGTTCCTCAAAAGATTGACTCATTTTCTAAGGACGCATCGGGACTCACAACATATGAAAAGGTTCCGGGATGCTTTCGCCGATATGGGGATCAAATAGGAATTGTCCCGTGTACAAAGGAAGTGGTTAAAGCGGAAGCTGAGAGAGTAAAGGCCAGCGCCGAGACGATTACCGCCCTGTTGGCAGAGTATGACCGAGAGGTCATGAGTGTGGACGCGCTGCGTGCAGATTTGTGCAAAGTTTTCCCTTTCTGGAAAGAATTTGAGGATTTCTACGACAAAAACGGTTTTTCTAGTTTCGAACTTACATCGGTGGGGATAGTATTGGGCGGGGTATGCGCCAAGAGACTAACGAGTATTGATTCCGATCTTAGCATTTGGATTGACGATACCGTGTTAGTTTAGTGATTTATCTGACACATAGTTGGTTTCTGAGCCTATTTATTAACGGTCTTTACTGGTAGATCAGTTTGCGTTAGAAATTAATTGCCAAAGGAGGAAAATGAGCGTTCGACCACGGCACCATGGATTCGTCCATGACGGAGTCAAGCGATCTAGGGCAGCTCTCCTAGTTGGCAAAACGCCACTTCGGTGGCTTTTCGTTGGACTTTTTTCTCGCGTCTTCTTTCCTTTTCTCCAAACCCGTACAATAGACCCTATCATGAAGATCCTTCAGATCAACGTCATCTACGGCCACGGTTCTACCGGCAAGATCGTCCAGGCCTTGCACGAGGAATATATGCGCCAAGGGCATGATAGCCATGTCTTCTTTGGGCGCGGGCCTAAAGGCGATGATAAGCGTATCGTGCGTATCGGTTTCCTATGGGAGGCCAAGTTATGGAGGTTCATCCAGTTATTTACCGGCAACCACTTGGGTGGCTCGCCTTTAAGCACGTGGAACCTAAAAAGGCATATAAAGAAACTGAACCCCGATGTCGTTCATGTCCATTTGATTAATGGCAACATGTGCAACGTATTCTCGCTGATGAAATGGTTAAGGAAGCAGGGGTATAAGGTTGTTTTGACGCACCATGCGAAACTTATGTTTACGGGTGGATGCGGAATCAACCTCTGCGATAAATATCAAAGCGGATGCGGGGACTGCCCTCTTAAGAAAGAAGTCTTCGGGTTTGCTCCGGACTGTTCTAGACATACGAACAGAAAGCTTGCTTCGTTAGGGCTAGATAAAACTTGGATTCGCCATTCGTATGTTTCCCCTTGGCTGCTTTTTTTGGCGGAGCGTTCCTCGATACTAGAAAACGCGGACAACCATGCGGTTTGTAATCCCGTCGATATCGCGATATTCAATCCCGACGGTCGTCTAGATAAACCGTTACGCGATAGGCCTTATGTTTTCTTTCCGACCTCCGTTCATAATGAAGTCAAAGGCTGGCAATGGATCGAAGCGGTAGGGGCAAGGCTAAAGGAATTGGGTCTAGACCTTCTGGTGACTGGTTCTGGTAACGAACGATTCGACTCTTCCAGTATTATTGATGTCGGCCATATCTCAGACCAAAAGCTTCTCGCCTCGTATTATCGACAGGCGAAGGTCACGATCGTCTTAAGCAAGTTCGAATCCTTTTCGATGCCAACCGCCGAATCCTTGTGCTGCGGCACCCCAGTATGCGGATTCAAGGCAGGGGGGCCGGAATCTATCGCGCCCGAAGATTATGGGGCGGTAGATAACGGGGATATCGATCAACTGATTCTCGAAATAAAGCGGTCTATGGACGTTGACCGTTCAAGTATCGCGAATAAGGCCATGGACAAGTTCTCTACAGCCCATATCGCGGAAGAATTCCTGCATTTGTATTGAACAAGCGATTTTGTTGACTCGGTCGCGGTAGATCTGCCGGCTCTTTTCCTGCGTTGTCGGAATTGAAGACGCGGACATTTCGGTTTTGTTGAAGTTGCCTAAGCTATTGCTGAAGTGACCTCGTTTCCATTGCGCCTGCATTGTGCTGACAAACCGCAACCCTGCAAAGGGGGCCTCATTCATGGGCATTGTAAAGACCAGGGTATGACTCAGCAGTCTGTTTCCTCTATATGTTCTTCTCGACAACCATCCATCGTTTTATCATGATGAACATAAAGATTAAATCACTCCATGGTTTATGAAGCGATGACGAAAGAAGAACTCCTCATGGAGCTTTATCGTCTGCGCGAACAATTAACCAAATACGAAGAGAAATACGGAGCGATGGAAGAAACGGACACCTTGCCGCTTCTGGATATCGAATATAGCGCGAAAGACAAAACCGCCATCTACATGGATTATTTCGTCGGCCGCGAAGATGCCTATGCCGAGCGTTACGAAAACGCAAACGGAAAGAAAGGCTATTCGCTCGCCTGCAAGAACAAATGGAAGCAGGAAAGAGGCTGCGACATCCGCAATAGCCATTGCAAGCATTGCCTGGCTTACGCGCCCAAGACCCTCGATGCCGAAGCCATCCTGGAGCACATGTTCGACAAGCGCAAGATGAAGGGTCTATACCCCATCATGGAAGGCAATTACGTGAAGTTGCTCGTCTTCGATATGGATAAATCTTCTTATCTCGAGGATACGAAGAAGTTGTGCGCGACCTTGCGCTCCTTGTCGATTATGCCCTTGATGGAACGCTCGCAATCGGGGCATGGCATACATGTATGGGTTTTCTTCGAAGAAAAAATCAAAGCCGCGGATGTGTGGAAGATCGCCAATTACGTTTTGACAAAGACCATGGATACGTTTGGCGGAGTTGGGCTCGATTCCTACGACCGCGTCTTCCCAAACCAAGACAAAGTGGAAAAAGGCGGCTTTGGCAATTGCGTCGCCCTTCCATTGAACGTCGATTTCGCCAAAGAGGGGAACACCGTTTTCCTAAAGCCTGATTTCTCGGTGGCCAAAGAACAAATTAAGTACCTTTCCACCATACGGAAAGTGTCCAAAGGCAAAGTCGAAGAACTGCTCGGCTTTGCCGCTCGGATGGAGGAACACGGACTATTGGGGATGAAGGCGTTGCAAATGCCTCTATCGAAAGATGATTTCGCCCCCGTCGTGCACGTTGATATCGCAGGCGATATCTTCATACCGAACCTCGAACTGACATCGCGTTCCGAACGGTTTCTTATTCGACTGACGAGCATGCCGAACAAGGAGTATTACAAGATATCGGCCATTCGGGGAAACCTCCACAACGTGCCAAGGTTCCTATGCAGCTATAAGAAAGACGAACGTTTCTTCCGTTTGCCCCGTGGCTATAAGGAACCCTTGCTTACGCTATTCAAAGCCAAGGGGATCCAATATGTGGTGAACACTTCTCTCACCCGTGGGGAATATGCCGATTTCTCTTTGGGCGCTTCGTTACGGGAAGACCAGGCCACCTTGCTCGAACGTGCGTTAGAGCACGATTCGGCCGTCATTTCCGCCCCGACTGGGTTTGGCAAAACCGTCCTTGGGATCGCCTTGATGGCCAAAAAGAGAGTCAATACGCTGATTCTCGTTCCTTCGATAACGTTGTTGGAACAATGGAAGAGCAAATTGATAGAACATCTTCGATACGAGGATGGGGATGCGACAAAATGCATCGGTTATCTTTCCGGAAAAGGCGACAAACGAACGGGTATCGTAGATATCGCGACTATCCAATCGCTGGTCCGAAACGAGGATTTCCGTCAAAACGCGCGGAAATACGGCATGGTCATCGTCGACGAAGTCCATCATCTGGGGGCGGTTAAATTCGAAGAAGCGTTGCGGAGTATCGCGCCGAAATACCTATATGGCCTAACGGCTACGCCGGAGAGATCGGACGAGCGCGAAGACTTTGTCTTTCATGCCGTGGGACCTCTCATCGAGGCCAACGTCGATAAAGAAACGGGCGATTTCATCAAACGTTATCATCCGCGTTTTACAAAATTCTCCTCCCCGCGGGGTAGCACGGATATTTCCGGCCTCTTCCAAGAAGCCATCCTCGACAAAGAAAGGAATCGCCTCATCGTCGCGGATGTCAAAGAAGCCTTTGAGGCGGGCTCGACGGTTCTTTTGCTAACCGAACAGATAAAGCACGCCAGGATCCTCTATGATTTGCTTTCTCCGTCAATTTCCTCAATCGCCCTTGTTTATGGCGCACAGGAGAAGGCGGAACGAAAGGAGAACGAAGACAGAATCGCCGCGTTCGGGGAGCATCCTTTCGTTGTCGTTTCCATCGGTAAGTACATTGGCGAAGGTTTCGATGACCATCGCTTCAATGCCCTTTTCGTTACCTATCCGTTCCGCTGGAAAGGAATACTCGCCCAGTATTGCGGGCGTCTGCAACGCAAGAAAGGCGCGATTAAGCACGTAGATGTCTACGATTACGTCGACTCTTTGGTGCCGGCGTTCTCCAGGATGTACCGCGAACGCGAGAAAGGCTATTTCCAACTCGGGTACCAAGTCGTTGCCCCCGATGCGAAATATCGAAGCGAAATCCTTTCCGGAAAGGATTACGGCGATCGCCTGTTTTCCGATTTGGAAGGCGCGAAAGAAAGCGTCCTCCTCACTTGTTCCTATTTTCATGAGGCACGCTTGCGTTCTATGATGAACAAACTTGCCTGTCCATATTCCTGTTATGTCGGCGCGAAATCGCCTGCGCTTGATTCGTTAGAGGCGAAACGGGTTTCTGTCGAGCTTCCAAACATGGTGATAATCGATAAACGAATCGTCTACTACGGAGGCGTGAATCCTTTTATGTACGGGCAGAAGGAGGAAACGATTTTGCGCGTAGAGGATCCGGCCATTGCTTCCGATTTGGTTTCCGTCTTGGCCAAAATAGTCGCTGAATGAGCGTTCTTTCTCTCGGGCTCACTATCGTTTTTGGAAAAACCTTAAAGACGTATATAGCCTGCCCACCGCAAACAAATACATCTTCAGGGGTACGTTATCGAACTCGTTTCGCGCGCATCGGCGATTCCTATCAGCGACCGCCATATGCCGGTGTTTTGTAACGATGGCATTTGGACGGAAAACGGGTGCCAATATTAATTCACGCCTGGATATTCTAAGGGCTTTAGTTCGATGCCTTTTTGGAGTTCTTTGACGACGCCTTCCAAAAGGAAAGGCACCGCATAGTGAGGGACGCTGGTATAGAAGTCGCCTTGACCGAAGTTGTTGCGGATGACTTTGTAGCATACTTCTGCCTTATAAGGGGTTTTGCCCTGCATGACGGCTCTTGAGGCCGCCATCTTTCCGTTTACGGATTTCTCCTCTAATAAAACGATGCCCTTATCGCCTTCAAAAACAAAATCGATTTCCAAATGCTGGTTTCCGTTTGAGAAATAGTAAAGCGGGAAACCGGCTTTATGTAGCATCGTCGCGGCGAGGTTTTCAAAGATGGCCCCTTTTCGGCTATCGAGCTCGTCTCTTAAAAAATCTTGCGATGTTGAAAGAGGATACATCGCCATCAATAAACCGATATCGGAAATAAAAGCCTTGAACGATGTTTTATCCGCGTTGGCTTCTAATGGTTTTTCGATAGCGGTCAGGTTGGAACATTTTAAAACCAAACCAGCTTTTTCCAACCAATCGAAGGGTTCTTGGAACTCGGAAGACCTTCCACCCTTTTTGACTTCTGAATACTTGAATTTATGGGTATCGCTTTCTCTGGCTAACTGGGAGGGGATCGAGTCTAGAATCTGGTTTAGTTGAGCTTGGAGACGATAGTCGATTTCCTCTTCGCCTTTGTCGTTAATAAAGCGGGCGAAATCACCGCGGTAGTCCCGAATGAGGCCTTCCAGTGTTTGCCGTGATTTCACGTAATTGTTTGTCTTTAGGAAATCCTTAACGGCGTCGGGCATTCCACCGACGACGACGTAGCGCTTTAACATTTCCTTATAAAATTCTGCAAGCGCGGGTGGCAATTCTTCTTTTCGTGCCGTATAACCCTTTAAAACGTCGATGTTTTTCTCTTCGACGCCATTTGCCCAAAGGAATTCTTCAAAGTCGAGGGAGGACATTTCTAGCGTATCTTCGAAGCCGGTGGGAATGTCGGCTTTTTGCTTCCGACGATAATTCAAGGTACCAAGCAAACTGCCCGTGGCGATGATAGAAAACCTTTTGTCTAACGCAAAGCTTTTAAAAGAAGTTCTTGCTAGCGGACAGTCGCCGATCTCTTCAAAGATCAGCACCGTCTTAAACGGTACGAACTCTTTGTCGGGAAAGTAGGGGGCGGAATTAATGATGATTGAGTTAACATCCAAGTTACCGTCGAAGATCTTTCGCAATACCTTGTTGTGGCGGAAGTCATAAGTGATGACATTCTCATAATGCTCACGGGCGAACTTATCAACGATATAACTCTTTCCAACTTGGCGAAGACCATCCACGATCAAAGGAACTTTATCGGGATTGGCGTTCCAATGTTCGAGCATCTTGTAAGCCTTGCGTTTTAAATCGATTGTTTGCTCCATGTTCCGTGCCTCAAACCAATCATACCACATCTTCGCAAAATGTAAAAAACAACACAAAACGATTTCGCAAAATGTAAAAAACAACACAAAACGATTTCAAAAAAAGCAAAATTCTGATTGGATAATTCATGTTATTGCAAAGCAATCAAACGATTTGAGATCAAGGAAAGCCTTTTCTCCTCCTCTTGCGGGCCAGATGACAAAAAGGTGTCGGGAAGACTTTCGTCCTTTTAGAAGAAGGACACATTGTTGCCTTTTATACTCTTTCCTCCGCACAAATTGGATTTGAGGAGCTACCCACCTCCATCGCGAAAGGCTTGCCACGATATCAGATTTCGGCCATTCGAATCGCTCGTTTGGCCGTCTCGAAAAAGTGGCAACGAAAAGGCTATGGAGCCCTTGCTCTTAAATATGCTTTTCGCCGCATTCTTTCCATCTCCCCCCATGCTGGAACCGCTTTTATCCTTGTCGACGTGAAGGATTCGGCCAGAGGCTTTTATGAACGTTTTGGCTTCGTCGAAATAGATTCTGAAAAGAGAACATATGCGATTCCGCTTGGAACGGTTCTAAAAGCTCTAATTCAATAGACGCCCCATTCGCGATTATCCAAAACGCACAAGAACGATAATCGACTATACTTAACACCATGAGGGAAGAAAAAATGGAAAGCAAAGAGAATAAGGGCTTTGGCTTACCTTATTTTGCCTTTGGGTTCATTTTGTTTTGCTTCTTTGCTTCATCTGTCTGCGCGTTGCAGATTCCTCTTTTCGCATTTGGCACGAATGCGGCAAGAAACCAGCCAACCTTATTCTTTACCCTGGCGGCCCTTTCCTTCTGCTTAGGGGTTATTTCAATGCTATTTGGAATAGGGGTATTTAAGGTCAAGATCAATAAGTTCTACCTTATCCTTTTTAGTATTTATGCCATAGGCGCGATTATCGGCACGTTATGCCATGGGGCGTTATCTTCTCATGCGGGTAGACAAGGTGTTGTAATCGTCGATGATTCTTCCTTTCTTATCCGGGCTGAGTCGATTTGTTTCGCGTTACTAACGGCCTTAACGTTATTTATCTTCTTCAATTTCTTCCCCTCTTCCCGTAAATGCAGGGCATCGGGTCACCTTATTGTCCGTGTCTTCGTCCTCATCGCCTTATCTACCTTAATCTATAGTCTTATCTTTGAATGGGCTGAATATGGCAAGGCATTAAACAAAGGTCTCTTCTTTGCCTCCATTGTTTCTTATCTAGGACAAAAGAACGTCTATGCCTATTACCTTCTTATCGGTATGTTTGGCGAGATCTTCTTATTAGAACTTACGGAACGAAGGTGGCGTTACCTGCTTATTGCCTTATTCATGGTCGCGATTCTATTTACGGGTTCAAAAGCCGCGATCCTAATGACGGTTGTCACCTATATCACTTACTTGGTTTATCGGGCGATACGTTTAACAAAAGAAAAGCGTTTTGCATGGAAAAACGCCGTAATACCCCTAGGGACAATTCTCGTATTTATCGTGGGTTTTGTCGTTATTGGCATCATAAAACCGAACTTCTTCCCTTCGTTATGGAATGCCTTTGTTTCCTTCTTTAAAGACGAAGGTGGTTCGAATGTTTTTAGCCGCGAGGCAATCTGGAGTAGCGCGGTTTCCTTAACCAACCAATCGCCTATCTATTGGGTTTTCGGACAAGGGGATCTCTTCTTTCCATATCTTCTTTCCGCTGCCATGGATATTCCGCGTATTGGAAGCGCGCATAACTTTGTATTAGAAATGCTAGGCAGGGGCGGCGTTTTACGCCTAGGCTGCTTTATCGCCCTATTTGTCTACGTTGCTCGCATCTATGTATTACGCGCGAAGAAATCCTTCCGCGACTATTTCGTGCCGTTACTATTTGCCATCATGATGTTAGGGCGTGGCATCGTCGAAAGTGCCTTTATCTTCGATATCACCTTCCCCGTATTGGCCTACTTGTATCTCATCCTCATGCCGGTTCTTTCGGAGAATAACCTCGTCAGTGTTTCTGAACCTCCTGAGAAGACGTTTGGAAGTGCGTATCTTTTAGAGGTTCTAAAACGTTATTGGGCGCCCATTTTGGTTGGGGTGCTTGCCTTATGCGTTGGCTTCATCCCGCGCCCCTACGCGTGGATCGTCGCTTCGAGCATTGCGATCGTCGGTTTGACTACGCTACTGATCATCTTCTTTGCAAAGAAAGAAAAGTTCTATGAGCTTCTCGAAGATACTTGCTGCTTGTATCTAGGCCTTATTGCCTGCATTGCTATCGTCGCTTTGCCTTTGGACGCTCTTTCGGTCCTTGCGGTTATCTTCCTGCCCTTCTTGCTCTCGTTAATCCTTCGCTTGCTTCTTTTGGATTTGCGGGAACCTAACATCTTAACCGGTGGGGCAGTCGAATATTTCTACGCGTGCACGCTCGCGAACGTGGATGCGCGAAGCCATCTTCCCGAATCCGACGAAAAGTAGGCGATTTGGGTAGAACGCCAAAAAACTGCGGCTGACGCTGGAAAACCGCTAAAGAAACGCGACTGACAAATAATCGACGCTCAAAGTCCTGTTTTCGTAAAAAGTTAGATACTATCGAAAGAAAATGTTAGAAAAAACAAAATGTAAGCCTTTACATTTGTTACTTTCAAGCCATTAAATTGACAAACTTAACCATATTAAATGACGGTGTTTTGGCCGAACTACGATTCCGCCAAATGCCGACATACCGCCATTTCCTTGCTCGCGCATATAGGGAAGCCTATAGTTTTGCGAAGTCCACCGAAGGGTGGGCTGGAAAAGAGCAAGAAAATGACACCCATGGAAAAGGAACTCGGTTACGTCGGCGGTTATGCGCTGAACCATAGCTTCGTAGCTCCTTCCGCGAAGAAGGAGGGCGAAGGCCGTTTTGGCTATCGTTTCTTCAAGCGGGCGGCGGACATCCTTTTCTCCTTGCTCGTGCTCGCGTTGTTCCTACCCATCGGCATCTTTGTAGCCATCGGGGCGGCCATCTCGAGCAAAGCTATGCCGATCTACCGCGACGAACGTCTTGGCAAGGACGGCAAATCCATCTGGGTCTTCAAGTTCCGCACGATGGTCAAGGACGCCGAAAGCAACCCTGGCAAGTACCTGAACCGTTCCCAGATGCGTCAGTACCGTCACGAGAGGAAAGTGACTAACGACCCGCGCGTTACGCGCTTCGGCTCGTTACTGCGCAAGACCTCCATCGATGAGATCCCGCAGTTCCTCAACGTCCTCCTTGGCGATATGTCTCTCGTCGGGCCTCGCCCCGTCACCAAGAAGGAGGTCTACTCCAACTTCTCGGTGGACGAGAGGTCGCTCGTACTCTCTGTCCGTCCGGGTATCACTGGTTCCTGGCAGGTGTACGGCCGTAATGACGACACTTGGAGCTCTGGTTCCCGCAAGAGGCTCGTCATGGATTACTTCTCCCGTCGTTCCCTCTGGTATGACGCCAAGTTGCTCATGATGACGATTCCTTCCTGCGTTGGCTATTCGAAAGCCGTCAACCAGGCCTCCAAGAACTCCTAAGCAATACGATGGGCCCGCGAAAACCGCGGGCCTTTCTTTTGCGTTCTAGCGGCAGGAATATTTAGTGAACCTATCTTCACTGAACTTTAGTTCACTAAAAAAGTTATGAAGAGTTATGAAAGATTTTCGAAGTTATGAAAGAAATTGAAAGTTATGAAGAGTTATGAAAAAATACACTCGGAGGTATGCTTATGGATAATCCATTCACTTTAACGTTTGGTGTCGTTCCCGAACAATTCATCGCTCGAGACGATATCGTAAATCAGGTATTTTCCGAGTTTTTCCGCGCGAAAAATGGTTCTAATGTCTTTATTTTGAAGGGCGTTAGAGGTTCTGGGAAAACCGTTATGCTCAATTATCTGCGGAAGCAATTTGAGCAGTTGGAGGAATGGATTACCGTCAACGTCAATCCTGAAATGGATATACTGGAAGGTATCGCGTCGAAGCTTTATGAGAAAGGTTCGTTAAAGAAATACTTCCTGAAGCCGGCTTTCGATTTCTCTTTCCATGGTTTCGGTTTCTCGATTGAAGGCGAGAATCCCGTAAAGAACATCGAAACGCTGCTTGAAAAGATGATGACCATCTTGGAAAAACACGGGAAAAGAGTTCTCGTGACCATCGATGAAATCGCGAATGGGCAAAACATGAAGATCTTTGCCCATACCTTTAAGAACATGGTTGGCGATGGCCATCCGATTTATCTTCTAGCGACGGGCATAAACGAGAACGTGAGCAACCTAGAGAACAACCAGACCCTGACCTTTATCTATCGCGCTCCGAAAATCGATGTAGGCTCTTTAAATCTTTATGCGATCGCGCGTTCTTATAAAGAAACGCTAGGACTATCGGAAGAAGTTGCTAACAAATGCGCGGCTTTAACGGAAGGGTATGCCAGCGCGTATCAAATCCTCGGCTCGATTCTTTTCCGTATGGGGAAGAAAGATATCGACGATGACGTTCTTTTCGAATTCGATAAGATTCTCGAAGAAATCAATTACGGCAAACTTTGGGACGATTTAACGAAAAAGGAGAAAGAGTTCCTCTTCGGTTTCGCCTCCTCCAAAGAAAACAAGGCCAAAGACATCATCGAGCGTTCGACGATCTCGAAGAATTCTTACTCCACGTATCGCGATCGCCTCCTAAAACTTGGTATCGTGACCTCGGATTCCTATGGTTACCTTTCTTTCGCCTTGCCCCGTCTATTCCAATTCGTCCAAAGAAAAAAGGCTTTCGCCTCCTTTGATTTCTAGCGGATTGCCTCGTTTGGATATTCGATTACCGGCTTAAACCGATAGCCGTCTTTAATTCCTTTAAAGATGATTCCAACCCGCTTGAAGCGGTGGTCTTTCGTTTGGAATAAAACCTTCCAGAACAAGACGAAGTGACGGGCGTAGAAGCGGCATTTCTTTTTGAAGCCGTCGCGACGAGCGATGTAATAACGGTTTCGGATATTCATCCGCATGCGGTCCAACCGTTCTAAGGGGATGAAACGTAGATCGGTACCTACGTTTTCTTTCACCTGATGAAGGGCCTTACTCTTAGTTATTAATAGCCCAGGCGCGCGCTTGCACATACGTGAGGTGAATTCGGTATCGTCGGACCAAAGGAACATCTCCTTGATGGGAAGGCCATATTCCTTTAGGTAGGACACTTTCATAAAGAAAGAAACGAAGGTCGCGGTTAGGATGGGATAAGAATCCTTGGATTCGATATCTTTCTTTTGGGTCGAAATGCCGCCTTCTACGAGGAGACAATTGTTCATCTGGGCGAGCTTGCCATCTGGGGCATAGACGAGCGAGGCATAAAAGGAATGCTCTTCGTTATCTTCTAGGGCTGCCCTACAAAGTTCTCGTAGGGAATCGCTATTGGGTAAGGTGTCATCATCCATGGCCCATAGGTAGTCATAGCCATGCTCATAGGCGTATTTGAAACCCATATGGAAGCCGCCCGCGCCGCCAAGGTTCGTTTCTAGGGTTAGGGTTTGGATGTTGGGTAGCGAAGAAAGGTATTCCTTCGTTCCATCGCTAGAAGCGTTATCGACGACGAGGATATCAAAGGGCGGTTCTTCGATAGCAAAAAGTGCTTCAAGACACTGCTTGAGCAAAGCGAGGCGGTCATAGGTTACGACGATCGCGAGGATCTTATTCGAGCTCACTGCAGTGTTTGTTCCTTTCGTCTAGAGGTGGAAGGGTTTTATAGTCCCCGTACATTTTACTAAGCCAGGCATCCGCGTCCTCCACGCCATAGACTTCGATGTCTTCGAAGCGGTATAAGGCGCGTTTTGAATAGAGACTCGTTGGCTGGCATTCCTTTAGTTTGCCCGCACCCATCGCGTTGATAGCAAGGGGGCAAGACTCATAATCATAACGATGCAAAAGCTCGTCTAATCTCGCATAAGTCCTCTCTTTTTTGAAAAGAGCGCGCAAAAAAGGTAACTTTCCCAAAGCAATCGCGATCTTCTCGTACCATGGCCTTCCTTTGGTGTGGACGTTTACGAGTTCCTTCATTCTCGCGTATTGGAAGAAGAGCCGTCTTTTTAGGATACGGCGGAGGTGGCGTTTGCCTTTACGGCCTCCGGGAATGCCGTCTAAAGGGAAGATATCGATCCACGGATGCGCCTCGGCTTCGAGGGTAGCGGAGGTGTTTTTGAAGGTGTAACGCGTATCGATAACCCTGGCGAAATAATAAAGGTAATTTGGGTCAATCGAATGATGGCAAAAGCGAAGGTGGCCCTCGTTATAGACGTCTTTGGCTTCGCGGCAGAAACGGTCGTATTCGCTTCGGGGAAGCGCGATATCGATATCGTCATCCCAAGGGATAAAACCCTGGTGACGAACCGCGCCTAAAAGCGTTCCGCCCATGATGACGTAATGGTAGCCGTGCCCATCGAGGTAGGCTGTGACGTCCTTAAGGATGTCGAGTTCTTTTTCTTGGATCTGCTTAATGGGAGGCAGCGCCATTCTTCTTGAGTTCTTCCTTGATTTGGGTGGTGGAAATCTCGGGGGTGCGGGGGAGATAGACGACTTCGCAATAGTCCTTAAGGAAGTCGAACTTGCCCTTCCAGTCGTCGCCCATGACGAAGGTGTCGATGTGGAATTCTTTTACGTCGGCGACTTTTTGTTCCCAACAGGTTTCGGGGATGACGAGGTCGACGGCGCGTAAGGCTTCGAGCATCTTTTTACGCTGCTCGAAGGTGAAGTAGCATTTCTTGCCCTTAAGCGAATTGAATTCGTCGGTGGAAAGGGCGACGACGAGATAGTCGCCTTGGGCTTTCGCGCGTTGGAGCAAGTTGATGTGCCCGTAATGGAGCAAATCGAAGGTGCCGTAGGTGATGACTTTTTTCATGGGTTTATTCTCCTTGTTCTTCGGTGGATTCTCGAATGGTTTCTTCGGTAGATTCTTCAACTTTAGGTGCGGTACCCCAGTCGGCATTATTGAGATAACCGACCATCGCACCTTCCGTGACGACTTTGAAATCGCCCTGTTTGATCATGTAATTGATGTTGGGGTTATTGCCGGGTTTGCCACCGGGGAAGAGGATGATCTTCTTGCCAGGGGCGCAGGCAAACATCGCGTCCACGCGGTCTTCGTGGGGCCACGCCAAGACGACACCGTCAATGCGAATGTTATTGCCAAAGAGCTTAAGCAATTCTCTCTGATAGAGGTTCTTTAGGATCGAGATGGTCTCTTCGCTGCGGTCATGTTCCTTGCCGAAGAATTTGTCCCTAGCCCGCATTTCCTTGGTCGTATAGGCCGTGTAGGACCAGATGCCAAGCATATTAAGGGCATCGGGGGCCTCATAGAGGCGGTCGGCGTGTTTCCACATGATGGGCTCGTAATAGACGAGGAAGTAGTTGGCTTTCTCGTAATCGAGGCGTTGCATGCGGTGCCAGAAGAGGGAATCGTGATGCGGGGTATTGAGGGGGCCGTTATAGATGAGGATGTTGGGCTTGCCGTTATCGGGGATGTCCTTGATGAGGCTAGGATCGACGCAGTCCTTGTCACCTAGCATGACATAACGAAGCAATAGCTCGCTTGCACGGCCATTGTCGTACGTCGCGTATTTGGCGAGGAAGGCGGTATCGTCATAATCCTTCGGACGGTTGATTTCGGCGACGAGGTCTTCGGCTTTGAAAATTTTCGGGAAGGGAAGGGCGTCGTTATCGATGCAGACGCCGCGTTCGCGTAGATACTCTTCGTAATCGTATTGGAAGAGGATGATCTTCCTGCGGCAGCATGCATAGTCAAAGAAGCAGCTCGAATAGTCCGTGATGAGCATGTCGCAGGCGTTCATGAGCTCGTAGACGTCATATTGCACGGGGGCTTTCTGGATGTGTTTGAATTCGGAACAATCGATGGCTGCGGAGTTGTAGTTATGTAACTTCAAATAGAAGAGCTGGTCGTCGCGGAGTTCCTTGTCGATGATACGGAAATAGGAGAGGAGGTCTTCGTTTTGCGAGGCGTTATGGTTATCGCCGGCGATGCCGCGGAACGTGGGCATATACATGATGACCTGCTTATTCTCGATGCCGAGTTCCTTGCGGATTTCGTTACGGCGGACGTCATCGAAGAAGGCCTCGTTACGCGGGTAACCGGTGCAAAGCATCTTGCCCTTGGAGATGTTCCGTTGCCAATAGACATCGACCATCTTCTCTAGCATGAATTCGCCAGGATACACCTGATAGTCGGAAAGGAGGCAAATGCGTTGGACGGAGGCTTGGGTCTCGGTCTTGCAGTCTTTGCCAAGAGTCTTTAACGGGGTGCCATGCCATGTCGAAACGACGATTTGGCCTTCGCGCTTGGCGAAGCGGTGGGACAAATGGAAGTCGGTATAGAAATACTTCGCAGTGGCGAGGGCCTTATAGTAGTCATGGCTATCCTTAAGGACGAGGATGGTGTTTTTGATGTTATATTGCTCGATCTTCGAGACGATTGCGGCCTTGGCGGAAGGTTCGTAGCCAACATAGACCTTGAAGTCTGCGTATTCGGGCTTACGCATCTCGATGAGGATGTGAAGCATGTTGGAGGCCAAATCGGTGCATTTACGCGATTCGATATAGACGGCTTTTTCGTCGATTGGTTCCTTTAAGCGGGCGTCGTAATAGTAATCGACGTTAAGCTGAAGTTTGGCCTTCTTGAATAGGCTCGTCGAGGAGGCGGGGGCTTCGTTTGGGAAGCTCTTCGCGGGTACGTATTCGTTCTCAGGATGGAAGACGCCGTTAGAGTCGAGATTTAGGTAATCCTTCCAATAATCGAGGCGGATTAGCTCGTGGTAACGATTCTTGTATTCCTTGTTTACGGCCGCAAACGTGCGGTCAATTTCTTTGTTAAGCTTATGATAACGCCAGATGAGCTTCAGGGCTTTGCGCCAGGTACGGAAGGTATAGAAGCCGGTCTGCGAGACGGGTTCGATGTTGATCATGACGCGGCGGCGGTAGAAGTTGCCAGGCTTGGGGAAAGCCGCGGTAGAGACGCCACAGTGCTTATTGGGGCGTAGTAGCCAGCCATTGAAGGTGATCTTGCGCTTGAAGGACATCTGCTTCGGCTCTTTGTAAGCGGCCGCGGCGGCGTACTTCTTCGCGTTGAATTTGTATTTGAGGTCCACAAGAGGCGCGCTCTTGCGGTCCATCGCACGGGCCATATCGTTGATCTCGACCGGGTTTTGTTCCTTTAGCCAATCGATGCCCTTAAGGTAATCTTCAACACCTTTCGCGCGCAGATTAGCTTCGATGTAACGGAAGGTGAAGATGTCTTTATAGAGGGCCGCTTTCAGCTTGTCTTTAAGGCGTTTGGCGGAATAGTTCTGATACATGGCCTCCATGATCAGCTGGTTACGGATGTAGTAATACTCTAGATATGCGGGGCGCTTCTGCTCGAAGGGTTCGTGCCAGACGTTGATGCCGTTTAGGGTGATGAATTCGTGCCCGTTACGGAGACCATATTCGATGTCATCACGCTTGATGAAGATGGGCAACGGCAAGTTATATTCGGTTGGGATATCGCCTGGCATGACACAGAACCACCACGAGGAATAGTTGATGGGGTCGGGGAGGTCGTTGATGATCAAGTTGTTCGCGACCGTCATGTCTTTGCGGAACATGATGGGCGTGTTCTTGCCAGCCTTCCATTCCCAGCGGTCGGCCATTTCCTGCTGGATGTGCATGTTGTCCATGCGGAACATGGCGCCGGAAATGAAGGCGTTTTTGTGGGCGGGTCTTAGCAAAGCGAGCATCGCATAGACGCGTTCGAAGATTTCGGTATCGAAGAGGATGTCGTCGTCCATCATGACGATGTGGCTGACGTAATGCTCTTTCTTATAGTTCATGACCTCGATGAGGCCGCGGGTAAAGCCGCCCGCTCCGCCGGCGTTGAGGTTTGGATAGACGAAGATATCGGGCCCTGCGACTTCCTCGGGCAAAGAGACCGAGTTATCCGAGATGAAGACCTTGATATGGCCATAGGCTTGTGATTTTTTGTTCTCGAGGATGTCCTTGCGGAGCATCTTCATGTTACGGGCCACGTATTCCTCGCGGCGGAACGTGCAAACCACGCCAGCCATCTGGACGTCGTTGATCTCTTTTGGCTTATCGCAGGAATAGAAACCACCATACATGACGCCTTCTGCGGAGAAGCATTCGAGTTTGAACCAATAGGAACCCTTGCATTTGGCGGGCAGGGGGATCTTAACCGTCTTACGGGTCGGGTTTTGGATGAGGTGGTAAGAGACCTTCTGGGTCACGATGAGCTTATCGAGGTTTTTGTCTTTCTTCGATTTGCCGGTAAAGATCTTGCGGTAGACGGTCAACGCGAAATCACCTTCGAGGGTGAGATTGAGGGTCAAATTGGAGATGAAGCAATAATTTTCCCACTTGTTCGCGGAAATCATTCCGTAATAGGTGTCGAAGCGGCATTCGCCCGACTGTTTGAAGAGGATTCTTCTCTTTTTGGGATCGAAGAACGCGGTCTTGCCGTTGCAACGGAAGTAGAGTTCTTTTTTGGAGCAGATCCCTTCTTTGGGGAACAAGATGGTTTGTAAGCGCATAAAACACCTCCCTCCTCAACGTGGAGAGTATGTTGATTATAGCGTCATGACACGGGTCGCGCAAAGTGCGCATTATGGTTAGGCGCGTAGGCTCATGTCGTGCGTGGGAGTTTTTACATTCCTCCCCGTTACGTCTATAATGGGTGCGCTTCATGAAACGCATCCCCGTCATTTCAGCAGTTTACCGCGATAGAAACGCCATTTACGAGATCGCTCGCAAGGACGTGAAAACCCAGTACCGGGGTTCCGTTCTCGGGTTTTTATGGACGATTCTGCACCCGCTTTTAAACATGCTGGTGCTATGGATCATTTTCCGTAATTTGTTTGGCAAATCGGATCCCTACTATGTGCTCTATCTTCTCTGCGGCAATATCCTTTTCGCAGCCTTCCGCGCCTCGACGGATCAATCGCTTCGTTCCATCGTCGGTAACCGCGGTTTGTTGCTTCGCACCAAGATCTCTCCCTATATCTTTCCTGCGGCCAAAACGGTCACGGGCATGATTAATTTTGCCTACTCCCTTTTGGCCTTGTTGCCCTTCATGATTTACCTCTCGGTGACTCAGGGCGTGAACCTCTTCTCTTACCAATTGGCGTTCGTTTTGCTGGTTTTACCGGCCTTTTGGCTATTTGAACTGGGCATGGGATTATTCCTTTCGGCCCTCTATGTTTTCTTCCGCGATTTACGGCATATTTACGCGGTCATTCTTACTCTATGGATGTACCTCACCCCGATTTTCTACAAGGTCGAAAACCTCAACCTCGATGACTTTGGGCGCACCGTCATTAACTGCAATCCCATGTACCATTTCGTAACTTATTTCCGCGAATGCGTTTATATGGGAGCGACTGCCAAAAATGCAGAAGGTCTTCTGGCTCCGACGTTGCCTTCTTGGACGACGCTTGGTATCTGCTATCTCTGTGGCGTCGGCGGACTTATTCTTGGTATCGCCTTCTTCATGGCATTAAAGAGGAAGATCATCATTAGGATTTGATATGGACGAGAACGCGAAGAAAGTAAATCCGATCGTTGTGGATGTCTCTCATGTGTCCATGTATTTTGACGTTCCTCAGTATCGTTATGACACGTTGAAGGAACGCGTGGTCAATTTCCTCAAGGGAAAACGGAACCGCACTAGACGCATCCAAGTCCTCGAAGACGTCAGCTTCCAGATTAACCGTGGCGAGTCTCTCGGTGTCATCGGTCATAACGGCGCGGGTAAATCGACGTTACTTAAAATCGTTTCTGGCATCTATGCTCCCAAGGCGGGCACCGTCAAAACCAGGGGCAAGGTTGTTTTGCTTAACCTCGGTGCCGGCTTCGATATGGAAGCGGACGCGGTGGAAAACATTTATTTGAATGGCGCCATCCTTGGCTTCTCCCGTGCCCAGATGAAGAAGCGCTTTGACTCGATTGTCGAATTCGCGGAGATCGAAGACTTCTTAAAGCTGCCGTTAAAGAATTATTCCTCGGGTATGATTTCGCGCCTTGGCTTTGCCATCGCGATGGATATCCATCCCGATGTATTGCTTGTGGACGAGGTCCTTTCCGTCGGTGATGCGAACTTCCAAAAGAAGTGTCTGGAACGCATCCGCCAGATGCAAGATGAAGGCACGTCCCTCCTATTTGTATCCCATTCGATTCCTCAGGTCCGTTCTTTCTGCAAGAACACCATCTGGATCGAAAACTCCAAGGTCATGGCGTATGGCGACACCGAGACCGTCTGTAACCAATACCTCGAATACTGCGAATCCATCGCGGGCAAGAAAAAGAAATAAGGACCTTTGTTATGGCCTCTAAGATCTTTGTCATAACCCATGAAAGCATTGACGTGCCTCAGGGCGAGGTTTTCGCGCCGATCGCGGTAGGTGGGGCAGATCTTGGAGAAGGTTTCCTTCGCGATGATGTAGGCGAGAACATCTCGGCCCTGAACCCCGTCTATAACGAGATGACGGCCCTTTATTGGGTCTATAAACATATCGATGAATTCCCGGACTTAGACCATATTGGTTTTTGCCATTATCGCAGGCTTTTTTGCTTCCAAAACTTTGCAAAACCGCTATTTATTCGAAAAAAGAATAAGCCCGAATGGACGGGGATAACGCAGAAAAATCTCGATGGATACTGGAAAGAATTCGATGGGGGCATCCCATATCCGAATTACGTCAAAAGCGTCTCTCATCATTACGAGAAGGCGCATAACAAAGACGACTTGCCCTTGCTATTAGGCATCATCGAGGAACGCTTCCCCGAATATGCCGATGCGGCGAAAACTTACCTAGAAGGGGATGAGGAATATCTCTACAACATGTTCATCTTCAAGCGTGAGGATTTCATTGCCTATGGTGATTTCGTCTTCCCCGTCTTAAAAGAGTTTTATGAAAAGCGGACATATAAAAATGATCGCCTGTTCGTCTCTGAACGCCTTACGGGCATCTTTATCCGTTATTTATTAGACAAGCGCGAGCACATGCTCTTGTGCCCGCTTCTATTTATTCGTTCACGTAGCCTTAAAGAGGCTTTTAGGGAAACCAAAAAGAATTTTAAGGAACATCCCGAACACGGGTTCCTATTTAAGACCAAGCCGCTTTGGCTTACCTTATTACCGCGCTTTTTGGAGCAGCGGCTTCGTAACCGAACTCGAATTTCGTAATATATCCAATAGGAGGAATCATGATGGAATACGATTATCTGATTGTCGGCAGCGGCGTCACCGGGGCGACGCTTGCCTATTGTCTAAAACAGAAAGGGAAGAAAGTTCTCGTTCTTGAAAAAAGGGAACAAGTCGGTGGCAACGTGGCCACGAAGGAGATTGACGGTATCCACGTTCATCTCTATGGCCCCCATATCTTCCATTGCTCGGATAAACGGGCCTGGGATTTCTTAACTGCCCATACCGAGGTTGATCCGTATATCAATACCCCGATGGCTTATTACAAGGGCAACTATTACAACATGCCCTTCAACATGAATACCTTTCATCAGCTCTTCGGCGTCAATACGGCCGAAGAAGCAAAGAAGGTTATCGGGGAGGAAGTTGCCAAAGAAGGCATCAAAGAACCCAAGAACCTTGAAGAGCAGGCCTTGTCTCTAGTTGGCCGCACCATCTACGAAACCTTGATCCGGGGTTACACCGAAAAACAGTGGGGTAGGAAGGCGACCGAACTTCCTTCCTCCATTATCAAGCGCTTGCCGCTCCGTTTCGAATACAACAACAATTATTTTAACGATACTTACCAAGGACAACCCAAAGGCGGTTATTCCCAGTGGATTGAAAACCTCCTTGAGGGTATCGAAGTTCGTTTGAACGTGGATTACCTTCAGGATAAAAAGAAATGGGATGCCATGGCGGAGAAGACCATCTATACGGGTCGTCTTGATGAATACTTTGGCTTCTGCTTAGGTCATCTTGAGTGGCGGTCGCTTCGCTTCGAGACCAAAAAACTCGAAATGGATTCCTTCCAGCCCGTCGCAGTCGTCAACTATACCGATAGGGAACCCGCATACACCCGTATCGCAGAACATAAGATGTTTGATTGCCACTGCAAAAACCACGAATCGACCATTATCACGTATGAATATCCCGATTCGTTTGAAGAGGGCAAGATTCCCTATTACACGATTAACGACGAGAAAAACTCCAAATTGGCCGAAGCATATGCCGAACTAGCCAAAAAGGAACCGCGCCTGATCTTAGCAGGTCGTCTAGCAACATATCGTTACCTCGATATGGACGATGCGATTCTCGCGGCCCTTGATTTAGCGGAAACCCTGTAACCGAAATAAAGAGGCACGTGTGACGAACACGCGCCTTTCCTTTAGGCCGGAACTACCGATAGGGTTAAGCCCAACGGTTTCATGATTCGTAACATGGTTCCAACGTTGGGTTTGACGCAGCACGCCTCGATTCGGGCAACGGAAGATTGGGGCAATCCGCATAATGCGGCCAACTCTCGTTGTGAAATGCCGAGTTCGTTTCGGCGTTGAATAATCGCCCCGATTAGTTTTGTGAGCGTTTCTGCTTCTTCGATATCGGCTTTAACGAGTTCGCTGCCGTTCTTGGCTTTGTTCTTGAAATCTTCCCAGGTTCTCATAGCAGTCTCCTTGCCGCGTCTATTATGATAGCATTAATGCAGTCAAAGGTTATCATGAACCCTTCCTGGAAAATAAGAAAGAATCCCCCGGCCATTCTCGTGGAAAGTGATTGCTGCGGCCCTTTCTTTACAAAGAAGGAGTACGAAAAGATAATATTTGACATGAATATCACTGTTTTAGGAACGGGCGCATGGGGCACCGCCCTTGCTTATGCCCTTAGCAAAGATCCGAATAACCGCATTTTGATGTATGGCAAAGATCCCGTCGAAGTGACGGACATCGTAGAGCATCACCAAAATAGCCGTTACTTTGACGACGTAACGCTTCCATTATCTATCTCGGCAACGCTTGACGCTGCCGAAGCGCTTAAAGGCGCAAGCGTTCTCCTTCTCGCCGTTCCTTCTAGTCAAATTAACAACATTGTCGATCTTATTGTCGAGCACTGCGACACCACGCCGCTTATCATCAACGTTATCAAGGGCTTTGACCCGGTGACGGGCGAAGGCATTGCCTTCCTCATCGAGAAACGTCTCAACGAGAAGAACAAGAATGGCGGAGTTGTATCTCTTGTTGGCCCTAGCTTTGCCCATGACGTTATCCACGATGACCTTACCGCCATCTGCGCCGTCTCCGAAAACAAGGAAGCTGCTAAGTTCGTTCAGAAGCTCTTCTCTTCCGCTTCGTTCCGCGTTTATGTTCAGACCGATGTCGTCGGTGCTGAAATCGGCGCGGGCATGAAAAATATCATCGCCATCGCTTCGGGCATCATGGAGGGCCTTGGTTATCACGATAACACTAGAAGCGCTCTTATCACCCGCGGCCTTGCAGAGATCACCCGTTTCGGCTTAGCCAAAGGCGCGAAGGCTCCGACCTTCCTTGGGCTTACCGGCGTAGGGGACCTTACGCTTACTTGTTCTAGCCATCGTTCCCGTAACTACACGCTGGGCCTTGATATCGGCAAGGAAGATGAAGCTGCCCCGGTCTTAGCTCGGAACACCAAAACTGTCGAAGGCGTTCTAGCCGCGAAAACCATCCATTTCGAAGCTAAGAAAGCAGGCATCGAAACCCCGATTACCGATGCGGTTTACGAGGTCCTGTACGAGAACAAAAAACCATCCGAAGCCGTCTTGGAATTAATGACCAGGGAACTCAAGGAAGAATAAATGAAAATCTCGCCGAAATGGCGAGTTTTTCATGCAAAAACCACGTCTTTTTAATGGACACCTTTATATTTCTTTAGGCTATAAAACACGTATCTAGCGGTGAAAAACCAGCTTGTAATGATATTGATTCCTAAGCCTTTGTGATAGGCCTGAACCATGGGTTTGATGAGCTTCTTTTTGTCGCTGTTTTTGGAGTTGGATTGAAGGCGGTAGGTGGCCAAGACTTCGGGGTTACTAATTGCTTTATAACCCTTCTTCAAAAGGCGGGCCCAGAAGACGAAATCTTCATGACGGGTTAGGTCTTCGGGAAAGCGATCCTCAGGGAAGACTTCGCGGTTATACATGGTGGAAAGGCAGGACAAGGGGTTGCCTTTAAGGATGGATTTGTATGTCGTCTCGGCAGGGGGCGTGAAGGTGGTGCAGGTTTGCTCGGTCTTCCGGCGGTAGGCGCTGGAGATAATGGGGCCATGGTCTTTGATGAAAGCGAGTTGCTTCTCAAGATAATCGGGGTCGAGCACGTCATCGGCATCCAGGAACGTGACATATTTGCCTTTGGCTTCATCTAGGCCTTTATTTCTGGCCTTGGCGGAACCGCCGTTATGGGGCATTTGGAATAGACGAATGTTTGGATGTCCTTCAATGAGTTTGGCTGCCAAAGCAAAAGATTCATCGGTGGAACAATCGTCGACGATGACCCATTCGAAGTCTTTGAACGTTTGGGCGATTACGGAACCAAATGTGCCTTCAAAAACAGCCTCGGCGTTATAGAGGGGCGTAACAATGGAAATAAGGGGATTCGCGTTCATCTTCAGCATGATAATACCCCTCTATAGAGGGTTGCTCTAGAAGAAGTAGGCAAAATATAGTTTCGATGTCATCGAGATTATCCGGATTAGGCCCCTATTTGGAAGCGCTTACACCCGCGTGCATGCGTTTTATATGTATAATATAGCCAAAAGCGAAGCCGCTTATTTTGTTTGTTGTGAGGCCTCCTATCCGTAAGTGAAGGCGCCTCCTAATGAGAATGGCTTCGTTCATGGGAGGATTGAATATGAAGATCAATCTCAAAAACACCATTCTTGCCTTAGCGGCCTTCGCCATGGTTGGCGGGGCTACTGCCGTTGGAGTCAGCGCTTTCGGGAATAATGCCGTCGAAACGAAAGCCGCAGATGCGTACGGGAAGGTCGCCATTACCGATTTGGCGACTGGCGACGAGGTTGTTGTCGTTGGTGTCAACAGCAGTGGATCATACGCTCTCGCTAACAATAACGGAACTTCCACCGCACCGTCCGCGATCTCTGTGACGGTGAGTGCAGATAAGATTACCGATCCTGCGGAGACCGTGCTTTGGACGGTCACCGTCGATGGCTCCAATTACCAATTTGGCACAGGAGACTCTTACCTTTATTGCACGAATGCCAACAATGGTGTCAGAGTCGGCGACAATTCTAATAATGTTTTCTCCATTAGTAATAATTATCTCTATAACAACGCTACTAGACGTTATATCGGCATTTACAATTCGCAAGATTGGCGTTGTTACACTTCTATCAATAACAATATAAAAGATCAGTCATTCGAATTTTATAAAAAGCAATCTACACCGACCTCCTCTGAAGTAGTTTCATCTGAATCTTCTTCAGCGATCTCTGAACCAACACCCGTTCCTACTGAGATTACCTTAGCGGCAGATGACGAGATCACTTCCGGCGTCAAAGGTTCCGTTACGACCGAAATCGTATATGAAGTCGGATATGAAGATGTTGAAGGCACTCAGGCGGTTACGTTTACTTCCAGTAAAGAAAGCGTTGCCGTCATTGACAGCGTTGACACCACGAATAAAGTCGCGACCGTCCGTTTCCTTGATAACGCTCCGGAAGGCGTGACGATCACTTGCACTTCTAAAGAAGATAACAGCATCAGTGCATCTCATACCTTCACCGTTACCGGTCTCACTGAGCCTACGACTGTTACCGATGTAATTACATTGAGTGACACTGGAGTGTCTGGAACTTCATATGCCGATATCACGGAATTCACAAAATCTGGCTCTACGGCTAAGTATGGCGGACAATGCGCCGGCGGTAATTCCAGTATTCAATTGAGAAGCAGCAACAGTAATTCTGGTATTGTCATCACTTCGGCTGGAAAAGTTGCCAAATCGGTTTCCGTTGTTTGGAATTCTTCGACCGCCGCGGGAAGGACTTTGAACATCTATGGTAAAAACACCCCTTATACTGCCGCCACCGGGCTTTACGATTCTTCTACACAGGGAACGAAATTAGGTTCTATTGTGAACGGAACGTCAACATCGCTGACACTTACCGGCAACTATCATTACCTTGGCCTTTGTTCGAATAGCGGTGCCATGTACCTGACAAGCATCTCGATTGTTTGGGAACAAGAAACAGCTGCATCATTTGCCGGGTTCCTTAATGATTTCGAATCTTCCTCCAGCTATGATTGCAAAGACTTCTATAGCGAGGTGACCAAAGTTTGGGGTAACGTTACCGACAAGTCTGAGTTTACTGCCGAGAACTATGCTGATGCCTATGCTCGTTGCGTCGCCTATGCAACTGCGAATGGTCAGGAATTCGATAACACTTCTGGCTTCCACAAAGCCATGGCCGTGAACTTCGGTGCGAACAAAGATTCCAACGTCTTCCTCCTAGCCGCCCTTGCGACCGTTGGCCTTGTCTCCGTGGGAGGCATGATCCTTCTTGCCAAGAAACGCAAAAAGGCCTAATCGATAAACCTTCATAAGCCTCGGCAATCCCGAGGCTTTTTCATGTCTGGCTTATTTACCGGAACGTTTTATCAAACTCGTTTTATGGTTTTTTCTGCAGAGTTTTATCGGCAAATCTCGGTTATTTTTGGTTTTCTCGAGTCGGCCAAGTCCTCGCGCGTATACGTGCGTTGCATTTATGCAGTTGCATAAAATGCCGATGAAACCTAAAATTTAACAAAGCACCTATACGGATACCTTTATTTTTGAGGAGGAGTTGTTATGGCTAGTGAAAACCCGTCGAACGAAGAGACGCTGGCTTTGGAACAACCTGCAGAGGAACAAGCACCCGCTGAGAGCGAGACCATTGAAGGAAAGGGCGACCTGGATAAGGAAGCCCAAAAATCTCGCAAGAACAAAGTTAAGAAAAAGGCTTGGTACAATTCACCTTTTACCATTAGCCTTACGATCACCATTATTTGGCTCGTCATCTTGCTGGCGATGCTTTTCATCGACGTCAGTAACTCGATCCGTCCGCAGTGGCTGGATTTGCCCGCCGTTCGCTCCTTCTTCGAGTTCTTCGGCATCAAGCAATTCGACGTCTACATGACATCGTGGGCCTTGTTTGGCATCGCGACCCTTATCGGCGTCCCCTTGTTATTTGCCATCTCGACGCGCAAACCGGTTTATATCCGCCGTTACAATAAGCGCCTTGCGAAAGGCAAACCCGTCGATTCCGACTGGAAGATTCGCTTCAACGTTAAGTGGTGGATCACCTGGATTGTCATCATCCTTATTGGTATGACCGTCTCAGCGGTTCTCTTCCCGTGGACCAACTTAATCAAACAGCTCACCAGCGAAGACCTCGCCAAGACTCAAGGTCCGGTCTTCCTCAACGTCTTGATGGCCACCGGCATCGTTCTCGCGATGCTCGTCGGCGTCTTGCTCGCCCTCATCTTGATCATACTCATCCTGCGTGCCTTGGTACGTTTGCTCGCTGGCTTTGCCCAGTCCGTTGCCAAGACCATGATGACCACGGGCGACTATCAGGACTTCAAAGCCGCTGCTGAAGCCGCTGCGGCCGAACGTCGCCGCGACGCAGGTCTCTCCCTGCCTGGTGACTATGCTCTCCTTGGCCAAGACGCCCTTAGTCGCGTTGACTTCTCCAATCTCCAAGTCAACGTCGACCCCAATAAGATTCAGGGCATGAATCAATTGGTCGGTGGTCAGCGCCGTAAAGACGAAGATCGTTCCGGCGATCTCTTCCCCGCTTTGACCGTCATCGACCATAAATGGGACGAGATCTACGCCGAAGAAGAGCGTAAGAAACAGGAAGAAGCCGACCGTAAGGCTCATGAAGAAGAACTAGCTAAGGCCAAGGCTGAATACGAAGAAGCCTGTGGCAAAGCTCTTCGTGAAGGTGCCCCGACGCCTGAAAAGCCTCAGATCCTTCTCGACGAGGAGGCGCGCATTGAAGAAGAAAAGCGCCTCGCTGAAGAAGAAGCTGCCCGTAAGGCTGAAGAAGAAGCCAACCTCGAAGAGAATCCCGAAGAGCCCAAGAAGAACACCGCGGTCATCGGCACCGCCGTTCAGAACGCTTTGGGTGAAGAAGACCGTAAGCGCTTCGAGGAAGCCAAGAAGAACCACGTCACCATGACCTACAAGGACTTCAAGACGTTGGCCTATCGCTTCCAGTCCTATCTCTGCCACCAGAAGTATTACTTCCCCATCGATACCATCCGCGCTTGGATCGCTGGTTTCAGCTCCTCGCGTCTACTCATCCTCCAAGGCCTTTCCGGTACCGGTAAATCGACCTTGCCGCGTGTCTTCCTCGAATACATCGGCGGAAAAGCCTTCTTCTTCCCGGTTCAAGCCACTTGGCGTGACCGTTCCGATATCGTCGGTTACTATTCCGACTTCACCGGCGAGTTCAAGGAAACCGAACTCCTTAAGCACCTCTATGAAGCGGCCTACTTCCCCGATCAGATGAACATCATGGTCCTCGACGAAATGAACATCTCCCGTATCGAGTACTATTTCGCCGACTTCCTCTCCATCTTCGAATATCCACCCGAGGACTGGCTCATTCCTTTGATGCAGGTCAAACTCGGCACCCCCGTTCCGAGATTCATCGAAAACGGCAAAGTCCGTATTCCGACCAACACCTGGTTCATCGGTACCGCGAACACTGACGACTCGACCTTCACCATTACCGATAAGGTTTATGACCGTGCGATCGTCATCGAGTTCAACGACTTGAACCTTCCGTTCACTTCCGACTGGGATTACAGCCCCTATCCTTTGACGATGGAGGAACTCACCACCTGCATCAACGAGGCCATGGCCCACAAGGAAAACCAACTCACCGAAGCCGAGCGTACCAAGTTCATGAAACTCACCATGTTCATCGGCGAGACCTTCGACCTCGCGTTTGGTAACCGTATCATGAACCAGATCGATCGCTTCGTGCCGGTCTTCGTCGCTTTGGGCGGTACCAAAGAGGCGGCTCTCGACCTCATGCTCGCCCGTAAGATTCTCCGTAAGTTAGACGGCCACTTTGAGTCCTTCGTCAAGAACGGCCTCGTCAAATTGAGCCGTTATCTGCAGCAATATTACGGCAAAGGCACCCTCAAACTCTCCGAGGCCCTCATCGAGAAATATAACCGCAAACTCTCCTAATTTCGTAAAGGAACTTTATCGTAGCCATGGCGAAAGATACCATCACATTACCGGAGTTCATCCACGCCTACCAAGGCGGCTTGGAGCAAAGAGGCACTGTCTCTTTGAACACGCCGATCGACGAGCGCGTCGGTGCTTTCTCCGCGCCTGCTGCCACGGCCTCGACCTACGACGAATCCAAATCCTATCCTTGGATCCCCGAGTTCACCGCCGTAACCGAGAACATCATGGCGATCGTCTCGAAGCCCCGTACTCATCTTAAGGTATATAAGGAAGTCAAACAGGCCGAAAAGGCGGTCCGTATCGCTAACGATGACGTCATCATGACCCTCAAGGTTCCTAGATTCTGGAAAGAAAAGGACAACCGCATGTTGCCCGAATACATCTATAGCGATACCTCGGAAACGGACTATGCCATTTACGAGAACCGCTTTGTCGTCGCGCTTATCGACAAGATGCGTTCCTTCATCTCGCATAGCCTTGCCGAACTCTATAGCCAGCCGAAGTTCCTTTCCCGTTACGTCGCGGATGCTAAGATTGACCCACTCGACCTCTCTTTCTTGCAGAAAGAAACGCCCGATGCCCTCAATCCGATCATGAACGCGTCGGAACTATTGACCGACAAGGATGACCCGATTATCGCAACTCTCCGTAAGTTGCTCGATGCGCAGCGTATCCTTTCCCACTCGGTTTCGACTCCTTTCTATAAAGAAGTAAAGAAAGCGAAGGCCTTAAGCGATTCGGATATCCACGCGACCAACATGTTGATTGGCGACCGTAACTATGCGGCTTGCTTCCAGTTCTACATGAAGTTGCTTAACTATTCGACAGAGCAGCATAAGAAAGACGAACTCATCCAGTCCGGCTATTGCAACTGGGCTTTGGAGCGTTTGTTCGAGGTCTATAAAAAACTCGGATTCAAACTTAGCTCCGATTTCATTCCTTTGAACGCGAACGGCTATATAAACGTCGATGCGATCACGGCGACGCGCGGACCTCTTAAAGCTGAATTCAAACGCGATTCGGCGACCCAGGTATCGATTATCTATACCGTTTCCGATACTCGTTTGGTACATCTGCCCACCGGTTCGAGAAAGCGCCGTAGCCGCGTTTGCCTCGACTTCATGCCAGGCCTTACCGACCAGATTCCGACGGTCGATGATTTGGACACGGAAATCAATCATTTGGTCTTCCACCGCATGACCCCCGAGCAGGATTATGAAAACGCGTTCGTCCTCACCGCCGAACCTCTCGTTTCTGAACGCGGCGCGGTTATCGCGAACCCGAATATCTCCAAAATCGACGCAAACCTCGAGAATATGGTTCGTTCTTGCCTTACGTTCCTGCGTGGCGACGCGTGGACGTATTCCCGTATCTGCCCCATTTGCGGTGCGTATATGGATGGCGAGAACGAAGACGGCAACTTCTATTGCCCCAACTGCGACTCGGTCTATGCTTTCGTCGAAATTGGCAGCGACGAGTTCCGCAACGAGATGATCTGGGTGAAGCGTCTACATTCGCCCACGGGTTCCGACTCCAAAAAGGAAACCCTCATCCTCAACGTCCTCCGTACGACCGCAGAAGTCGAGACGGAACGCCTGTTGCTCCGTACCTTTGATGGCGACGATTTGAACGCTCTATTCGAAATCACCAAGAAGAGTGGCCCGCTTGAAATGATGGGCGAACGCCATCCGCTTGATCTGGATGCCTGCCAGCTTCTTCTCGACCGCTTCATGAACCGCGATTACCGCGCGATCATCCGTCAGGAAGATAACGCCCTTATCGGTGTCATTGGGCTAGAAGAAAAGATGCTAGATGGCTACCGCCGTTTCTCCCACCGCAAGATCGAAGTCTTCATCGGACCCGATTATTGGGGCAGGGGATATGCGACCGAAGCGATGGTCGGCATGGTCGATCACGCCTTCAACGCCCTCCACCTCGACCTCGTCTGGGCCCAGTCTGGCGACTTTAACCTCGCCGCGATCAAAGTCCTTCACAATGCGGGCTTCTCCTTTATCGATAAGGTCGAAGACACTTATGACAAGGACATCGTCGAAGCCAGCGAACTCCATCGTTTCGTCAAATTCAACCCGAACCCGACGATGCTCGGTTCCAGCGGCGGCTTCATGAATACGCCTACGCCTATCCGCGTGCCCGAACTCTATAATGACGTTCTCGTCGAAGGCATTACCGAAGAAGACTATCAGCAGGAACTCCTCCACGATGAGGAACGCCTCAAGCAAGAAGCTATTCGCAAAGCCGAGGAAGAACGCCTCGAAGCGGAAAAGCGCAAAATCCTCGAAGAGGAAGCGGCGATTCAAGACGCCAAAAACCGCGTCGATTCTGCCCGTCTTGCCGCCAAACATCTCGTTGAAAAAGGACTCCCTGAGCCTGAAATCATTACTGAACCCTGTGAAGAGGAGGAAGAAGATATGCCAAAACCGGATCCGATTAACCTTGAAATCACCGAGGACCAGACCGTCATCATGGAAATCGATGGCGTGCAGCACGTCCTCTATGAGGGTAAGGCACCCGCTCCGCAGCCTGCGCCAAAACCCGTGAAGAAGGTCGCCCCGAAACCTGCGCCTAAGCCAGCTCCCAAACCGGCACCAAAGCCCGAACCCAAACCCGAGCCGAAGCAAGAAGTAATCGTGGCGAAGAAGGTTGAAGAACCCGCGCCTGCTCCAAAGCGTCCGATCATCTCCCGTCCGCGCAACACGGAACGCCTTGATCCGACCCGCGAACTCGCTGCCTTCGGTCCTGGCACCAGCGACGACTCCCTCCATTCCATCCATACCGTTTCCTTCGAAGAAAAGGTCGAAGCTTCCGGCAAGGATATCAAAGAAAAATACGACGGCCTCTCCAAATATCTCATCGATACCTATGGCTGCGCGCACCGCGTCTCCTTCGGCTATGATGCATACCGCGTTGGCAAGAAGACCGTTGCCGCCATCTCGATCGGTGGCGTCCACCTCCGTCTCAATACCGCGATTGACCCCAAGGTCTACGCTGGCACGAAGATGATGGTCAACGACGACACTGGTTCGAAGAAATACAAAGATCTTCCCGCTTATATCAAAGTCATCTCCGACAAATCCTATAAGCAGGCGTTCCGTCTCATCGACGATACGATGAAATCGCTCTCCATCAAAAAGAAGAAGGCCTAATTAGGAGGCTTTCGCCTTGGCCTTAGAAACCCCGAAAAAGACCCAAACACGCCGAAACCGGCGTGTTTTCGGCATTATATTGGCCTTGGCTGTTTTCCTCGTTCCTTTTACCGTCTACATCGTCCAGAACCTCGTCTCGCAGGACCAGGTCGTCCAAGTGGACCACGGGGCGGTGGACGCGAGCAACAAACATAATCTAGGGAAAGTTGCCAAGTATATCCATGGCGATGTCGAGTTTTACTACAATCAGTGGCTTTACTCTGAACCTGCTCTAGAAGTGCCGGAAGAAACGGTTTATTTGCCTACCCCAGGCTACTGGACGGGAAAAGGCGAAGGCTATGCTTCTACAGGCTATGCAAGCTACCGTTATCTCATTCATGGATTGACACCTGGAGAGACCATCCATGTCTATCCTGTTATCGAGATTCCCAACCGCGTATATCTTAATGGAACTCTATGTTCCGAAATCGGTTATCCAAGCAAGGCATTCCAATCCACGTTCGTCGATTTATCCCATGAAGTTGCGAACCCTTATGTCGTGCCTGCCTCTGGCATCGTTGAGTATGTTATGGAAGTCGGGAATACGGGCGATGGGGGTGCAAAGAAGATTGGCACGATCTATTTTGAAGAGTCACTTATTACCGGTATTTCAACGTTACCATTCGCCCTGATTTCGTTAGGCGTGATTATTGGTGTTTTGATCTTTACCGTCTTGGGTGTCTGGCTCTCCTTAAAGAGAGTCGTCATGGTTGCGCTTGGTATGCTTGCGGGTGGAAGTCTTCTCTTCCTCGTATTCTCTATTGACTCTCCCTTTGTCGGGGCAGGGCTATTTTACGGTGGCAAAGTCTTCACGATGCTGCTGATATTGTCCTTTGTCATCATGATCCTGTCTGTATTGCTTTATGAGCGATTAACTCGCAAAAAGGTCCTCTTTTTCCCGGAACGTATCATTACGTTATTCCTTTTGGCCATCTCCACGATTGCTTGCTTCGCGACGTTAGGTTCGGATGCCGCGGTCTATTGCTTTACGGTGCTTGGGTCGGTGCCGATCTACCTATTGTTCCGTCACTTGGTTCACTTCGCTAGGGGAAGCGGTGGAGCTAAGCCTTCGGTCTTATATGCGAGCTTAGGCAGCATCGCCATGAATCTAAGTTTTGCCTTATCAAACCATACTTTCGTTTCCTATTCTGCTTATCCTGCGGCCTTATCTCTTATCACTTGTCTTGTCGCGTTAGCCTCTGCCTTCCACGAAATCTATTTTGATTCCTTAAGGCAAAAAGACGAAGCCATTCTTACCCGCCGTTACCATCAGGTTTCTAGCCGCGCTTTATCCCGGGCATCTAATGCCTCGGACGCAGTCGCTACGCTAGACTATATCGAGGATGGATATGGCAAGTCTCTTCGCATTGGCGATAAGCGTCTATTGACATATTCTCGCATTACAAGAAGACGCCTTTTAGCCTTACGCGAAGACGCGATCCGTTTCGAAGAAGAATGCGAACTCGAAGGCCAGCTCTTCGATTTGCGGCAAGCTGTCCAAGGCGGCTATGGTGCCTTGGTTCTCGACGTCGAAGAAAGTGAGAAAAAGGTCCCGCCTCTTCTTTTCGAAACGCTTATTGAAGACCTCTCGAAACAATTAAGAGAAGGCGAGATTCTGATTCTCGGGGAGACCCGCAATAGCGTGCTTCTCTCCTTCCCTAAGCGAATGAAAGTGAATCCAAAGGTCATGCGGGCCTTGCAAGAACGTATTTCGTTGGTCTCGCTTTATGTGAAACATACGCCGGGCAGAATTGAGATTCGAAGGAGGGAAAGACAATGATGAAGCGCCGTCTTACTCGTCTTATTCCGCTTCTAATCTCCATCGCGGCATGTTTCCTCTTACTCTATTTCGTTCCGCGCTTATGGGCTTCGACCGTCTTCTATTTCCTGATTGGTCTTGGGGCCCTTACCTGCCTTCTTTCTAGCGCCCTGTCCTTTGGTATTCCGCCTCTAAAGAACGCTTATCATGGCGTTATCGGTATCATTTTGGCTTTGTTTCTATTCTTTGACCCCACCCTTTGGAGTGAACAAGCCATCGGTCCGTTATGGATTTTGATGGGTGCTTTGGCCTTATTTAATGGCGACAATAAACCCAAAACCATCACGTCATTGGTCATCTTCTTGATTGCCTTCGTCATGGCCTTTATTCCATCGGTACGCTTTGTCGCCTACGCCATTTTGGCTTTAACAGGTTTCGTGTTTGCTTTCATCTCGAAAGATTCGAGGACCTTCTCCATCTATCTTTCCATCGGATTAGCCTTCTTTAACGCGGCCTGTGGCTTCTTGCCTGGGAAAGGCGGTATCTCGTTTGCCAACGTCTACTCGATTGTTTCCTTGCTGGTTGGTTTAGGCTATAGCCTCATCCATTCCTTGTGGGAGGTCAAAAAGACCAATGTCGAATTGGCCCAGAAGGAAATGGTGCTCTCCCGCATCGAAGAGAAAGCGTTGAAGGAAGAGATTCAACCACACTTCCTTTTGAACGCGCTGAATAATGTTCGCGTGGCTTATCACGAATCGAACGAAAAAGGAACGGAGCTTTTAGGCGAATTGCGCGAACTAGAAAAACGCATCTACAAGACCATCGATACGCCGTTTATTCCATTATCGGAAGAGATTCAAATCATCCAATCCTTAATCGCCCTTCATAACGTCGACAGCGGCTATAACATCAAACTTTCCTTGGACGTGGAAGATGGCTCGTTGCCCGTTCCGCCGATGCTACTAGAGCCCCTAGTCGAGAACTCGTTGCAGCATTCTGGCATCGTCCATCAGGAAGATGGAACCATCCGCATCCGCGAACGCGAGGAGTATGGCATCGCTTTGATCCAAGTCTCGGATAACGGTGAAGGACAGCCTCTTCCTTCCAATAGCCGTGGCATCGGTTTAAGCAACGTCATGAAGCGCGTTTCTCTTCTTGAAAACGGGCATATGAGCATCGATTCCAACGAAGGCGGAACGATGATCGAGATTCGTTTCGCACCAGAACGAAGCGAAGGGAATCCTTTCAATAGAACCCCGATAATCACGGAAGGTTAAAAAGAAAACGACTTGGTTTCTGCAAGGATTCCAAGTCGTTTTTGTGTCGAATTACCAGATGATGACGCGCTTATTGGGAGCGAGGTACATCTGATCTTTTTTGGTGACGCCGAAGGTCTCGTACCACTGCGGGAAGTTACGCGGTTGCATGTTCGCGCGTAGCACGGTCGGGGCGTGGACGTCGACGGAAAGGAGAAGAGCACGGTATTCGGGTTTGGCCTTCTGGCACCAGACCTTGGCCCAATTGATGAAGTACTCTTCGAAGTTGCCATGGGCCTTTTCGACGAGGTCGATGGTGACGGCCATGCCGCCGTTATCAGCGATGTTCTCGGAGACGATGAGTTCGCTGTTGACTTTGCCCCAGGGGAGTTCGATACCTTCGAATTCCTTGATCATGGCTTTCGTCGAGGCCTTGAAGCGCTTGAAGTCTTCCTTGGTCCACCAATCCTTGAGGTTGCCGTGTTCGTCAAAGAGAGCGCCGTTATTGTCAAAGGCGTGGCTGATTTCGTGGCCGATGACGGCGCCGATGCCACCGAGGTTCTGACTGCGGCTTTGTTTGATCGAATAGAAGGGGGCCTGGAGGATCGCGGCCGGGAAGGTGATGTCGTTGGTGAAGGGGTCATAGCAGGCGTTTACCATGTGGCCCGGCATCGCCCAGCGGCTATGGTCGACGGGTTCCTTGTATTCGGCGATCGCATCGAGAGTACGGATTTTGCGTAGCCCATAGACGATGTCGAGAACGGGGAGGGTATCGTCGACGATGAACTTGTCGTAGATGGCTTGGACCTTGTCGGGGTAGCCCATCTTGACTTGGATCGCGGAAAGCTTGATGACGGCTTTTTCTTTGGTCTCCGGGGAAAGGATGGCGTTGCCTTGGAGGCGGACTTTGTATTGGCCGATGATATCTTTGGCCATGGAGGTGATGTCCTTCTTCGCCTCTTCGCCGAAATACGTACGGCCATAATAGAGGCCGATCGGCTCGGAGAACAAACCGGACACGGCGTTATAGGCAAACTTCTCGGGCGAAGCCATCGCGGCGATGCCCATCAAAGCGCGGCCATAGGTGCCGCCGAGTTCGCGGAGTTCTTCGGAAAGGTAATGGGAATTATCGATGAGCTCGGTGACATAGGCCCAGTGCTTATAGAGTTCGAAGGTCTCGAGGTTGAAGACGTCTTTGAATCCTTTGAAGTAACGGGGTTCGGCGACGATGATGGTCTCGGGGATTTCGCCTAGTAACGTCTCGCAGAGTTTCTTGAGTTTGACGGGTTTGACCATAGCGTTGACACGACCGATCTTCATCGGGTTGTACATCTTCGCGTATTCGGACCATTCCTGACTCGATTTGACAAGGCCCGCAAGGAGTTCGTCGAACTTGAGGCAGTCGGCTAGATAAAGGGCCTGCTGTTCGGGGGTGAGCTTGGTTTTGGATAGTAGCGCCGCGGCCATCTGGGACCAAAGGCCGATCATCGCGGCTTTTTGCTGCTCGTTTTTATAGTAGGTGACATCGGGAAGGATGGTGGAGGGGCCGGTGATGAGGATGCAGTGCTTGTCGGTATCCTTCATATCGGTTTCGACGGAGAGGCGGAAGGGAAGAGGATAGCCTTCGAGAAGAAGTTCGGGAAGGCGGCGGTTAAAGACGGCAATGGTCTTGAGCTTCTCGATTTTGGAGAGGCGCTTAAGGGCCGGACGGATGCCATCCTTCTTGCGGCGTTTGACGTCTTTGATAGCGTTGTAAAGCTTGCAGGCGTTTTCGAGGTAAGAATCGGGGTAGTTGCCTTCTTCGCACATTTTGTTGAGGTCGCCGATAAGAAGTTCTTCGACGCCGAGGGCGAGATCGGCAAACCCACCGGCGGTCGGTTTGTCTTCGGGAATGACGGCTTGTTCGAGCCAGTCGTGGTTGACGAACTCGTAGAGGTCGTCTTGGATTCGGATATTGCTCATAGGGTTCTCCTTTGCTGAATCGCCTAATTATATTAGAAGGAGAATATAATGACATAAAAAGAACGAAAAAGGAGTCCTCTCGGACTCCGATTCATCTAGTGGTGCGGGGGATGAGATTTGAACTCACACGGGTTGCCCCATACGCCCCTCAAACGTATGCGTCTACCTATTCCGCCACTCCCGCAGCGAGAAGATTATAGGAACGTGCCAAAGAGTTTGCAACCACTTTTTTATATGCGCGCGTGCGTGTAATAACGCGTGCGTGTAATAAAAAGAAGCCAAGCGGTTTAGACTTGGCTTTGTTTTGGATTATTCCGCGAAGGTGATGGCGGCGCAGTAGAGGCGAACCTGGCCTTCGGTAAGGGTGATGGAGACTTCGGTCACCGGTTCTTCGAAGGTGAGGATGACGGTCTGGGCTTCCTCATCGACAAACCATTCGCCGACGCTAGGCTCGGTGTAACCCAAGTTCTCGACGCTCGATTTTTCGTCCTCGACCACGTAGAACTCGACATAAGACATCGGGGTCTCGCTTTGGATGGTGATGACTTGGTTCTTGTAGGTACGGAGGGGGTTAGAGAAGAATTCCTTGCCCGAGCCGATGTTACCGACATCAACGGTGGAAGTGCCTTTGGAAACGGTAAAGGTGCTGTTTCCGGCAGTCCAAACGGATTCGGCGGCGTCTTTGGTGGTGAGGAGAGATTCGTCAAAGAAGCTGAAGATGCCTTCGCCTGCTTCGGGGAAGACCCATTTGTCGCCCCATTCGCCTTCCTCTTCTTCGCTATAGCCATAGGCCATGACGCTCATGCATTTATCTTGGACATAGACTTCGACGTAAGTGGTGCCTTTGACGTAGCAATAGTACTCTTCGTCATAAATGAAACCGGCCCCTTCGAGAATGCCAGCATAATCAAGGGCGGTCTGCTCGGTAATATCATCGCCATAGCATTCGACCGCGGAATAATACATGAGACCAAAGTAGCTGCCGATGTAATAAACATAGGCTTCCGCGCCTTCGTAGGCGGGGATTTCTTCGCTGACGCCGGTATATTCGGCATCTTCGAGGATCTTGGCGGAGGGCCAATCGGGCATGGACTCGAAATAGGCGCCGTAGATATCGACGGTGAATCCTTCGTCCGCTTCTTCGAAGTTGATATAGAGATAGGCATAGGACCAATCATCGCCAAAGGCATAGCCTTCGATGTCTCCATAGGTTTCGTCGATTGTTACGGCGAATCCGAGTTCTTCGAGGGCGCCGGCCATCTCCTCGACGTCAAGGGTATCGATGTAACCTATGGCCTCAAAGTAATCTTCGCCCGCTTCGAATTCGTAGTCATGGATGCCGAAAGAGGGGAGTTCGATACCACGAAGGGTCTTTGCGATGAAGGCTTCTTCCTCTTCGCTCCAGCCGACGTTATGCTCGCTGCTGGAAGTTTCGCTGGATTCTTCCTCTCCGCTTAGGCCAAAGGCCATGATGGAAAGACAATTCTCGGTGACACCGATGCCGACATAGGTGTCGCCCTTCACGTAAGCTCCGAAATCTTCGTCGAAGGTGTAGCCGGCTCCTTCAAGGGTTCCAAGATAATCGAGGGCAGTTTGTTCGTTGATGCCTTCGCCATAGCATTCGATAGCAGAATAGTTGATGAGACCATAGTAGCTGCCGAGGTAATAAACATAGGCTTCCGCGCCTTCAAATGCGGGAATCTCTTCGGTGACACCGGTGTATTCTGCGTCTTCGAGGATGTATTCGGACGGCCAATCGGGCATGGACTCGAAATAGGCGCCGTAGATATCAATGACGATTTCGTCTTCGCCTTCTTCAAGACCGACATAGATGTAATCGTAGGACCAATCTTCAAAGAAACCGGTCGCGACGATTTCGCCGTATTCCTCATCGAGGTCGACCGCTAGGCCAAGGCCTTCGAGAGTGGCACCAATTCCTTCAAGATCATATTCGTCAACGATGCCATAGGCTTCGAAATAATCCTCTCCGGCCTCGAATTCGTAGTCATGGATGCCAAAGGAAGGCAATTCTAGGCCACGAAGGATATCTTTGATGATTGCTTTCTCTTCGACGGTCCAGTCTGAGACGATGGGTTCGGAAGGGGCGGTCGAAGATTCTTCGTAAGGCACGGAGGATTCTTGGGAGGGTTCGCCTTCCGCGGAGGATTCATAAGCGGGTTCAGACCCGGGCTCGGCGGATTGATCCTGCGATTCCTGCTCGGAATCTTGCTGCGAAGAAATAACGGGCGTTTGCGAGGATTCCGTGGGTTTTTGCGAAGAAGCGGAAGAGGTTCCGCCCTGCGAGGAAGTTCCGTTGGATTGCGAAGTGGTCCTGCTGGACTGGGAGGATTGCCCCCAGGTGCTAGAGGCATCGGTGAAACCGCAGCCGGCACAAGCGAGGGCTGCCGCGGCGAGGACGAGGACGGATTTTTTCATAAGTCTCTCCTTTATGACTAAATTGAAATCAGATTCCGGGGAAGAAGGCCATGGCCATCAAGAGGTAAATGCAAAGTACCGTGACGTCCATGATGGTGGTAAGCATCGGCTGAGATAGGAGGGCAGGGTCTTTTTTGATCGCGGCCGCGCCCAAGGGAAGGAGGGTGCCAATCGCCTTGGAGGTGAGGATCGCGATACCCATCGTGATGGCGATGAGGGCGCTGCTCTTAAGGGTGTGACCAAAGAAATCGAGGCTCCAGCACTGGCCGTTCCAGATGTTCATGTTCTCGAAACCGGAAACGGAGACGATACCCATATATTGTTCGAGTAAAACCCAAAGGAAGGCAAAGGCGGCGACGATGCCCGCGATGATGAGGGCGGCCTTTACTTCCTTCCATAAGACTTTCAAGACGTCTTTGGGTCCGAAAGCATCGACGGCGAGGCCGCGGATCATAAGACCGGTCGTCTGGGCACCCGCGTTTCCGCCCGTATCCATAAGGGTCGGGACGAAGGCGATGAGCATCGGTAACATCGTGAAGACGTGCTGCTTTTCGATGCGGTCGAGAACCATCGTGGTGAAGGTTCCTAGGATTAGGAGGGCGATGAGCCAGGGGAAGCAGTTACGTGCGTTTTCCCAAGCGGAAAGTTCGAGGTAAGGTTTGTCCGCGCGGGACATGTTGGTCAAGTGGGCGATATCTTCGTTGGCTTCTTCGGCCATGACGTCGACCGCGTCGTCGACGGTGATGACACCGACGAGGCGGGAGTCCTTGTTGAGGACGGCCATCGCGTTAAGGTCGTAACGGCGGAAGAGATTGGCGACTTCCTCTTGGTCGGTGGAAGTGGTGCAGGAGACCACGTCTTGGTCCATGATGTCGCTTAGGGCTTGGTCGGGTTCGGCGAAAATCAAATCGTCGAGGCCGACGGTACCGACGAACTGGCGATACTTGTTGCGGACAAAGATGGTATAGACGGTTTCGGCGTCTTTACCTTTTTTGCGGATGTCCTGGATGACGTCTTTTACGAGGGCCGTGTCGATATAGTCGAGGTACTCGGTGGTCATCAAGGCTCCGGCGGTGCCTTCTTCGTATTGGAGGAGCTGGTTGATGTCCTTACGCATGTCCTTACTCGCGGCGCGTAAAACGCGGGAAGCGAGATTGGCGGGCAATTCGTTGATGGTGTCCGCGACGTCGTCGGCATATTGCTCGTTGATGATTTCGACGAGCTGCTTGTCGGTCATGGCGGAAATCAGTTTCTCCTTGGTGTCCGAGGAGAGTTCGTCGAAGAAGTCGGCGGAGATTTCACTGTCGATCGAGCGGAAGATAAATAGGAGGTCGGCCGGTTCGAAGTCATCGCTAGCTTCCGCGATATCGATGTTCGGGACGATATCGAAAACGGTCTGGATCGCTTTACGGTCTTTCCGCTTGATGTATTCGAGTAACTTTTCTGAGGTAACCGAAGCTACTTTCGGGGTGTTTTCTTCTTCGTCCATAATCGGCCTCCTTTCGCGACAAACTATAATGAGGGAAACCGCCTTTCGCAAGACGGGAATTTTCTTATTAAAAGAAAAAAGGGGATTCCCCCGATTAACCATAGGCAATTTGCCTATTCGTATCGCGGCTTTTTAGGACCGCGTCTAGCGGATAAACGAAGGAAAAGGCGATTGCATAACGAGCAGATGGAGATGCCCCCTAAGGGAATGGCGACCAAGAGAATTCCCGCTTGGCTAGGCATCTTTGAATATAGCCCGGCAAAAGCGAGAATCGATCCACCGACAGTCAAGGCCAACATGGCGATGGTAACCGGATGGATTCTTGGAAAGAAATCTAGGCTCGCGCAGACGGCCCAATAGATTCCTAAGCCAAGGAAGAAATAGGCAATCGGGATATAGGCGAAACCTAGGCCAAACCCGAGCCCGAGGAAGAGCAAAGCGAATAAGGGATAGAAGGGGACCAAGGGGCCTCCCGCGACTTCATCGATGCCCATCCGATGGAGCTCGTAGACGAGGAAAATATGGGTAATCGCGATTTGGGCAAGGGAGTAGCCAAAAGCAAAAAGAGGGAAGATTTGACGCGAAATCGGGTCATTTCCTCGCCCGATGAACGTAAAAAGAACGTTGATCATGTCCACCCCGTCAAACAACGCGGCGAGCAAAAGGATGGACAAATAGAAGAGACCCGTCGAAAGCAAAGCGACCGAAAAGATATTGAGGGAATTCGGAAGTTTTAGTTTCCAAAATAGGCCATAGGATACCCCAACGAGCAGACCGGGAATCAGATAGAACACCGTGTTCATGATGTTCCAAGCCGAGAGGGCGAGGCTTACCCCGATGGCACCGAAGATGTAAACCGCGGTATAACGCTTCTGGCAGAATAGGCTCACCGCCGCCGAAATAAGCGGTACCAGAAGCATCAGGAAAATAGAAGAAAGGGGAACGAAAGCCCCGATAAGACAAAGGATCGCGTCAAAGCCCGCCATCAAGGCGATGAAGGTAAGATTCTGGGTTGGCGTTTGCCTTGGCGAGAAGAACTTCACCCCTCTATTATCCTCTTATTCAAGACGAGAAAAGAAGGTGGCAGAAGAAGGTTTAGGCAATGTTTCGACACTGTCAAAAAGGAACAGGCTCTTCCCCCTAACAATGCGACCTTTACAAATGTAAAATAGTCGCATGCCGATTGATTATCCGTCCCTGTTAAACGAGTCTCAGCTTCGCGCCGTGACCACCCGTTCCCAATATGTCCGCATCATCGCGGGGGCCGGGTCTGGGAAGACGCGCGTTTTGACTTATCGCATCGCTTTTTTGCTGGATGAGTTGCAGGCGGATCCCTCTTCGATCCTCGCGGTCACCTTTACCAATAAAGCCGCGAACGAGATGAAGAGCAGGGTCGAATCGCTTTGCCCGAACCAGACCGAATTCCTGACGGTCTCGACGTTCCATAGTTTCTGTGCCAAGTTCCTCCGCCGCAACGTCCATTACGTCGAATTCCCTTCTTCGTTTACCATCCTCGACGAGGACGATGTCGAGAAGATGGTCAAGGATATCTGCGTGGAGAAGGGTTACAAGAAGGCGGACCCCTTTGTTAAGAACGCGTTGCATTTCATCGACAAGAACAAGACCAAGGGCCTCTACCCGGAGAACATCTCTTTATCCAACCGTCCCGGCTCGGACGAAAAAGAGTGCCTCGAAGTTTATGAGAAATACGAAGAGCAGAAGCGTGCGATGCTCGCGTTTGATTTCGATGATTTGATGCTCGTCACGTTAAAGATTCTTGAAACCGTAGGCGAGGTCAGGGAACGTTACCAACGCCGTTTCCGTCACATCCTCATCGACGAATACCAAGATACGAATGACGTGCAGTACAAATTGATCAATCTTTTGGTCTCTAGCCGCACTTCGGTCTATGTCGTCGGGGACCCCGACCAAACCATCTATACCTGGCGTGGGGCGAACCAAAGCATCATCCTCAATTTCCCCAAGGACTTCGATCCGTGCGAGGACATCGTCTTGGACCGGAACTATCGCTCGACGAAGACAATTCTAGACGCGGCGAACCACCTGATCGCCCATAACCGTAAGCGTGTTTCCAAGAATCTATATACCGAAGAAGACGCGGGCTCCCAGATCGTTGCTAAGCGCTTCGAGACGGCGGAAGAGGAAGCCAAGTTCGTCGTGGATAAGATTCTTGATATCGCAGGGTCGTCCTGGCCGGTTGATTTCCGCAATATCGCGATTTTGTATCGTTCTTCCTACCTCACTCGCCCATTTGAAGCCGAATTTGCGGCCAATAACGTCCCTTATCGCATTTTCGGTGGGCTACGTTTCTATCAGCGGAAAGAAGTCAAAGACGTGCTCGCTTATTTCAATCTTTTCGAAAACGAGCTCAACGACGTCGCCTTCGAACGCATCGTGAACGTCCCTCGTCGCAATATCGGTGATACGTCCGTACGCAAGATCAAACTCGAAGCTCAGGCCGCTGGCTTATCCGAATATCAGTATTGCGCTCGCCTCGACCAATTCCCGGATTCGGAAATCCCTGGCAAGGCTAGAAATGCGTTGAGCCTACTCATCGCCAAGATGGAGAAGACCAAGAAGGAACTCCAGGAAGGCCTTGAAACCTATGGAGCCATCTTGCGTCGCTTCATTTCCGAAATCGATTACTATGCCTATATCACCGAGGAACAGGGGATCGATGAAGACCGCGCGGGCAACGTGAACGCGTTATTCGATGACGTGAATCGTTTCATCAATGATCATCCCGAATCGACGTTCTCCGAGTATCTACAAAACGTCTCCTTACTCACCTCGCAAGATGATATGAATGGTGGGAACTATGTTTCCCTTATGACGATCCACGTGGCTAAGGGTCTTGAATTCGATAATGTCTTTATCATCGGCATGAACGAAGGTGCGTTCCCCTCGATGCGTTCCCAAACCGAAAAGGGGAATGACGGCCTAGAAGAAGAGCGTCGCCTCGCCTATGTTGCGATGACAAGGGCGAAGAAATCGCTTTGCATGACCACGAATAGCGCATACACGTATACCACCGATTCTCATGCCGTCCCTTCGCAGTTCTTTGAAGAGGCTGGCATCAAGTTGCCCGATATGGGCAGGTTCCGCGATTCGTTCTATCGTGGTTCCTCTTATGGAAGTAAGAGCACGTGGAAGACCGTCTCGTTCAAGGATCGAAACCGCGATTTCTATGCCGATGAGGAGTTCGATCCCTTTGAAGAGAAGCCGAAGAAGGAACCCGAAAAGCCAAAGGCGGAGACGAACGGTATCACCGATTGGCGTGTTGGGGACAAAGTCCATCACGACAAATTCGGCGACGGCGAGGTCGTCGAGATGATTGACGAGTCGATTATTGTCGTCTTGTTCGAAACGGCTGGGAAGAAGACGTTACTCGCGTCACATCCCATGATCCATCGTTTGCCTAAAAAAGGAGCGGAGGCCTAATCATGACCATCGAAGAAGCTACGTTACGGGTGAGAGAACTCACCGAAAAACTCGATCGCTGGACGTACGAGTATTACGTTCTTGATAATCCAAGCGTCTCGGATGCGGAGTTCGACCGCCACATGAACGAACTTATCCTCATCGAGGAAAAATTCCCCGAATTGCGGAAAAAAACGTCTCCTACCCAGCGTGTAGGGGGCATGGTTCAAGACGCCTTTAAAAAGATTCCACATAAGAGATTGATGCTTTCGCTAGGCAATGCTTTTAACGAAGATGACATCCGCGATTTCGACCGCAAGGTGCGCGAAGCCCTGGGAGTCGATGTGGTGGATTATGTCGGCGAAGTCAAGATCGATGGCCTTGGCATGTCGCTTGTTTACGATGCGGGGGAACTCCAATACTGCGTCACCCGCGGCGATGGCAATATGGGGGAAGACGTGACGAGCAACGTCATCACGATTCCTTCGATTCCTCTTCGCGTGAAAGAAAAACGTCCTTTTGAGGTGCGCGGCGAAATTTATATGCCCAAGGCCTCTTTGGAGAAACTAAATAAGATTCGTGAAGCAAATGGAGAACCTCTTTTGGCCAATGCGCGTAACGCGGCCGCCGGTTCTATTCGTCAACTCGATCCCAAGATTGCGGCCAGTAGGGGACTAGAAGGTTTCTGGTATTACCTCGTTAACGCCAGAGAGATTGGCAAGAACATCCATCACGAAGCGTTGGATTATTTAGATGAACTCGGCTTCCGCACGAACCATGAACGCCGCGTCCTCCATGGCGTCGAAGAGGTGCTTGCCTATATCGAAGAATATACGGCCAAGCGCGAATCCCTCGATTACGATATCGATGGTTTGGTTATCAAGGTTGATGATATCTCCGAATACGATGTCCTCGGTTATACGGCAAAGACTCCGAAATGGGCGATCGCCTATAAGTTCCCGCCTCTAGAAGTCTCGACGAAGCTACTCGATATCTTCCTTTCGGTCGGACGTACGGGCAGGATTACGCCTAACGCCGTCCTCTCTCCCGTCCGCGTGCAAGGCTCGCTTGTCCAGCGCGCGACGTTAAATAACGAAGACTTCATCAAAGAGAAGGGTCTTATGATCGGGGACGAAGTCATCTTGCGCAAAGCCGCGGATGTCATTCCCGAAGTCGTGCGTCCCTTGAAGGAACGCCGCACGGGCGCTGAACGTCCGTTCATCATGTCGGAAACTTGCCCCGAATGTGGGCAACCCTTAACGAAGGTCCAAGGGCTTCATTACTGTTTGAATCAGGAATGTCCTTCGCGAAAGATCGAGGGTATCGTCCATTATTGCTCCCGCGACGCGATGGATATCGATGGTATGGGCAGCGCGATCATCGAAGAACTCTTCGGCGAAGGGTTCATCAAAGACATCCCTGATATCTATGACCTCTATCAGCATGAACAGGAAATTCGTGAACTCGATGGGTGGGGTGAAAAGGCTGTAGGCAATCTATTAAAGGCCATCGAGGATTCCAAACAGAAGTCTTTGGAGAAATTGCTCTTTGGTTTAGGCATCAAGGAGGTTGGTTCTAAGACCGCGAAGATCCTTTGCCGTTATTACAAGAACCTGGATGACTATTTCCATTTATCCCAAGAGGATTTGGAGAAAATCGATGGCATCGGACCGATCGCTGCCCAGCATATTATTTCGTTCTTCAACGATCCGAATAAGCGAGATTTGATTGAAAAACTCCGCAACAAGGGAGTCAATTTCGAATACCTTGGCACGGATAATATCGATGTGACCAACTATTTCTACGGCAAGACCGTCGTCCTTACGGGAGCTTTAGTGAGATACACTCGTAACGAGTTGACCTCCATTTTGGAAGGCATCGGGGCGAAGGTCGCCGGCAGTGTATCCAAGAAGACTGATGTCGTTATCGCCGGCAGCGATGCGGGTAGCAAACTCGTGAAGGCCCAGGAACTTGGCATCAAGGTCATGGATGAAGAAGAAGCGATTTCGCATCTTTCTTCGTTACGTGGCATCTAATCCATTTGTAACGGCTCGTTATCAAGTAGCTTCTCAATAACCTCTTTATATCTTTCGGGCATCGGGAGTTCTTGAATGAAAGTAATCTTTTCACCTGCGTCTTTGCTGGAACCTCCGCAGTGATAAAGAACGAAATCATCTTCCATATCGATCGCGATGAGACGGTCGTGGACCAAGCGTTTGGATCGAAGGAATATTAGTTTCAGGTCTGGCCGATCTTTTTGGAAATCATTCACTTGGGATTGGGTTAGCTTTGGCTGGGACGCGTTATCGCTGATGAAGGTGATGCGTATGCCGTGAGGGCAGAAACGGAGATGCTCTAAAGTACGCAGGCCAATGTAATCGTCGATGATGAAAATAGATACCTTTGCCCGTGAATAGATCTTCTGGAAGATTTCATCCGCGAGAACTCGTTCTCCATTATGGATAATGAAATACTTGATCGCATTGGGATCGTCGAGTCGGTCTTTGATGTCTTCTACTTCCTTATTCAATTGAATGAGTGTTTGGTCGTTCTCCCAGACTTTGGTTTTAAGCTCATCGAATTCGTGAACACTTATTAATGGATATTGGTTCCTATAAAGGCGGTCTTTCATCTCTTTGAAGGCAAGAATTAGGGCAACGGATTGCTTGGCTGCAATCTCGCTGTCCAGGACGGTCATAAGCATATAAACACCTGCTTCCGTAAAGGCATAAGGAAGATGGCGCCTACCGCCCCAACTTGAAATCGCATTTTGCGATATCAAGATGGATTCATATTCCTTTTTGGTGAGTTGAAACATAAAGCCATCCGGGAATTTCAATGATAGTTCGCAAGTAAATCGCAACAGCCGGCCGGCGCGCGAGGAAACGTAGTCACGATGGCCGGTTTTCTCCGTCCGAAAACCCATAAGGAGGCCGATTTCCCCCGTTTTCGCCCCTTTTTCGGGCGTGCGAAAGCCCGG
>JAFSUM010000022.1 GCA_017445245.1 Bacilli bacterium | reverse complement strand
CGATATGATTCGTTCCCAATGGCCATTTTTATTGTCTTTGAACAAAGGGGACATGGGCATGACCAACATGTTCAGTGAATTAGTGTACATGTTATTGTTTTTTCAGTGAACATGTTGTATGATTTCACGGAAAAAGGAGTGAATTAGATGAAACTCTATGAATTGATACCGGCTTCCGAATTCGAAAACCTCGACACTGAATGCAAAGCCGTTTTGGATTCCGGCGAGAATCATATTGAAGGATGGGCGAAATCCATATCGGCGTTTTCTAATTCCGGAGAAGGCCATCTTTATGTTGGCGTGTCGGATGACATGGAAGCTTTTGGGCTTTCGCGGGGCGATGTGGACGCTATGAAAAGGCTCGTGCTTCTAACTATCGACAGGCACGTTTTTCCGCACGTGAAGGTCCACTTTGCGGAACTTCCAGTCGGAAACGGAAAATTCGTCCTCGATGTCGACATACCTTCTTACCCCGAAATCGTTTGTTTGAGACTTGGCGATTACAACGAGAAAGTATTCGTTAGGGAAAACGGGAGCTCCGTTCCCGCTACTGTCGCCCAGATTCTCCAGCTCGGCAAAAGGAAATACGGGGCAGACGTGCGGGCATTAGATCTATCGTTTCAGAAGAAAGACTATTCCCGCTATCTTGCCTTGGCGAGGAGGTTCCGCAAAGACGGAAGCGAACCAAGCATCGAAGATTTGATCACTTTGGAAGCCGTGACCGAGGATGGTCGGGTGAAAGAAGGGCTTTTCATGTTCGCGGACGAGTATAACTCCGACGCCACCTTAGCGGTTTGTCGCCTCTGGGACGGCCTGGACAAAGGCGCGGATGAGGCTTTGGACAAGAAGGCGTTCAAGGGAAGCCTTGCTGACGTCTTCCAGAACGTCTTCCATTTCATCAAGCGCAATGGCAGAAGCGGATTCGTAAAGCAGCGCGACGGTTCTCGGCTCGACGTATTCTCCTATCCGGAGCTGGCCGTCCGCGAGGTGCTCGTCAATGCATTGGCTCATCGGGACTATTCTATTTCGAATACGCAGGTTGATGTTGACATCTACCAAGATCGCCTTGAGATTTCCTCACCGGGCTCATGGCTTCTGTCTTCCTCTCCTGAGAAGTACCCTCTTAATCGCATTCCTTCGATTCGGAGAAATAGGGTCATCTGCGGCTGCTTCGAGGGAGCCGGGCTTATGGAACAAAGCGCGTCCGGCTTCAAGAAGGTCGCTCGGATATACGAGGAATACCCGGAAAAGACCCCGTTTTTGGAAAACTCCCCTGATACTTTCACGGTGGTGCTCTACGATTTGCTCTTCGATGCCCCCGATGTCGAAAGTGATGCTTATGAAGCCAGCATCGTGGACTTCTGCAAAGGCGTAGCGAGGTCGCGCGAGGAAATCCAAGAGCACGTTGGGATTCAAAGCAGAGCCTACTTCACTTCCAAAATCCTAAAGCCATTACTTGATAAAGGCGTTATTAAGAGGACCGCACCAGCTAAGTCGCCTAATGTCAAATATATCTCAT
>JAFSUM010000021.1 GCA_017445245.1 Bacilli bacterium | reverse complement strand
TATGTCATCGTCATATTCGATAGTTTGGTTGCCTTCATAAAGCATCCTCTTCGCAATGCGCTGCGTCGATTGGACGAGGTAGTATTTGATGGATTTCAGCTCGATGGAGTCTAGGTGCGACATGAAAGAAAGAAAGGCCTCTGAGACGGCGTCCTTGGATAGTTCGGTGTCTTCGAGGACCTGGTTGGCAACGTAATAGAGCAGTTTCTCGTAAAGGCGAAAAGCTTCAGAGCAGCATTCCTTGATAGCTTCGATGTTGCCTTTTCTAAGCGCTTTCGATAAACGTTTTTCTAATGGTTCCATATCCTCTTTCTTAATAAATGGGGCTCACGCTCGAATCCGTCATTTTCGGATTGCGCTTCATCGGTTGTATTCCGTGGTTTTGCAAAGAAGGCGCCAGTTTTAAATGGTTTTGGACTGAGTATGAGGGCCGGCTGCCATTCTGCGTCCAAACATCAGTGGTGCATTGACGTTTTGCTCATCGCCATCGGAAATGCAAATGGTCTGCAAGCACGCCCTGGCTTTTACTTTGACAGCTCCCAATATTTGTCTTTCGTCGTCCCAAACGATTCTACTAGCCTCATCCCTTCCATCTTTTCCAAATCGGCTCTGACGGTCTTGCGATCAGCTCCGATGGTGACTGACAAGGCCGAGATCGTCTGCCTCCCGGATCGCAAAATGCCCAATATCTTTCTCTGCCTATCGTTAAGAGAGTCGGCAGTCATCGATTTATAATTCGCGTTGTCGATTGTGACCACGAAGAACGAATTCCTGATTTGGTAAGAGACGTGGTCTTTCCTGCCGCCGAAAAGCGACGCGGTCCGATTGGTTATTTTGGCCAACCCGGAGCCTCTTCTGTTCATGTATCCCATCCGCCAAAACAGGTCGGCGATATTCGGGTTCCTCCTCATGGATTCGAAGGTGTAGTCGACGTATTTGGGAATGGGGTCTCCCGAAACCATCACCCCGGGAGAGGTGATTTCTATTCTATCCTCGTAAATATTGAGGCAAACCTCGGCCCCCAAGTTGTTGTAGTTGCGATGGATGATTCCGTTGACTAAGGCTTCCAGTATTGCTTCTTCGTCATAGTCTGGGTTGTATACCGTCCCCTCGGCTTCTTTGTGCCATGGGTTTTTGGTGTTGGCCTTAAAAAAGTCCAACGCCGCCCTTAATTGCCTGATTAGCGATCCGTCGAATTCCCTGTCGTCGCCGGCTTCGCTTTCGTTCGTTTTGTCAAATCCGTTCCACCTGGTGCAAAAGATCCTGCTGTGGCGGTAAGGGTTGGTGTCGGCGAACAGGACGCCGGCGTTTGTCAGGAAACCATCCTTCGTCGCTAAGCCGAAAGACACGTAGTCCTGCCCGGAAAAGGGCGTCCCGGTCTTCTCTAAGAAGTCACGCTCCAGAACGGAGAAGGCGAATTCGTCCTTTTTGTATCCGGTAACGATGCCGTCGTATGTTTTCCCGGCCCCCTTGAGTATTAGCTCGTTCAATCGGTAGTCTGGTGCCTCGATGGAAGAGGACCCGGATCGGATAAACGCGGTGTATGTGCTTTCGTGATGATAATAATACGGGGTGGAAACGCCCGGCTCTATTCTCAATTCGATGAACACGTTGCCATTTTCTTCGCAAGGCGTCAATCGGTAGCTTGGCTTTGGCGTTATGCGCTTATCGATTAAGTCCGTTATCTTCTCGATGGCCTGTTGCGGTTCCCCAATATTTTTTAGTGCTCTGTCGTTAGTGATGCCGAAGAATATCTTGCCGCCGATGCCGTTCGCGAAGGCGGATACGCTTTTCAGCCATGATTTAGGTTTGTTCTCCTCGAGCGATTCCTTAAAGTCGCAGTCGCTGCATTCAGATATTAGTTTGTCCAACATACTAGCGCCTCCTTGTCGTCGATTGTACATTGTTTTCGGATGATTTGGAACCGGAATTCCCCAAATAATTCCCCAAATCCCCCAAATAATTCCCCAAATCCCCAAAATGCGTAAAACAAGACGGCAATTCGGTTATTTTCATCGCTATTTAGGCTGTACCAATAACGTAAGAACCCGCCAATATGGACCGCTGATATGAATGGGTTCTCCCGCTGCCATAACCCACTTGCAGTTCTAATAATTATTGATAGATTCTCCTTTTGCCAGATAAATATTAGGTAGAGCTCCAAGAAAAGCGAAATTGACGCGAATAAAGCAAGAACTGGGTGCAATGATCTTGCGCTTTCCAGCTACTTTGGTGCCCATTCCGCCTCTTTTCCAATACGCCCATCACTGTATTCATCGTGGCGGCCGCGCCCTGCTCTCATAATGGGCATAGATCTGCTCCGTGATGGGAATCGTCGAATGGCCGAGCCACTTCTGGATGTCTTCCATCCTCACGCCGTTATGGCAGAGAAGCGTCGCGCAGTTATGGGGGAGGTCGTGGAAGCGGATGTGGCGAAGGCCGTTCTACTTATGCAATGCCCTGAAGTTCGCGATGGCCCAATTCAGGCGGATGATCTCGCCGTTTTAGTAGACGCGGAGGTATAGGCCAATTTTTGATGGCAATTTTCAGATAGTGCTCTGCAAGAAAAAGTTCGAAATTCGTGCGGGAATCGTGCGGTGAATAAACGTATCTATGAAAAAAGTCTCGACGGCGCCGAGACAATTTCGTTTGGTGGAGCACGATGCGGGGAAATCACAGAAACAGGCGTTGTGCACATAATCGAGCCAAACTTGGCGAAATCAGGATTTTCCGCTCGTTTTAATCCGCTCATTTGTTGGATTCGCAACGAATCTCTTCGATCGAAAACCTCGAGAAGCGGTTTAAATCAATCCAGCGAAATAGGGTGATATTAAAGACCTATCGCTAAGATGGCTTCCTAAATTTGAAAGAGGGCATCCGCATCGATGACGATGCTGAACTCGTCCGAATAGGCATTCCTTTTTATAGATGGGAACGCCACGAGGGTTGGGACAATGGCGTAGTCTGTTCCCGTCATAATCCTCAGGTCGTCCCTTTTCGTCTCCATGTCATAAACGTCTTCCTGCGACACGGAATACGGTTTGGTGGAGTATTTCATTTCACATAGATTGATCGTTTCATCTTTCCGAACGATAAGCATGTCGATTTGGGACCCTTCGACCCCTTCTTTCTCGCCTTTTCGGCACGAGAAGGAACATACGTCCGTCCTGACCCCGCCGATACGAAGGGCCTCTTGAACCTGTCTGGCATGCTGGAGGCAGATTCGTTCGAAGGCCAAACCGCTCCAAGCCCTCCACGATCCAGATTCAAGGCTTGATGAAAAGAAATGCTCATCCGTGGGCATCGGATCAAGGTATTTATGGAAGAAAAGCGTGAAGTTGTCGATGAGCTGGATGAGGGTACCCCTGCTCTTTTTCCCAAAAGGCGCATATTTCCGGACAAAGCCGCATTCCTCCAATTCATCGATGCGGTCGCTGAAAACCCCGTTGGCCTCTTCCCCGGTTTCTTTCGCCAAAGAGGAATAATCCATTCCGGCGCGTTCGCCCTTAGCCAAGGAGGACACGATCTTCACGTAAACCTCGGGGTTCTCAAATAGAGCCTTGAACAGGTGCTGGTTCTCCTTCCGCAGAGGGGCACTATCCCCAACGAAAAGCGCGTCAATATTCGAAGCCATGGAAAGGCCGCGCTGGAGTTTTCCCCAATAATAGGGAATCCCGCCAAGAACCATGTAGCCCTCCACGATTTGCCTGCGGGTGAAATCCAATTTCTTCGCTTTTACGAACATCTCTGTCTCTTTGAGAGAAAACGGCTTTAGGTTGATTTCCAAAGTCAGGCGATTGTGAAGTCCGCCTTTATTGTGGACAACGTTGTCCAGAATCCACGATGTGGCGGAGGCGCAGACGACAAGAACGACATCTTTCCTCCCCGAAAGGAAGCTGTTCCAAAACTGTTCAAGTGCCTTGATAAAGCGAGAATTCCTGGTAGCCATCCACGATAATTCGTCCAAAAAGATGACTTTTTTCCTCTTTTTGGAAACACGGATGATTTCCTTCAGGAGATGAAATGCTTGGAACCAGTCTTCTGGAGGATTCTTGAGTTTCAAGCCATAGTCGACGAGCGAGAATCCGAAAGCTTCCAGCTGATCATGGTAGGAGCCGTCGTATATGCCTGAATGCGAAAAGACGAAATACGGCTCAAGGCACTCTCGGATCAAGAAGGTCTTGCCAACCCTTCTTCTGCCATAAACAGCGACGAACTGCGCCTCGTCGGCTTTTAAGGACGCGAGCAACGCATCCTTCTCTTTGTTTCTGGAAATAAGCATAGGAAGTCTCCTTTCATCTTAGCGATAAGTCCGAAAAAATTATAGATAACGCTGAAATGAATTACAATATGGATTGCCAATATCAAATCTTATCGTCAGCCTTTTTCGCCACAGGTTTATTCGCAAGTACCCACGATGGTCAAAGCGCTGTTTTTCGAAGATTCGAGGTCGGTATTATTGGTCCATTTTCCATAAATAAACAATATTCTGGACCAACTATAATCCCAAGATGATGATTTCCTCTTTGTTCCGTCTGTCTCCTAGCCCCCCTAAAAATGCCTCTAGAAAAGTTGCCCACGAATAGAGCCCGTCGGTCTTTTACCACGAAGCCTTAAATCCGCCTTAAAGCGCTCCAACCAAAATGCCTCGAAAATCGCGGTAATATCATGAGACAAATACTTTTTCGTGCATGTGCATGGGGGCGAATTGCAGCGTCGCCTATTTCGCCCTCAACTTGGGGGCGAATTGGAAAATCAGGAAACAATTCATAGTACCTGCGCATGTACCTTAAATTACTCACGGCAAACCCCTTTGAATCTGGAAACGCTTCCTTCAAATCTTTGGAAAGCGCTTCATAGAAACCGCTTCCCCATTCAGCGTCGAAATGCAATTGGGCAATACCGCGCCCGCGCCTTCAAAAGCGCGTTTTCTTTTTCGCGCATATCGATTGCGATGCGGCCTCTATCTTAGATAGAATTTAACCAACAAAGAGGTACAAACGCATGGGAAAAATCCTACTCACTGGCGTCGATGGCAATCTCGGCCGCATCGCCGCCGAAACGCTCCTGAAGCTCGAGCCGAAGGAAAACCTGATCTTCTGCGGCTATAACGCGGAAGCCCTCAAGCCCTTCGCCGAATTAGGCGTCGAAACCCGCCAGGTCAACTTCAACCACTACGAAGGCCTCGAAGAAGCCTTCAAAGGCGCCGATATCCTCGGCCTCATCTCCATGCCCTTCGTCGGGCCCAAGCGCCAAGCCGCCCAGAAAAACGTCGTCGATGCCGCCATCAAGGCCGGCGTAAAGAAAATCGTCTACACCTCCCTCGTCAACGCAGGCGACGAATCCAATCCTAGCGTCGAGAAAAAAGACCATATCTTCACCGAGCGCTACGTGCAGGGAACCGAGTTGGATTACATCTTCCTCCGCAATTCCCAATACGCCGAAGCAATGATCACCAACTACTTCACCTACGTCCATCTCGATGGCGTCCTAAAGAACAGCCAAGGCGATGGCTTGATGGCCTATATCTCCCGCAAAGACTGCGCAAAAGCCCTTGCCTATGCTTTGCATAGAGGCTTCGAGGCGAAATACCATAAGGCCACCCTCGACATCAACGGGCCGGAACTCATGACCATTTCCAAATTCATCGAATATGGCAACAAGGCTACGGGCAATAAGGTCTCCTATAAGAAACTAACGGACGAAGAGAACTATCAGGTCTTCGACGCCATGGGCGTTCCTAGAACGACCGACGGCGTCTTCCAAAAGGGAAGCGAAGCCCCCTTCTCTAGCGATGGCATGGTCACCTTCGCCCAGGCGATTCGCGAAGGGAAGATGGCCGTGAAGACCAACGACTTCCAAGAGCTCACCGGCGAAGAGCCGATCACCGTCTTCGAAATGTTCTCTCACGCCGACGACTTCCAAGTCGGCGAGCGCCATTCGCAAGACCGCTAAAGCCTAAAGCAGAAAGGAGGAATCCGAACAGGTCCCTCCTTTTTTCATGCATATCTAGCCTAAAACCTTTTCGAAGACCATGCGATCCTTGTTGGCTTTAGTATTGCTTTGCCGCAGAAAGCAAAGCCGTTTTTCTCCAGTAGATGGGGCATCACGGCATTGTTCTCGTGCGTATCGATGCGCATGGGGCGATAGCCCTGCCGCTTCGCTTCGGTTTCGAATACATGGAACAAAGCGTTTCCATAGCCTTGCCCGTAATGTTCTTTTTTCACCGCGTAGCGATGCATGAGCATATAGGAAGGTCGCTTAGCCATTTCCCTTCGTATAGGGTATCGTAATCCTCTTCGTGATAAGAAAGAGACAAGATGACGGCCATGACGCTCTCCAAATCGGCATGAGTCGCTTGGCGGTAATTCCATTTCATGGGAAAAGATAGCACCCTCCCCTTATTCTCTTAATCGATTCGCACCGCGCCCTTATTCGAGAAGAGGAAGAAAGGCCATTTTATTCAACGATGAATCGCTGCTGGTTTTGGAACTGCTCGTAACGATAGATGAGATCGAAGGCCCCTTTCGATGAGAACTGCAGCGAATAGACGGTGGCCACCGCCTTTGGGTTTCCATAGTAATCATGGCTTGCATACTCGATGGAGGCAAAGCCTTCGAAGGCTTTAAACGTGACGCAATCCCCTTGGAGAATGGATACGGCGCAGTAATTCTGGTAAAGCGGCTGAACGAAGAAAGCGTATTTCTTGCCTAGAGAGACGGTATAGATTTTTGTCTTCGCGCTTTCCTCAATGCCAGGAATAACGTAGGCATGCATATCATAATCGTTGATTTGGCAATCGATTCCCACCATGACGATGGTCGAGCAATCTGGATGGTTGGGCTTATCTTTTACCGCGTTCCATATTCCTAATCCCACGCCTACTCCCGTGCCGGCGATGACCAAGGCAGAGAGCGTAATTCCTAAGATCCAAAGGGTCTTCTTCTTCCCGTTTCTACGCTTTCTTTCTTCGTCATCGCGAAGCTCGTCGCTCTCCACGCCGAAATAGATGGCAAGCGCCTTAAGCGTGTCTTCGCTAGGCTTGCCGCCGCCGTTTTCGTATTTGGCGATGGCGCTGCGGGAAATATGGACGGCATCGGCAAGAGCCTCTTGCGTTAAACCGTTTTCGATGCGAAGGCGCTTCAGTTTCTCTTTGAATTCCATGGCTCTTAACGATCCGAAGTCATTGTAAACGAATCGGCACAAGAATCACGTTACTCTTTGTTACTCTATATCACCTTAGTGATACAACCGACCGTTTCGCGAACCCTAAAAGGCGAAATCTGAAGGTCATGCTTTGTAAGCTAGTTTCTAATAGCAGCAAATCTAGTCCTTTGTGGGCTGTCGGCAGATTTATCTAAACGAGGAGGCACTTCCATGGCGGAACCCCTATTACAGATCAAGAACTTAAAAAGTACTATGGCAAAGGGGAGTCGCAGGTAAAAGCGCTCGACGATATCTCTTTCCCTATGCCGCCAACCACTCAAGGATTCGCTGCAGTTGAAGGTACGCGTGCAAAATATGCACAGGTACTTTTTCGCTCAATTTGCAGTAGTTTTGCTTACCCGCGTGGCAGATATTCGCTTTGGCGACCCCGGTGGCCTTTGCCGCCTCAGCAACGCTTCGATACTCGCCTAGGAGATTCATGTTTAAATCGTAGACATAGACGGTTTCGGTCGCGCCTATTGGATTATTGTTCTTTCACTTCGGCGCCGATCATCTCCAAAGCGGGTTCGCTCGAAGGCGGGACATCATAACTTATGGCGAACAAGGCGAGCGCCAACCCCATGAAGGCCACGTAAAGAATCGAGGCGATGAAGATATTGGGGTTCGAGAAGAGATACACCCCTAAGGCCCCCATCGCCGCGATCCAAAGGAAACACGCCCCATGCCGTCTCCCAGGGAATGCCAAAACGCTGAAGCCGACGAGCACCATCGCCGGAACGAAGCAAAGGTAAGCGATGGCATCGGGGGAAGCGAAGCCAACGAAAGCCATGACCAAAGGCAAGCCAAAGATCATGGTTAAGACGTATATCAGCCATTGATGCGGCTTCATTTTCTCCTCGCGTAGATGATAGACGATTAGGTACACCGCCCCCACAAAGGCAAGGCTAAGCGACGTGATGACGTGTACCGAGGCGAGCACATAGGAAGCGGAGAAGAGCAACAAAGCTGGCAGAACCGTCTTATCGATCCGCTTAAAGTCTTTGAGGCGCTTGCCCAAAAGATAAAGGGCGAGCACGCAGATCGCGGCGACGAGCTTGAACAAGACGTTATAGAGGAGAAGGTTCGATGAGAACCAGAACATCGTCTCCCCTTCCACCGCCGCTAAGATGAGCAGGGACAAGATCGCTAGGCGCCCAATGCGGAGTTTCTTCTTGCTGATGAGTTTGTAGATGAAGGCAAAGAGCCATAATAACGCGACGAGGAGGAACCCCACGACCAAGCCGAGCAGGACGACGTAGACGTGGTAGGACATATAAAGCCGGCCAATGCCGAGCTCGTCGTTAGTTTGGCTTGGCGTGGTAGAAAATAGTTCCCCCATATAGGTGGCTTGGCCTTCGTTTACGGTAACGAGCGTGCCCTCTCGCGCACCGCTAGGCCCGATATTGAGGCGGTATTTGGAAAGATGGGACACGTAATAAGGGCCGAAAGGGATGACCGAAGCCGATAGGCTCGCCCCTTCGCTTAAGGAATATTCCAAAGCATAATGGCCATCGTGAGGCAAAACGAGCACGGGGCGGTTCGTGCTTTCGAAAAGGGCGTAATCGCGATGGGTGGAAATGGCGTAATCGCTTAAGGTTTTCGCCCCGCCTTCCACGCGAAGCAGTTCCTGCTTGGCGTCAAGGTCGATGAGGCGATAGCTGTTATTGTCCAGGAGGACGCAATCGTAGGCATCGGGGTTGGCGAAGAGGTCTTTTTCCTCGAGAGAATAAAGCTTATAAAGGTAAATCTCGGGCAAATGTTCATGCACCAAGCCCATCAACGGTATTGCCGCGGACGATTTCTTCCCGCTCATGAACCCCGTTCCGGTCAAAACCGGCTGGATCAGAGCCAAGGCGGCGTCGATGATGACGTCTTTCTGCGCCGCCGTCGCGGAAGAGAAGCCATCATAACGGATCAACGTGTTGCGCAATAGCTCCAAGATGGAATTGACGTCATGGGATTGCATGACGGAGATGAAGACGGGCTGGAGAAGCTCGACGAACGCCTCTTGGTCGACGGAGAATTCCAACAAGAGCCCATAGAACATCCGCAAACGGAAATTGAGTTCGGGCACATAGTGAGTCGTCGCCCCTAGTTCCCCCAAACGCTTCTGGATGGTTTGGTATTTGTAATCGAAGGTCGAATCGGTTTCCGCCCCATTCATCCAGCAATCGATCCCATAACGGCAAAAGCCCCATTGCTTCGGCACGAATTGCGGAATCACATCCGCGCAGCCAAGGATGTTATAGATATAGCCAAACCCCGCTTCCGCGCCTAATTCATCCCCTTGGATCGCGGCCGGGGTGGCGAAGGTATAGGCGAAGATGTTGTCCTTCTCCTTTTCCAGGACATGGCCAAGGCCCGCCGCCACCAAATTGGCGATCGCCGCCGCCCGGGAAAAGCCCGTGATCCAGAATTTCGTTGGCAAAATCGAAGGGTAGGACGTGTAATAGGAAAGGACGCGGTCGATGACGAGGTTCGCCGCCTGCCCAAACCCTTTATGCCGCGCTTCATCCCCTAAGGTGAAATTGGATTCCCATTCGTTGTCGTATTTGTCCCCGCGGATCGCCACCGCGATGACCCTTGCTTTCTCTTCTCCAAAGAAGATGTTCTTTGCGGCGATGGCGCTGCCGACGGTAAACATGGAGGTCTCTTTGTCGTAATCGTCGTAACGGACGGTGTCAAAGCCGATGTTGCTAAAATAATCGGGCAAAGCGCCGGGCTGGTTTTCCTCATCCTCTTTTTCCGCGACGTTGAAGGCGGCTAGGGCTAAGCCGCAGGACTGGCGCGCCAAAAGATGGTGGTATTCATAGGTCGAGCGGAAGAAGATCTCATCGGAATATACGCCAGAAAAAACACGCTTCTCGGGGAGGAGGTAATGGTTCACGAGCACCGGCACGTCATCGCGATAGCTTACGTCGTCTTCTTCGTCATGGAGTAGATGATGGGGGGTAGCTAGGCTCGATGGCGCTTCGCTATACTCGGCGCCGTTTTCCCCCACGAGGCAAGACGATAACGGAAGCAAGGGCAATAACGCCAAAAGGACCAGTGATTTGAACATGCCAACAATTTTAGCATAGCCGCGCGCTCGGGTAAGAAGACCTTTTGCGCCGAAAGGGCAAACACAAAACTGAGTCTGACTAATTCGGAAATACTGGATCACGATGCGGGAGCAAGGTCAAACGTTTTTGCTCATTGAACACACATATAAAAGAGCGGTTTTTTTGTGTTTTCATCATTTTCCGCTCAGTTATGTTTCGCAAACAAGTCGTCGATGGTAATCGCCTTCGAAAAGGCATCGCCATACAGGCCTCTTTTTAGACCAAAAGTCGAAACAAACACAAGTTGTATGGACTTTCTTGTCCCTAAGTCTTCCCGATACCTTTCCTTTTTGTTCTCCAAATTATCGCGATAATCCTTGTCTACGGTGAATTCCTGCGACAGGTATTTAATTTCACATAGGGTAGCCACTTTGTCCTTGCGATCGATTACCAAATCAATTTGGGCTCCGTCCTTCCCGTCTTTTGCTTCCGCCCGGTAAGAATAATCCTCGGACAGAATCCCGGAAATGCCAAGGCTTCCCTTTACCGCGAACAGATGGTCGGAGACAACCCTTTCGAAGGAAAAGCCCAACCACGCCCTCCTTGAGGACTCATTATAGGAATTCCTCCAGAAGTGCTCGTCCTTCCCAGCGTTCTCCTGAATGAAATGGAAATAAAACAGGGTGAAATAATCGGAAAGAACATAAAGGCGCCTTTTCTTTCTGCCAAGGTAGGAGGTCTTTATCCTCACGAACCCGGACGATACGATCCCTTCGAGCGCCTCCGAAAGCGCCCCTCCATCGGAAAGGCCGGACCTTTTCGCGATTTCTTCGCGTGGCAAACCCGCTTTTTCTTTAGAGAGAAGCCTCATGATTTTGGCGGATACGGCGCCTTTGGTGAAAAGCGTTTCGTAAAGCTGTTGGAACTCTCCTTCCAATTTGGCACCCGGCCTAAAGAAAAGCGCGTCAATGTTCTCGCTCGGCGTCAAAGCGGGGTCAAGTTTGTTTAAATAGTAAGGTATCCCACCCAAAGCCATATACATCATGACTATCTCGTAACGGGGCCATTCGAATCCCTTTCCAACGAGGTAACGCTCCGTTTCAAGCAAATTGAAGGGCTGAAGGCTAACCAAATCGGTGTGGCGGTTATATAGGCCGCCTTTGCTTTTCGTGAACTTCTTGTCGATCCATGAGGAGGAAGACCCACACAGGATCAGCATCAGATTGTCTTTTGCGGAAGCATAGTCATTCAAGAAATAATTGAACTCAAAGAGAAAACCGCTCTTCTTCGTATCCATCCACGGGAGTTCGTCCAAAAAGACGACCACCCTCTTTGAATCGTCAAAAGAGTCTATATGGTGGCGCAGGGAAGCGAAGGCATCGGCCCAAGTCTGGATTTCACCTTTGCCACGATAGCCGTATTCAAATAAGGCCTCGCTGAATTTGGCGAGTTGTTTCTTCATAGCAGCTTTATGAGTGCCCGTGAATTTGAAAGAAAACCTTCCCTTAAACACGTGATTGACCAAAAAGGTCTTGCCGACGCGGCGGCGCCCCTTTACAAGCACAACGCTGAGTTCTTTGGCGGCATAGGCCCTTTCGAGATCATGTATTTCCGTTTCTCTTCCGACGATGACGCTTTCCATGTGAACATTTTACAAATAGCGGAATCTTTAATCAATTATATGTGAGCGGTTTTTTTGCATTTTTTAATTTTCCGCTCACTTATGAACATTTTCTTTTTTTGCGTTATGGGTAGTGCGAGTGCAAAAGTGGCGTCCGCAAAGCAAGTCCTATAATGTGCTTGGTTCCGGCTTGAAGCGGCGTGGCTTCCGCAAGGGAATCGGTTCAGCGCCGTGGGGAAAGCCCTCGGCGTTGAAATCAACCATTTTGCTTCCGCGACCTAATGGCATTATTCATCGATCGGTCCCGTAACTAAACTACTTGCGGGGTTACTTGTGGGGCAAAAAGATTTTCATCGCGTACCAACGTGTCGTAAACGCAATGAAAATGGTGGCAGAGGATTTTCGTCCACCATAAAAAGCGCGAAATATAAGTGGGCGATTGATGGGCCGGTTTTTTGAAAAAGTCAGACAGTATCGGACTAATCATGTGCATGGATCACGATGCGGGCCGCCCACCATCGAAAAGCCTTGCTTATCGCAGCAATACGGACTCGAAATATTGTTCCTGGAACGCCACTTCCTTGAGGATTTCCTGATCGCTATAGTCGATGCCTTCGGGTGTCACCACGAGTTTGCCCTCGATATCGTCCAGCCGCCGAATAACGGCGATGACGACCCCGGAAAAGGACGGCACCGCCTTATTGATGCCGAGGACGTAGGCGTCCTGATAGTCGCCGTCTGGGGCGAGCATCGGCTCGATGTGGCCATAATTCACGGGATAGACGATGTCCGGGTGCAACGGGTGGGCGGATCCCAAAGGGCGGTCCACTTTCACTTCCACCCGCTTGCCAAGCATCCGCTTCAGACGTTGCAGGTATCTTTCGTCCTCTTTTTCATGGTCATCGAGGTCGGGCAAAAGCCAATAATGCTTCGAGAGGACCCTATTCAAAGAAGAGCGGAGCTTCATCACCGCCTCATTCAGCCTATTCCCCTCCAAAAAGTATTCTTTAGCGTACATCTCTTGTTTCGGGACCCACCACACCGGGCCAATTTCTGGCGTATCCCCCGCAAAGCGCGGGAAGAAATGGACGTGGAGATGGGAGTCCCCGTTTCCGAGGATTTCGACGTTCATCTTGTCGGGCTTATAGGCCTCGTACACCGCTTCCTCCACCAAAGACAGTTCCGTAAGGAAACGCGTTCTCTTGGAAAAAGGGAGCTCGTGGAGGTCGTTTACGTGGGATTTGCAGATGAAAACGGCATAGCCGGGGAAGCGGCAATGGTCCCCTACCACGACATAGCCGGTTTTGAATTCCTTCACGAAATGGGGGTTCCTTTCCTCTAGGATGGCTTTGATGCGGGCGCATATCGCACAGTCCTTATGAAGTCTTTCGTCGATCCGGCCTAGCGGGAAGAGACTGCCCGCGTCCAGGTCGTATTCCCCGATGAGGCGGCTCAGTTGGTCGAAGGTCATCTCCACGGAATCGCTCTCGAGCTTGGAAACCGTGGTCTTGGATGTGTACCCTAGCGATTCGGCCATCCCCTCTTGGCTTAGGCCCTCCTGCTTTCGGATGGCTTTGATTTTCTCCGCAAGCGTCTTGCTCATAGATCGTCAATCCTTTCCCTCAGTTGGCGTATCGCCGTCCCGTCTTCCATCTTCATCACGGCGAACGCCCTTTTCCCCATGTGGTTGAAGGACGCCCCGACGTGGTAGCAGCGCTCGTCGACGAAGGCAAAGCGGTCATGGAAAGAGTCGCTTTCGCGGACGCTGATGGGCCCATGCTGCAGGAGAAAGGCGTCGACGTCGTCCTGGCTGAGGCGGCTATGCGGGCCTTTGACAAGGGACAAGGTCACGCCTTGCTTCGCGTGGTTAAGCAAAGAAAGCAGCTTGCTGTCCGCGTAGGAATCCACGATGACGATCTCTCTTTCGGCCTTGGAGAACAATTCGGCGAAAAACGCCCTGGCGTCGAGAAACTCGCCCGAATAGAAGACCGATTCCGACGGGAATCCTCCGCGTTTAGCCACTTCCTCGAGCGCTTTGACCCGTTCGTCGTTTTTCTGCGTCCTCGCGTCTAACGATAGGACCTTGCCGGAGAGTTCGGCCAAGGATTTTTCGTGGGCCGAAAGCCTTTTCTCGTCCACGGCGTATCCCTTGATTAGATATTGCTTCAGAACCGATGAGGCCCATTTCCGGAACATGACGCCGCGAGTAGACTTCACGCGATAGCCCACGGAGATGATGACGTCGAGGTTATAAAGTTGGGGTGGCCTATAGTTCATAGCATTGCCACTTATGTGCAAAAAATGCACGGAAGTATCCTTGGAAGCTTCTCCTTCGTTGAATATATTGGATATATGGCGTGAGATTACGGACCTGTCGCGATCGAAAAGCATCGCCATTTGGTCCTTGGTGAGCCATACCGTATCCTCGTCGGGATCGACGCGTACATCGAGGGAAAGCCCCTTGTCCGTAAAGGCAATTAAGTCGTATTTCTTTTCCTCCATAGGGGCTCCTCCCATTGCCGAGCTAGCGTCTCTTAATCGAACCTGTGCGTTTTTTGCACAAGTTGCCGCGAGGTGCACATTAGGCAATTAGATATGTGCAGAATATGCACAGAAGTCTCGGCCGCACTCCCCGCCGCAGTTTTGATAAAACTCAAAAGGAAATAGGCGTCACTTCCAGTAAGGCAATTAGAATTCTATGATGATTATTTATCAACGTTTCCTGGAGACAAATAAGCATCTGAAATTCGTAGGCCAAGTATAAGCCAGCAGGAAGGAATTGGCTGATTGGGAAGCGTATCTACGAAGAAGAACTCAAAGGCGAAAACCGGGCCGAATATGGCGCCAGAGTCATCGCCGATTTGTCCAAATCCCTGACTCTCGAGTTTGGGAAGGGCTTTGGAAAAACAAACCTCTACCAGTTTTATTCCTTCTATAAGTCTTATCCAAACATTTTCCAGACGTCCGGAAAATCTTATTTGGAATGGAGCAAATACGCCTTGCTTATCACCGTCTTTGACCCCAAGGCCAGGGAGTGGTACGAGAACGAATGCCTCGCAGAACGTTGGAGCGTCCGCATCCTCCAAAGGAACATCGAGTCGCAGTACTACTTCCGCCTCGTCAAGCCCGGAGAACCAATCGAAAAGGAAGACTACCCCGCCGTTTCCTATGAGGAGAGCAAGGAACAGTTTGTCAAGAACCCGATGGTCTTCGAATTCCTCGGAATCCCTCAAGACGCCAAAATCCACGAGGGCAAGCTCGAATCGGCCATCATCGACCATTTGAAGGAATCCCTGCTCGAACTCGGCAAAGGATACGCCTTCGTCGGCAGGCAATACCACATTGCCACCGAGCGCAAGGACTATTACATCGACCTCGTTTTCTATAACTACATCCTCAATTGCTTCGTCTTGATCGACTTGAAGACCAATGCCCCGACCCACAAGGACATCGGTCAGATGGACATGTACCGCCGAATGTTCGATAAGAGGGTGAAAAAGAAAACCGATAACCCAACCTTGGGCATCGTTCTTTGCTCGGAGCTCGACGAGGACGTCGTCCGCTACTCCATCCTCGCCGAATCGGAGCAGCTCTTCGTCTCGAAGTACAAACTTTACCTGCCTAGCGACGAGGAATTGCGGGCAGAAATCGAAAGGGCCAAAGAACTCTATTACGCCGCGCGTCTTGAGGAGGAAGGGGATGAATAAGCGCGTCAATCCACTCGTTGAGGCCTTAAAAGCGGAGAGGAAACGGCTTGGTTTAACGCAAACGGAGGTCGCCTCGCTTCTAGGAATCCCGCAATCCACCATTGGACGAATCGAAGCCGGAATAATGAGCCCCACTCTCGAAAGCGTCACATCCATCGCCTCCCTACTTGGGAAGAAACTCCTTCTATCCCCCACCGAGAGAAAAACGGAAGACCCCTATACTCAGTTCCCAATTTTCGAAAGCGCGCGCTTCCTGCTCCGCGAGGTAAAGGAAAGCGATCTTTACGACTTGCTGGAAGTCTACAGCAATCCGTTGTCTTGGCCTTACTTCAATTCCGACAACTGCCATGGAGACGATTTCCATTACCTCACGGCCGAGCGGATGCTTCGGGCTATCGAGTTCTGGAATTTCTCCTACCAGAATCGCTACTTTGTTCGGTGGACAATCGTAGATAGACGCTCGGGGAAGGCGGTCGGCACGATCGAGGCCTTTCACAGAAAAGCAGACGAAGAGGCCCCCGAATGCGCCTTGATGCGGCTAGACCTTCGACACGACTACGAGGAAAGCCCCTACGTCACGTCGATTCTCTCCCTCCTCATCGAAGAGCTCTATCCGCTATTCGGAACCGAAAACATACTAACGAAAGCATTCGATAAAGATGGTCCGAGGTTTCAATCGCTCATTCGCCTTGGGTTTGGAGCGAGGTGCGTCTCCATCGTCGGAGACAGAAACGAACGGTATACAGGTTACATCTGTAGAAAAAAGGCCGATTTTTCGTAGGCTGACTGTAAGCCAAGAAAATGAAAACACTCGATGCCATCGAGTGTTTTTAGATTTTGGTTCGCGATGCGGGTCATGATGGCACTTTTTAGCCTTCCAAATTATAGAGGCAGAGTTCTTTCGATCGTTTTCAATTCAGCAATACGATACTTACTAAAAACTAGAATTTTGGATTTTTAGTAAGAAAGCAAGTCATCCAATGTTACAACTTGGTTCACCCTTGACGCGTAGCCGGTCTTCTTCAGCCCCTCCGCGGATACGACAGTGAGGAAAACCGTTTTCCTTGCCTTTTGGGCGGCCCTGAACGCATCATGTGGAGAAAACCTCTTCCGCCTTAGATTCCATGCAGGGCCTTGGGGCGCTTTTGCAAAGCAAGAAGAAGGGAATAAGCGTCAAAATCCATTCGGCGTTAGCTAAGCCAAGGTAATAAGCATATTCGTTCCCGCGGAGAAGGGCGACGAAGCCATAGACCAACAAGAGGATAAGGACGGATAGGAGATTCTCCCATAAGGCGAAGCGATCCCCGTTAAGGTAGAAAGGACCATAACGCCTCTTGAAGAACAAACGAAGGAAGAACGAGCCATAGATAATAAAGGTCGAAACGATGCTCGCCGGTAGCACCGACGCCGGGAACCAGAAGCTAATGAAGATGTTCTTGGGGACGTCATAGAAGAGGCTATGGGCGTTGCTGATGATGACGCTGGCGACAAGAAGCCCTAAGGGCAATAACGACAATAGACGCCATAGGACCACCGCCCTTGTTCCCCTGCCCTGCAGGAACCTTGGGGTGAAAGCCAAAAAGAAATGAATCAAGAAGAGCAAGGTGACGACCTGGAAGACGGAGCCAGGCACATAGTCATAGATTAAGCCAGAGAAATCATATCCCCAGGCATTGGTCACCGCGATGATCGCCGTCTCAAACCCCGCGAGGAAGAAGAAGACCATGAAGCTCTTCGTCATCTTGGATAGGATCTTGCCTCCATCGCTTGTGGACCTACAAACAAACAAGAGCCATAAAAACGGCATCACCATAAACGTCGTCTTTAAGACGGACAAAAACGTCGCGTCATAAAATAACGACGGTAACCCCACACCCACTTTCCCAAGGAAAGAAGCGGCAAGGAATAGAAGCGAAACGACAAATAACGCCCTCACCAACCCTAGAAGCAAAAAGTCTGGGATAGCAACAGGAATATGGAAATCCTTGGGAAGCTCCCTCCTCGCAGAGACGACCTCCATGGCTTGCCGCAGATGGAGGCGGCGCAGCAAGGAATAAGCCAAAAGCGATAAACCCGCGAAGAGCCCAATTAACCCCACGATCAGCATCGATAAGCCCGCGATCTGAAGCGAATACGCCACCGCCCTGCCCTTCTCGCGGTCTTGGACGAAATTGTTCATAAACGACACGTTCTCGCCTAGATGCACCTGCAGGATCTTATCCAAAGCATGGACAGCATCCTTGATGTAATAGTTGAAGAGCCAGAGGATGGTCGCTTCGTCGAAGTTGCCGTTGCCGGCGACATGGACCTTGAAGTGCTCCACCTTTTCCACGGGCTGCCCCTCATAAAGGGCATCGCAAGAATGCACCCCGCCAGAGGTGGTGTTCCCATAGGTGAAATAGCATCGCCTTGAATCGCTGGCAAGGTCGCCGCCAAAGCGGTAATCCAAGCGTCCCGTGCCGAGCTCCGGGCGTTCTGGGAAGTAGACGTTGACCGCGTAACGGCATTCGTTAAAATGCAAGAAGCTGCTGGAATCGTAGAAAATGATGGAGGCGTAGTCGTTATCCGGCGCCTGCACATAATGGTATGGGGCGTTGGTCGCGATTTCCGTCCCCACTTTGCCACTAACGCGGGCAACTTGATAAAGTGAGGCATAGCTCTCCCCATAGAAGGAGGCGTCGTTTTTGGTGGAGCGGACGAACATCGTCGTCCCAACCGCGAGGATCGCCGCCATCGCGGCGGTGACGATGCCGTAAGCCAAAACCCTCTTTTTCCGCGCAAAAACGGGTTTGTTTTCGTCGTTAATCGCGGAAGGGTAATCCTTTTCCTTCTCGAAGTCCAAGGCGACCCCATAATAGGATTGCAGTTTCTCTTTGGCTTTTCCATGAGGACGGAAATAGCCTTTTTCGTAGAGGAAAAGGGCTAAGCGCGTTAGGCCCATTCCCTTCGAGGCTTCCTTGCGCGAAAGGCCCTTGCCTAAGCGCAGGGAATATAGCTGCTGATTAAAGGTATAGCCACCCATCCTTTAAAGATTGTAAAATCTTTGCCGATGAAAACAAGGAAGAGTCTCTTGCTGCTTTTGCCCCTACTTCTATTACCAAGCTGCGGCAAGACCCAGGGCATCGTTTTCTCGTCCAACGTGGGGGATAACGTCTTTACCACCCTCTACGACGACGCCTATTTTGCTTTGGATAACGCATCCTACCATTGCGAAATCGCCTTGCCTAGCTACGCAGCCGCGATGTCCACCATCCGCAGCGACCGCGATTACTCAGAGCGCGATGGCTTCTTATTAGACCTATGGAAAAAGGAAGGCTTCACCTCCTTCTACGTCAGCGACTCTTTTAAGCAAAAGCCAAACCTCGACACCATCGGCTACGCCTTCGCCCATAAGGAAGTCACCTTAGAGGAAGGGTCCGTCCACCTCTTGGCCATCACCATCCGCAGCGGCACCTACGAAGGCGAATGGGCCAGTAACATCACCCTCGGCCTCGAGGGGGACGCCAAAGGCATGGCCGATAGCGCCTCCATCGTCTACAAGGACCTTCTCTCCTATGTCCAAGCCCAAAACTACCAAGGCAAGGTCAAATTCTGGTTTAGCGGCTATTCCCGTGGTGGCAGCGTTGCCAACATCCTCGCCGGCACCCTCCTTGACGCCCTAGAGGAAGGAAGCTTTGTTTCTAGCGTTACCTCCAACCGCACGGACGTCTACGCCTATTGCTTCGAACCCATCGCCTGCGTGCTTACGGAAAACCATGACGTCCGCAATGCGCGTTACCAAGGCATTAAGAACGTCATGAACTACAACGACCCCATGCCCCACGTCATCCCCGCTGGCTGGGGTTTCGCCCGCTTTGGCGAGGACCTTTACTATCCTGACCGCCTCACCGACATCCGCTTCTCCTATGGTGTGCGGGAACGCCTCCTCACCCATTACCGCTACGAGGAAGGCGGGCACCGCCATACCCCTTACACCGTCGACGAATGGAAGTTCTTCGACGTCGGCCCTTCTGTCGCGGGGACGAACAATTTGCCACGGGATTCCCATTTACCATCCATCGGGCGCGTCGCAAGGAACCTTTGCAACGCCTTATCCACCACGCTGAACCGCACCTTATATGCCGCCGCCGTGGAACCAGGGCTACGGGATTTGATCGCGGCCTTGATGGGATTAAACCCTGACGTGAACGAGAACTTGATCACCCCCGACATGCTTCTAAGCATCATTTCCTCCTACGTTTCCGTCCGCAATCTCTTGTTTGAATTGCAGCAAGGGGAAGCCGGGGCCTTCTTCATGGACATGAGGCTCTTCTTCTATGAGTTCTTTGGGGCGAACGCGAAGAACTTCGATGCCATCAAGGCCCTCTGCGACAATAACTTCATCCTTTTCGGCGCGATCCCTAGCATCTTCCTAAACCGCAAAGACTTGGCCTTGCAGTGCTTTTACCGCGATAACCTCACCAAGTTCTTCCAATGCCATTACACGGAGCTCAACTATTCCTTTACCCGCAGTTGCGACAAACGCCTCTATGGCCAAGACGCCTGCGAGCTTAACGATGGCACCCATTACCTCCTCCACGTCGAAGGTGCGGAGGATATCGTCATTGAGGACGAGCGTTATGGACGGGTCTTCTCCTTCCAAAACGGGACGATGAGCGGCGCCTTGTCCGCCGAACGCCTCCACGACGGAAGCGTGGATATCTTTCTGCCCAAAAATGGCATATATTCCTATCGATGCCGATCAACATCGCTCGCCTTAAGCGACGTCGATGCTTCAGGAGTGGCGCATCTTCTCCAAGAGAACTTGCCCCAAGACGGACGCATCGCCGAATAAGATGAACTATGTGACGATCCTTAACATCATCTTCACCGTCTTAAACGGCCTTTTTACGCTTTATCTCCTCCACTTCCTTTTCTACGCGATCATCGGACCTTTCCATAAAAACGTGTTCCCTAAAAGGGAAGAGAAGCTTCGTTATGGAATCTTGGTCTCCTGCAAGGACGAGGAAAACGTCATCGCTCGTTTGATCCAAAGCATCCGCGAAGCCGATTATCCTCAGGATAAACTCGATATCTTCGTCATCGCCCACAACTGCAGCGACCATACCGCGGAAGTCGCTCGTAGCTTAGGGGCCACCGTCATCGTCGACGACAACAAAGAGGAAACCACCTTAGGCCAAGCCTACCATTACGCCTTCCCCCGCATTCAGAACTTATCCGACTACGCAGGCTTCTATATCTTTAACGCGGACAACACCGTCCGGAAGGACTACTTCCAAAAGATGAACGACGCCTTCCTCCATTACGAAGGCAAGTCCGCGATCACCTCCTTCCGTAACGCCCTCAACATGAACCAAGGGGCTTTGCCTGCGGCCTATGGCCTATATTTTGGCATCGACATGATGCTCTCCTTCCAGGGGCGTGAGACCCTGGGGGTCAACTCCAGAATGACGGGCTGTGGGATCCTGATCCCCATCGACCAACTTAAGGATGGCTGGCCCTACTTATCCATCACCGAGGACCTCGAGTACAGCGCGGACGCATCACTAAAAGGCAGGGAGATCCACTTCTGCCACGAGGCGGTCTTCTATGACGAGCAGCCCACGAAGTTCAAGGCCATGTGGCATCAAAGACTCCGCTGGTCCAAAGGAACCCATGTGATTTGCAGAAGCTACTTCATCCCGTTACTAAAGGCGTTGTTCCGTAGGAAAAGCCCCCATAAGGCGTCCATCTATGCCTCGTTAACGCTTCATTCGGAGGTTCTATTGGTGTCCCTAGGCTTAGCCTTGTTGCAGGTTATCCTTTTGCTCTTCTCACCTCTACTAGGAATATCCCTTCATGACGCGTTCTTATATTGGGACGCGAGAAGCAATTTCTTCGTGAACATGTTCGCTTCTTTCCAAACGGGGGCGTTGTTCGCCTTAGCAAGGGGGCTAGCTTGGTTCTTGCTATTGGCCTTCCTTGCAGGTTTGTTCGCTTATATCGCGGGTTACGACAATTACAAGGAATTCAAGAAGTCCGTGATGATCCGGGGACTGCTTCTAACCCCGTTATTCCTCTTGCTGCAATACCCTCTCGACGTGAAGTCGTTCTTCTCGAAGTCGGTGAAATGGGTGAAGATCGCCCATGGGGAAAGTCGGGAATAAGCTTCGCGCTTAAAAACCATCACGATGGGTTTACGATGAAATCGACGACCGCGTTTTTCGTTTGGCGCGTCTGCTCGTCTCTACGGATGGAAGCGGCCCCATCCCCTCGCTGAAACCCATAATCGCCGAAATAGGAATGATTGCCACCATCAATCACGATTTCCGTTGTTTTTGCGGGGAAATTGCTTCGGTTCCTTTCGTATTCGGCTTTGTTTAGTACCGTGTCATTGGTCCCATAGATGGATAAGCAGCGATAGGAATCGTTTAACTCTCTATTCGGATAACTCGCCAGAAAGACGATCCCCTTGAACGTCTCATCCTTGTTGCCGGACAAGAAAAGCGCCGCGGAGGTCCCGCCGAGAGAATGTCCCATCATGTAGAGGTTGGTATGCCTTTTTAATCCCACCACCTCGCTTGCGGCGTTGATGCTTAAAAGCGGGAAATACAAAGGCGACTCAACTAAATAGACGTCGATCCCCTGATGGGCGATCTGGCTGCATAAAGGCGAATAGGAGACCGGGTCGACTTTCGCGCCGGCATAAAAGACGATGGCGTTTTCGTCGCTATTTTGATTATCGAAACGATACCAGCTCTTTTCATGGGTCACGGAAACGACGGCATCGCCATTTAAATAGGATTTGGCTTCATCGCTCGCCTTATAGTTAATGGCAAAGTAAATCAGGACAAAGGAAACGAGCAAGGCCAAAGAAGATGCGGGAATGACAATGGCTTTGACGTAATTCTTGACCTTGTGTTTTCGGTTGATGAGTAAAATCACCAATACGGGAGTCCCGACCGCGATGATCAAACCAAATATCAGAATCAAAATGAATTTCATTCTCGCACTTCCCTAGCCGCAGTATTGTATCCCTTATTCCTGTGAAGGAAATACTCCATACCCCCACTCTTTTTTGTTCAAATACGTCGTAAAGCGCGGCGCAAATTCCCATAAACAAAAAAGTCCGACGGAATCGGACTTAATTAGCAACGGAGCGCGATGCTGGAATCTTTATACTATTGTTTTAGGTATATTTTTCTTACCTTTATCGCGTTTTTATGCTTTTATTGGACATATTCTTGACCTTTATATAATGTTTTGTAAAATGATGGCATGACCATGAATAACTACTCGACGGTATCGGAAACAAAAAGGGAACTAGCCCAAAGGCTTAAAGCCTATCGCCTTTCGTTGAATCTGACGCAAGCCCAGCTTTCTGAGGCTAGCGGTGTTTCCCTGGGCGCCATCAAATCCTTCGAGCGGAACGGCAATGCCTCCCTTGACACTTTACTAAGCCTTTTGAAGGCGTTGTCCCTCCTTGGCAACGCGGATGCATTGATTCCCGCCTTGGGCTTAAATACCGTCGCCCTTCACGACCTTGGTCACCAAAGACAAAGGGCGAGGAAGAAAAAGAAGGCGGCAACCACACCATGGGGTGACGAACAATGATCGCGGAGGTCAAGCTTTGGGGAACTCTCGTCGGATATTTAGCCAATGACGAAGAGAACAACGTCTATTTCACCTACGACCCCTCTTTCATTGCGCGCGGAATCGAGATTTCGCCCATCGTGTTGCCCCTGCGCAGAGAGCCCTACTCCTTCCCGCGCTTAACAAGCGAAACCTATCGCACGCTGCCAGGTCTATTCGCGGACTCCCTTCCCGATAGGTTCGGAAGGAAGGTCATCAACGAGTACCTCATCTCCATCGGCAGGGACAAAAACTCGCTCACCCCGATTGAAGAACTCCTCTACATCGGCAAACGTGGCATGGGCGCGCTCGAATACTATCCGCATCTTGATGGATCGCTTGAGGAATCGACCGAAATCCGCATCGAGGACATCGCTAACGCGGCGAGGGACGTGCTCAAAAGGCGCAGCAAATCCGAGATAAAACCGGAAATCGGACGCCTACGCGACCTCATCAAGATCGGCTCCTCCGCCGGCGGGGCCAAGGCCAAGGCCATCATCGCCTATAACGAAAGCACAGGTGTATATCGCTCTGGCCAGATCGACGCCGGAGAGGGCTTTTCCTATTGGATCATCAAATTCGACAAGCTGGACAGGGAGGAAAAAGATTCCTTCTTCGATTCCTGCCAGACGAGGGAGGAATACGCCTACTACCTCATGGCCCGAAGCGCGGGTATCAACATGACCGAATGCCGTTTGCTCAAAGAGGGCGACGATTATCACTTCATGACCAAGCGCTTCGACCGCTACATCGATGAGAAGGGAACCCTAAGGAAACTCCACATGGCCACCGCATGCGGCCTCGCCCACATTGATTATGCGGATAAACACAGCTTCTCCTATGGCACCCTTTTTTCCATCCTTGATCGGCTCCACTGTCCCTTCGAGGACCGTTACGAATTGTTCCGCCGCATGGTCTATAACGTCATGGCGAGCAATTTCGACGATCACTCCAAAAACTTCTCCTTCCTCATGGACCGTGAGGGGAAATGGAGGTTGTCGCCCGCCTACGATTTGACCTACGCCAACGACCCCAACAGCAATTACACCAACAACCACCAATGCCTGGTCAACGGCAAATTTGAAGGCATCACTCTCGCGGATCTTTATAGAGTCGGAATCGATGCAGGCTTAAACAAACGGAAGATGGATGCCATCCTTGCAGAAGTCAAAGCGGCGGTTAAAGAATGGTTTTCGTTTGCCTCGGAAGCCAAAATTCCCAATAGTAAAGCACAGGAAGATTACGCGAACTTTGTTTTGATCGATTGAGCGTTCTCGAAGGCAAAACCTGCAATACGCGAAGTATCTATTCGCTGTTTTTGTCTTAAAACGCAAGGAATCTGTTCCTTGTCATAGTAAAAAGCTCCTCTTATTGAAGCATGATTAGAAGCCTGTTTCGCTCGTTCTTTAAACCCGATTTTGTCTCCAAAAAGGCGGGTTTGTAGGCCAAGAAAACAAAAATCATCGATGCAATCAAGGGGGTTTTGCTCATGGAGCACGATGCGGTTCGCGGTGAGGCAAGAACTGACATAATAAAGATTAAATAACATTTATCGTTGAATAGAATTCAGTTATTAAATCGTTTTTGCTACTATAAAAACAGCTAAGGGAGTAAATAGCCTTTGGGTTACTAATTCCGTCAACACGACTAGACTGTCCGGATTAATATTAAATATTGAGACTTAGCAAGAAAGGAATTTGCTATGGCTATATTTAATAGTCTTCTCGCCTTATTAGCAGGTATTGGCGTTTTTATCGTTGGCATGAACATGCTTTCTCATTCGTTGCAGAAAGTTGCAGGGCCAGGAATGAAAAGAATGATTGGCAAGATTACCAAGAATCGTTTTTTAGGCGTAGGTATTGGAGCGGCAGTAACTGGCATTATCCAATCAAGCGCTGCGACAACGGTGATGGCAATCGGTTTCGTTAACATCGGAACAATGACTTTGTTTCAAGCTACTTCCGTTATCATGGGGGCAAATATAGGAACTACTGTTACAGGTTTATTAGTTTCCTTATCAAGTTTTGATATTGGACTATATGCTTCAGCATTAGCCTTCGTAGGGGCTATGATGCAGTTTGTCAAAAAGGATCGAGTAAAGAATATTGGCGGCATTATATGCGGTCTTGGCCTTATCTTTATTGGTTTGGATTTGATGAGTGGCTCCTTTAATAACGATGAAATAAAACAAGCTATTCAAAATATATTCTCTAATATCAGTTTTCCTCTCCTTTTATTGCTATTAGGTATCTTGTTTACCGCTTTAATGCAGTCCTCTAGCGCTATGACAGGCCTAGTGATTGTAATGGTTGTTAAAGAAGTAATGCCTTTAGAAAGCGGATTATTCATTATTCTAGGCGCTAATATTGGTACATGCGTTACCGCTTTAATTGCCACAATTGGCACAAATGTTAATGCAAAAAGAACGGGTTTTATTCATTTGTTATTCAATCTGATTGGCGTGAGTTTATTTACCATAATCGTGTGGATATTCAGTTCTCAAATAGTCAACGTATTAAATACGATTTTTGGTAATAATTACGCGATTGAAATAGCGGTATTCCATGTTGTATTTAATGTTTCGACAACATTACTGCTTCTTCCGTTTATTAAATACTTGGTTCGTATTGCTGAATTTGTCATTAGAGACAAGGGAGATGAAAGAGCAAGAGTTATCAAATTCATTGATGAGCGTCTTTTATCCACTCCATCCATTGCAATGACACAAGTCAAAAAAGAAATATTGAATATGGCCATTTTGGCGCAAGATAACTTTAAAAGAAGCATAGAGGAAATATATACGCAAAAAGGCGATTATTTAAAAACGATCGATGAAACAGAAGAGGATATCGATTACCTAAACAGCGCTATTACAAAGTTCTTAATCAAATTATCACCATTATTAAATAAAACTTTCCCAATCGATTAGACTATACGGTCATGCTTGTTGTGGCTGACCGTCGGATTTCGACCTGTTCTTGCTTCCTTTCGGCCTGCCGCGTTTCTTCTTTGGCGGATCCTCCGGTTTTGGTAGTAGGTCTAGTT
>JAFSUM010000020.1 GCA_017445245.1 Bacilli bacterium | reverse complement strand
TTGAACGAATAGAAAAGGACGATTACAAAGATGTCGTCACAAGATGCCCCCGCCATCACAAGTTCGGGCACGCAATGCTCCTTTCCATACCCTTCCTCCATTAAACGGATCATCCTTGGGACCACTACCGCCGGCGAAACGGCCGCCAAGACCGAGCCAAGAAGCAAGGCTTCGAAATAGGATATCCCGAGGAGCATTGGGGCAAATATCGTGATGCCCGCAATTTCAAAACAAGCGGGTAAAAAGCACATCAATATCGCGGGTCGTCCTATTTTCTTTAGGCTCTTAATGTCCAAAGATAAGCCTGACCTGGTCAATATGATGACCAAAGCGATTTGCCTTAGATGAGATGAAATCGATAACAACGTATCATCGACGATATTGAACAAAGATGGCCCAATAAGAATCCCGAGAATGATATACCACACCAGCTTGGGGAGTTTAATCTTCTCAAATAAAAACCCACCAAGGATCCCACCACCAAAAATAATAAACGAAGACAAAAATATATTCATCGATACCTCCCATCTGTCATAGAAACAAAAGTGCTGATTTCTATGACAAAACAAGTCATAGACGTCATCAGCACTTCGTTGCGGTTTTCTATTTCTAGATGGGAGACATCATTCCCAAGCCAATTATACTACCGGCAAGAGGAGAAACATAAGAAAAACCGCCCACGAGGGACGGTCTTGTCTGTTGGTAAATTCTTATTGAAGGTTTTTGTTAACGGTAATTTTGTTGCAGTACTTGCAGCGATACCATGCGTCTGAGACTTTTTCCATGCAATGTCTATTAAGACATTCCGGACATTGCATATTGTCAATTTCGTACCATTCTTTGGACTTGCCGCATCCGCCGCTAACAGCAGCTAGTTGTTCTTCGCTAAGCTCAATGCCTTCTTTTTTGGCAAGCGCTAAGAGCTCGTCGTTATTCTTGCAGGCTTTCGCCTTGGCGATCTGTTCTTCGTTTAAACCTTTGAACAATTCTTCTTTCATGATCGTGTTCTCCTTTGTTGTGTCTATACGATAACGCGGCGTTTGCCACTATTGTGCCACACAAAGAAAAACCGCCCGCGAGTGAACTGTACCCCAAATCCTGGACAACAGGAGGAGGGGTACAGTTCAAATGGACGACTTAATTTACATTGATTTAGTCTCAATGCGGGCCTTGCCATATGTGTCGACTAATTCTTGTGCGAGGAGAGTGTCTTTTGTCTCATTGAAAAGATTTGACTTCGCCCTGCGACACAATCGACGTCCCATAACGACGCCAATTCTCCGAAAAAGAACAAACTCCGCTCTCTCCGACGAAGCCCATATTCGACCCGTGGGACTCGGTATCGACGACGGCTGGAATTTTCGCTGGACGCAACGATAATCGCACGAGGTAAGATGGCAAACTCAATACAACTTAATGCAAATGGCTAAAGCGCCCCATTTGCGAATGTCTTCTTCTCGGTAGTACTCAAGCATGTCCCGCGGGTCAGGCTTTTCACCATTTTGATAGCCAATTGCCCGCTTAGGGTAGGATGCGTAGAGTTCATCAAAAGAGAGAAACGGCTTAAGATCATCGATTTCTACGATGGCCTTTTCTTCGGTAGCTTTGTTCGTAAAAACGATGAGATCACCTATCTTCAGCAAACGCCTCTTTTCGTCGTTTAATCTCATTTCGACCGTCTTCCATCCTTCCGCAATGGCAAGAAAGGGTTCCTGGTACAGCGTCATGAAATGGCAAGGAAGTTTGCCAAGAAGGTCATCGCGGATTTTGGGAAAAGATATTTTGACCGTCTTATATAAGGTGGGCGCGTCTACGACATCGTAATCGTGGCAAATCCGATTGCGAATCGAATAAATCGCCGTCCATGGGATTGTCGGCAGGGATTCTTTGAAGGGTTTGGAAAGCTTCGAAGCGTCTTCCGAAAGCTTCGTAAACCGATTCTCAATGGCATCGCAAAGAAAGCCGTCATTCAGCAGGTCGTCTTGCGACTTATCTTTAAGATAACGGGAAAGAACCTCGATGTTTTTCAGGATTCTTTTCGCGAAGTAGATATCATTCTTCACATTATCCATAAATCTTCACCCCGTCCTTCAGAATTTCATTCATCAATTTGACATTCTGGATGGCCGTTTCTAAGCGAATCAAATCGACCTTCTTCCCTAGATTTTCCTCGAGAAGTCCGAGAAGTTCGTAATACTCAATGCCTTCCACCGTTGAAACCAGCATCAAGTCTACATCGCTGTCTTTTGTGGCCTTGCCCTTCGCATAACTGCCAAACAAGTAACAGGCATTTACCGGGTAATTGCTGCACGAGGAAGAAACGGCGGCTCGGATTTCATCCAAAGACAAAACCTTATCCTTTAGATAATTCTCAAGTATCTTCACAATTTGGGCGTATTTAAATGAGTCTTTGTAAGCTTCGTCCGCCTCATAACGGCAATAAGTCCGGAAAGGGATGCCAACAAGTTTTGCGGCCGTGGGCTGAGTGATTCCGCAACGTAATCTTAAATCCTTCAATATCATGGCAATATCTTACTATGTTTATTGCCATTTTGACAAGTTGTATAAATTGTTATTGCCATTTTCGCTCATTAAAAACCGCCCACATGGGACGGTCTTGTCGGTTTGTTGCTTCGCGTTTCGGGGAGAACGATCTTCGTATGAACGGGGAGAATCGCTCTCGTCCTTCGACAAATTCGAATATCTAACGATAGGCTCACATATCCCGCTTGGGGCAAGGATTCGCATCCTCCCTCCAAAGCCGTTCCATCCCCTGCCGCCACGTCATCGGCACCAGGTCCGAGGACTGCCTTTGTTTATAAAACAAAAGACGCCTCTTTCGAGACGCCTGATGTGTTTACGTTTGCCGTTGTGTCCAGGCTACGATTCCTTGCCTCAAACGGGATGGGGACGAGAGCCTGAGAACATCTGTCCCATGACGACGCCAATTCTCCGAAAAAGAACAAACTCCGCTCTCTCCGACGACGGTCTCCATATTCGGTCCACGTAACTCAGAATCGACGACGGCTGGTATTTCGCAGGACGCGACGACGATCGCTCGACGTGGGTCGTCCGGGGTATCCCAAAGCGAGTCCGACGACGATGGGCTTTAATTATAAAAGGGCGCGAAAAAGCCGCCCAATTAAGGACGGCTTAATCTCAATATTTCTTTCTTGTAGAACTTGGAATATGAATTCCTTTTCTAATCCACTTTAATGATTGATAGTTAATTATCTATAGACAACTTTCATTCTCTTAATCCAGAGAGTGCCATCTTGTTTGCCACTACGATACTTATCAGGAACAAAAACATCCGTTTCAGCATTAGTGAATCCTGTCCATACAACTTTAGACATCGCTTTATTTCCATCAAGTGGATCTTGCAAATTTCTATACGTTGTAAATGTTCCGTTCGCGGCAGATAATTCATCAATTCTGCCTGATTCATCCATCGCAAGATAGAATATAACTGCCTGGACTTTAGCAGGGTCGAATTTCTCAATTTTGTCATCTTCAAGCCATTTTTCATTGTAATATCCGTGTCTTGGACTATATGCATTAAGCTTGAACCAGCTTAGATAAGAAGGGTTATATTGTATCCACTGATGTCTTTCAACAAACAGCTCATTGTTTTTTCTTGTGCCTGGTTGTGGGGTGTGACTAAATGATCCGCTGGTGTCATGAGCTCCAATAATCGAATAATACTTCTTCGCCTTATTGCTATAAACAAATGTATGATCATCATCGTCAGCAATATGCTCACCATGACTAAATAATTCAGTTTCCGCTTCAACAAATTCAGCGGTGAGATTATATGTAGCTTCATTTACTGTAGTAAATGTGTAATCAGGATTTGTGCTAATAATTTCTTCGCTGCCATTCAGATGCCAACCCTTGAAGGAATAAAATAGCTCATTTTCGTAATCGCTGGTTGGATTTGCATGAACAGTAACTGAAGCACCGTTTTTCACAGCAGTTCTCTTATTTTCAGTTCCTTCAATAGAGACAGTGCCATAACTATCATTATTAGAAGTGACCACAACAGGATTTACCGTATCAGAGCAATTAAAATAAAATTTGATAGAGGAAATAATAAACTGCGCAGTTCCTTCAACTATTTTTAAATTAACATAATTGCCGGATCCTTCTTCTGGAATGTTTATTGTGTATGTCACAAGACTCTCAGTATTTGTGAGTTTATCAACATAGCTAAAAGATTCTGGATGGCTTGGATCAACAAGCATTTCTGCTCTAAGCGTTGGGTATGTTCTTTTAGGATTGAATTGGCCTCTATTTACAGAAGCGGAAACCTCAATTTTGTTTAGGCCTGATAAGGCGGTATCATTCTTCAAATAATTACCGTTGGTCCAATATATTTTGTTATCAATGGCATTGGCATCTTTGCTTGTAGTGAATGTAACTTCATTTCCTAGAGCGGTTTTAAACGTTCCTCTATAAAGGTTTTCTTCGACATAAGAAAAATTAGAAAAGTTGCTTTGATCAATAGTGAGTGAATAAGCCTGATCAGCACGAGTTCGAACATTAGCAACGCCATTATTTCTCGTAGTAGCAACAATGCCCATGCACATTAATAGAGTTACTGTAGAAACAGTAGTAAGGGTGAATAAAAACTTGTTTTTCATATATTTCGCACATATTGTACGCGTCTAGCGTCACAAATGTGCCACAAAAGAAAAAGTGCCACCATGGACGCCTTAATTTTCATTTAGAATGTATCAGTTTCCTGGCTTCTTCGTACGCTTCGACCAATGCTCGGTTGTTCGATAATCATTTTTGTCCAACAACAGTTTAACTGTCCCATGACGACGCCAATTCTCCGAAAAAGAACAAACTCCGCTCTCTCCGACGACGGTCTCCATATTCGGTCCACGTGACTCAGAATCGACAACGGCTGGTATTTCGCAGGACGCGACGACGATCGTTCGACGTGGGTCGTCCGGGGTATCCCAAAGCGAGTCCGACGACGATGGCTTCTGGAAACTCTAGGACTAAGGGCTGACGGCCAACGAAAAAGGGGCTGTAACAAAACCTCCCGATAATTAGGGAGATGGGTTACGGCCCTTTTTTCTTCCCGCGTACCTGTATTCGCGCTTCGCTTTTTCGTTCGGCTGCTTGTCCTTAAGG
>JAFSUM010000019.1 GCA_017445245.1 Bacilli bacterium | reverse complement strand
CCGCCGAAGAAAGGGATGACCCGCAGAAGGGCGGGAAGGAAAAGGGGAAAGTACAAGCGAAAAGGGGCCCAGCCGAATGGCTAGGTCCCCTAATCAAGTTTGCTCGGTTTTCCAAAGTCCCCTAAAGAAGTTTGGAGCCCCGAAAAGAATAAGAAAGCCGCCATTTTCTGGCGGCAGTCTTGGTGAAACTTAGGAACTTTCGTTCCCTCCCGGAAGGTTCGCACTTTCCAACCTCAGCTAGGAACTGGGCGCATATAGCCGGGTCTTGCCTACGCCTTTATATAGCTCTCGCCACGCGTTATTGCGTGGGTTTCTCGGTAGGCATCGCCCCCGATGGCATTATCGTATCAAGGCGATGGTCCCCTTTCAACCCCCTGGCATCATTTTTTCTTATAAAGAAAGCCGCCATTTTCAGGCGGCAGTCTTGGTGAAACTTAGGAACTTTTGTTCCCTCCCGGAAGGTTCGCACTTTCCAACCTCAGCGGGGAGCTGGGCGCATATAGCCGGGCCTTGCCTACGCCTTTATATAGCTCTCGCCACGCGTTATTGCGTGGGTTTCTCGGTGAGCAATGCTCCCGATGGCATTATCCTAACGCGTACCTAAAGGTACCGCAACCCCAAGGGCAAAGAAAAAGCGCAACCTCGCGGTCACGCTTGTTTCGTCGATTAGGCAGCGGGTTTATCGTCTTCCTTCGGGGTGACGTCCACGACGGGAGAAGCGCCGAGGCGCTGGGCGCGGCGGCGTTCGCGGTCGGCGTCACGGTCGCCTTCTTTGGCGAAGACGGCGAGAGCGATGATGGCGATGAAGGCGGCGGCGGCGATCAGGATGATACCCCAATAACGATAGCCGAGGCCGGACCAGTTCTTCAGCCACCCGGATTCGCTAGAAGCGATCCAGTTATCCGCATAGAGACCGGGGAAGTGATCCCCGACGATGCCAAAGACCAAAAACACGAGGCCGATCAAGCCGATGATGCCGGAAAAGACATACCAACCGATTTCCTTGCGGGTCAATTTCTTCGGGGTTCCCATGGTTCGTTTACCTCGTTAATTAGGCCTTGGCCTCTTCCTTCTTGGCCTGTTCGGCTTTGGTCTGGTCGATAAGGGCCTGAACCAGGGGCGGATAGACGGCGCGGAAGGTCGCTTCGACGTCACGGACATAGAGACGGATGGTCTCGTTGGTCTCGTTCATGACGTCGGGAAACTTCTTTCCGACGGGGAGATCGCGGCGGCCGGTCATGTATTCGACGAGGTTGGAGATCTTGTCTTCCATGTTCTTGTAAACGGCGTCCTTAAGACGGGCGTTCTGGCGGACAAAACCGATGTTTTTGATGACTTCGGCGATGTCGTTGCCAATGAAGCGGGAAGCCGGGGTTTCTTCACCCTTAGCTTCGTTACGGGCCTGATTGTATTCGTTGAAAAGACGGCAGAGGTCGTTGACGAGGGTCATGTAGCAGACCGCGCGGAACATCGCCTCTTCGGCGGCTTCGACCTTTTCGGCTTCGGCGACGTCGATTTCCTTCTTGTGGGCATCGTTAATGATGCCAACGATCATGGAGTTGACGTTCTCGTGGATGGGAAGAACGCCTTTGTAGATGGCCATGTGCTGGTTGTGGTCGACGCGAAGACCATCAGAAGCGAGGTTCAAGATGGTCGATTTATCGCCATAGACTTCTTCATAGAATTCGCGGATGAGTTTCTCGAGCTTGGCGCCGTTGTCGCCGGAGTTGTTGAGAATGTTCTTAAGCGGGGTGTTTTCGTCGACTTCGACGATGACGGAGCGCTTCTTCTCTTTGAAGAGGTTCTCGTCGTAGGTGTCCTTCTTGAGGCAGTACTCCAAGGTATCGCGGATCGCGACGTTGTAATGGAGCAAGGTGGTCAAGACAACAGATGTTTGATTCATGTTCTTTATCCTTCTTTCTCGGATGGGGTGTCATCCTCCGACGGGCATAACACCGGATAGAGATCGCTGACATATTCAACGACGTTTTTCGCCTGGGAGCGAATGGCTTCCGGGGCGTGTTTCATGCAGTAGGAGTTTTCGTAAAACTCCTCGAACATGGGAACGTCATTGCCAGAGTCACCGACAACTGCAACATTATCGTGATTTATCCCAAGATAATCAAGATAAAAGGACAAGCCAGACGCCTTTGAGCACCCCTTAGGGGTGATTTCGATGAACTGATTGAGCCACATGAACTCGAAGTCCGGGTAGCGTTTTTGCAGCACTTCCGTGATCTCTTTGGCCCTCCGTTGGTTGGCCTTGGTGATGCCGATGAGAATCATCATTTTGCGGACGGTTCCCTTATTGAGTTCCTGGTAGAAGAAGTTATCGCTGCGAACGAAAGGTTCGCGGTAAGCGCCCTGCACCATCTGCCAGAGGAAATGGAAGAGGTTCGTCACCTTGGACACATCGGTACGGGTCAAGACATTGGGATGGTCGCGGGTCGAAATGAGAATCATCTTCGGGTCATAGTCGCGGCGAAGTTCTTCCAAGAGTTTCTTGCACGATTCGACTTCGAAGACGTTTTCGCGGACGACTTTGCCGTCGATTTGGACCAACGTTCCATCGCTGCCGATAAAGTCGACAGGCACGCCTAGACGTTGACGGGTTCGTTCCAAAAAGGCGTCTCCCCTGCTCGAGACCAAAACGACCCTGCCGCCGCGATTGACGAAATCGGTGATGAGTTTCTTGTTGCGGCGCGGGATCAAATACGTCCTTCTTTTCGGGTGGAAGAGCGTACCGTCTAAGTCTGTGGCGAGGAGTTCGATCATCGTGAGGTTACTATACCCGAAAACGAACTAGAAGCAAGTCACGCGCGTACATATGAATTAGAAAACGTAAAGGTAGATACCCGTCGCCATGCATACTGCAGCTAATAAAACGACGATATGCCAGATGAAGTGGGCGACAGGTTTCTTCTTAAGCGCGGCAAAGGGGATCATGCCAAGGGTATAGACGACTCCCCCACCGAGGATCCAGAAGAACAAAGGCAGGTCTTGCTGTACCCAATATGGGATAAACATGATGGCACTCCAGCCAACGACAAAATAAAGGACGAAATGGAGCCATCTCACCCTGCCGGGCCCGAAGACGGCGACGAAGGTAATGCCCATCGCGATGATGGCCCATTGGACGGCAAAAAAGCCAATTCCCCAGCCAAATCCCCACATCTTATTGACCATATAAATCAAATAAAGCGGCGCAAAAGTGCCTCCGATTTCCAAATAGATGGAGGAATAGTCAAAGCGGCGGAAGAGCCGTTTTACCTTCGTCCCGGCGCGGAACGAATGGTAAAGGCAGGAGAAGAGCATCTGTAGAAAGAAGCAGGTGCCATAGATGATCGCGGCCGTTAACGAAAGGGCGTCGTGGCTCTTCAAAACGAACAAGACGAGGAAGAGGATTCCAATAAGCGCACCGATGCCATGGCTCACCGCGTTACCGATCTCTTCAAGCGTCCTCCGCTTGGGAGCTTCGTTAAGAAGGCGATGCTGATATTTCTTTTCGACGCGGATCCGATACTTCTCTGCTTTAAGGGGTTCCTCGATTTCCAGTTTGGCGATTTTGTAGTCGTCATGGAGACGTTCGAGTTCGGCTTTCTTCGCGTCCTGAACGGCAAAACGATCGGCGACGTATTTGGCGCGCAGGTCGCGATATTCCTTTTTCAGGTCGCGGTACGATTTTTGCTCGAGGTCGTTTTCCTGCATGAGGCTATTATAGCCATCAAGATTTGAGGTAATAAAGGAAACGCCTCTGAAAGCGCATCCTGAATTAGCACTCGATACTTGAAAGTGCTAACAATTGATACTAAAGTTATCGGGAACACACGGAGGACATATAAATAATGAAAGAAGAAAGAACCTTCCAAACCGAGTCGCAGCAATTGCTCGACTTGATGATTAATTCCATTTATTCCGAAAAGGAAATCTTCCTAAGAGAACTCCTTAGTAACGCCAGCGACGCGATCGATAAGTATCGTTATCTCTCGCTGACCGATTCGGAGCATTTCCCCGCCTGCGATCACTTCATCCGCATCGAATCCGATGAAAAAGCGGGCACGATCACCATCATCGATAACGGCATCGGCATGAGCCTTGAGGACCTTGAAAATAACCTCGGCACCATCGCCAAATCCGGCTCCAAGGAATTCCTCGAAAAATACGAAGAGGCCAAAGAGAAGGGCGACCTCTCCATCATCGGCCAGTTCGGCGTCGGCTTCTATAGCCTTTTCATGGTCGGCCAAGAAGTCGAAGTCATCTCGAAAGTCGAAGGCGGCGAAGCTCACCGCTTCCATAGCGAGGGCAAGAGCACCTACACGGTCGAAGACTGCGAATACGACGCTCCTCACGGCACCAAAATCACCATCACCCTCAAGAAAGACGAAGGCGATAACCACTATAGCGACTACGCCAAACCCTACCGCATCGAATCGCTCGTCAAGAAATATAGCGACTACATCCGTTACCCCATCAAGATGGAGATGAAGGTTTCTAAACCCGATCTCGATAAAGACGGCAAGGAAATCCAAGGCAAGTACCATGACGAAATCGAAGACAAGACGTTGAACTCGATGATTCCGCTTTGGAAGAAAAGCGTTAACGATGTCACCACCGAAGACCTCAACACCTTCTATAAATCCCAGTTCAGCGACTACGAGGACCCCCTATTCGCCCTCAACGTCCACGTCGATGGCCTTTATTGCTACGAAGCGTTGCTCTTCATCCCGTCTCACGTTCCCTATAACTTCTATAACGAATCCTATGAACAGGGCCTTTCCCTTTATAGCCATGGCATCTTCATCCAGGAGCACTACAAAGACCTCGTCCCCAATTACCTGCGTTTCTTAAAAGGCCTCGTGGATTCGGACGACTTCCCCCTCAACGTGTCCCGCGAAATGCTCCAGAAGACGCCCGAGATGGCCAAGATCGCCAAAAACATCGAATCCAAAGTCCTCGCCGAACTCAAAAAAGCCAAGAAGAACGATACCGAGAAGTACGAGAAGTTCTATAAGACCTTTGGCGAATTTCTCAAGTACGGCATCTACACCTCCTATGGCATGAAAAAGGACGAACTCCAAGATCTTCTCCTCTTCCATCACCTCAAAGACGATAAGCTCATCAGCCTCCGCGACTATGTGGACCAGATGGAGAAGAAGCAGGAAAACATCTATTTCGCTTCTGGCAAAAACCTAGAAGAAATCCGTCACCTCCCTCAGCTAGAAGCCAAGAAGAAAGATGGCATCGACGTCCTTCTCCTCGACCAGAACATCGACGAATTCTGCTTGATGGCCATGAACGATTACGACAAGAAGCCCTTCAAGGATGTCTCTAGCGACGCCGTCGAAGCCAGCAAGGAAGACAAGAAGAAACTCGAGCAGCTTTCCACCGACCATAAGCGCATCCTCGATGACCTCAAGGAAGGCCTCACGGGCAAGGTCGATGACGTCGTCTTCTCGAGCAAACTCGTCGACTCCCCCGTCTGCCTCTCCACCAAAGAAGGCGGCATCTCGATGAATGCCGAGCGCGTCATCAACGAAGAGCCCGGCGAGAAGAGCGAGGAAGTCAAATCGAGCAAGGTTCTCGAACTCAACCCCGACCACGAACTCATCAAAGCCATCGTCGCTCTCGAGGGCGAAGAAAGCGTCAAAAACTACGCCTCGCTCCTTTATGACGAAGCGATGCTCATGCAGGGCTACGCGATTGAAGACAAGGCCGATTTCGTTGCAAAACTGAATTCGATTTTGATTCAAAGCGCGAAGAAATAAGCGTCAAACCACCTAGATTAGGACACCGATCGTGTCCTTTTCTTTTCCTTTTTGCTGACACGAAGAAGAAACGTGATAAGATAGTTGGGCTTTCGGGAAACCGATCGCGCCGCCTTGGCGAAATGGTAGACGCAAGGGACTTAAAATCCCTCGCCCTTAAAAGCGTGCCGGTTCGAGTCCGGCAGGCGGCACCAATATGCAAGAAAAGGATTTTGTAGCACAAAGTCCTTTTTTGTTGTGCCGATGTCTAGTGTTCCAAAAGAAACCACTTACACTCCACCCTTTAGGGGGCCATGGCCCGCAGAAACATTCCTCGCCAAAGAAGATTGCTCGCCTTTTTCAGATAAGGCTTTGATAATAATTGGCATGAATAATGTTAGATCGGTCACTGACAATCAAAATGTTTCGAATGCTCTCACACAAGAATTCAAATCGTTCAATCAGTCCGAACAAATTATTCCAATAGATCATCTTGAGCAAATCCTTTTTCTGGTAGAACGGAAACTATGACGAGGCGTCTTTCTTCAAAACTATATATCGAGAATCCAAGCGCCGTTTCTTCTCTCCCCTTTTGGAAGGCGGGATCTTTCCAAATCCCAAAGAACATTGTCCTCATCCCCGAGACCACTTTTGACCCCTCCGCCCATTACCTACGGCATGAACCTTATTTCAAATTAGTTCATCGCCTCCAAATCATCCAACCCGCCACCATGCCCAAAGGCTATGAATTAGCGTCTTTATCCACTAAAGAATTCGCGGAGCACATCAACCAGTGTTTCGATACGATCGGTACCTCAGAAGAGGAATTAGACGAATACAGGACCTATTCCGTCTACGATGAATCTCTTTGGCTTGGAGTCCGTGACATCAAGTCCAAAAAAGTCGTCGCCACGGCGATTGGCGAATTCGACGCCACGATCGGAGAAGGCATCATCGAATGGGTCGAGGTCTCCGAAAAACACCGCCTCAAAGGGCTAGGACACTTCTTGGTAAACGAACTGCTTTCTCGCCTAAAAGGCAAGGCGGATTTCGTAACCGTTTCAGGCCGAATCAACAACCCGTCAAACCCCTTGAGTCTCTATGAATCTTGTGGGTTCGGCGAGCGCTTTATCTGGCACGTCATCGTGAAATAAAGAAAAGCCTGTTCAAACTCGAACAGGCTAAATTAGCTGCAAAAAGAGCTTATTTTTCTTGCGACTCCAAGAATTTCTTATAGATGCGAGGATAGTATTCTCTCCATTGCTTCGCGACGTATTCCTTGGAATAGAAGGTCGAGATGTGCTCCGCCTTCTTCGCGTATTCGGCATAGTATTTGGGGTCGTTTGCAAGGCGTTTGATCTCGGCGTCGAAGCCATCGATATCCGCGGCTTTGGCATAGTCGTCAAAGAGGATGATCGGATAGATATCGAGGTCGCGTAAAAGGACGGGCTTATGAGAATTGACCGCTTCGAGAATCGACATCGGGAAGAGTTCGGCAAAGCTAGGCATGAAGAGCATGTCCGCGCAGTTGAAGACGAGGTTCATCTGGTCGCGCGGGACGATGCCGAGGAACTTCACGTTCGCGGGAGGGTTATCCATCACTTGTTTTAGCTCAGCATAACCGTCGGTGATGCGCCCGAAGCTGAACCCGCCAGCCCAAATAAAGCAGAGGTCCGGGTTCCGTTTCGCGCATTCGATGAAGTCGAGGACGCCTTTCCGGGTTTGAACCTGGCCACATCCCGTGATGACGAATTTGTCTTTGGGGATGCCAAACTTGTCTTTCGCGGCATCGATTTCTTCCTTAGGCAAAACGTGGAACGCATCGTGATCGACGAAGTTCGGGATATAGGTAATGTTCTCGCGTTTGATTCCAAGTTTGACGAGTGGCTCGATGAAAACGGGATTAACGACAACCACTTCTTTGGCCTTCCGGTAATAATGGACGACATATTTCTTGAAGACGCCCATGAACAAGCGAGGCATCTTCAAAGAGCCATCCAAAGTGTCGGGCAGGAAGTGAACATAAATAACCGAGCAACGGTTCTTCTTCATCTGGCGAACCGCATATGGGTTTACGGTATGGACATGATAGATATCCGCCTTTCTCCTACGCTCTTCCTTATTAATGAGAACGTCATATAGGTCCGCTTGTTCACGGACAAGGGCCACTTGTTCGAGATAAGCGCTGCCGACACCCTGTCCATCGACGGAGGTCGCGGCGGAAAGCATTCGAATGGTGAGTTTCTTGGATTCGTTCATTGTTTTTCCTCGCTCATATCATAACGCGTAACGCATTTCCTTACGCGGGTAATTTATCTGCGGACACCAGCAAGGGCGCGACGGACATCTTCTTCCGAAACAAACCCATTGGACGCCCCGTCAGCACAAACCTTGATCGCCGCAAAGGCAGAAGCTAGTGTAAGGGCCTCCCGTGGTTTTTCGCCCAAAGCATAAAAATGGATAAAGGCGGCAAAGAAAGAATCCCCTGCCCCGACCGTGTTTTTCACTTCGCCAAAATGGTAGGCCTGCTGATAGGTGAAGGAATCGCTTACCCGTTCATACATGAATGACCCTTCCGCCCCACGCCCGAGCACGATGATTCGATTGTGGTAACGCTCTTCCAACTCGCGAATGAAATTTTCGGGATTGCCTTCGATGCCCTCATCGCTTAGGAAAAGGATGTCGGCGGCCATCATGAAATCACGGTTATACGCATCATCTGGGTCACGAAGAACATGGACGTCCGTGGCGATTGTTTTGCCTAACTTTCTGGCGATAGGCAAAAGGCCACGCGAGAAGTTGATGTTGGTCGCGATGACGAAATCCGCTTTTGCGATTTGCGTTTCCTCAAAGGTATAAGAACGGTCTTGGATATCTTTTAAATCGCAATAAATCTGGCGCTTTCCCGCCTCGTCATAGAGGACAGAAGACATCGGCGTTTGCGGCAAAATAGGCAAGATTTGCGATGAAGAAATGCCAATTCTCTCTAATTCCTCTCGAATGAGTTTCCCGGCATCATCGTCCCCAATAAGGCTATAGAGGTCTACTTCATCCCCGAGGGTCTTCAACGCTTTTGCGAGGTTATAACCGACGCCACCCGGATAAAGATTCACGCCGAAAAACGGATAGTCGATGGGATAATAGGGTATCGGAAAACCGCGGGTTCGCGTTGTAACTTCCAAATTCAAAAGTCCGGACAAAGCAATTTTCATACTCTTCCTCCATACAAAGGATAACCCTCCCGCGAAGATGCATTAAGCCTTTTTCGTGGAAAAGGGCTCGACTTATCTTTGCTAAAAGATAGACTTTTATCGTAACGAGGTTACCCCTATGAAACGAATCGGATCTTGTTTGCTGTTAGCGATACCGTTAGCTCTTTCTTCTTGCGGAGGCAATTCTGCCTTAGGCACTTATTCTTTCCAGATGGGAAAACAACATGGCGCCCATATGACCGCCTCCATCACGTTAAAAGATAACGCGGTCGTAACGGACAAAGGCGCGACATTAGGCAAGGCTCTCGATCTTTATGTCGAGGCCAACATGGGCAGTAAGCCCGCCTCTAGCGAAGATAGTTCGTTAACCAGTGCTTCTAGTGAATCTTCCGAGGCCACCAGCAGTTCCTTTGACCTTAACGACATGCTCCTCTCTCTTCTTAGCGAAGGATTAAAAATCCCGGGTTATTACAATATCATTCCTCTTCCTGACGAAGGGAAAGACCAGCTGAGCATCGGCTTCACATTAGACATATTAAAAGAAATCACTGGGGAAGACTTTTCCTTAGAACCTGAAGTCATCGAAAAAATCGTCTATTCGGAATACGATGGCAAGCACATCACATTAATCATCCCCGTCTCCTTCGCTGACGTCGTCTTCCAACTATATTGGTATGGCTTCGATTTGTATGATCCCCTCAGCGAAGATATTCCTGAGCACGCGCTCAACACCCACCCGACGAAAGACGATATCGCGAGGATTAACCAAACGTATCCTGACAATCACGGCGGGTCACTTTACCGCGACTTCCACTGCATCTCACTTGGCCTAACGAAAGAATAAACGATGGAAGAAGAAGTCATCATCAACGTCGAACACCTCACCAAGGACTATGGATATGGCCGTGGCGTTTTCGACGTCTCCATCAAAGTCCATAAGGGCGAATGTTATGGCTATCTCGGGCCTAACGGCGCGGGTAAATCCACCACCATCCGCCACATCATGGGCTTTTCCAAACCCACGAAGGGAAAGATTGAAATCTTTGGCCTAAATAGTTTCAATAACACCCATAAAATCCTCGCAAAGGTAGGATATCTTCCCGGAGAACCCGCCATCCCGCTCGGTCTTGATGGCATGGGTTTCCTCCGCATGATGCAAGACATGCGCGGGGAAAGAAACGATGAGCGTCTCAATTACCTCCTCGATCTCTTCCGTCTCAATCCAAACGTCTCCGTCAAGTCGATGTCGTTAGGTGAGAAGCGCAAACTCGCCGTCGTCGCAGCCTTTATGAACGATCCCGATGTCCTCATTCTCGACGAACCGACCTCAGGGCTAGACCCCGTCATGCAGCAGGTGTTTATCCACTTTATCATTGACGAAAAGAAACGCGGAAAAACGATTCTTCTTTCCAGCCACATTTTCTCGGAAGTCGATGCCACCTGTGACACGATTTCCATCATCAAAGACGGCATCCACGTATCGACCTTTAAAGCCGCCGATCTTAAAGAAGGCGACATTGCGACCTATAACATCCGTTTCCGTAAACTCGAAGACGCGAAGAAATACGCCGGGACCAAACATCCTTCCTTCGAAGTTGTCGGTGTTAACAACGGTCGCAAGATTGTTACGGTCAAAGTCAAACGCGACCTCTATCTGGATTTCTTCAAATCGTTACGCGGCATAAACGTCGCCGAATTCAGCGAGAAACCATTCACCCTTCAGGACTACTTCATGAGCTTCTATAAAGAAGAAAAGACGTTTGCCGGATTAAGCGGCGTGGAGGGCAACAAAAAATGAGCCAGGCCACCATCGATAAAATCAACGCACTCGACAAAGACGTCGTCATCGAAATCAGTCATTTGACCAAAGACTATGGCAAAGGGCGCGGCATCTTTGATGTCTCTTTCAAAGTCCCCAAGGGTTGCACGTTCGGCTACTGCGGCACGAACGGCGCCGGCAAAACCACGACCCTCCGCCACATCATGGGCTTCATCCGTCCCGATTCGGGTTACGTAAAAGTCAATGGCCTCGACCCTTGGAAAGACGGGGCAATCATTAAGAAAAGCATCGGTTATCTTCCCGGCGAAATCGCCTTTCCGCCCGTCGAAAACGGCTCTGCCTTCCTGAAATCGCAGGCGGAACTCCTCGGTCTAGAGGATATGACCAAGGCCGAACGCATCATCAACGCGATGCAGCTCGACCCCACCGCGAACCTCAAACGCATGTCCAAAGGCATGAAACAGAAGACCGCGATCGTCGCGACCTTCATGGCCTCGCCCGACATCATTCTCCTCGACGAACCGACCACCGGCCTCGACCCGCTTATGCGTGAAGCCTTCATCGATATCGTCGAAGAGGAGAAAGCTAGAGGCGCGACTATTCTTATGTCCAATCACATGTTCGACGAACTAGAAGAGACCTGCGATTACGTCGCCTTCATCAAAGACGGCAAGATCATCGATATCGTCGACATGGAAGAAATCCACGCCCGCCCCTTCCGCGAATTCATCGTTGGATTCCGCAAGGCAGAAGATTATGAAAAAGCGTTCCGCGATCCCCGCTTCCAGGTGATTCAGCGGATCGATAACTTCCTGCAGGTCGTCGTAAGGGTCGACGGGAAGACGGCGGACATCGCCATCGCGGAGCTAGCCAAATACCCGGTCAAGCAATGCACCGAAATCAAATACACACTCGAAAAATATTTCTTAGATAACTTCGGAGGTACCGATCATGGAACAAGCGATCAGAAGTAAACCTACCCACAAGGGAACCTTCATTTCGAAGCCCCTCTTCTTGCAGGCTCTAAAGGCCAACTGGTTCTTATGGCTCATCCTTTCTCTAGGCACGGCGGCCATCTTCATCGTCATTAACGTCGTCGTATGTTCGCGTGAGATTTTCACCAACGTGAACATGGATAAAGTTTCTGTCTATGTTGCCGATGAAGACCTAAGTTGGCTGCAAATCCTCGGTCTTTTGGAACAGATGGGTTTCTCCCTCTCGCGTATCGAGGTCATGTCACGCATCGATTTGAACTCGGTTATTTCCGACCTTGTCTATAAGATCGCAGGTGGCATCCTCCCGATGATTTACGTCATGATCACGGCGAACAATCTCCTCGCGAATCAGGTCTCCAGCGGCTCGATGGCTTACGTCTTATCCACCCCGACCTCCCGTCGTACCGTCGTCCGTACTTCTTACGCCTTCTTGCTCGCCTCGCTTGTCGCGATGTATATCATCATCACCGGTTCTGCCCTCGTTTCCGAAACCATCGCGGGCGCCATCCGCATCTCCAGGGGCGGCACCTCGAACATGATTCCGTTACGCACGGTCTTGCTATGTCTTTCCTCCTTCTGCGCCCTCTTTGCCTTAGGCGGCATCTGCTTTGGCGCGAGCGCGTTCTTCAATAAATCCAATCAGAGCACCGCGGTCGGAGGCGGCGTCTGCGTCATCTCCTTCATCTGCGCGATTCTAGGCCTATTCGGCAGCAAGGTATTCGTCTCCGTTGGCTTAGGTGTTGAGGCGATGAACGTCTTCAACTACATCACCATCTTCACCCTTATCGATACCGATTCCGTGGTCGGCTTCTCCAAAGCTCTAGCAAACGTCCAAGACGCGGTAATCTCCTTCAATTGGATTTGGGAGTGCGGCATTATGCTCGGAATTGGCATAGTGGCCGCGCTATTTGGATCCGTCCGCTTCTTCAAGAAAGATCTCCCCCTATAATCAGGCTAAGCAAAAACGGTCAAGTTTCATCAACCTGACCGTTTTTTGTATCGCTTTGCTTATTCGCGATGGCTCGGCCCACGGCGACGAAGCAAGATGAAGATCGTTCCAAGGGCGTAAGTAATCGGAATAAGTAGGCTTAGTACAACGCTCCAAACCGCCGCGGCATCGGTCAATTGCCCCTGAGTGGCTTTAGCATAAATCAGATAACCTGCTCCCGCGCCAAGAAGAGCGGCGAAAATAAACATCCAGAAGCCGCATTTCCCACGGATGACGCCAAACAGGGCAGGCAAACCTAGGATGATACTAAGGATAGAGAAACCAAAGCCGAACACGTTGGGCCAATAGTTCGGATCGGTTACGGCGCCCCAACCGCCAATGCCGTTAATCGCGTTAATGCTGTCCACGATGCCCGTGATACCGGAATAAAGCAATAAGCCAGCGGCGATACCAAGCAAGATTCGTCCGATTAATCTCATAAAAGTTACCTCCTAATTCGCGCCAAAATCTTACTACATGCCCGCCTAAATTACTAAGCAAAGTTAACCCCCGCGAAAAGATTTTTAGAAACCTCTAGCCACCACCGATTTTCGGTTTACAATTGGAGGGCTATGGAACTTAAAGACTATATTCGCGTCCAAGAAGATTTCCCTAGAAAAGGCATTTCCTTCAAGGATGTCTCCCCCTTGCTTGAAAACGCGGAAGCTTTTCGCTTCACGATCGACGAAATGAAGAGGATTGCCGATGAATGGCAACCCGATGTCATCGTCGGACCGGAGTCGCGCGGCTTCCTTTTCGGCGCACCGCTAGCCATTGTGATGAAGAAGGGTTTCCTCATGGCTCGCAAAGCCGGAAAACTTCCTGGCGAGGCCCTTTCGATTTCCTATGATCTCGAATATGGTTCGGCCACGCTAGAAATCCCTGCTTTCGCCATCAAGAAGGGAACGCGGGTCCTTATCGTGGATGACCTTCTTGCCACCGGTGGAACGGTGAAGGCGCTGGAAACGCTCCTAGAAAACGCCGGGGCCGAAATCGTCGGTTTCATTACGCTCATCGAACTTACGGATCTCAAAGGACGAGACATTTTGAAAGCCCCCTTTGAATCTCTCATCAAGTACCCCCATTAAGGGGTTCTTTTTTTAAATGGAGGACAAAACGACATGGAAAAGAATGCCCATCTCATCAAAAACGCCCTACTCGCGCATAAGATCGCGGAACTGCGCGACATCAAAACGGAGCCCAAGCGCTTCCGCGAACTCGCGACCGATATTGCCATGATCGAAACCTACGAAGCCATGAAAGACTTCCCGACGATCACCAAAAACGTGACCACGCCCCTTGAAGTGACCCCGCAGGAAGTCATCGACGAAAAGAACGTCTGCCTCGTTCCAATTCTTCGCGCCGGCCTTGGCATGGAAGAAGGTGCCCACCGTATCCTCCCCAATGCCCACACCGGTTTCATCGGCATGTACCGTGACGAAACAACCTTCGAGGTCAAACCCTACTTCGCCCGTTTCCCCAAAGGTATCGAAAAGATGGAAGTCCTCCTTTTGGACCCGATGCTTGCGACCGGCGGTTCGGCTATCGACGCCATCGAACAGCTTCATAAAGTCGGCGTCACCCACATCCGCTTCCTCTGCATTATCGCGGCTCCCGAAGGTGTCGAACGCGTGACGAAAAAGTTCCCCGAGATCCCCGTTTATATCGGAGCCCTCGATAGGGAACTGAATTCGAAGTGCTATATTCTCCCGGGCTTAGGCGATGCGGGAGACCGAATCTTCAATACCTTAGATTAATCGACAATCGCGTCAAGCGCGGCAATCTCCTCCTTCGTCGGAACGTAGACATACGGGACGTTACGGAGGAGTTCTTTGTAATCTAGACCATAGCCGACCAGGAATTCATTCTTATCCAAAACATGGCCGACATAATCGACTTTCACTTCGTTTCTTCTAGCCAAAACCTTATCGAAAAGGGCGCAAATAAGAACTTTTTTTGGCTTGTAATGCTCGTTGATATAGCGGAGGAGGAAGTCCATGCTAAGCCCGGTGTCGACAATATCTTCCACGATGACGACGGTGCGGTCGGTGATATCCTCGTGAAGCGATTGAGCCATCTTGACGTTGCCCGTCGAAGATAGGCCCGCATAAGAGGACAGTCTCATATAATCGCATACGATATTGATGGAGACGTTCTTGACGAGGTCGTTATAAAAAGGGGCGGCTCCCTTCATGATACAGATAAAGACAGGCGGAATCGGTTCGTCCTTTAGGTCTTCGCTGATTTGGGCGCCCAGGCGCTTGCAGATAGCCTGAATTTCTTCTTGGCTTAAAACGATATGATCCATATGCGGATTATAGTCGCGCGCTACTCCCGCTTCAATGTCAATTGGCATATAATCATATTCATGATTGAAAACGCAGTTGTCTTCTCCCTATCAGCGAACCAAGACCTCGCTGAGGCCATCGCCAAAAAGCTCGGCACCAAGCTTGGCGCACGGCACACGACCCGCTTCCCCTCGGGCGAAATGATGGTCGAACCCATCGATTCCGTCCGCGGCAAACAAGTCTTCATCGTTCAATCCACCTGCCCTCCCGTCAATGACAATTTGATGGAAGTCCTTATCTTCGTGGACGCCCTTCGCCGTGCTTCTGCCAAAGAAATCAACCTGATTATTCCTTATTTCGGTTATGCAAGGCAGGACCGCAAAGCCAAGCCCCGCCAGCCGATTTCCGCTGCATTGGTCGCCCACCTACTTACCACTGCAGGTGTTGACCGCGTGGTTACCGTTAACCTCCACGCCGCCCAAATCCAAGGCTTCTTTTCTTGCCTCGTCGATGATTTGACTGGTGTGCCCCTTTTAGGAAGCGCGATTCTCCAACGTCATCCCGACACGTCTAATTTGACCGTCGTATCGCCTGATCACGGCGGTGTTAAACGCGCCCGTGACCTCGCTTCTATCCTCGGCAATTGTCCCATCGCCATCATCGATAAACGTCGTAATACTGCCGGCGCCCCCGAGGTCATGGCCATCATCGGCGATATCAAGGGTCGCGATTGCTTCATGATCGATGACATGATCGATACCGCTCGTTCCGCCGTCTTCGGCGCGAATGCCCTCCGCGAAGCTGGCGCCAAAAGCGTTTCTATCGCTGCGATTCACCCAACATTCTCGGATCCCGCTTACGACCTGCTAAAAGATGGAACGGCCTTTAACGAGGTTCTTGTCACCGATTCGATCCCCCTGCCCGAACGCTTCAAAACCGTTCCGAACATTCACGTCATCAGTTTAGCTTCCATGCTAAGCGAATGCATCGAGCGTATCGCGAAGAACATCCCGCTGACCGAAGTCTATGAGATGTATGGCCAGCCAACGGCCCTAAAAGTCTCCAACTGATTTTCTGAACAAGTCGAGGTTCATCGCCTCGGCTTTTTTCTATCAAAAAAGGAGGTCGAAGCCCCCTTTGTGACGATGCCTGAATCAGGCGACTTTAGCGTCCTTGATGAAGTTACGGGCCGAGTGAGCGGCGCTGCTAGCGCGTTCTAGACTCGGGTAGGTTTCGCCCATCAAGAGCAGCATCCCATTATCGCTATAAAGGCGGAACTGGAAGCGGTTCTGCTTGTCTTTCGCGATGGTTACGGACTTGCCAGAAAGCAGTTTGCGAGTGATGTTTTCTAATGCCTTAGTAAGGGCAGAACGAGAAGAATAGGTCGTCGTAGAGAATAGCAACTCACCGTTGTTGGCAAACAAGGTCGCCTGGAACTTGCCGTCCTCAAGTTGCTGAACCTGAAGCCTTCCGTTGTTCTTAGGCTCAAGCGCTCCGACCGTAAGTGGCCATTCGCGGTGCTCCGTTTCGGGGATGTCATCGAGGACGACAACTTTATCGGAATCATAGAACTTGAGGACCGAGTTCAACGCTTTCTCCGCTCCTGCTGCCGAGGGATAAATCTCGCCCATGGCAACCACACGAGAATCGTTTGGCGTGATGATGCGGAATTGACCGTAGCCGTTCTTATCGGTGATGACCTTATGACGCCCGACGGGCACGTTCTTCTTAAGTGTTTCAATGCCCGCGAGGGCAGACTCGATCGTGCGGTAAGGATTGGAGACGATGAGGATCTCGCCGTTATTAGCCTTAAGGCGATATTTGTAGAAACCAGCCTCGGGGAAGACCTCGTATTTACCACTGATTTTCTTGCCTTTTTCAGCAACAATCGGTTCGGCAATTGCGGGTTTTTCCTCAAGATTTTCCGAAACTGCTTCCTCTTGTTTTTCTTCAGGAACGGGTTCTTCTTTTGCCTCGGGTTCAGGTTCTTCTTTTGCCTCAGGCTCGGGCTCTTGCTTCGTCTCTTCTGCAACAGGAGCAGGAGCTTCTTCGGGCTTCACTTCTTCAACCTTAGGCTCTTCCGGTTTAGGTTCCTCGGGCTTTGCCTCTTCGACTTTTTCGGGAAGAGGCTTTTCCTTGGTAGCTTTCACACGGCGATGAGGCAACGTGTAAGAAAGGACCAACGAAAGAAAGCCAAGCACGCCGCAGGCAATCGCAAGAAGAAGAATCGCGATGTCTTTATCGAAGCGATAAGCAAGAATCAAATAGGAAGCGACTGCCATCGCGAAGGCACCACCAAAAGGCAGGAAGAAGAAACGGGCACCGCGGACAAGAACGACGATGATCGCGACAAGGAACATCAAGGCCGCAAGATAGAGACACGCGATCGCCCCATAGTTGAACAAAACATCGGGGAAGACGTTTTCGATACGGAATAGATTGGTATCGAGGAAGGTCGTCCAGATGAGTGAATTCCCAAAGGGGCGGAGATCGGCGTTAGGTGAAATAGAAATGACGTAGATAAGTGCGGTGACACCTGCCCCGACAGTTAAAACAAAGAAGATGAGGGCGGCAATAAATCTGCCGTGACTCGGTTTATTCATAAAGATGTTCTCCTGAAGAATTAAGAACGGATTTTGCCCTTGATGCTGTGGATGCGGTAGGAACCACCACGGCTTTCGACGAGGCCCTTAGCAAAGGCGATGGCTTCGCGCTGCGTATCAAAGGTTTTGATGGCCTTGTTGCTGCCAGCGAGCTTGACTTGCCACTTGCCGCTAGGCTGCTTGGTGACGTGATAAGTGCGGGCCTTGGAAGGCTTCTTGATCTTGTGGGCGTAAGCGGTACGCGGCGCAAGAACGGTAACGGGTTCGGGTTTCGGCTCGGGTTTGACAACGGCCTCTTCTTCGGCTTCAGCTGGATTTTCTTCGGGCTTAACTTCCTCAGGCTTGGCCTCGTTAACCGGCGGCAAGGCAGCAGTTTCTTCCTGCGCAGCCGGAACTTCTTCCTTCACTTCGACGGGCTGACGCTTCGCAGCTCCAATGTTGTGCAAGAGGAGGACGATGACGCCTAATAGATAGGAACCAACGACAGTTCCGGCAGCCCACAAGATGTTCTCCCAAATCGCTTCGGGCTTGATGGTGAGGAAGCCATAGGGATCCGGCATATACCCGAATTTGACCAACGTGACGACGACACCGCCATAAGCGACGGGCAAAATCAAACCAAAGAAAGCATAAAGCCAAGGCTTCATGCGCGGCTGGTTCTCGATGATGAACGAAATAAGGCCAAGCGCGGGTACGACGACGTGGAGCCAGAGATTCGCTTCAAGCCCGTAGAGGTACTCGACGGTCGCGACATTCTGCGGAAGCAAATAGGCGGCGGTGATGATCGCGGTGACAAGGGTACCGACGACGCCAATCAGTTTCAAAACCTGGACGAAACGGCAAACCTTTTTGCCACGGAGCGCGGCAATGTCCACAAAGATCATGAACAACGCAGCGATTGCGAGAAATACGTTCGAGTCTACCGTGAAATACTCAAACGCATGGTATTGGATTGCCGGGATATTCCAAAAGCCAAAACAGACATTTGAAACCGCGAATCCGACTCCTGCTACGATGAGCAAGTTTAGAATGAGTCCAATGACAGCTCTCCCTTTTTTCATAAGATTCCTCCTAATATCTGAATGCCTCAGACCGCCCCGTTGCTCATTGCGACAACCATCATGATGATGGCGGCGATGACACATAGCATCAACGGAACGTATATGAGAGCAGTCAGCAATTTCTTTTTGTCCTTATAGACGAAGAATCCCCATAATCCGCCGGCTCCGCCAAAGATCAAGGCGGTAAGGGCAACCGGCTTTAAGACAACTAGCGTGCCGGGAAGGATATAGAACACCAGGGAAAGGATGGCCGCGCCAAGGCAAACGAGCCCTAGCGTGCGGCGGTAGACCGCGGAGCCGCGCTCGTCGATGCCAAACCTCGCCACGATATGGGCGTGCACGAAGAAGAGGGCGGCAACAAGCGGCGCGAGTAGATAATACTGGACGAAGGGATCGTCGCGAAGAAGCGCGATCAAGATGATGAACGCCGCGAGCAACACAGAGACGGGCAGGACAATCGCGAAAGTGACAAACATCACCTTGTTGAAGAAGTCCCAGCTCTTGATAACTGGGTTCTTGACCGGGCGGCCCCAAGGACGCTTGAAGTTCTCCAAGTCCTCGCCGATGAGGGCATGTGCCTCGGGACGGGCGGACTTGGTAAGGACCTTACGAGCATGGGGCGAACGAAGGAGATCTTTGAGAAGTTCTTCAAAGGCCGGACGCAGGGGTTCATCGAGCATCGTTTTGCAATTTAGTAAGGCTTTTGCACATTTTTCAAGGTCTAAAATCTTATGTTTCTTCGCGAGAATGCCATGGAAGAATCCCGCATGGCGTTCGGGAATGAGGCCGCGTTCCAAAAGGTCGCCGAGGAAGAGGACCTCTTGCTCGAAATTCAAACGATTGACCGCGGAATAAAGGAAGGCAACCTTCTCTTCGGATAACCCATTGAGAAGGGCATAACGGGAAAGGATCTCGAATTCGAGTTCGTCTTCGTTGCGAATGGAATCCGCATAAGCATAGACCGAAACAGAGAATTCCGAATCGTCCTCACGGAGAGCTTCCTTGTCGAGGAAACGAAGGCGGAAATCCGTCTCGTCCTTGGCGAGGCGATAATCGTCATGCGTAATCTCTTCGATTTCGAAATAGCCACGAAGGAGGAAGAGATCGTGTGCCCTATCGTAATTGCGGTCGAGGTCAAAGAATTGTTCAGCCAGGCGATTATATTCTTCGCAGGCAACGCCATGAAGGAAGGCGATGCGCTCCTTCGTCGGAAGGAGGTGGTCTTCGGTTTTGGCTGCCTCGTCAAGCAAGGCGAGAAGAGCCTTGAGGTCTTCGAGGCTACGCTCCGCATTAAGGGTGATAAGGCCGCGGTCGTAGCAGCGGAATCCTAGGAGTTTGTCTTCCTGGGCTTTCTTGGCTTCCTCGGTATGGAAACCCAAAGGAAGAGCTTCGACGGAAGCGGCAAATTTTTCGAATTGTTCGGGAGGGAGAGAAGGAATCCCTTTCGCCACATTGATATCGGCGATGAAATTCCAAATGGAGCAACGGTTCCAAGCGACGATTTCGAGGATGTGTTTCTCCACAACCAAATCGATTTCGCTTTCGAAGGAGAGCGTATCGGCCTCAAGTTGGTCGTTAGCAGCCATGGCCTCTTCGTATCTCTTTAGCCCAACAAGAGCGTGAATCTTCTTGATGGCGAAAACGGCTTTTTTGCGAAGACCATCGATATTGGCCATGCTCTCAATAAGCAAGTCGAGGGCTTTAGAAAGGTTTCTGGCCTTTTCCTTGTATTCGCGAATTGCGGCAAAATTCTCTTTGCCGGCGGCCAACGCTTCATTCGTTTTCGAGAAAGAATTATCGGCATGAATCTGGATATCGTTGATTTGATCCAGCTTGGCCTGGGTTTCGGCGAGTTCTTTTTCGGCTTCGGCGCGCGCCTTCTTGGCTTCGGAAAGAAGATATGTGATCTGATCGATGCTGTCAGGCATGGTTATTCCTTCGCCTCCGCTTGTTTTCTAAGAATCCTCAACACGGCGTTGAAATTGAGGAGGATGTCATTCAATTCTTGGACGTCTTTGGTGAAGTCGCTCATGAGATAGGCTTCGTCCCGGGTGTTGTTTCTGGCCTCGACATTCAATTGCTCGATGAGTTTCCGGTAATCTTCCGCGAGCAAATCGGCTTTCTCTTTCTTGAAGGCAGGAAGAGATTCCAAAAGTTTCTGGTTTTTGAATTTATAATGATCCACCAAGTCCAGTTCTTGGTTCAGCTCGCGTAGCAAAGCACGCGCTTCTTCTTGTTCTTGAATCTTAACCGCGACATCTTCAGCCATGATCAGATCTCCTTAATGCCATATTTGCCGTAGGCGTTAAGAACCTCTTCGGCCGCTTTGCCATCGGTTGCGGTAAGAATCTCTTTCGCACCGACGATGAGGTCGTTATGAGCAGTCTCATAAGCGAAACGAGCCTGCTCCAACGAATTTGATTGAGCGATGGTATAAGCGAGGATACCTTCCGCCTGTGCTTCGTCCGCTTCTTTAGCCAAAGCGTTCACGCGATCCTGCAGACGGTTCGCCAATAAGAGAAGTTCTTGATAACCGAGGTCTTTTTCCATGTTTAGATTATTTTACCTGATGAAGTATTTACTTCAAGTTTACTTTTGTACGCGCGTGCGAAACTAGGCTTGAGGCGTCCCCTTGTTCCGCTGAAAGGCGTTTAGATAAGCGTCATGACCTTTGGCCATCTCGTCGATACCTATGACGCCCACGAGAACGAAAAGGTCGAAAAGACAAATCCCAGAGAGCAAAGGCAACGTATTCAAAATCGCGACGTCCAAGCCGGGTTCGGTCTCCGTCAGACGATCGAAATTAGTCAGACTTTGGAAAAGAAGATTGTACTTTTCGTCCGCCGCTTCGTTGACGTGGACATAGTGATCGATCATCTTCAAAAGGCGGATGTATTCGCTCGGGGAGCCTTGGATGGCCTCGAGTTCCGCGCGGATCGCATCAATCTGAGTCTGAATAAGATAAGGTTTTTTCTTTGCGACTTCGTCCATTTGAAGTAATTTAACGCGTGTGCGAGCCGTTTACAAGGGAGGCAGCACTTGCTCGCAGATCAAAGGGAGATCGGCGAATCGATGCGCCACGCCATCTGGAGATAGGGCCTTACCATAGCCGTACGCAGCATGAATAAATGGTATTTTGGCTAAACGGGTCGTAGATTCGTCCCCGGCGGTATCCCCAATATATGCAGCAGCTTCAATCTGATACTTTTCCATGAGAGCCGCTATCGTGAAGTTCTTCGGTTTATGGGTATCACCAAAGCAGAGGAAACCTTCGATCAGCCCTTCAGGCATCAAGGGCATAAAGTTCTCGATATAGCCATTTTGGCAATTCGAGACAATAAAAAGACGATATTTTTGCGAAAGTTCATGGAGAATTTGTAGTTCCTCAGGGAAAAGGTTTCCCGGATGATCGCCAAGATATACAACTTCGTACGAAAAGCATTCACGTAGAAAAGCCTCTTTCTCTGGTCCGGCATTAGGTGGGGTTAGGAAAACGCCGATTTCATGCATGGTCTTCCCCATCAAACCGCGGACATCATTCCCGCTGACGAAATAATTAGGCCCATAATAACGACGTCCAACCATGTTCCATGATTCCGCGACGACTTCCGAGGAATCCCATAACGTGCCATCTAAGTCAAAAATAAGGGCCGGTTTCATGCCAAACATCATACCACCATTGACTTTCTTGAACCTCAAAAGGCGTTTTTGTCACCTCTTTTATCGCCCTATGAATAAAGGGTTCAAGCGCTATTAAAGCGGTAAATTCTTATGAAAAACTTTTCACGATAAATACCAATGGGAATGAGTTTCGGTAACCGCTTTCATGCTTTTTCCTTCTCTCGCCCCCTTTATTGGCAATAGCGATAAATGCCTAAAAATTCCGCCTAAAAGAGCCGATAGAAACTTATTTTTCTATTTTTGAGAGATATAATTTGGTGAATCCCGTAACACTAGAAATCCATCTATTTATAATTCTTTGAAAATTAGTTGGTGACATTTCCACCGTGCTCGATATGATATGCGCAGCCAAAAGGAGGTACCCTATGGCAACGAACAGCAAGAATACCAAAAACGTCGTCCCGGTTTTCTTCGGGGCCGACCAGCGCTTCTCGCCTTATCTGATGACTTCCATCGCTTCTTTGGTTGAAAAGACCAATGGCCGCAAACGCTATGCCATCCATATTCTTCACACTGATATCAACGCAGACACGCAGAAGATGATCTGCGGCCTCGCCAAGGAAAACGTCAGCATCGAATTCAATGACGTCAGCGAAACCATCGAGCAAATCAGTGCTTCGCTCCCCATCCGCGACTACTATTCCGCTTCCACCTATTTCCGCTTCGTCATCGCCTCGCATTTCCCGCAGTATGACAAGGCCCTCTACATCGACGCCGACACCATCATCAACGAAGATGTGTCCAAACTCTACGCTACCAACATTGGCAATAACTATGTCGGTGCCGTTCCCGAAGCCGTCATGGCCGCCCTTCCGGATTGCGGTCGCTATTCCGAAAAGGTCCTCGGCATCTCCCGCTTCCGCTATTTCAACGCCGGTATGCTGATCATCAACTCCAAAGCCTGGCGCGAACATGACGTCCTTGGTCAGTTCCTCTTTCTCATCAGCTACTACAACTTCGTAGTCGCTCAGGATCAGGATTATCTCAACGTCATCTGCAAGAACAAGGTCCATTATCTCCCCCGTCGCTGGAACATGGAGACCATCAAGACCTATCGCGGTATCGACGCCAATCACATCGGCATCATCCACTACGCCTTCTCTGCCAAACCTTGGCAGGACATCAATTGCTTCTATGGCCAATACTTCTGGAAGACAGCCTCGAAGCTTCCCGTCTATGCCGAAATCAAACAGGCGTTTGCCGCTGTCACGAACGAGAAGCTAGAAAGCATCGCCAAGGTCGTCGAAGGCGTATGCGAAACCTGCCGCCACGAAGTCGCCCGCAACGATAACTTCATCCGCCGCGTCGACAGCAACCGCGCCGCTAAGCCGCTTATGAACCAGCCCGCTCTCGCCGAACTCGTGGTTCGCCTTCGCGCTCACGCTTGACATCGGCTATAATAGATGAGCCATGGCCAAGGACACCTTACCAGAAACCATTTATTTCACCGACCCTCTTCACGATGAATTTTCGACGATGGAAATCCATGCGGAACCCATCGACGAGAATTACAAATACATCCGTGATAAGGGTTTTTTTGGTCGTTTACGCCGCAATCTCCTCTTCTATTTGATCGCTAAGCCCATCGCGAAGTTCTACCTTTGGAAGACCTTCCGCCACGAAATCGTCGGCAAGTGGAAGCTCAAGAGATATCGGAAACAGAGCATCTTCATCTATGGGAATCACACCCAGATCATCGGCGATGCCCTGATGCCCGCTTTCATTCTCTCCCCGCGTAAAATCAACGTCATCGTTCACCCCAATAACGTCTTCATTCCCCATATTGGGAAATACGTTCCCCTGCTCGGCGGGCTCCCCCTGCCCTCTAATCCTGCGGCCAAGAAAAACTTCACCGCGGCCATCGAGACGCGCGTCAAGCAACATCAGCCCATCGTCATTTATCCCGAAGCCCACATTTGGCCTTATTACACCGGCGTCCGCCCCTTCAAGAGCGATTCCTTTGTTTACCCGGTCTACTACGGTGCCCCCACGTTCTGTTTTACGAACACCTATCATCAACGCAAGAACGGCAAAGTCCGTATCCGTACCTTCGTCGATGGGCCTTTCTTCCCCGATCCCGAAATCAGCCCAAGAGACGCCAAGGAATTCCTCCGCAACGAGGTCTTTAACGCGATGAGCGAACGCGCCGCTTTGTCCGACTACCAAAAAATCAAATACGTGCAGAAGGAAAAAGAATGATCGACTTGCTCTATTGCGGAAACGAAAAAGTCTTCGATGGTGTCTTGACGTCATTGCTTTCCGTTTTCATGCGCGACGAACGAAAAGATTCTTATCGCGTCACCATTTTCACAATGGACCTCACGCGCCTTAATCCTGACTACACCCCCATTTCCGATCGTCTAATCGCCTTCCTCGACAAAGTCGCGAAGGATTACAACAAAGAGAATAGCGTCCGCAAAGTGGATGTCACCGACCTCTACGAACAGTATCTCGGGCACTCCCCCAACGAAGGCTGCTATTGTTCTCCTTATACCCTGCTTCGCCTCCTCGCAGACAAAGTGGACGATTTCTCTAGCAGAATGCTCTACCTCGATTGCGACATCATGTTCAACCGCGATATCCATCTTTTAACCGATTACGACATCTCCAAATACGAATTCGCCGGATCGAATGACCACTATGGCAAATACTTGATCAACCCGCGTTATATGAATGCTGGGGTCATCTATTTCAACATGGACGAATGCAAGCGGACCGGATTGTTCGAGAAAGCTCGCGCTTGGATTAACAAAAAGAAGCTGGTCTTTGCCGACCAAAGCGCAATTCTACGCGCCTGCAGTCACCGCAAACTCCTCCCCCAGCGCTTCAACGACCAAAAATTCCTCCATTCTTGGACCGTCGTGCGCCATTTCTCCAAGCGCCTCTTCTGGCTGCCCTATCCACATACGGACAACATCAAGCAATGGCATATCGAGAAGGTTCATAAGATTTTCAAATACCACGCCTTCGACGACATCTATGATGTCTATCTCCGCTATAAGAAAGAATACGAAGGGAACCAATAATGCCATTAGATCCGGAACGGGCAAAAATACTCAATCGTATCGAAGCATACGAACGACAGGGCCTTTTTGACCGCGACGTCGAGGACGATCCTCCAAGCGACACCATCCTTCCGGGCACCGTAGACTATCAGCAACGCAAACTATCGACGCGCCTAAAGGCCAAATTCGTCTTTTCTAAGGCACGTAAATACCTTCAGCAGATCCTTGAAAACGGCACTTTACGCATCAAGGAAGTCGTCGGAATCGAAAATCTCGATAACCTCACGACCGGGGCCGTCATCACCTGCAATCACTTCAACGCGTTGGACTCTTTCGCGATGCAAGTCGCTTACGAGCGGTCCACCTGTTCCAAAAAGCGTAAGCTCTTCCGCGTCATCCGCGAAGGCAATTACACCTCCTTCCCTGGCTTTTACGGCCTTTTGATGCGTAACTGCAACACATTGCCCCTTTCGACAAATATGGCCACCATGAAAGAGTTTATGGATGGCGTCGAATATCACTTGACCAAAGGCCACCTCGTCCTCGTCTACCCCGAGCAATCCATGTGGTGGAATTACCGAAAGCCAAAGCCTTTGAAGCGCGGCGCGTTCGTCTTTGCTTCCAGAGCCAAAGTCCCCGTCGTTCCCATTTTCATCACGATGGAAGACGAAAAAGACCTTGATCCAACGGGTTACCCGGTCCAATTGCTGACGGTGCACGTCCTAAAACCGATTTATCCAAAGCAAGGGAACAATCCCATCCGCATCGCCCAGGAGATGATGGAAGCCAACTACAAAGCATGGGTCGAATGCTATGAAAAGACCTATGGGACCAAACTGAAATATCTCTGCGACGAGAAGAAAGACGAAGCAAAATGAGACTTGTCTGTTTTAACGTTAACGGAATCCGCGCCATTTTGGGAAAGGGCTTTGCCGAAACTTTTGACGCATTGGATGCCGACGTCTTTTTCGTCGAGGAAACTAAACTAAGCGAAGCCAATACCCTCATTCCGATCTTTTCAAAAGAAGGATACGAATGCTTCGACACCGTTTCCAAAGTCCGAAAAGGCTATTCCGGAACCATGGTGTTCACCAAGAAAGAACCCCTTTCCGTTCATTATGGCTTGCTAGAGGGCAAATACGATGACGAAGGGCGTGTGATCACATTAGAGTTCGAAGATTTCTTTTTCGTTGGGGCCTATGTGCCAAATTCTGGCGATGGGTTAAAGCGCCTCGATTTCCGTCTCGGCTATGAAAAAGACCTGCTCGCTTATTTTGCCCATCTGGAAAAGACGAAACCTATCGTCTATGGTGGCGACCTCAACGTTGCTCACACCCCGATGGACATCAAAAATCCGAAAGCCAACGAGCATAATCCAGGCTACACCATCGAAGAACGCATGGCCTTCACCGACCTTCTTTCCCATGGCTATGCCGATACCTTCCGCCGCCTCCACCCAGAAGAGGTCGTCTACTCTTGGTGGAGCTATCGTTTCCATGCCCGCGAGAACAATGCAGGCTGGCGCATCGATTATTTCCTCGTCTCCGAATCGATTATGAGTCGCGTCACCAAAGCGGAGATCCTTACTGATATCCAAGGCAGCGATCACTGCCCTGTTTTGCTTGAGATTAATCTAAAATGAACGGACCTTTGCAACGATTAGAGGCGTTTTGGCGCGAAAGAAGTCTCGAGAATTCGTTCCGTTTGGACGGAGCCGTTCCCTTACGTCACGCCTTGGCATATGGCGTTCAGCATGTCCTAGCGATGTTTGTCAGTAACGTGGCTGGCATCTTGATTCTTTTCGCGGCAATTTCCGCAAAGCTTGGTTCGAGCGTCGATCCGAACATCCTCAATAACGCTTTGCGCAGCGCAATCTTTATGGCGGGCTTAGGCACCCTAGTCCAAGCCTATCCGTTAGGTGGCAAAATCGGCACCAGATTACCTATAGTCATGGGTACGAGTTTTACCTATATCGGCGTGTTGACCATGATCGGCGCGACCTATGGATTAGGAACCATGTTCATCTCGGTGATGATTGCCGGGCTTGCCGTCTTTGTCCTCGGGTTCTTCGCCCATAAATGGTCCCGCTTCATCAAGCCCGTCGTCTGCGCTTTGGTGGTCATCGCTCTCGGCCTTAGCCTTTTACCAATCGGCGTCAAAGACTTTATCGGCGTAAATCAAAGTGGTGTCATCGTCGATGGCGTCTACCAGTTCTCAGCCGCGTGGCCCTATATTCTCGTGGCATTCATCACAATGGTAACAACCATCTTGTGGCAAATTTTTGCTAAAGGTGTGCATAGAAATCTATCGATTCTGGTAGGCCTTGTCGTCGGATTTGCCTGTGCATGCTGCTTTATTCCGTACAACCAGATGGTCGATTTTTCCGCCTTTCATTTCCAAACGGTTTCTGACTTCATTGATGTCCCACGGCCCATCTTTACCTTGCTTCCATTATCCTGGGGCGATTTCAACATCGCGGCCATCGTCATCGTCTTCCTTATTTATATTGTTTCCATCGCCGAGAACATGGGCGCCCTTAGTACATTGACTTCCGCGGTCTATGGACGCAATCCCGAGGGCAAAGAAATTCGCGGCCTAGTCACCTGCGCTGCCTTAAGTGGCGCTTTCTGCGGTTTCTTCGGTACGATTCCTAATGCCGTCTACGCCCAAAATGCGGGCATCGCCTCGCAGACGAGAATCATCAATCGCTTCTGTATGTTTGCCACCGCGTGTATCCTTTTGGCTGCATCCTTTCTCACCCCTATCGCCACCTTGTTACGTTGCATTCCTGCATGCGTGTTGGCAGGTACCATGATGAGCCTATTTGGTTCGATCGCCGTCGTCGGCATGCAAATGCTCGCCCGCGCCGGGTTCAACAAAAAGAATATTCTCATCGCTTCCATCGCCCTATGCCTTGGCTATGGTTTGACTCTCGTCAGTGAATTTACCGGCAGCGCGGGTTCCTATAAAGAAGGGACGCTTAATTATCTCGTGGCCGTTTTAAGCAACCCCGTCGCGAACGTTTTCGTCTTCTCCTTTATTCTCTCTTACGTCATCCCCGAATCCTTCAATAATCCAGATGTCGCAGAAGAAAAATAACCTCCCGATCACGTGGATGGGAGGTCATTTCTTAGATGGCTTGTTTTAACGCTTTCGCAAGTTCTTGCGGGCAGCTCGTTTTGAAGGACCCGGAGCGCGGACATTCGATATGTTCGAGCAAGGCGATGACTTCTTCGACTTTTCTGCCTTTCGTCAAGGTAGAAACGCCCAAGGTATTGCCAGGGCAACCGCCGACGAAGCGCACGTCTTTCACGATGCCGTCTTCCACAACGACATTGATTTCGCGCGAACAAACGTGCTCGGGTTTAAAGGAAATGGATCTCTCCATTATTTCCCTTCGTGCTTGCAGCAGCACTCTTCGCCTTCGCCACAGCAGCATTCCTCTTCTTCGCCTTCGGGAACCATGTCGACGAGGCGGCCATAGACAACGCCAGCGCAGTTGGCGGCATTGCTTTCATCGGTATCGATGTGCATGGCGAGAGCGAACTTAGGCGAAACGCGGACGATGACGTCACCAAAAACGGTGGTACGTCCTTCGGTTTCGACGAGGACAAAGACGTTTTCGCCATCCTCGACGTCGAACTTTTCGGCATCCTCGGGAGTCATGTGGATATGACGCTTGGCGACGATCGCGCCTTCTTCGAGGCGGAGGGAACGGCCGTTAGCGGGGTTCACGAGAGTGACGGGGGCGCTGCCCTTGATATCGCCAGAAAGACGAATCGGAGCCTTGAGGCCGAGGGTACGGGCATCGGTTGCGCTGATTTCGATTTGGTTGAGGTTCCTAAGAGGTCCAAGAACCGAAACGCCGGAAATAACGCGGGGTTTGCCGGTTTTGGGATTCACTTCGCCGACGACGTCGAAACGCGAGGTGGAGACATATTGTCCGGGTTGGGAAAGCATGGCGCGAATTTCGAGTTCGGCGTGTTGGCCTTCTTCGCAGCCCATGAGGTAATCGAAAGCAGCCTGGTCGAGATGGATGTGACGAGCGCTGGTTTCAACGAGAATCTTGTAATCTTCTTCCATTGATTTTTTCTCCTTGAGGATACCCATCGATTATATACCTTTGGCGAGCGCGAAAGCGATGGAATTGCTTATGCCTCTACGGGAAGACGAAACGAGGATGGTGGCCTTATCGTTTCGTCACCTATCTTGACTTCTTGCCGCCCTTCGCAAGTTCGCGGCTCTCTTCGATGAAACCCAAGATTTCTTCTAACGGAACAGACCCGTCCAAAACCATACTTACCCACGTTTTCTTCGTCATGTGATAGGCGGGATAAAAGATGCGATGGTCCACCGCCTGACCATCGTGACGGATGTTCATGATGACTTCGTTGCGCTCCTCTTGAATCCCGACTTTGGAGACAGGCAACGGCATGAAGAGGGCATACCATTTTTGGTTGTCCTTTCTGCGGAGGACACCGAACTCGTCCTGCCAGGGGTAATCCGGCTCCTCGTTATATGTTTCTTTTAGGTAAGCTAGAATTTTGCTCGGCTGCTCACGCATGGTCCAAGAGGTCGGATAGCAACGCCGCTTAATGTCTAGAAGAACATCTTTTACGGCCTCGCGGACCGCCCCGACGTACTCGCCATGGGCATTGTCAATTCGATAGAGTTCGTATGGCTCTCCGGTCTCGGTTTCTAGTAATGAGGTTTCGACGTCTTTGTCTTGAATTCGGACACGAAGAAGAAACGCGCCATCCAAAACTTGAGTCGAATAAAGGAACGCGCCGTCTTCCAAAACAAAGCCGAAGGACAAAAGAGCTTCCGGACTAGGGGTTTGCTTTGGAATGTAGGTTTCTTCAAACGAAGGCATGTCGTTATCTTAACCGCAAGGACGAAACGAAAAAAGGCCATGGAGTTAATGCTAGAAAAAATCCGAAAGCATTTTGCGTTAAGTTGCTAGATTTTTGCTTGGTTTGCAGGGTTTTTCTTTGCATGCGCGTTTACGCTCGCCCCTTTATAAGTTTTGCGTTCTAGTAGATAATATTTGCATGCTCCGCGCTTTGAAGACGTTTGGCCAAGGCATCCTCTGGGCTGTCTTGCTCCCCTTCATCCTCGTCGGTATTGCCGTCGTCGGCGTCTTTGGCATCGCCGATTTCTTAATCGAATTCGTGATCATGATCATCAATTTCTTCCGTGGTAAGAAACTCTTCCCAATCTATCCGGAAGACCAGAAGGCTTATGACATTTTGAAGCGGGCCATCGATAAACAAAACGGCGAGCTCGAAACCCCCGTCGCGCCGCAGCCCCAATCCGTCTACGTCCAACAAAACTTCTATAGCGCGCCCCCTCAATCCCCTTTCCCCATGCCCCCAAGCGGATCTCTTCCCCAGGGGAACCCTCAGATGCAGATCCCTCCGACCTACGTCCAAGGCCAAATCCCACCTGGATATCCACAACAGCAGCTGCCCCCCGCCTATCAACAACCTCAGCCTCAGCAACTTCCGCCCGTCGTCGACGAGCCTGTGCGGCCGGAGCTAGCCACCCTCCCCACCTTCGATGCGAGCCTACATGGGAAGACCGACTCGATCGAAATCGATATCCATTCGGAGGACGATAACCGATGAACGTCTTCGCTGGAATCCAATTCTCCGAAACCGATAAGAAGGCCCTCATCATCCTTCTGATTCTTTTGGTCATCGTCATTTTGATCATCGGTTTGATCGGCGTGGCCGTGAGGGCGACCATGCATTACCAAGCCAAGCGCGCTGATGCGATGATGCATGACGTGGCCGTAACCCGCGTAATCGACAATCCAAAGTCTTTCCGCCGTTTCGGGTTAAAGAAGAGCAACCGCGCATTATTCCGCGACTCGCTTCTTCCCTTCGTGGTTTTGGCTGCGACCATTCTTTTATGGGTCATTTGGAACCTCTTCGTCGAAAGATGGGGCGAAAGCGTCTTCAGCATTTCGGACGAACTCTTCATCCACATCAAATGGGACAATAGTCAATATCCGGCGGATGACCCCTTATTCGTACGCGTCTTTGGCATCTACATCTTCGCTCGCTGGCCCGAGGCCGTCGAAGGCTACCCGACCTTCAAAGTCGAGAACCTGGTCGCTTATATCGTCGCTTTCATGTACGTTGTTGTTATCGTGTGGTATGCCATCATCTGCCAGGCTTACCTCGCTCGCTTCTTCCGCATTGAGCGCCTCTCCCGCAGCATCTATGAAAAAAGCCTTGAGGGTTTCAAGGCTCAACAAGAGATCAACATCGTTCCGGATAAACCGCTTCCGCCTAGCGAATGATCTTCACAGAACTTTCAGATTCCGGTTTGACGAGATAGCCGATTTTACACGTTCCGCCATCGCAGTTTTTCTTGCCGGAAGAACCGCCACCGCAGGAAGCAAGCAAGGAACCAAGGATAAACAAAAGGAGGAGCGTTTTCTTTTTCATTTCTAGTCCCCCGTGTAGTCCTTGATCATAAACCAGCCGATGAAATAGATGCCACCAGAGAGCTGAATGCCGAGGAGGTCACCAAAGAACGTACCCCAGATAATGCCAGCATTAGAGCCAGGGGTAAGTGAGGTCTTGATAAGATCGCGGAACATCAAAACCGTGCCGATGACAAAGACGGCTAGCATGATGACGCCCGCCAAGGAACAGAATTCCTTCATCTTGTGATGGTCTCGGATAAAGCAGATGCCTCCGATGCCCGCCAAAAGATAGAAAACGGCGAGGAAGGGGTCTTTGAGACAATCGAAAACGAGGGAGGGATTCGTCCAATTCATCGGATTGTTCTCGCTAGGAATCAGATAGTAGATAAACTCACCGAGATGAAGGACAACCGAAACAAAGCACAAGATGCAGCCAATGAAAAGGACAATACGTCCGGCTTTGATCTTGCGCGGCGCATCTTGATACATGGCCGGCATCGTCATTATTGGAGTCCCCCCATGCAGAGTTCAATGGTTTCCCAAAGAATCAAAACCAAAAGAATCGCCGAAAGGATCAGGAAAAGGATCGTCGTCCTTTTATAAGACAACGCTTTCCGCTGAAGTTCTTCCTCTTCTTCGCGGGTCGAAACAAAGGAGTTCGGCATTTCGTCCATCAGTATTTCAATCCCCCAAAGGTTCTAGGATAGGGTTCGGTGTCGCGGATGTTGGCGACGCCCGTAAGGTACATGAGCAAGCGGTCAAAGCCAATGCCGAAACCGGAATGCGGGCAGCCGCCCCACTTGCGGAGGTTCAGATACCATTCAAGCCCTTCGACGTTGCCTTGCTTTTCCATTTTGGCGCGCAGGACATCATAACGGGCTTCGCGTTCCGAACCGCCGATGATCTCTCCTTCCCCCGGGACGAGCAAATCACAAGCCGCGACGGTTTTGCCATCGTCGTTTTCCTTCATGTAGAAGGCTTTGATGTCCTTGGGGTAGTTGATGAGGAACAGAGGGCCCTTGGCGACTTCTTCGGTGAGGTAGCGTTCGTGTTCGCTTTGCAAATCCATGCCCCATTCGATTTTCTTGTTCTCGAATTTGACGCCGTTTTGCACCGCTTTCTTAAGAATTTCGATGCCTTCGGTATATTCCATTTTCGTGAAGGGACGATCAAGGACAGCATGAAGTTTATCCATGAGCCCCGGTGCGATCATCTTCTCGAAGAAGTCCATTTCGTCCGGGCATTTTTCCAAGACATAAGAGATGCAGAACTTGATGCACTCTTCCATGAGGACCATGTCGTCTTCAAGATCGGCAAAGGCGATTTCCGGTTCGATCATCCAGAATTCGGAAGCGTGACGAGTCGTGTTGCTCTTCTCGGCGCGGAAGGTCGGACCGAAGGTATAAACATCGTGGAAAGCGAGGGCAAAGGGCTCGACGTGGAGCTGACCAGAGACAGTCAGCGAAGCCTTGCGGCCATAGAAGTCGGTCTCCGAAGGTTTACCCTTATCGTCAAGAGTCGTAATGGTAAATGTTTGTCCTGCTCCCTCGGCATCGTTTCCGGTGATTTCAGGGGTATGGACATAGACAAAGCCGCGGGACTGGAAGAACTCATGGATGCCTAGCGCGAGGACGGAGCGTACGCGATAAAGCGCGGCGAACGTGTTGGTACGAGGACGGAGATAAGCGATCTCGCGAAGATATTCGAACGAGTGACGTTTCTTCTGAAGCGGATAGTCACCCTCGACTTCGCCGATGACGACGATTTCGTTGGCGCGAAGCTCAAAGGGCTGCTTCATTTCCGGCGTCAAAACGATATGGCCTTTGACTCCGATGGCAGCGCCGGTAAGCAAATGGGCGACGACATCGTGATTGGCGAGTTTATCGTCATAGACGACTTGGACGCATTTAAAGCAGGTTCCGTCATTGAGCGAGATAAAACCGATGGAGCCCGAATCGCGGTTGGTACGGACCCAACCTTCGACAAGGATTTCGCCTAAGGCGGCGAGGTCTTCCCCACGAGTTAGGGAAGCATAGAGTTCAGTGATTTTTGTGGCGTGTGGTTGCATAGCAAAACAAGTTTGCGATTTCCGCAGGCAAAAAGCAACAGGCGAGCGCGCAACACGTGCTATTTCGCAAGAAGAGTCAGTTGATCGTCAATCTGCCATGAGGGGTCGACGCCCAAAGAAAGCGGGGCAAAGTAGTGCCGCTTGTAAAGATGTTCCCCCACCCTGGCGATCATGGCGGCGTTATCGGTCGTGCACCAAAGAGGCGGAATAATAAGCTCGATGCCCGTGCCTTCGACCTGCTTCTTCATTTGCTCGCGAAGATAGGAATTCGCAGACACGCCCCCCGCCAAAACGATTTGGGCCACCTTATAATCTTTGGCTGCTTTCATGGTCTTTTCGACGCACTGACCAATCGCAACATCTTCAAAAGAACGGGCCATGTCATCGATTCTAAGAGGTTCGCCTTTCATTTTGAGGGTATGGGCCAGGTTGATAACCGCGGTTTTTAACCCGGAATAAGAGAAGTCATAGCCCTCGGCATGAGGTTTAGGCAAATCGTAGGTATGAGAGCCGTTTTTGGCGTGGAGATCAATCGGGAGACCACCAGGATAAGGTAGACCGAGAACGCGGGCGACTTTGTCGAAACATTCCCCTACCGCATCGTCTTGGGTTTCTCCGATGATTTCAAAGTCCATGTGACCCTTCATGAAGACGAGTTCGGTATTTCCGCCCGAAACGACAAGGCACAAAAGCGGGAACTTCAATTCGCCAACATACTCATTCGCATAGATGTGGCCAGCGAGATGATGGACGGGAATCAGGGGCAAATCATATAGCATAGCTAGCGTCTTTGCCGCCTGAAGACCGACATGAAGACATCCGATAAGGCCTGGGCCGCGCGTTACGGCGATCGCGTCAATATCGTTCATGGTGAGATGCGCTTCTTCCAACGCCTGCTCGAGACAAACAGTGATATTTTCCGAGTGGAGGCGAGACGCAATCTCTGGCATGACACCACCATATTTTTCATGAACCGAAATCTGGGTGGCGACGATAGAAGAAAGAAGTTTGCCTTCCTCGGAGATGGCAACTGCGGTTTCGTCGCAACTCGATTCAATCGCGAGGATCCTAGCCATTAACCAAACTCCTTACCATGTAAATCGCATCTTCACCGTCGTCGTAGTACGCCTTTTTGACGGTGACTTGCTGGAATTTATGCTTCTTATAGAAACCCAAAGCATTCGTATTAGTCGGCCGCACTTCGAGAGTCACGAATTCGACGACATCGTCCTTTTGAGCAGAGCAATCTTTCAATAACTGTCCCACCAAACGATTCCCAACGCCCTTCTTCCGATAGGCTTCCTTCACGGCGATCAAGTTGATCGTGCAAGAGGAGAACGTAATCATGAAGTCAATAAAACCGACGACCTGGTTGTCCATAATCGCGGTGTAAGTATGGGCAAAAGGGTTTTCGCCAATTTGATAATCCCAATACTTTTCATCGTATTTCCCTTCATGGAAGCATTCGTTTGAAATCGCGACCAAAGACGGAATATCGAGCGGGATGGACTTACGGACAACCATCTCGGTCGGTGAGGTTGCATAATCGTCTTTTAGATAAACCGGAGATGCCTTATGAACGTTCGGGCAAAGGTGAGCCTCGTCTATGCAACGAAGATAATTGTCCGCAGGATCATATGGAGAACCCTCTAGACCCAAATAAGAAGTATCCCCACATAAAGCATAGTCAGGATGCTCCGCGATATAAGCCTTCACCTCATCATTGGGTTTGATGCAGTCCGAGACGATTGCTTTCCCATTTTCGTAAACCCCAAAGTAGCTGCGCTTGCTCCGTGCATTGCTCACGCAGATGGAAGGGGCAGGAAAACGTTGCAAAAGTTCAAGGGAAGAAACCAAATAGAGCGGGATTTGCTTGGAAAAAGCGATGGTTTTTGCAACGGTAAGGCCGATGCGAACCCCCGTATAGGAACCAGGGCCCACACTAGAGACGACGGCTTGCAAATCTTTCTTCCTCACTCCCGAAACTTCAAAGGCCTTCGCGATTTCCTCGACGAGATATTCAGATTGTCTTTGCCACGCTTCATAGGCATTGACGTAAAGTTGTTTGTTGCCATCGTAAAGGCAGACAAACAGCATCTTCTCCGACGTGTCAACCCCAAGCCAGATCATCCAAGGTCCTCCAAGGGAAGATTGTTTACCCAATCGTAACGGTCGGTGGGGCAAGAGAAAACGAATTCACGCGTATTCTCGCCGCGGTTATAAATCTCTATTTGAAGCGGGTCATCGGGCAACAAAGGTTCGATAAACTGGGGCCATTCGATCACGCAGACACCATCACCTTCAATGGCTTCGTCAAGGCCGATTTCGATATTTTGCCCTTCCAAACGATACGCATCGATGTGGTAAAGGGGCAGACGGCCTTTGAAATAGCAACGAAGAATATTGAACGTCGGCGAAATGACTTCCGATTCGACGTTCAGGCCTTGGCCGATCCCCGAGGTAAGGGTCGTTTTCCCAGCGCCTAAATCGCCCGAAAGAAGCACCACGTCGCCCGGCATAAAATGGGCGGCGAGCAGACGGCCTAAGGCCTTGGTCTGCTCTTTATCGGGAAGGATGACGCTGCGTTTCATTTTCGTGTGAGAACCGGAGGATTCTGGTTCAAGAAGGATTGGTAATAGGCTTCGATCGTCGCATCAGAAAAGGGGTAGGCCTTCTCGTCGATCATCTTTTTGACTTCTTCCGTGGAGCGTTCGATGGCTTTCGTGAGGTCTTCGGAATAACCATATTCCTCTACATGCCTTGCATATTCTCGCTCATCCAGCGTTTTTTCCACGCCGTCAGGATAAAGCTTTACGTCGAGATCGTAATCGATGTATTTCAGGAATCCCGCGTCGTCGAGAGTCGGCGAAGCGATATTGACGTAATAGCAGATGCCGCGGTCTTCTTTGAACATGGCGATGACGTTCATCCATTTTTTCTTGAACAGGATGAAAACGGCTTTCTCCTTCGTCATCCAGCGGCGTCCATCCGCCTCGGTTACCAAAGAGGCGCGAGAAGCCAGAACCCAGCAATCGTCGCTTTCCTCGACAAGAAAAGCCGGGGACCACTGCCGATGCAGCGATCCGTCATGCTTATAGGCTTGGACCTTCCGCCAACGGGAACTGAATGAATTCTTTTCGTACATAGGGAATAGGAGCTAAGCTCCCCTCGCGGTTATTATACGCGCCAAGCGAACGTAGGCGAGAGTGAATGCGGAACGTTTGCTTTAGCCGCCTTGGAAAAACCTCTCGAAGACAGGCCTGTTGGACTGACGTTTTTTCGCGCCGAAAAAGGCAAAGCTTCTTTAGCGTTTCCCTGGTAAGATAGCCCTTGGCTACCAAAAAGTTCCGATTATATCGGATTGCTTCTTGACGGAAGGTCTAATTGCTACACAATTATGCAATGCAAAAGTTCGGAAAGGATCCTAGCAATAACGAAAAGGGCACCCTGTTCAACACGTTGCTGCCCCTAGCCGCCCCCTGGCGCATCCGCAAGATTTTCCGCTTCAGCAAGGACGATACCAAGCAAATCAAGCGGAACCTCGGCAAAGCGATGAGCCTGGTTTCCTTTATCGGTGGGTTCATCTCCTTGCTTTTTGGCATCTTCTTCCTCATCTGCATCCAATACGAGATTTGGGGCTTCGAGAACGTCAACATCTTCATGAAGATCGCGGCTTATTCCCTCATCTTTGTTAACGCCGCCGGCATCTTATGCATCGGTTTTGACTTCTTCTCCGCGAAAAGGCATCCTGCGTTCCGCTTTGCGGGCGACCTCGTCTTTCATCTTTCTCTCATCGCCTCTTATTTTTGCTTTTTCCTTTCCGACCTCCACAATGGCGACCTAAGCGTCTCCGAATCCATCACCGCCGCCGTCGGTCTCCTCCTTATCCTGGCCATCTGCCAGTCGGGTTACCTAATCGAGGCGATAATCGTCGACCTCGGGGTCGGTTTGGGTACGATCGCCCTTTGCATCGTCGGGGTTACCCAATACCAGATGCGAGCCGTTGAACAATATGTCTTCTTCGTCCTCGGTTTCTTGGCAACTTCCTATTTCCTTTGCAGCGCTTTCTATTATGTCGAAGCCCAGCGATACTACATCGAAAGCCGCAATACCGAGCTCTATTCTCGTTCTACCCATGACACGTTAACCAGCGCCCGCAACCGCGCTGGCCTACGTTTCTACCTCGACGAACGCTTGAAATCGTGGATCGCGAAAGAAACCGACGTTCTGGTCGTCATGTTCGATATCGACGATTTCAAAATGTATAACGACGCCTTTGGCCATCTGCGGGGAGATGAAGTCCTCATCGCCATCGTCAAGGCCATCGAGAATTGTCCCGACCTCCACCACATCCATCTCTTCCGTTATGGCGGTGAGGAGTTTTTGGTTCTCCGTTCTAAAACCGATGAAGCAGAAGCTAATGCCATCCTCGAGTCGATTCGCAAAGCCGTAGAGGACCTTCACTTCCCCGTTCCCTATGAGGGCGAAGGCAACTACATCACGATCTCCTTAGGTGGTGCCCTGTGGACTGTTCGCGAGGGCTATGTCTTCCACGACCAAGTTGATGACGCGGACAAGGCTCTATACGAAGCCAAGAACGCTGGCAAGAACCGTTTTGTCCTCCACACCAACGTCATCGAACGCCCGAAAGAACCTGAACCACCTCAGGAAAAAGAGACGCGTGTCGAAGAGGAAGAAGAACCCAAGAAACCCGCTCCAAAGAAAGCTCCTTCCAAAAACAAAAAGAAAGACGCCTAGGACCTCCTAGACGTTTTCTTTAAGAGCGTATCTTTTACTCGTTCATGAAACGCGCCGTTTCCAAAATATCGGCGATTTGCCAGCGATATTCCTTAATAAAGCGCGTGTCGAAGGGTTTTTCGTTGGGCAAGACCATGATGTCGTCTTCGTAACCGAGATACCAATAGGTACGACCAGGTTTGATAACGATGGTCACGTCGACGAGGAGCTTGTCCGTGCGGATACGGGCAAGGCCGTCGCGGATCTTTTTGCCTAGGACTTTCTTATCCTGCGAAGATCCATACATCTTGAAGCGTTTGGTCCTTTCGCAGAGGTGGAGCGTCTTCATCTTCTCGGGAGGAAGAGCGCGTTCGTTACCAGAAAAGTAAATGAGTAGTCCTTCATCCGAAACATTGAGTTTGTTGTGGGTACGGAGATACTTGCCGACAAAGATCGTCTGCAAGGCTTTGCCACCGTCAACGGAAGCCGCCGCATCGGCGAGGGCGCAGGTCATGTCACGATACGTGAACGTGATATTATCACGGCTACCGACCGAGGCCACTTTGTCGAAAGCACCGCCTTCGAGGAATTCTTCGGTGGTGATTTTGCAATCGACATCGCCTTGGATATCATCGACGCCTAACGGTTTGAGGGTATAAGCGTTCACCGAATCGTAATAGGCGTTGAAGTAATCGCGAAGGACGCCTTTGGCCGCCTTTTGACGGACAACGCCCGCGATGGCGAGAATCGCAATACCCGCGACGGCACCGATAAGACCGATGATAAGCGGCGTGGTGCCCGAGTTTCTCATCGTCAGCGTCGGGACTAGCCATCCGGCGAGAATTGCGAGAAGGATGATCGTTGAATAAAGGAATTTAATGCGGCCCGATTTGCGGTTATAAGCGGCCCATTTTTTACGGGCTTCCTCGATAGCGAGGAGGTTGGGGTCATCGTATTGAAGATCGGGCTCGCCCTGAAGCTCGGCGTGCTCTCCCAAATCTTCGGGTTCTTCCTCTTCGGTCAAAGGAACCTCTTCTTCCTCGGGTGAAATCTCCTCTTTCGGCGCTTCGGGTTCCTCGGGCTTTGGTTCTTCGGCAGGGGTCGGGACGAAAGGATGAGCGTCCGCAAAATCGTCGTCGACGTCTTCGACGAGTTCCGCTTGGACTTCTTCTTTTTCGGTGTTCGGTTCGATTTTTTCTTCGTTAGGCATAGGCTACCTCCTTAGGAGAGTGGACCTATTATACCTAGTCCGCGCAAGCGCGTCATTCTTCCGCTTGCGCCCGGACGGGGAAACGGCTATTCAAATGAATCAAGGGACGATACAAAGCGATTAAAACCAGGGCAGACGCAAGTGCGGAGCCAAACGCATAGAGGTTGGCGATGCAGGCGGCGAGGAAGGTGTATCCGTAATTGACGATCGAAGAGACGCCCGAACCGATGAAGCGGACAAAACCGGCCGCGATGCAACCGCCGAGGATGCAGACGATCGCCTCGAGGTTGTAGTCCTTCTTTTCCAAGATGGGTTTCCCGAAGAAGCCAAGAATCGCGACACCACTGAAGGCCACGAAATAGTCGAGCGGATAAAGCCAGATGCCATATCCATCGGTGATGCAGGTAATCAAACCATAGACGATCGAAGAAGCGAAAAGGCCACGGCTAGGCCCGTGCCGTAAAGCGATGATATAAAGCGGGACAAGGGAAATGGATAACGATCCGACCTGGCCGGGCAACGACGGTATGTAATGGAAGATGAGATCAAGGACGACAGCGATCGCGCAAAGCATCGCGATTTCCACCATCGAACGAACGTCGAGGGACTTCTTTGACATGGAAGCGGAGAAAGCGGTCAGGGCGCCTAAGCAAGCAAAGGTTCCGGAAAGAATCGCCCCGATGCCAAGCCGGCCATCCGCGGTTGCAATATAGGTCTTGATGTACCAATACCGATCATCCGAAGCGTAGTTTAGATTCCCAACGGTCGCGATGGCGTTAGAGAAACCGTAGAAGGAATTTGAAACGAAGAGCAAGACGGCGGAGAGGATGAACAGCATCATCGAGCCGGCGGCGAACCCTTCTTTGCGGGTTGTCGCGAAAGGGATGAGCAGCAAAACCGCGGCGAGAAGGAAGCCGTACGGGAAGAAATAAGGCCAAGCGACCGCCCCGTTAAAGCCAAAGAGGATGGCCGCGTTCATTTCGATGCGTTTCTCTTCCCCGAAGGTCCAAGTCGCCGGGTCATAAGTAACTGGATGGGCGGCAACTAGCGGCAAGGCTAGCCCGATAAGAGCGATGATGCCACAGATCAGGGGCAACACCCAAAGGTGATTCCCAAGCCAAGATTCTTTGCGTTCGTCTTCCATAAAAAACGCCTCCTCGGAAAGACCCGACGAGGCAAAATCATCATTTCGCTTCCTACGCCTGCATTACCAGGATCAGGTCGACCGTCGGGCTGGACACAGCCCCTCTCAGCCGGCTTCTGCCAGCTCCGGTTGACATTAGTTTAGGCTTCTAGCGAACCCAGTCAATAGGCGAGAGCCCGTTGGCGAGAAGATACTCGTTCGCCTTGATAAAGTGGTCGCATCCGAAGAAACCGCCGCGATTCGCCGAAAGCGGAGACGGGTGGTTAGCGGTCAGGTTCAAATGCTTTGGATTCACGCAATATTTCATGAATTTTCGCGCAAAACCACCCCAAAATATGAAAACAATCGGTTGGGAGAGCGCATCGAGTGTCCGCATAACATCGCGCATGAAAAGATCGTACTCGACGCATTGATGCGACCCCGGAGCTCCAGCGCGAACCGAAAGATAAGCGTTCAGTAAGAGCACCCCTTGTTCGGCAAGATAAGTCAGGTCGCCCGAGTTCCAATCAATCGGCCCAAAGCCTTCCAGCTCCATCTCTTTGTAGATGTTGCGAAGCGAGGGCGGCAACGCGACGCCTTTTGGAACCGAGAAGCATAGGCCCATCGCCTGACCCGGATTGGGATAAGGGTCTTGGCCAATGAGGACGACCTTCGTTTTCATCAAAGGACATTTCTTGAAAGCGTCGAACATCTTTTCACGCGGAGGGTAGCATACGCCTTTGGAATATTCTTCATGAATAAAAGCGCGGAGCTTTTTTCCATAATCGAGTTGCCATGTTTCGGCTAAAAACTCATCCCAAGTCAAATCCATCTTATTAATTATATGGCGCGCGTGGATAATATTGAGGACATGAAAATCTTCTGGGTCTTCAATCATCCCGCGCCCTATAAAGTTCAGTTTTTCAATTCGTTAGGCGTTAACAACGACCTCACCGTCTATTTCGAACGCCATTTCGAGAAAGGCCGTAACCCAACCTTTTATAGCGAGCAAGTCCGTTCCTTCCACGCCCTTTATGGCCATCCGCTGAAACTTGGTGCATTCGATAACTTTTCGTTCAAAGCGAAAGCAATTCTCAAAGAGCATCAAGAGGATGACATCGTAGTAATCAATGGGTGGCGCACCCTTACGGAACAGTCCCTCATCCGTTATTGCAAGCGGCAAAAGATTCCCTATGTTTTCGCCATTAACGGAGGCATCGTCAAAAAGGAGGAGAACAACATTTCCTATTCCTTGAAGCGCGACATGATTTCGGGTGCGAGCCTCTATTTGGCACCCGATGAAAACTCTGTCGAATACTTAAAGCATTATGGCGCCGACCCGAAACGGATACGGCTATTCCCCTATGGTTCCGTCTCCGATGAAGAAATACTTCCCGAACCCGTGAACGAAAAGACGAAAACGCGCGTTAGGGAAAAGAAGAAAATTCAAGGCACACGGGCTTTCGTCGCGACTGGTTATTTCGTGAAGCGGAAGAACTTCGATCGCCTCATCGAGATTTGGGCCAATATGCCCAATGACAATACCCTCTATCTCATCGGCGAAGGACGAGAGAAGAAAGCGTATATGCGCCTCATCAAAAAGTATCGCCTCGAAAACGTATTCATTCTTCCTTATATGAATCATAAAGATCTCTTTTCGATCTACCGCGCCTTCGATGGGTTCCTATTACCGACGAAAGAAGATATTTATGGTCATGTCGTCATTGAGGCATTGGCTAGGGGTCTTCCCGTTTTTGCCTCCTCTTGCTCCAACGCTGCCAAAATGGTGATTAAAGATGGGGCGAACGGTCGCCTTCTCGATTTTAACAACATCGAAGAAGTCGTTCTCGCCCTAACGAAAGGGTTCGACCCTAACCTAGCCTCCGCTTGCATTGAATCTAGCCACCCCTATTCTTTTGAACAAAGCGCCCTAGAACACGAAAAGATATTCACCGCCTTTCTCGAGGAAAGAAAATGAAGATTGCCTATTTCACCTCCCATATTTACGAACCGGATTTCATCTCCGCCCCTATTGAAGGCAAAAAGCCCAATCCAGCCGGTCAGAACTTCCACGAAAAGGTCATCAAGTCCTTATCCGGTTTCGCCGAAGTAGATGTCTATTCCTATCTTCCCTTCAACATGGATCTCCCCGAAAAGGATTTCCAAGTCGAAAGCGGAATTCGTTATCACTACGTAAAGGCGAGCAAAAACAAAGTCGTCCGCGCTCTATTCGGTCCTGGCAAATTAGCAGGTCGGGCTCATAAGAACGTTCCCGATTTCATCTTCTTCGACTCGCTGAACCGTTCGACCAGCAAAGCGGCGATTCGTCTTGCTTTGACCAGCGGCGCCAAGGCCGTCGCCATCTTAACGGATCACCCCAACAACATCACCGGGCTGAAGCCTTCCTATTCCAACGCCATCTTATCCTGTGCCGCCAAAGCAAGCGCCTGTTTTGCTTTGACGCCAAAGCTCGTCGAGGCATTCGGCTTTTTAGGAAGACCACATCTCATCCAACCTGTCCTTGTCGAGAAAGAACCCATCGAACCATATAAGCACGAAGCCCCCTATATCTATTATGGCGGAGCCCTCTATCTTAAAGACGGGCTTTCCGACCTCCTAAGTGCCTATCTCACCACCAACCCGAAATACGATCTCATCATCACGGGGCACGGCCCATTTGATACCGAAATCCTAAAGGCCGCCGAGCATAACCCACGTATCATCTTTCATGGCCAAGTCAGCAAGAAGGAACACCTATCCCTAATCGCCGGAAGCGCCTTATCCATCAACCCTCGCCGTTACGACAAAAAGATCGACGACTACGCCGTTCCCTCCAAGGTAATGGAATATCTTTGTTACGCCCCCTACGTCGCCTCGACAAAATCCACCGCCCTAATGGAAACCTTCCGTCACGAAATCAACTGGATTCACGATGGCACGCTTACCTTCTTCCGCGAGTTCCTCAATAACGATGGCGTCTTCGAGGGGTTAAAGAAAAACACGGCTCAAGACCGCGTTATTTCCGAATTTGGCATTAAAGAAACAAGCCGCGTTTTGCGCGAATTTCTCGCTAAATTATCTGATTAAGTATCTTGTCGACGACGCATTTCGTCGCGAGGTTCTTTTCGAAATATTCGCGGTTTCTTTTGCCCATTTCCGCTAGCTCGGATTCGCTTTTTTCGCCTAGTTCTAACATGGCTTTAGCAATATCTTCTACCGATTCCGATTTAGTGATAATCGCCCCGCCGGTCTCTTCGAGAATCGCTTTTCCGTCTCCGCTTAAGCAACCCAAAATCGGCCGGCCATAGGAAAGAGCCCCATTGAGTTTTCCGGGAATTGTTTTCCCAACCCAACCCTTGTCAGCTAACGAGACGACGATGCCCGTGGCGTTTAGATAATAGCCCGCCGTCGCATCGCGAGTCTTAATGCCATGAAACGACACATGGTCTTCTAATTTCAAAGAGGAGATAAGCTGGCGAAGAGCGTCGACGCGCGTGCCCATGCCAATAATCGCGAAGCCGATATCGATTTTGTCTTTCACCAAAGAAACGGCTTTGACAAAGTCTTCGACCAGCTGAAGGGTTCCGATGTTCCCCGCGTAAACGATATTCACTTTGTGGGAATAGTTAACCGTTTCCGTGGCGGTGCCTAGCATCGGAGGCTGAGGCACATACTCGATCGGCACGTTATTAACGTGGAGGTTCTCTCGGAAATACCTTTCAAACGAAGGCGAAGAAATCAAAATGCGGTCGAGCCCGGAATAAATCTTCCTAGACCAATGATGCAACAATCGATACGGCAAAGAACCCTCATGAATCGCTTTCGTCGCAACGGGGCTTTCCGGCCATAGATCCAAGCAATGCAAGACGTGCCGGACATGGTGCTTTCGAGCATAAATCGTGCCCCCGACGATAGATATTAAAGGGGAAAGCGACATCGAATAAACGACATCAAACTCTTCTTTCAAGTGGCGTAGATACCGTTTGGAGCTCCGCCAAAAAGAGAGGTAATTCCGGCAGATGGATAGTTTGGATTTCTTACGGGGATAGAGGTTACAACGATGGACACGTACCCCATGAATCACTTCATCGGTAACATCTTGGTATCCGTCCAAAATGCGGCCATAGCCGTAATTTGGCTTACCCGTAACGACAAGAACCTCGTGCCCCGCTTCGACGAAACCGCGCGCAACATCGGTAATCGAAAAATGCTCGGGATAATAAAACTGGCATACCACGAGAATCTTCATGGGCATCATTATCGAACAAAATCAAGGCGGGCACAACGCGCGCATATCTAAGAAATTCTCCGTTTGTGGAGTATAATGCTTCGCATGACCGCCCTGCAGAAACAAAAAACAGGCAAGTCCATTCGCGTCAACGTCGTGATCAATCTCGTCCGAACATTGACGATGACCATTCTTTCGTTTATCACCTTCCCCTACGTTACGAGGGCTTTGGGAGACCAGATTTTCGGTTTGTATACCTGGGCAAACACCTTCGTTTATTACTTCTTGGTTTTAGCCAGGATTTCCATCCCGAACATCGCCATCCGCGAATGCGCGAAGGTCCGAAACGATAAAGAAGCGCTTTCCCACAAAGCGCAGGAATTCTTCCTCATTCAAGCCGTCACGACGTTACTTAGTTTTGCCTTGATGGCCTCGCTTTGCTTCACCGTCCCCTCGTTACGGGAAAATAATGGCCTCATCTTTTTGTTAAGCATCAACTTCTTGCTCGGCCTATTCTCCTTCGAATGGATTTATATCGCCTTGGAGAAGCACGTCTACATCACGATCCGTTCCATTTCCCTCATCGCTCTATCGGCCATTTTAACCTACACGTTCATTCATAAAACCTCTTCGCCCGGCAATGCGATGAACGAGGTTTACATCTACGCCCTCATCACAATATTGCCCACGATTCTGACCTCGGCAATCAACTTTATCTTTTTACGAAGACACATCAGCTTTAAGAAGACACGTCCCTACGATTTCAAGCCATTGATACGGCCTCTTGTGTCTCTTTTCTTCATCTCGTTGTTCGTCACGGCCTATAACCAGACCGATTCCTTTCTCCTCGGATTTATGGACCAAAGCAAAGCCGCAGTCGGTTCGTATTCCGTCGGCGTGAAGGGCATCGATATCGTCATCACCCTCATCACGTCCCTCTATACGGTTTTCATGCCCCGTGCGTCGAAATACTACGAATGGGAAAACAAGATCCATTATCGGCGCCTCATCGATTATGGGTTCCACATCACGTTCGTCATCGCGATTCCTGCCGTCATGACGATGGCCATCATGTCGAGGCCGATCGTCGGCCTAGTCGCCGGAACAAACGCGAATCAATACCAAAACGCAGGCATGGTTCTTACGATTTTGGCCAGCATGATGCTTACGTTCTCCCTCTGCGACGACATCTACACCCAAATCCTAATCCCCCAAAAGAAAGAGAAGCACTACATGTACGCCATGTCTTTGGGGGTCGTGCTTAACATTGGACTCTCGCTGCTATTTGGTTATGTCGTTTTCAAAGACACGCCTATCATCGGCGTCGCAACCGCGACGATGATCGCGGATGTCATCGTTCTCGCCGTTCTGGTTTTCATGGCCAAGGGCGACGCGATACACGCCATCTTCAATCTCGATAACCTAAAAGTCGTCTTGGCGGGCATCATCATCGGGGCGATTAGCTATTTCCTTTATCCCGCCCTGTTTAACGCATTCCCCTGGAAGGATGCCGCGCGCGATCTTTGGGTTTCTTATTTGCTCGCCCTCCTCATCGTGGTAAGTATTGACGCCATCGTCTACGTCGGTCTTTTATTCTTGTCTCGCGAATCGATTACACGTTCTTTCATCGGGCGGAAAGGAGGAACGGATGCCGAATCCGAACTTGAAGGAGAATAAGGCAAAGCGTCTTCTCGGATCTCTACTTAGAGGACCCATGAAGGTACTTTCGCCTCGTCAATACGTCCGCTGGCAGTACCGTTATATCACCCATCACCCCTGCGATTTAAATAACCCCGTCCGTTATACGGAGAAGTTGCAGTACCTCCGCCTTTACGTTTATCCGAACAACCCCGAAGTTTCCCGCTGCGCTGGCAGAGCCGGCGTGCGTGACTACCTAAAAGAATGTGGCCTAGAAAACCTTCTCGTCCCCGTTTATGGGATATACGATCGCTTCGATGACATCCCCTTCGACGAATTGCCCTCCTCTTTTGTCTTGAAATGCACCCATGCCTCAGGCTGGAACGTCCTCGTTAAGGATAAAGAGCGCTTCGATAAAGAAGAGGCGCGGAAAAAGTTCGGGCGCTGGCTCAAAAAAGACTATGGGAAGACGACATTAGAACGGCATTACTCCCCTATCAAACCCCAGATTATCGTCGAAAAGTTCTTGGGCGATGGTGTTCATCTTCCGACCGAGTACAAGATACACGTCTTCAATGGAACGGCCAAAAACCTCTACGTCGTCACCGGCCGTGGAGAAGATATTCGTTATACCCAGCTCTATGCGGACTGGACGCCATTTGACGGCAGCCAATTCAATGGATGGAAAAAGGCCGACGTAACTCCGAAACGCCCCGACGATTTCGACCAGATGCTCGCTTACGCCGAAATGATTTCGGCCCCCTTCCCCTTCGTGCGTGCCGATTTTTACGAAGTCGATGGGAAAATCTATTTCTCCGAAATGACGTTCACCCCGGCAAAAGGAACTCTCATTCTCGACGACGATTCCTGCGATTTCGAGATGGGAAAATGGCTCGATATTTCGAACTATCTAAAGCAAAAATAAGTTCTTTTTGCGTTAATTCCAAGTAGAATCCGGGAAGAACACCTCATAGAGGCAAATCCCGTCGTGATACCCTTCCGCGTCAAAATCATCACCCGCGCCAGAAGGATCTTCGACTAAGCTCCAGTTCATCGACATCCCGACGATGCCTTTTGAATCGATCCCCGCATCAGCAAAAGTAAACCCAACCAGAGACGTATTCGAAGAACCATTGTTACAGCTAAGGTTCACATCGTTGAGGTTGACCTGGTATCCGATGAGAGACGTGCCAGAATCTGAATACTTGTAGAAGGTGACGTCGATGTCGGCGACGGCGACGCGAGCGGAGGCTTCTTCATCCGTGCCCATCAAGATGGCCATCGCGAAATAATCGCTATGTTCGAGTTCATACGGGAACATCGTCCCATAACCATCCGTCGAAAGAACGGCCATCGCGTAATAGGACCATCCGTTACACTTGATCTGGCCGTTATAGAACTTGGAAAGGAAACCACGAGAGAACTTCTCGTAACGGCGGTCCAAACGCTTGTTCTGCGAATAGATGACGTCGTAAAGGGAGGAATTATCCGCCCAGCCACCGATTTCCCCGGGAACGATATCGCTGACGCCTTCTTTACCCCAAAGCAAGGTCTCGCCTTTAGGGTTTTTGAAGTAATCCGGGTGATAACGAAGCGCCTGTCCATACCCGTAGCAGGCGCGGAGATTCTCCTGTCCCGTTAGGCCCGAACCCGCAAAATAGCCTTTCGCACTCAGATCAACATCATAAGGAAGCTGGTCGAGATCCTTAGAATAAGAGACCACCTCATGAGCTTCTTTGGTTTTGCCTTCCCAAACGTTATAGCAATGCTCGACGAAGGTACCGCTGAGGTAATCGCGGGGGTTATAAAGCTGGGCCGTATCTGTGCAAGCGGAGAGGGCCAAACCCGAAAGAAGCAATGGCAGAATTACGCGTTTATTCACTCAAAACTACCTCCTTTTTCGTTTCAGGCTCATAACTGATACCCATCAAGAATGCCATCAAAAGCATGATGTTGCCGTGCGTGAAGGGCAGGAATTCGTTGCCATGAATAAGAGGCAACTCGTCGGCGAAGATCGACTGATAGAAGAAGATGCCAAGCATCATCGCCACGATAGAAAGACGGAACGGGAATTCGTCTTTGTTCGCGTTACGAAGGTATTCCTTCTCTTTCTTAACGTAGAAACAAATCAAGAAACAGAGAAGGGCAAAGGCAAGGAATCCGTTCTGCCAAAGGATATTGATTTCAAAGAAACGGGTCGCATGAATCGTAATCGCGTCGCCACTCGGATTGAGACCGAAGAGGAACGAAACGAAATTGAACTTGTGGAGGTCGGCGTTGACCGCGCCGTTATACACGCAATCATATACGGCTTGAATCGCGGTGCTCACCGTCATCGGAACGCGCCCAAGAACCGCGGTGAATAGTTTCTCGATAATATGTAGACGTCCCTCCGTAACCAAGGCAAACGCAATGAAGGCAACCACACAGATAAAGAGAATATAGACGACCATGTACGCCCTATTCCAATAAACTTTGTGGTTTTCGTTCCTGCCGCCTAGGAAGCGGAGGAAGAAATAGATACCAAAGAAAGCATAGACGCCAGCGAGGAGAACCAGTTGCTGCCAGGCAGGAATCAAAACGAGGAAAAGGAATCCGATACCGGCAAGGGTCAAAAGGAGGAAAAACTTCCGCTCGTCTTTCTTTGGGTTCATCCGTAGCAAGCCGACGCCTGAGCAAGCGAGGACAAATGCCGGAAGGCAAGCAAAGCGGAGGCTCGTCTCGGCAAAAGCAAAGCCTAACAGAGCCTTTCCTTCAACATCCACAGGATACAAGACGCCCTGATAGTAATAGACCAGGTCGCGGAAAATCGCCGCGTAGAAAAAGCCATAACGAATCAGGCTATAGAAGCCGACAACTACGCAGTAAAGCGCCAAACCACCGAGAAGGCCATAAAGGATATATTCCTTTTTGATTTGGGGGTGAGCCCTCATGCCAATGCCTAGCAAAAAGAAGCCGACAAGGCCTAAAGCCTCAAGCAGAAGGTAAAGGAAACTGATGATGACGGAAACCGCACCACCCTGTAGCCCACCATAGTACTTGTAGAAAAAAGCGGAAAAACCCAGTAGGACAAAGAAAGCACCAACCGGGACGAGCCATTTTAGATTCGCTTTGATATTGAAATTGTTCCTCGCGTAACCAAAAGCAAGGATACCGATAAAGAAACCGAGGATATCAAAAACGCGAATGCCAAAAGCCCCGCCAAGTCCAAAACTAACAAGGGCGAGAATCTCTAGCGACAAAAAAGCGATTGTCGTATCCCAAGCGGAGAAGCTGCGGCTGCCCTTCTTTTCTTCCGATTCCATCGTTTACTTTGCCCTATCTTCCTCAATCTGGCGTTTGCCGCGCCTAGCGAGGAAAAAACCAAAAATGCTAGCGAGGAAGGAAATGCAGGATAGCCCAAAGAAGATGCCCAATAGGACAAGCCGATAAAGTTCAGGCCCTTGGGAATAAAGGATCGAGAAGACCAAACCGCCAGCAGCGAAAAGGAATATCCCGGGGAAACAATAACGGGCGATCTTATCGGCGAGGCGAAGATTCTTTAACCCTTTGTCTCCCTTTGAAACATAGGTGACGTTTTTCTTTGGTTCGTCGCTTTTGGTCACCTCGGATTCCGTTTCTGAGAGGACTTCGACTTCGACTATTGTTTTCTCTTCCATCGTATTAGGGATTATATCGGCATTTTCGTAACTTGCACTCTCTTTCGCCCGCGCAAGCGACAAAACGAGGCAATTAAAAAGTGGTTTCGCCGTCTTTTAAGCCGCAAAACCACTTTATTTTTACAGTTCTACTCGTTCGAAGTCCGAGGCCGGATGCTTACATAACGGACACACGTAATCGGGCGGTAATTCTTCGCCGATATAGGTGTACCCGCAGATCTTGCAACGCCAGCCGATCTGCTTCGGCGCGTTGGGATCGGTCGCGGTCTTGATGCTAGGAAGCGGCTTGGGTTTGACGTTTGCAAAGTAGTAGGCATAGGTCATGGAAGGCACGTCATTGAGGACCTTGGCTTCCGTGACTTCGGCGATGAAAAGGACGTGGTTACCCGCTTCGATCGTCTGGACGACTTTGCAGGAGAAGAACGCGTTCGAGATGCCTTTTAGGTAGAGCAGTCCGTTTACGGAACGGCCCGTCTCACCTTCATAATCACCGAACTTGTCGGTATCGCGGCCCGAGGCAAATCCGAAGCGCTTGAAGGCACCGAAATCGGCTTCCTCGTTGAGGACGGAGATGTTGAATGTGCCCGTCACGCGAATCGTATCCGCAGAATAGTTGGCCACGTTGACCGAAAGCATAACCAAATTCGGTTTATCGGATACCTGGAAGAACGAGTTGTTGATGGAGGCGTTATCCCTTTCGCCGTTATTGGTGATGAGGGCGAACAAACCATAAGAGAGTTTGAACATGGCGGCCGCTTCGACGAGGGATCCGCTTTCTTCGACCTTCTTTTCTTCGGGACGGAGGCGCGCGACGACAGCTTCGGCAATCGCATCGAGCGCGGGTAGTTGTCCTTCCTTAAGCGCGGAAGCAATGGTCAGGCTTTCGTCGATGTAGTCGATGCCTTCCAAATCGGCGAGGATGCGCTTCATGTTCATCTTGGCCGCAGGTGCCCACGAACCATTTTCGACGAAACCGATCGTGCGGTTACGGATCTTGTGATTCGCAAGGTCATGAAGGAAGTCTTCCATCTTTACGAAAACGCCCGCGTTATAGGTGGTCGCACATAGGAGAATGGTTCCGACGCGGAAAGATTCGGCGATCAAATAGGAAGAATCGGTTTTGGAAACGTCATAAACAACGACGTCGCGGAGGCCTCTTTCGACGATTTTCTTCGCGAGGATTTCCGCCGCAAGAGCAGTATCGCCATAAACGGAGGAATAGGCGATCATGACGCCGCTAGGATCTTCGGGGGTATAGGAAGCCCAGTTTCCATAGGCCCCAAGAAGCGGATTCAAGTTGCCGCGATGCAGCGGGCCATGGAGAGGACAAATAAGATCGATGCGGAGGTCCGCGGCCTTTTTCAATACATCAAGGACCTGCTGGCCGTATTTGCCGACGATGTTGGTGTAATACCTTCTAGCCTCTGCGAGGTCGAAGTTATTCTTTGAGGCATAGATGTCGCCATGCAAAGCGCCGAACGTTCCGAAAGCATCCGCCGAGAAGAGGACGTGTTCGGTGAGTTCATAGGTAAACATGACTTCGGGCCAGTGGACCATCGGGGCTTTGACAAAGGTGAATTCGTGCTTGCCGATGGAGAGCTTGTCGCCTTCGTTGACGATGAGGAAATTGGCTTTGATGTCCGGGAAGTAGTTCAGCAGGAACTTCTGGGCCATGTCGCCGATGACGATGGTCGTCTCGGGGTGACGGAGCAAAAGTTCGCCGATATTGGCCGCGTGGTCGGGCTCCATGTGGTTGACGATGAGATAGTCAAGCTTCCTTCCGGCAAGAAGGTAATCAAGATTGCCATAGAAGACATCGCTGACGGCACGGTCGACCGTGTCGAGGACAAGGGTCTTCTCATCGAGGTAGAGATAGGAGTTGTAGCTCGCACCGTTAACGAGAGGATAAACGTTCTCGAAAAGGGCGAGACGACGGTCGGAACCGCCAATGTAATAGAAAGAGTCGCTGATTTTGACTTCGTTATGCATAAATGTGCCTTTCTGGTTTAGATAATCATACTTAATGCGCGCGTAAAATGGAACGAGCCAAGCGAAATCGAAGCATTGTCTTAACTCTATCCAATTCACCTTGGTATGATTCCATTAGGAGTTCGAATATGATCAATAACCGCAAAGCAGCAATCATCGGAACGGGGTTCGTCGGAGCCTCGACCGCCTATGCCCTGAGCCAAAAAGGCCTCTACAACGAAATCGTCCTCATCGACTACAACAAAGAGAAAGCCGAAGGCGAAGCCATGGACATCAGCCATGGCATCCCCTATTCCTCCCCGATGGAAATCTGGTCGGGTGACTACGCCGACGCCAAAGACGCGGGAATCGCCATCGTCACCGCAGGCGCGGCCCAAAAGCCCGGCGAAACGCGGCTTGACCTCATCAACAAAAACGCCGCGATCATGCGCGGAGTCATCCGCTCTCTCGTCGACGGCGGCTTCGAAGGTATCCTTCTGATCGTCGCTAACCCCGTTGACGTTCTGACTCACGTCGCCCTCAAAGAGTCCGGTTTCCCAGCTTCAAGGGTCATCGGTTCGGGCACCGTGTTAGATACCGCTCGGTACAAATATCTCATTTCCGAGCGCCTTAAAGTCGATGCCAAAAACGTCCATGGTATCATCATCGGCGAACATGGCGACTCCGAATTCCCCGTTTGGTCTATTACCAATATCGGCGGTATTCCCCTTAACCAATTCGCGGAAATGCGTGGCCGTTTCGACCATGAAAAATGTATGCAGGAAATCTATGAGCAGGTCCGCGATTCCGCCTATGAGATCATCAAGCGGAAAGGTGCGACATATTACGGTGTTGCCACGGCCGTCACCCATATCTGCGACGTCATCTGCAAAGACCGCCACATGATGCTCCCGGTCTCCTGCGAACTCGATGGTCAATACGGCTTGGAGGGTCTCGCTCTTTCCGTGCCCGCCATCGTGGGCAGAGAGGGTATCGAAGTCGTTCTCGACTACCCCTTAAGCGAGGAAGAAAAGAAGCGCCTCCACGCTTCGGCGGAGACGCTTAAATCCATTATCGACACTCTTTGATTATTTCTTGTGCATAGGCTTGCTCGCCTCGGCATAGATTTCCGCGTATTTCGATTTGCGGCGAAGCAGGTTCGCATGTTTTCCGCGTTCGACAATGCTTCCGCCTTCCATCACGATCATTTCGTCAGCGATGGTGCGAGCATCGTTGATGTCGGGCATGATGACGATGCCAGGACGTCCTTTGATCATCTTTTGTAGCAAAGCCAATGCTGAAGGATAGAGCTCGAACGGTATGTGTTCTAGCGGGCTTAGCAATAGGAAGGGGTTCTCATTTTCGGGCAGCAAGAAGCGGGCCAAAAGGATGAGGGCTCGTTCGGATTCCAAGAGGTTTTTGCCCGCATAACCAAAGTCTCGATGTTCCAAAGAATAGAGCGATAAACCTTCGAAGATTTTTTCATAACGTGCCTGTTTTGCGTATTTTTTGCTGAAAATAGAGTTTCCGATTGTCGCGATGAAATGGGCGCGGTCCTCGATGCAAGCAAACGCGGCCACGACCGTGTCGCGGATGAGTTTTTCATTTTTCAAATGCGGATCGAGGGCATAGAAGTCCGAAATGATTTCGTCGAGGATTGCCTTCTCTTTTTTATGGTGGAACCTACATCCAGAATCCACGAGTTCGAAGAAGTATTCCAAGTGGGCGTAATACTCTTTCCGCTTTTGCTCGTAATCGATGTCGGAGAGCAAAGGTTTCCCGAGGGTAACGTTGAACTCGAGATTGCTATCGAGGATCTCAACACCGCTAGAGTTGATGGAGAAGAGACTGAGGCGAAGGTTCTTTTCGATTTCATGGAACGGGATGCCCCCCATCGTTACCGTGCCGTTTTCGGGAATGGTTTCCCCGCGAAGATATCCCAAAAGGGCCGCTTTAGATTCGCCATGCAAACCAATAATCGCATACACCTTGTCGACATCGATATTGATGTCTTCCAGCATCAAAACGTTATTGCGAATCGCCTCCACGTGGCTCACTTTCACGTCGAGGTATCCTGGCAAGCCTCCTAGGCCGGGGAAGGTTACGATCTCGCGGAACGGATCGAAGAAGGCGCGGAATTTGGAGACGTTGTTATACGTCGTGTTGATACTCGCGATCGGAGCGAAGATGGTGGCGAAATAGCTAACCAAAGCAATCAAAACCGGATAAAAGGCCGCGCGTTCCTCCGGCGTCTTTTCCGCGCGCAATTCGGCGACGGCGAAAAAGAAGAACACCGCGAGGGCCACCGCTTGAATCAATTTGATGAGAGCCGAAGAAAGACTCGCCATGTTTTCGCTTAACGTGAAGTATTTACGGCGCAGCTCATATTCGGGCCTTAGGCTTTCCTGATACGCATCATAAGACCCATAGGCCATGATGGAACGATGCGATTCGACCGTGCCACGAATATGCGGCCCGATCGCATAGCTGATGACCTTCTCCTTGCGGAAATAATACACGGAGATTCGATTAAAAACGTAAATGACAATCAAAACCAGCAAATACGCGACCATGACGATGACGAGGAAGTATTGGTTCCAGGTCGCCGAGATGATGATCGAAACAATCGCGCCGATGAAGTTGAAGATAATCGAGAACCAGCCAGCCGCTAAGACGCGGGAAAGCTGTTCCGCATCGCCGACGACCGCCGAAGCGAAAACGCCGATACCCTTTTCACGGATCATTTGCTGTTCTTTATAAGTAATAGAGTAAAGCATCGCCCGTTCCAGGCCACGGCGAAGGCGCATCATGATAGCGATGTTCAAAAAGTTTTCTAATGTCAGGGCAAGCGCCCCGCCGATGCCGACGAGAAGATAGACCCATAGTAAATCGTCTGTATGGTTGTTGTTTCCGATGCTTTCGAGAATGATTTTCTGAAGATAAGGCAACAAGACGTTGCAGGCCGCACAAAAAGCCGAAACGATGCATAGCGCCACCATTTCGAACTTAGACATTTCATCCGCGTAAGCAAACGCAGAGAAGAAATCAAACGGTCTTCTTTTTCTAGCCATCTAGACCATTTTAATAAGGGCGACGAAGTTTACAATTGGCAACTTAACCTAAGGTTACATCTAACACCATCATCAACGTGAACCCTAGAATCATCGACCAGACGCCATGGTGGTGCGTCGAGTCTTTCGTCATCTCCGGAATCATCTCTTCGGCAACGACATAGAGCATGCATCCCGCGGCAAATGCGAGGGCCCAAGGCATAACCGCCTGCAGTTGCATCGCAAGGAACACACCGAGTACGGCGGCGACAGGTTCGACCGCTCCCGAAAGCGTTCCGAAAACGAAACCCTTCATCGAGCTTCCTTCTTCCGCCTTGACGGCCAAAGAGACCACCGCGCCTTCGGGAATATTTTGGATGCCGATGCCAATCGCAAGGGCCAAGGCACCCCAAAGAGCCGCCTGGGAGTTTCCCGTCCACGAGGCCAAAGCGACACCATAAGCGATACCGACGGACAAGCCTTCGGGAACGTTGTGGATGGTTACGGCAAGGAACATCTTGCCCGTGCGGTTGATTCTCTCCGTCGGAAGGCCTTCTTCACCGCCTTCGAAGTGAAAATGGGGAACGAGTTTATCGATGAGCCAAATGAATCCAGCGCCCCCGATGACGGATAATGCGACAATCACCCAAGAAGGCATATATTGCGCTTCCGCGCCTAAAGCGGGAACGATTAAAGAAAAAATCGATGCGGAAAGCATGATACCCGAGGCGAAGCCCATGAAGATTTCGCTGACCTTCGGCGAGATCTCTTTTTTATGAAAGACGAAAACGACCGCGGAACCAAGGGTGGTGCAAAGGAAAATAAGGGCGATACCGATGACGGTGACAAGAATTGGATTCATAAGACACCTCCGCCCACATTACTCGTGAGCGGATAAGTTTATCTTAATTAACTTTTTTGTAAACTCACAAAACGAGCTTTTTGATCTTTTCTAGATCCACCGGCTCGATTCCAAGTTTGATAGGTTCGCCAGAAGCGACGGCAAAGACATAGTCTTCAAACCTACCGTGCGCGACATAGCACGTTTTCCCTTCGAAGAGGACCTTGTCGTCAGTTAGAGGCCGTACGGGCGTCTTCTTGGGGTCCTTGATGCCAAAGCCAAAATACTTTCCAAGAGCTTCCTTTTCACTCCAGGCGGAGAAAAAGTCTTCCTGTGATTTAATGCGGGTCCTTTCTTCTTCGTCGAAGCAATATGCGACCATTCGTTGATCTTTGTTCTCGATCCGCTGGATATCCGCGCCTACTTCGTTCGAGGCAACCGCCAAGAAACAATAGGTTCCGCTATGGGAGAGCGAAAAAGAGGGACGGTGTTTTTTGTAAGGCTTCCCGAACTCGCCATATCGGTATTTACCATGTCCAACAAACGCTTCGATTAATAATCCGCCTCCTAAAGACAGCAAGCGGTCTTTTTCCTGCACAAAACGGAGGCTTTTTGCTCGCCGTTCCTCGGGTAATTTATCAAGCCAAAAGTAATAATCGGAGGCGAAGCAACGCACATCGAGCACATAGCAAACAACTTTCATCGGGCGCATTATACACCCGACGCGAACCCTTGCTCTTCCATTTCAACGCGTTTACACTAGCCGCGAAAGGAGAGCATTATGGCCAACTTACTACATAGTGTACCCATCACGCGCATCCGACCGGATCATTTTCTCGCCTGCATCGAGATTCCCGCCCATTCGAAAAACAAATACGAATTCGATGAGGAGTCGGGTGCCTTGATGCTCGACCGCATCCTCTACACATCGACCCACTACCCCCATAACTATGGATTTATTCCCAAGACTTGGGGTTTAGACGATGACCCCATCGACGTCCTCGTCGTTTCCTCGGAGCCCATCGTCCCCATGGCCTTGGTGCGTTGCCACGCGATCGGACTCATGAAGATGGTCGACGGCGGACAAAGCGATGAAAAGATCATCGCCGTCTGCGAGAACGACCCCTTCTATTGTGACTATAAAGATATCACCGAATTGCCCGCCCACCTCGCCGAGGAAATCCGCCATTTCTTCATGCACTACAAGAGCCTCGAACGGAAGAAGAAAACCGAAATCGAAGGCTTCTCGGGACCCGAAGAAGCGCGTAAAGTTATCGAACGCGGCATCGCGAGATACCACGCAAAATTCGACTGATCAGTTGCAAAAACGCGATATTTTCGGAAATTAGGCGCTCTGAATCTGTGGTTCTGGCGCCTTTTTGATATCTTCGTCAATCTGATGGAATACCTTCGGGGCGAAGATGAGCAACCCAATGCCATCAAAGATGACCGAGAGGATCCACGATATCGGAAAGACGGCATATAGCCATCCGACATTATGGAAGAAATCAAGGTCGAAGAGAGTCAATAAGAACACGATGCGGACAATCGTGCAGAAAAGCAGGGTCACGATCATCGGATACGTCGATTTCTTTATGCCACGTAACGCTGAGGCAAATACGTCCATGACCCCATCAAGCGTATACGTAAGCCCGATGACCCATAATCGTTGACGCCCATATTCGACCGCCGCATCCGAAGAGACGAACAAATGCAGCAACGAAGGATAGATGGTCAAAATCAAGATATCGCAGATACCGGTATAAATAAGGACAAGAAGGAACGAATAAAGCCATACCTTCTTGATGTTGTCTTTTCTTAACGCGCCGTGGTTGGCCGCGGTAAAGGCGAGGCACGCGCTCGAAATGGCTTGGATGCCGGCGAAGATATACGACTCGATTTGGCCGGAAGCGATGGCCCCATTACTCAAATCGAGATTGCCCGGTTCAATGGTGTAAAGCTTTGATTGAACAAAAACATTCGGAAGGGCAAAAAAGAATCCTTGTAGCCCTGCGGGCAGGCCAATACGGATGATTTCAATAAGAGAAACGCGGTCCATGCGCATCTTTTTCCAGTGCAGATTCACGTAATTTGTCTTTCTTAAGAATAGGAAGGCCAGGGCCAAAACGGCGGACACGCCTTCCGCGATGACCGTCGCAATTCCAACCCCTGCCACGTCCATTCCCCAAAAACGTACGAAGACGAAATCAAAGCCAACGTTCACTAAACCCGAAATAAAGAGGATAAGGAAAGGCGTCTGCGAATCTCCCATCGCATTCATGTTACGTGCCGCGTAGTTATAGACCATCAAGGCCGGAAGACCAAGGAAGTAAATCTGAAGGTACTGCGTGGCCAGGGGAACATATTCCGCCTCCGTTCCCATCATGATGAGGAGGTTGTCGGAAAGGAACCAGCCGATAAAGCCGACGATGATACCTGAAAAGAACGAAAATAGCGTGGCCGTGTGCAAGATTTTGGAGGCGCGTTCCGCGTCTTTTGCCCCCTTGGCATTCGCGATGGCGACGTTAGAACCAAGGGCCATGTTGTTAAAGACAATGATGATGAGATTAATCAAGGAGCCGTTGGCCGCAATCGCGCCCATCGATGTATCGCCGCCACCCCACATCTGCACCGAAATCAAATCGACGGTTGAATAAAGTAACTGCATCACCGTCGTTAGTAGAAGCGGCAAGGAAAACCAAGCGATCTTCCCGAAGAGGTTACCGCTGGTCATATCCATCTGTCCGGCAAAGAGTTTCAGTTTCTTCATATATCGTGCGCCTGCACATCATATGCCGAAGCGGGCACAATGCAATCAAAACACATCATGGGCGCACCAATTCATGATTTTGGTTGCTTTTGAATCCATAAATGGTTTAATACGCCCTGATGAAGATGTTCCTTGCCTAACCATCTTCAAAATAAAAAACAAGGAGTCCTGAATGTCAAAATTAAAAAAGGTAATTTCTTCCTTTTTCAAGGAATATGCGCTTTTGATGCGCTCCTGTCACCCATTCGTCATCGCCATGCTCTTCATTTCCGTCATCGGAATGAACCTCTTGGCCAACAAAAGCATCAACACCGGCCTTGATTGGCTGGCCCTAGATTGCGGAATCATTTTGTCCTGGCTTTGCTTTTTGGCCATGGACATCACCACAAAACGTTATGGCCTAAAGGCCGGGAACATCCTCGCCATCACCGCGCTTGTCGTAAACCTATTCGTCGCACTCATCTTCTTCATCGCTTCGATTATCCCCGGTGAATGGAGCCAGTCCTACGTCGAAGGAAGCGAGGCGGTCTTAAATAACGCCTTTGACGAAACATTCAAAGGCACGTGGTACATCATTTTAGGTAGTTCGGTCGCCTTCATTGTATCTGCGATTATCAACAACGTTCTCAATTGGAGCCTAGGGAAACTCTTTAAACGTAACCCCGACGGCTTCGTCGCTTTTGCTTCCCGTACTTATATCTCCACGATGATCGGCCAATTCGTCGATAACCTGGTCTTCGCTCTCATCGTCAGCAGGAACTTCTTCGGCTGGACATATGTTCAGTGCCTAACATGCGCCACGACCGGTGCCGTCGCCGAGTTACTTTTCGAAATCGTCTTCAGCCCGTTAGGATATCGCTTCTGCCGTTACCTCGAAAAACACAAGATCGGTGAAGAATGGTTGGAATATCAGCAAGAAAAGAAGGCGGATTTGCTATGAAAATATTAGTCTCAGGCTCCTCAAATGGCATTGGAAAGGCCATTTCCGAACTCTTTTTGGCCAAAGGGCACGAAGTTGTTGGACTCGATATTGCCCCTGCTTCGATCACTCATGAATCCTATGTTCATCATCAATTGGATGTAGTTAAGGATGCCCTGCCCCAATACGAACCCGATATCATCGTCATCTCTCATGGCACCCAAAACGAAGAGAAAGCCATATCCACGAATTTAGAAGGCGCGATTCGTTTGGAAAGGGGATATGACGGGGGCAAAAACCTAAAATCCGTTCTCTTTATCGCCTCAGCCTCCGCGCGCAATGGTTCTGAATTTCCCTTGTACTGTGCTTCCAAAGGCGGCCTCGTTACTTATATGAAGAATACCGCCGTACGTCTGGCAAGGCGTGGGGTGACTGTGAATTCCCTCTCCCCGGGCGCCGTCATCACGGGTTTTAACGGCCATATCCTTCAGGATAAAAAACTTTTTGATGCCGTCGCGAATGAATCCTTATTAAAGAAATGGGCGACCCCAGAAGAGATCGCCGAATGGGCTTATTTCGTTACCGTCATCAACAAATCGATGACAGGCGAAGATTTGCTCATCGACAACGGCGAAATGCTCAAATCAAACTTTGTTTGGTGAAAACCTCACTTAATAACAGATTAGCCCTTGAGCAAAGAGGAAAAGCCCTTACGGGCATTGATAAGCCGCTCGACGACAATTAAGTCCTCTTTGATTGCGTAAATAAGTAAATATAGGTTTTTAATCGTCGCCTTCCGAAAATCGTATCCGATCTTCGTGGGCATTTTGACAGACTCAAATCGAAAAGGGAACGCGGCTTAGATACTCCGCTTCTTAACCATAAACCGTGCTTCGATGGCCAATGGTCAAAACAAGAACGATGACTTTGTCGTCTTCGATTTTGCAGATAATCCGATAGTTTCCCACGCGATATCGCCATTGCCCGGAACGATTTGACGTAAGCCCTTTTCCATGGATTCTTGGATCAGAACAGCCATCGATGTTTTTCTTAAGCCACGCATAAATAACCCTCGACACTGAGTTATCGAGTTTCTTCAAATCCTTTAATGCTTCCTTGGAATAGACCAAAGCATAACGCTTCATTTGATCCCCAACTCCTTGGCGACCTCGTCGCTCGTATAGGTTTTGGGGTCCTTCAAATATTCTGCGTAGGCGCGATCAAAAGCCTCCAAATCATATTGGTCTTCAAGCATTTCGAAAAAGGCATCCTTTATTGCCTTATTCATAGAAATGCCGTTTGCCGCCGCATAACCCTCCAAGGCTTTGTACTCGGCATCGGTCATTCTTACAGAGAGAACAGGCATGGATATCCTCCTTAACTACATTTGTAGTCACTACAATTGTAGTATATGTAGTCTTGCCCGTCAATCGCATGGCAAGGCTCCGCCTACCGGCGTCATTCCCTTCGTAAACGTCGCTGATTAACACCTGCCCATAAAAAGAGGACAGGTTTGAGCCTGGCAGTCGAATCCCGTTTTGGTGGAAATTATCGGATTTCGAGGTCCTTCGAATACGGAAGGATCGCCTCCCTGGATGGCGACGGATTCGCGGCGGTTGGCAGCGCCATGGCCTTAAAAGCCGTGGGCAAGCTGACGAAAGCGGACCTCCAGTACGTGAACCAATACCGGAAAGCGATCGGCTCCAAGGAGTTCGGGACGCTAAAAGAGCTTCGGGATTACGTTCTCTCGCTTCCGGACTTGGTCGTAGCTTTCGAAGGACCGATCGCGGACCTGCTCTTTGATAAACGATCGAAGAAGGAGATCGAGAAAGTGATCGAGGCCAGGAAGGGCGGCAATGGCGGCAAATAAAGAACGGCATTTCCGGGCCGTCGTCAGCGTAGTTGAAGGGGCTCCGCCTATGCCGAAAGCCCTCTACAAAGAGATGTGCGGAATGTTCGCGGAACTCGCTGTGGAATGGATAGAGACGAGGCTTGACTCCTTGAATAGTGACCAAACGGAGGAAGCGAAAAGGCGACACACCAATGAACTGCATCGTCGCGAGTACGCAATTCGTAAGGCGAAGAAACGTCGATAAGTAAATAGGTTGCCTCGGAATCGAAACCGGGGCAATTTTTGATCGACGTTATTCCTTCAGTGAATCCGAATATGAGTGATCAAAAACGGCAGTGAAGGGTTCGGGTTTTTAAGGTGAAAAAAGGCTACAACTGCTCGTTAAATTGGAATTTGTTAAATTCGAACTTATATTTCCTTTTGGAAAGTATACCCCACTCTTTCTTTACCATCTGCGGTAGTACAAGATCCAAT